>JAWGHR010000004.1:0-162191 GCA_032560695.1 Peptoniphilus harei | reverse complement strand
ACAGCTTGTAAGAAGGACCAAAGTCACGAGATAAAATTTTCCACTGGAGAAGTTTATAAATTTGAATCTTTAAGCGTGGAAGTAATTGCAGATGAAGAAGATATGACTACAAGAGAGATTTTTTCTTCTGAAAACAATGAAGAAAAGTTAGGAGAGATAATAAGTCTCTTGGGAAACTGTAAAGTTGTGGACCAGGGATATTCCTATGATTCAATCCCAGATTACAATTCTTTATTAATTAAGCTACACAATAAAGATGAGGAAGATACAATATATATGTACGACTCAGAAAGAGATAGGAACACAAATAAATTTCACTATTCTTTTTATGGAAAGCTTGGCGGCCAAGAAAGCCCTACACTCTTATCAGATGACGACTTGATTTCAGAAATAAAGTATATAGTTGATAAATAAAAAAAGATCACGGTAATTTCTACCGTGATTTTTTAATGTTTAAAATTTTACCAGGTACAAAGGCCTGTCTTTTCTTGGATTTTCCAGAGAATCCTCATAATAAATCTACTTTCATAAAAGTCTTCGATAGGAAGAGTGTAATCTCCGTCCTCGTTATTCCAAATTCTTGCGTAATAGTCCTTCATCTCCTTCGCCATAGGAGAATCTTTTTCCATTTCCACTGCAAGATTTGTTTCAAGGTTAAAGTTATCCAGGTTTCTCCTTGTGTAGTTGGCTGATCCAAGGATGGCAAGTGGGTCCCTGTCCTTGAAGTCGAAGTAAATAAATTTTGTGTGGAACTGCTCGCCTGATGTTTGATACCAGCGAATATTTATGTCAGGATAGTCTTCTTTTAACTCACTTAGGGCAGGCCTATTGGGTGATCCGTTTTTTTCTAGTCCAAAGGCATCCTTGTTGAGGTCTGCAATGATCTTTACATCAACTCCACGCTTTGCAGCTTCGCCAAGCTCTTTTAAAATCCTAAATTCTGAAAGATAAAAGATTCCAAGATTTATCTCGTCGCCCTTTTTTGTTTCCTTAATATTTTTTGAAATTTCATCATAAATTTTGCCTTCAGTGATGACATTGAGCTTGTAAGGAGAAGTGACTTCTTCAGCTTTAAAATTTTCTATTTCTTTAGGAAGTTTGTCAAAAAATATGGACTCAGACTTAATTAAATCCTCCACGGACTTGCCACGAAAGACCATGGCCACATTGGAGTGGTGGGCTGATGGGTCGTGGGGGTTTGCCGAAGCAACTAGGGCTTCCTTTTCTGAAATCAAAACTTTTCTGTGGTTGCCCTTGAAGTTGGCGAGTTTTAAAATTGACCTCACATTCACCTTGTCGGCATCTTTGTCAAAAAAGTTTTTGATCCAGCCGCCACCAGATGTCCCAAACCATTGGAGATAGGCCCTGTAAATTCCAGATACAAGGGCATTGGAGTCACGCATCTTGTTTAAGTCAGTGACCACAACTTCAATTCCATTTTCACGAAGCTTCTTTAGATTATCTTCTTCATAGGCCCCGTAAAAATTATTTATGGGGTCTGTGACAAATAAAATTGGCATGGCAGGATTTTCTTTTTTCTTTGCAATTAAGAGGTCCGTCATCTCCTTTACTTGACTTGGAAAGGTCATGGAGTTTGGGTACTCGTCGTTAAAGAGGAAGAAGTCCAGCATGAGAAAGTCCTGGGCATTTTTTATAAGATCCATCTCTCGCTTAAAAATCCTCTTCTCGTGAATCCTCTTTCCATCCTTTAGATAGGTCAAGTCATATAAAAATTCGCAGTCAGCATTCTTAAAGTCAGATGACAGGTTGGTGCCAGGGGGATTTTTTGTATTCAAGCTGTATATAATTGGAATAATAATGAGTAATAAAATAAGTATCATAATTTTCTTTTTCTTTTTCAAAATCTTCTCCAAAAATTAAAATTACTTTGTGGGAATTAGGTCTTGGACTATTGTCCCAAGACGTCCATATTCTCTGTTAAATTTAATATAATATTTTCCTGTGTTTTTATATCTAATATAAAAAGATATCTCTTCTCCATTTCTTAAGTTTTCATTTTTGCTCCACTCAATACTTGGGTTGTGAAGGATTTTTTCTATATCTTCTCTGTCCTTCTCATTCTTTATACTGACAATTTTAGGATATTCAAGGATTTCTATCTCAGCCTTGCCAGATCCATCGTAGCCAGTGAAGTGAAACTGAATTGTGAGAGGATCCATGGTCACATAGGCGTCAGGCTTTCTTAGCTTTACATAATAAAAGCAAGTGGAAAATATTATTAAGCTTGCAAAAATTATAAAAGCCACATTCTTTTTATATTTTTTAGCCTCATTATTCATAGAAATTCTCTCCTTTTCCCTTATTATATCAAAAATATTTATAAAAAATTAAAATAATTGACAAGTGTTATAGACTGTTATATAGTGTTATATAACAAGGAGGCAAAATGAAAATTATTTTAATAAATGGATCCTCAATTCCTCTTTATGAACAGATAAAGAATGCTATAAAAGAAAACATTTTAAAAAACAAGGTTAAAGAAGGAGAGCAGCTTCCTTCTGTGAGGACTCTTTCCAAGGACTTAAAGGTAAGCATCTTGACAGTGAAAAAGGCCTACGACGAATTGGAAGAAGAGGGCTTTGTTGAGTCTAGGCAGGGACTTGGGACCTTTGTGGCCAGCAAGGACTCAGAGGTCAAGAGAGAAGAAATGCAAAAGGAATTGGAAAATCACTTGCAAGAAGCTATAAAATTATCTGCCGATTTAGATTTAGACAAGGAAACAATTTTAGAATTATTTGAATTTTTATACAAGGAGGGCTTGGACTATGACGAATAAAATTGAAGTTAAAAATTTGAAAAAGACCTACGACAAGTTTATTTTGGGAGAAGAGTCCTTTGAAATAAAAAAGGGATATATCACTGGATTTATTGGAAAAAATGGAATGGGAAAGACAACTACAATAAAGTCCCTCTTGTCCCTAATAAATTATGAGGGAGAAGTATTTGTGGACGGAGAAGATGCAAGGAATTTAAATTATCTTCAAGATGTGGGGATAATTATGGACGACTCCTTCTTGTCCAAAGACTGGAAAATTTCTCTTGTAAATGATGCTATGAAGTGTGGCTACGAAAATTGGAAGGAAGAAAAGTTTTTTGACTATATTAAATATTTTGGCATTGAAAAAAATAAAAAAGTTAGAGAACTTTCTCGTGGAATGAAAATAAAGCTTATGCTTTCTATAGCTCTTTCTCACGAGGCTAATCTCTTGATTTTAGATGAGCCAACAAGTGGACTTGACCCAAGCATGAGAGATGAACTCACAGATATTTTGAAGGAATTTGTGGAAGATGAAAACAATACAGTGCTTTTTTCTACACATATCACTGAAGACTTGGACAGAATTGCTGACTATATTATTTTTATTGATAATGGAAAAGTAATTGATTCTTGTAGTAAGGAAGAATTTTTGGAAAAATATTTAGTCCTAAAGGGCGGTGCAGAGGACAAAGACCTCTTGAAAGAATTTGATGTCCTTGGCATAAAATCAAACTCAACTACCTTTGATGCTCTTGTAAAAAATGTTACGAGAGAAAATATTCCAGAGGACTTATTTGTTGAAGAGCCAGATATTAATAAAATTTTAGTTTTATATGGGAGGAAGAAATGAAAGATATAAAGAAAATTGTAAACTTAGACTATATTTCCATCAAGCCCTACTTTACCCTCAAAAATTTAATAATAATGATTTTCTTGTATTTGGTCTACTTCTTTGTTACAAGTAATCCCTTAACTGCAAACTCAGCAATCCTCATATTTTCTATAGTTTATTCTTCCTATCCCTTTTTAATAGGAGAAGAAGCAGGGATCGACAGTCTTTATAGGATCTTTGGCATAAAATCTGAAAAAGTTGTCCTAGGCAGGTACGTTTTTGCCTTGGTTTTATTTATCTTTGCCCTCTTAATAAGCATGGTTTTCTCCATAATTTTTTCTTTCTTTGTTGAGACCGCTGACATAAGAGAATTTTTGGCGACAAGTTTAGCCTATCTCCTAGTCTATTTAGTTTTTATTTCCTTTAAGTATCCACTTTATTTTAAGTTTGGATACAAGAAATCTAAGTCCATTTCGGCTTTAACTTTTGCCTTTATTGGTCTACTTTCTTTTCTTGTCATGGCTCTCAAAGATTCTTTAAATGAGCTGTTTATATTTATGGAAAACAATATTTTTATGACTTTACTAATTTCACTATTACTTGTTTTGCTAATAGTCTTCATATCCATAAGTCTTTCACAAAAATTTTATAAAAATAGAGATTTCTAAAAAAAATAAGGTGTTGGAAAAATCCAGCACCTTTTTGTTTTATAAAATTTATTCGTCGAAGCCACCTGTGTAAAGCTTGTAATAGATTCCCTTTTGTTCAAGTAGGTCTGCATGGTCGCCTCTTTCGACTATTTCTCCATTTTCCAAGACGATAATAACGTCTGAGTTCATAATTGTTGAGAGCCTGTGGGCGATGACAAAGGTTGTTCTGCCCTTCATGATTTGGTCCATGCCCTCTTGAACGATTTTTTCTGTACGAGAGTCAATTGATGATGTTGCCTCGTCTAGGATCATAACTGGTGGGTTGTAGATTTCTGCTCTTGCAATAGAAAGAAGCTGCATTTGCCCTTCAGATAGTTCGCCACCTGAACCACTTATCATGGTGTCATAGCCATCCTTTAAGTTCTTGATAAAGTCGTGGGCGTTAGTCCTCTTTGCAACTGCAATAGTTTTTTCCATGTCCACATCTTCCACAGAGTAATTTATATTTTCTGCAATAGTACCTGTAAAGAGGTGGGTGTCTTGGAGGACCATGCCAAGGGATGAGCGAAGGTGGTCCTTCCTAATCCTCTTAATGTCTAAGCCATCAAAGGTAATTTCTCCACTGTCGATTTCATAAAACCTATTTATAAGGTTGGTAATAGTTGTCTTTCCGGCACCTGTTGCCCCAACAAAGGCAACTTTTTGACCTGGTTTAGCGTAGAGATTTATATTTTTTAGGATTTTCTTCTTTCCATCGTAGGAGAAGTCAACATTTTTAAAGCGAATGTCTCCCAATAGCTCTCTGTATTCGTCAGTCTTAAGGTCGTGCCAATAATATTTTTCTTCTCCGTCAACGACTTTTACAACTTTTTCAACTTCGCCAGAATAGTCTTCTGGCTCAACTTCAAGGAAGTCAAATATTCTTCTGGCACCTGCTATGGCAAGGACAACAGAATTTATATTTCCACCAATTTGTCCCATGGGACCTGTCAAAGTCCTTGAAAGTTGTAGGAAGGAAGCCACCACACCAACAGTGATGCCAAAGCCACCGTGGACCGCCATGAGGCCACCAATAAGGGCAAATAAAATATATTGGAAGTTTCCAATCCCAAAAATTATTGGGAAGAGGAAGAGACCAAGCCTGTTGGCTATCATGGTATTTTCCATGAGCTCTTCGTTTATTACCCTAAAGTCTTCTATGGCATTGTCTTCGTGGTTAAAGACCTTTACAACCCTTAGGCCGTCAATCATCTCCTCGATGTAGCCATTGGTCTTGGCAAGAGATTTTTGCTGGCTCAAGAAGAAGTGGGAGGACTTGCCCCCAATTGTATTCATGGTAAAAATCATAAGTCCCACTGTCAAAATTATTACCAGAGATAGAAAGAAGGACTGTGAAAACATGGCGATTAGGACCATGATAATTGTCATAGCAGAGGACACAAAGGATGGGAAGGATTGGGCTATCATATCCCCAAGGGCCCTGACATCATTTGTGTAGTAGGACATAATGTCTCCGTGACTATTTTGGTCGAAGTAGGAGACGGGTAGGGACTGCATCTTCTTAAACATAGTCTTTCTCATTTCCCCAAGAGTTGATTCAGAGATTGAAGCCATAAGCCTTGAGTAGGTGAAGGAAGATATAACGCCAATTGCCAAAAATATTCCCATCTTAATTAGCATGGCTAACAAGTTAGAAAAATCAGGATTTGAACTATTTACCAAGGGAATGATATAGTCGTCAATTAAAAATCTCATAAAGAGTGACACAGAAATTGTGGCAAAGGATGAAATTATTACCATAAGAGAAACTCCTAGGAGTTTAAACTTATGCCTCTTAAAGATAAAGGAGAATAATTTTTTTGCCGCTTCCTTATTTTCAGGAGATGTAATTTTTGTCTTATTCTTCTGCATCAAAATCACCGTCACTTTCTTGAGTTTCGTTAATTTCCCTATAGATTGGACTCTTTTCTATAAGCTCTTCATGTCTGCCAATAGATTCAATCTCTCCAAGATCAAGGACTAGGGTGTAGTCAGTGTTCTTTAGGGACTTGATCTTTTGCGAAATTAAAATCTTTGTCATATCAGGTTTTAATTTATTTAAAGAAGAAATTATTTTCTCTTCAGTCTTGTTGTCAAGGGCAGAAGTTGAGTCGTCCATAATTAAAATCTTTGGGTTCTTTAGGATTGACCTTGCAATAGAAATTCTTTGCCTTTGACCACCGGAAAAGTTGCTTCCTCCTCTTTGGACCATCATGTCAAGGTCCCTTTCGGGGTCTATGAAGTCGTCACAGGATGCAATGTAGAGGGCTTTTTTTAGTTCTTCATCAGTAAGTTCATCGCCAGCCCACTTCAAATTCTCACGAAGTGTACCTGTGAAGAGTTGATTTTTTTGTAGGACTACAGAGACTTGGTCACGAAGATCAGCTAGGTCGTAGTCGCGAACATCTTCGCCCCCTACATAGACAGTCCCCCTTGTGGGGTCAAAGAGTCTTGCAACGAGGCTAATAAGTGTGGACTTACCAGAGCCTGTTGGTCCAATCATTCCCACATAGTCGCCAGAATTTATCTTTAAATTAATATTTTTTAAAACAGACTTGTCTAGGTCTCCAGAATAAGAAAAGAAGACGTCATCAAAGACAATCTCTCCATTTTTTACTTCTTTTATAGGGTCTTCTGGGCTGACAATAGAAGACTTAGTTGCAATAACTTCGTTGATACGTCTTATGGAGTTTCTTGCAATTGTAATTTGAACGAGAATCATTGAGAGCATCATAAGTGAAATTTGAATTTGGATTGCGTAAGTAACAAGACCTGTTAAGGCTCCAGTTGTCATGTTTCCAGCCACAATGAAGTGACTTCCCAACCAGGCAATTAAAATTGTCATAAGATAGGTTGAAAAGTTCATTAAAGGATTGGAAAAAGCTAGGAGCTTGGAAGCCTTGATGTAATTATTTTGTAGGTCATCAGAAACTTCATTGAACTTTTGAATTTCCTTTTCTTCTTTTACAAAGGACTTAACCACACGAATGGCAGATAGGTTTTCTGACACGTCGGTATTAAGTTTGTCCGTAATTCTAAAAACTTTTTCAAAAATTGGATAAGCTCCCTTTATAATAAGTCCCATACCAATGCCAATGAGGGGAATAATAATTACAAAAGTTGGAGCTAGGTCCCTTGAAAGTCTAAAGGACATGACAAAACAAAAGATAAGGGTAAGGGGCGAACGAATTGCCATCCTTATAGTCATTTGGAAGGCCATTTGCACAGCTTGGACATCAGTTGTCATACGGGTGATAAGGGACCCAGACTTAAACTTGTCCATGTTCTCAAAGGAGAAGTCTGTTATGTTCTTAAACATAGATGCCCTCATATTTTTTGCAAGACCACTTGATGCCTTAGTGGCAAGATAGCCCGAGATCACGCCAGTGACAAGAGAAATGCCCGCCGCAATAAATAAAATTATTCCGTACTTAATTATATTTTGAGAGGAATTAACCAAGATCCCCTGGTCTATTATCTTTGTCATGAAGAAGGGGATTGATGCGTTCATCAAGACCTCTAGCAAAACAAAAAAAGGCGAGAGCACAGCGTACTTTTTATACTCGCCTAGGTTATCGAAAATTACTTTTAACATATAACACTTCCTAATATATATTTAACAATAAAGGATTACCCAAAAAAGGAAAGATAAAACTTAATTAAAAATATGATTTTATTATACTTAAGATTTACTCAAATTATTTGTAATTATTAAATATTTGTAATAATATATAACTAACAAACTAATGGAGGGATATCATGACAGACAATAAAAAAGAAAAAGATTTAATTGAAAACTCAAAAACTCTTTCTGATGCAAAGAAGAAAGAAATGAAAGCTAACATGGACCAACAAAAACAAATAAACCCTAATGATAGATCAGACTCTGATTTATATGCAAAGACTGCAGGTAAAGATCCTGAAACAGGAATCGACATTCCAACAGAAGAATCAGTTGAAGAAGCTAAAGAATGGGTTGACAACGAAAATAGAATGTAATTTCATGGCCTAGTGATAGGCCTTTTTTTGTAAAAAATATAGGAGTTTTAATGGATAGCAAATTTTTAAACTGGCTCCTTGGCATAAGGAACGACGTCTTAAATAGGTATATGATTGCCATAACCCACCTAGGGACTGGAGGAGCAATTTGGCTTTTTACAGTTTATATCCTCTTCTACCTGGGCTTTAGGGTTGAGAGCATAAATGTAATACTTGCCCTTATCTTTAACGGCATAGTCTGCAACCTCTTCTTAAAAAATATCCTAAAGAGAAAGAGACCCTCTTGGATAACAAAGGTGGAGCTCCTTATAAAGGATCCAAAAGACTTTTCCTTTCCATCAGGTCACGCTTCATCTTCCTTTGCAGCAGCTCTGACAATTTATTTTTACTTCAGGGGGATGGGAATCTTCTTTCTTGTGATAGCGACCTTAATTGCCTTCTCAAGGATCTACCACTTCGTTCACTATCCTAGCGACGTAATAATTGGGGCAATTATTGGAATAATTATCGCCCTTGTCACAAAGAACTATTACGACAAATTTTTGTTAGAATTTTTGCAAGTAAATCTACCCTTCTTATTTGGACCTCTTCCTAAGTTCTGAGAAAAACCCAGTGATTAAACTTGCACACTCTCTTTCCAAGATACCATACTCATAATTGATCCTGTGATTAGTTATGAGTTTTTCTATTTTTTGGTGAGAGACCACAGCGCCAAACCTCTTGTTGCGAGCTCCAAAATATAAATTTTTGATGCGGGCATTTAAGATTGCACCCACACACATGAGGCAGGGCTCAAGAGTAACGTAGATGTCACAGCCTTCAAGATGATAAGAATTCAGGTGCCTTGATGCCATAGATATTGCCATAATCTCTGCATGAGCTGTGGGGTTCTTTAAGTCCTCTTTTTTATTGTAACCATATCCAATTATTTTATTATTTTTGACGACGACACAGCCAATGGGCACGTCATCTGATAATAGAGACCTGCGGCCATAGCGGATTGCCTCTTTCATAAACTTAATTTCCATAAAATTATTATATCAAATTAAATAATATTTTAAGGTCATTATACTTAGATTTATTATTATAAAATAATATATGAAAAATTAAGCCTATGTTATAATATTAGAAGTGATGATATTTTCTTTTGAAAAGATGTGAAGAAAATATTTTAAAAGTAGGAAAAATAATTTTAAAAATAATAAAATTTGACATAAAGATTTACTTTTAACTTAAATATAAGAGCTGGAAATCAGCAGGAGGGACAAATGACTTTTAAAATAATATCCGACTCCTCATGTGACTTAGATAAAGAAACTTTAAAAAACTTAGATGTAAAAGTTTTGAGAATAAAGGGAACTGACGAAAAGGGCGAAGACCTTTCAGAGGACCTTACTAACAAAGAGATCTATAAGAGGATGAGAGAGGGCGCATTTTTTAAAACAAGCCAGATAACTTATTATGAATACCTCATGGAGTTTGAAGAATTTGCAAAGGAAGGCAAAGACATCATTGCCCTAACCCTATCTTCAGGACTAAGTGGAACCTATCAAAATGCCTGTATGGCAAAAAAAGAAATTGAAGAAAAGTATGACATAAGAGTTGAAGTAGTGGACTCACTTGCAGCTTCAGTTGGTTTCGGGCAAATCACCTACTTTGCAGGACTAGCTGCCCAAAATGGTGCAACTTATGATGAAGTCCTAAACCTTCTTAAATTTTTGGTGGAAAAAACTAAGCACATCTTCACAGTTTACGACCTAAAATATCTTTATGAGGGTGGAAGAGTTTCAAGAACCAAGGCAAAAATCTCAAGTGTCTTAAACATTCTTCCAATACTAGAAGTAGACGAAGAAGGAAAACTCTTTGTATCAGAAATAGTTCGTGGCAAGAACAAATCCTACAAGAAGATGATGGAGATGATGAGCGAGAGAACTTCATCAGATGGATCAGATAGGGTCTTTCCAGTATATGCTGACGACATAAAAATCTTGGATCCACTAATAAAAAAACTAGAAGAGAGAGGATATAACAAGTTCCTTTCCCTTGAAGTGGGACAAACTATAGCAGCCCACGTGGGACCAGACATCTTTGGTCTAGCCTACCTTTCTGAAAATATACCAGAAGAATTTAAAAAGTATTTAGACTGAGTTTAAATTTTTAAAACTTATAAATAAAGACGAAAAACAATTTGAAGTTATAAAAAAAAGGAAGTCACACGACTTCCTTTTTTCAATATTAAAATTCTTATCCTTCTTTAACTCTTAAGGCAGATTTATCTAACATCTTCCTTAGGGAGTAGAGGGCAATGGCAAATACCACTAACTCAGATACTCCTGCTCCTAAGAATAGGTATCTCACTCCAAAGACGTGAACCATTAAATAAATGGAGATGAATAGGGATACTGATCCCCTCAAAATATTTATGACTATGGAATACTTTGGGTCTCCAATAGCCGATGACAAGGAGGCAATAAACAAGTTGTGACCTGCCAACAAAAACATAAGGGCATAAATCCTCATAGGCCTAATGGAAGAAGAAATCATATTTTTGTTCTCCAAGAACATATTGAAGAGGGTTTCTGCACCAAAGTAGGCAATAGAATACATAATTACAGAAATTATAAAGATGAAGATAAAACTCATCCTAATAATTTTTATAGACTTATCCCTTTCCTTGGATCCGTGATAGTAGGAGAGAAGGGGTAGGGTCCCGTGGCAAACTCCTTGGAAGGTGGAGTTGACAAAGAGGGACATGTAATTTATAACTGCGTAGGCAGATAGATATTCTGGTGAAAGGTATTTTATTATAAAGAGGTTAAAGATAAAGACAAAGGTTGCAGTGTTTAGTTCAGAGATAAACTCTCCAAAACCATAGACAACAGTCTTTTTTAAATAATGAAAGACTTCTTTAGCACTCATCTTAATTTTTACAAAGCGAAGGTAACCCTTGGCGGCCCTAAAGTGAATAAAAAATATGAGGCAGGACAAAAACTGTGCAATGCCCGTTGCAAGGGCAGCTCCTCTTACTCCCATTTGAAACTTGTGGATTAAGATGTAGTCTAAGATTATATTTGTTACACAAGCAGAAACTGCACCAATAATTGCAGTCCTAGGAAAGCCGTCTACCTTTACCAAGACCTCAAAGGCATAGGCAATGATATAGAAGGGTGAGAAGAATACAATAACAGACAAGTAATCGTGAGACAGATGAAAAAGAGTTGAGTCTGCTCCCAAAAATCTTATTATTTGATTCATAAAAATTATTGCAAGAAGGGCAAGCACTACTGAAAAGGCAAGGATAAATAAAATTATAAAGGTGAAGACCTTGTTGGCCTCGTCCTTGTTTCCCTTACCTAGTTCTATTCCTATAATTGTTTGTGATCCCACACCAGTTATAATTGCAATTGCAAACAAGAAGTTCACATAAGGAACAACTATTGTTACAGCCGATAGTTCCAACTCGCCGGCAAAGTTTGCAACGAAAAAACCGTCTACAATTGTGTAAATAGAAAAAACCCACATTGCAATAATTGATGGGATAACAAACTTAAAAAATTGTTTATTTAAACTCATAAAACACCTCTAATCTAGTAATTATATATTAATATATTTTTTTAGGCAATGAAGCTAGACCAGAAGTTATTCTATTACAATTTTTGTAAGTCTTTGTTATAATGAGTTTAATAAAAAAAGGGAGGAAGATTATGAAACCAATTATAGGAATTTCTGTTAACTCACTTAGAGATATTTCTCAAAATGACGTTGGACAAATTGGAGTAGAAGGCCAAGACTGGCAACTAATAGCAGCGGATTACATTAGGGCAGTTGAAAGAAATGGTGGAATTCCAATTTTAATTCCAAACATAAAGACTATGGAAGACATGAGAACAGTTTTAGATAAGATTGACGGCCTACTTTTATCAGGTGGTCACGATGTAAATCCAAGGACTTACAACGAGAGAAACTCTGGCAAAGCTGGCAAGTTCGACAACATAAGAGACCACGAAGAAATCTTTATGACAGAATATGCCCTTGAAAAGGACATCCCCTTCTTGGGAATTTGTAGGGGACTTCAAATCTTAAACGTGACACTTGGAGGAACTATCCACCAAGATTTGCCATCAGCAGGTTTTCCAGCTCATTCAATGAGTAACTCCTTGAGAAACGAGCCATCCCACGAGCTAAAGGTCCTAGAAGGCACTCCACTTTTTGATATCTTTAAAAGAGAAGAAATCTGGACTAACTCCTACCACCACCAAGGCATAAACGATCTTGGAAGGGGACTAAAGAAGGCAGCCCTATCAGAAGAAGGCCTAGTAGAAGCAGTTTACTTAGAGGATAAGAAATTTGCCCTTGCAGTCCAATGGCACCCAGAAATGATGTACGACGACAAGGAAATGAATATGATTTTTGAAAAATTTATTGACGCTTGTAAGTAAGTTTATAAATTTTTTAGAAAAAGAAAAATAAATAGTTTGTTAAAAATGAACTGAACCCCTCCATCCTTATTCCGGATTTTGGGGTTCAATTCATTTAGATCTTATTTTAACTAATATTCATTTATATTGGCCCAGATTCTCTTACTATAAATATATATTTTGATAAAGTATAATAATGCATATCAAAATAAATATCATTATAGAAGCTGCTATAGTGATTCTTTTTATTTTATCTCTTGTTTTGAATTTAGTTAGTAGAAAATTATAAATCTTTATTCCTATAAATCCACCAATAGAATTCAATATAACATCATCAATATCTAAAATTCCAAAGTTGAACAAATATTGAATAACTTCAACTAAAATACTACTCAAAATGATAATGGTTAAACTTAATTTATTACGATCTGTTATTACATTTAAATAAACCCCCATTGGCAAAAATAATAAAATATTGCCAATAATGTTTTCTATGAAGAAGCCAAATTTACTACTATCAATTAAAGTTATGTAGTTAAATATTGTTTTAAACGGAATTAAGTTTATAGATCGTGAATCCATTCTTTTCCCAAACCCTTTAAATAAAAGCATAATTAATATCGATAAATATATCAATCCACTTATATAAAATATTATATTAATTAATTTATTTTTTTCATATAAAATTCTCCTATTCAATAAGCCAATTCAAAAACAGAACATACATATGAAAAACAATATGTATGCTCTAAAAACTTGAAGTAATCATGATCTTATCATAATTGATTACTACCTATATACTAACCAACCTCATATTTTAATTTCTTGCATATTAGATTGACGATGTTCTGTTGGTATAATATGCGTTATTTTTAAATTTTACAGCCTATCATATAAAAAACTATTATTAAAGAAATTAAATATTCTAGATTTTATAAAATTTTTAAAAATTATTCGAAATAATCAATTATACACTTTACAGCGATGCCAGTGGCCTTGTGATAAACTACACCCTCACAATAGGTCCAGTTTTCTTTCCCTACTTTCTCCTTTGCTTCTTCGTAATCTTTTTTCTTGGCGATTTCTATTGTGCCTGGTATATGGTTTGGTCCCTTTTCAATGTAGACCACATCATCCTCGTAGCCAGGAACTTCTTCTAGCTTGTGGCTGAAGTCCTTTAGGCCTTTTTCCTGAGCCTTGTAAAACAATTCTTCCATCAATTTATCGTAGTGGTCTTTCCTCCTATCAGAAAACATCAATTCGCCATAGATATCCTCGTCATTCCTAGCCATTTTTTGAATAGAAGGTCCGTATCCAGCCCCATCCATAGCTTCGATTCTTTCATCAAAGACAAAGTTTTTATCTTGATCTAGGACATATTGAATTTCCATAGGAGTAGTATAGCCAGATTCGCTATTAAAAATTCCATTCTTGTAGGAATAATTTTCATTAGTTACAATTGCAAGGAAAATTAATTTCCCATCTTCAAAGAAGTCCTTAACGAGATGAGTGTAATAAATTTGGTAGTCGCCAGGATTCTTCATAATTTCAGTATTTTGGACTTGATTTGATAGTAAGAGACCTAGGGCCTTGTCCCTCAAATTATCCTTCGACTCAAGAATTTTAGATTGGTCGTCTGTAAACTCTTCGTTGTGAAAAATATTATCTTGACTCTCTCTTGCTAGCTTAACTTCTCTGGATTCGGAAGAAACTATTACATCGCCCAAGTTATCCTCGACCTTATCTATTTTCTTATCAGATAAACTTGTGTCCTTAAAAATTTTTTCGTAGTCGCTATCACTTAAGCTGCCAATAATTTCTGATTTAGGAAATTTTCCATCAGACTCTCCAAGATTTT
This sequence comes from Peptoniphilus harei, assembly GCA_032560695.1. Lineage (GTDB taxonomy): Bacteria > Bacillota > Clostridia > Tissierellales > Peptoniphilaceae > Peptoniphilus_A > Peptoniphilus_A harei_B. The sequence continues at coordinate 147,616 of JAWGHR010000004.1, read as the reverse complement.
CTCTGGCAATAAAAAGTTTTGCCTTACTTTCTTCTGATGAAACTTTTTCTTTTTCTTCAACTTTATTTTTTTCTCCAATATTCTTATCTCCATTAGAATTTTTATTTTCTCCACAAGATGTCAAAAATAAAATTCCTATCAAGGCAAGAATAATAATTTTAAATTTTTTCATGTCTGCCTCCTTTAATAAAATATTATAATAAAGTTAGGCTAAATACAATAAGAAATGGGGCATTAGAGTCTTAAACTATGGTATAATAGTTGTAATTTTATTTAAGGGGGAAATTATGAGAGCCGTTATAACTGTAATAGGTAGTGACAAGATAGGTATTGTATATGAAGTAGTAAAGAAGATGGTGGAATTTGACTTAAACATTGTTGATATCACTCAAACAATATTAGATGATTACTTCACAATGATTGTTATTGTTGATTTAACTAAGATGAACGTTGAATTCCAAGAAGTTGTTGACGCTTATGAAGAGCTTGGCAAGGAACTAGATCTTTCTATAAGAGTTCAACACCAAGGTATCTTTGACAAGATGCACCAAATTTAAGGAGCAGACATGGATAGACAAAGAATTTTAGAAACTGTAAGAATGCTGGACCAAGAGAACCTTGACATTAGGACAGTTACTCTTGGAATATCGCTACTAGACTGCATAGATAAGGATGGAGACGCTGCCCGTAAGAAGATCTACGACAAGATTACAAAATATGGCAAGCACCTTGTTGAATATGCCAACGAAGTTGGTCACAAGTACGGGGTTGAAATTGTAAATAAGAGGGTTTCTGTTACACCAATTGCCCTAATCGCTGGTGCAACTGATGAGAAGGACTACATAGAATTTGCAAGGACTCTTGATGCTGCTGCAAAGGAAATTGGCGTAGACTTCATCGGTGGTTACTCTGCCCTAGTTCATGGAGAAATGACTCCTGCTGATGAAACTTTAATAAACTCAATTCCTGCTGCCCTTGCTGAAACAGAAAAAGTTTGCTCTTCTGTAAATGTTGGTACCACAAAAAATGGCCTCAACATGGACGCAGTTAAGTTAATGGGAGAAAAAATTGTAGAAACTGCAGAATTAACTAAGGAGGCAGACTCCATTGGATGTGCAAAGCTTGTTGTATTTGCCAACGCAGTAGAGGACAATCCCTTTATGGCAGGTGCCTTCCACGGTGTTGGAATGGGAGATGTAGTCCTTCATGTTGGAGTTTCTGGTCCAGGAGTTGTAAAGTACGCACTAGAAAAGGTTAGGGGAGAAAGCTTCCACGTTGTTTCAGAAACTATTAAGAAGACTGCCTTTAAGATAACAAGACTTGGAGAATTAATTGGCACTGAAGTTGCCAAAAAAATTGGAGTTCCCTTTGGAACAATTGACTTGTCCCTTGCTCCAACTCCAGCAATTGGAGATTCTGTTGCAAGAATCCTAGAAGAAATTGGTGTTGAATTTGCAGGTGGTCATGGAACTACTGCAGCCCTTGCCATGTTAAATGATGCAGTTAAAAAAGGTGGCATTATGGCATCTGACCATGTTGGTGGCCTATCTGGTGCCTTTATACCAGTGAGTGAAGACGAGGGAATGATTGAAGCTGCAAGAAATGGTCACATTGGCCTTGATAAGCTTGAAGCCATGACTTGCGTATGCTCCGTTGGTCTCGACATGATTGCAATCCCAGGAGACACAAAGGCTACAACTATAGCTGCAATTATTGCTGACGAAGCCATGATTGGAATTATAAATCAAAAGACTACTGCTGCTAGACTTGTTCCTGTAATTGGAAAGGGTATTGGCGACGAGGCAGTTTTCGGTGGCCTACTAGGATCTGCTCCTATTGTCCCAGTTCATCCAGGAAGTGCTGATAGGTTTGCAAACCGTGGTGGCTATATACCAGCACCAGTTCACAGCTTTAAAAACTAAAAATTAATAAGAGAAGAAAAAAGAAAGAGGTGTGTTATGAATAACGATTCAAAGGACATTGAAAAATTAACCACAGAAACCACTGAATTTAAGAGAGAAATTGGTGTATTTGGAGGCGTAAGTATTATTGGCGGGATCATGATAGGTTCAGGTATCTTCTACCTAGGTTCCTATGTTCTACAAAGGACTGGCATGAACTCTGGTCTTGCCCTTATATGTTGGATTATTGGTGGACTTATCACCCTATTCGGTGGTCTTTGTTATGCAGAACTTGGTACTGCCATGCCAAAAGCTGGGGGAAGAATCGTCTACTTAAACGAAGCCTACCACCCAATAGTTGGATTTATCTCTGGTTTTACTGACTGGATAGTTGGTGGACCAGGTTCTGTTGCCGCAGTTGCCATTGCCTTGATGTCAGTTTTCAAAAGTTTCTTTGAAATTTCTGACTTTGGAATTAAGATGGCAGCCATAACTTTGATAATTATTTTAACTATCTACAATATGCTTGGAGTTAAGGCTTCAGCAATTTTACAAAACCTATCCATGGTTGCAAAACTCGTTCCCATTGGAATAGTAATGATAGCAGCCCTCTTTGTAGGTAAGGTTAGTCCAGACTTAAGACTTGGTACAGCTGTTGAATACTCAAGGACAAGTGGAACAAATATCTTTGGCATGATAGCCATAGCTGTTGTTGCAACTCTATGGGCCTACGAAGGATGGACTAACTTAAATACAGTAGCAGAAGAGATAAAGGAACCTCACAAGAACCTACCTCTTGCCCTAATAGTTGGTATTGGTGGAATCACAATTCTTTACACTTTATTTAACTTTGCAATAATGAAGGTTATACCTCACGAAGAAATCGTGGCAATGATAGATTCTGGCGACCTATATCTTGGAACAGAAGTTGCCAAGAGAGTTTTTGGTAACGCAGGAGTAATAATTGTTAGTGCCGGCATGATTCTTGCTATGTTTGGAACTCTTAACGGACTTATACTTGCTCAACCAAGGATGTACTATGCCATGGCAGTTGAAGGTCACTTCTTCAAGTCCTTTGCAAAACTTCATCCAAAGTATAAGGTTCCAACAGCACCAATGATTGTACAATGTGTATTCTCTTGCCTACTTGTGCTTTCATCAAACCTTGATCAACTTACTAACATGGTTGTAATCACAGGAATGATTTTCTCGGTTCTTACAATTTTATGTGTTCCAATTCTTAGAAAAAAATATCCAAAGATTGAAAGACCATACAAGGTTTGGTTCTACCCAGTATCTGTTATAATTACAGCCCTAATCTTTGCAGGACTTGTTGTCCAAGGTGCAATTGAAGATCCAATCACAGGACTTACTGGGCTTGTAGTTCCAATTCTTGGTGCAATCACTTATATGATTTTTGATGCAAAACTTAAAAAAAAAAAAACGAGGGATAAGATGAAAAAATTATTTTACAATGGAAAAGTTTATGTCAATAGAGATGAATTTCAAGAGGCAATTTACCTTGAAGGGGAATTTATAAAAGAAGTTGGAAAAACAGAAGACCTTGTAAAAAAATATGACCAAGATGATGTAGAAAAAATTGACCTTGAGGGCAGGACAGTAATACCTGGCCTCAACGATTCCCACCTACACTTTATGCAGTTTGGCGAAAGCATGAACCAAGTTGACATAGAGGGAGTTGAATCCATTGAAGAAATGATCGACAGATGTAAGCTCTTCATGGAAAAAAACCCCAAGAGATGCGAAAAGGGAATCCATGCCATTGGTTGGAATCAAGACTTCTTTAAGGGAGATAAGAGGATACCAAATAGATTTGACTTAGATAAAATTTCTACAGAAATTCCCATAGTCCTTGAAAGAGTTTGTGGTCACATAGTTTCATCAAACACCAAGGTTATAGAAATCCTTGGACTTACAAAAGACAGTCCACAATATCCTGACGGCGAATTTTTAATTGGCGATGACGGTTACCCATCTGGGGTCTACACAGCCAATGCCTGCAACTTTGCCAAGGATGTAATACCTGACTTCACTCTTGAAGAAAGACGTGAAATGTTAATAGAAACTATGGACTACGCTATTTCTTGTGGACTTACATCAGTCCAATCCAATGACGTTGGCACAACATTTATGAATGGACCTGTGGCCTTTGACCTCTTAAAGGATATTTATAAGGAAAACAAAAAAATTAGATATAGACACCAAGTTTGCTTTAACGACTTTGGAGAATTTGAAAATTATTTGACTGACGGAGAATACTCTAAGAAGGACAAGGAATATGATACAAATTATTTAAAACTTGGACCTTTGAAGTTGTTTAAGGACGGGTCCCTTGGTGCAAGGACTGCCCTAATGCGTGACGGATACAATGATGACAAGGACAACCACGGACTTCCTTGGATCAAGGATGAAGAGATGAGAAGGTATGTAAATCTTGCATCAAAGAACGATCTCCAAGTTATAACTCACGTTATTGGAGACAAGGCCATTGAAGATACAATTAAGTGCTATGAAGATTCCTTTGTTGATGGAGAAAACAAACTTCGTCACACCCTCGTTCACTGCCAAATCACTGACAGAGAATTAGTTGAAAGAATTGCAAGAGATGACATCTGCGTAATGGCACAGCCAATCTTCTTGGACTACGATATGAAGGTTGTTGAAGATAGGTGTGGCAAAGAACTTGCATCAACATCTTATGCCTTCAAGAGCCTAAAGGACCTTGGAGCTCACGTTGCCTATGGAACTGATGCCCCAGTTGAAAACCTAAATCCTTTCCCAAATATTTACATGGCGGTAACTCGTAAGGACAAAAAGGGCAATCCTGAAGGAGGCTTTTATCCTAAAGAGTGCGTTGACATCTACGAGGCCATTGATGCCTACACAGTGGAATCTGCTTACGTTGAATTCCAAGAAGACATCAAGGGAAGGATCAAAAAAGATTTCTTGGCTGACTTTGTAGTCCTAGACGAGGACATCTTTACAATTGACCCAATGGATATCAAAGAAATCAAGCCAAGGATGACAATCGTTGATGGAAATATAGTTTACAAAAGATGAGGAAATATGACTTTAGAACTTAAGGGAATAGAAAACTTAGACGATAAGGAAAGACTTGACTACATGGTGGACTTTGGTAAAGCCACAATAAAAACTGAGGCCGACATGATTGCCATGATGGCAAATATTTCTTCCATAATATTTAATGTATTAGAAGACTTAAACTGGGCAGGCTTTTATCTTGTGAAGGAAGATGAGTTAGTCCTAGGACCCTTCCAAGGTCTACCTGCCTGCACAAGACTTGCTGAGGAAGGAGTTTGCGTGGCAGCTTGGAAGGACAAAAAAGTCATGAGGATAGAAAATGTTCACGACTTTGAAGGACACGTTGCCTGTGACTCGGCTTCTAATTCAGAGTTAGTCTTGCCTATCATAATAAGAGATGAAGTTATAGGAGTCTTGGATCTAGACTCACCAATCCTAGGTCGCTTTACAAGTCTTGAAGAAGAAAAATTTAAAGAGCTTGTGAAGGCCATGGAAGAAGAATTATCTAAATAAATTTGAGGAGGTTAATCCTCCTCTTTTATTTTGTCCTAAAAGATTATAAAATCTTATTTATTAAGTAGAAGTAAAAACATAAGAAAGTAAATTCAAAAAATTTGCAGTTATTACTCATGAACTTATGACTACAAAAAATTAGAATGGAGTTAGAAATGAAATACTTAAGGCTATCAAATATTATTTTATTTGTTGGAATTTATATTTTTGCAAGTTTTATACTGGAGAAAGATAAAAATAAGAAGAAAAAATACTTGGGAATCATCCTAATAGTCTTGGGCTGCATCTTAAAGTTTTTGAATTTTTAAAAATTAAAAATAAAGCTTAATAAAAAAAATAAAATCACAGGAGACTTGCAAGCTAAGGAGGCAATATGAAAGACATAATACTTGTTGAAAATATTGAGAAGTCCTTTAAGGATAAGGAAGTCTTTTGTGATTTTTCTTTATCTATAAGGGAAAAGACAGTCCACGCTCTTGTGGGTCCCAATGGGTCTGGCAAGACAAGTCTCTTGAGGATCCTAACAGGAATTTATAAGTGCAAGGGTCACGTCGAAGTCAAGGGGTCCTACGCCATGCTACTTGAAAATGACTACCTCTACGAGGACAAGACTGGGATGGAAAATATAAATATTTATTCCCTATTTTTTAATTTTAGAAAGGATGACTACAAGACTTACGCGGACATCTTGGGAATCACTGATGACCTAGATAGAAAGGTGTCAACTTACTCCAAGGGGATGAAGAGGAAGCTATCTCTTCTCATCATTGTCCTAATGGATAGGGATATCATCTTCCTTGACGAAGTGACATCGGGAGTAGACCCCCTATCTCGAGTGGAAATTAGAAAAATTATAAAAATTTTAAAGGACCAAGGCAAGACCATAATCATAACTTCCCACGACTTGTCAGAGATTGAAAAAGTTGCAGACAAGGTGACTATGATTAAGGATGGAAAAATTTTATTCACCAAGGAAGTTTCTCAGCTTGGAGAAAATCTTGAAGACTTATTTATCGAGGAGGGATCAAAATGAAGGACAAGGCTTTAAACAAGGCATCCAGATACCTGATTTTTAGGGACAGGGAAGTGATCATCAACATAGTTTTATTTCTTGTCATCACCTTTGCCTACCTTCTCGGTCTTTACAAATTTCTTTTTGCGAACAAGGGAGAAGATTTTATCATCCTCTTGACCTACGCCCTAATACTTGGTTTTGGGATAATTGGGTCCAACACCATCCTTGTAAACTTAAGTCTCAAGGACAAGCTAAGTGGAAGGTTGGAATTTTTGCTTGGGACTGGACTTGATGTTAGAGAAATCATCAAGGCTTACTCCATAGAAAATTGGAGGATTTCATCTCTTCCTTCCTTTGTAATTTTTTTTGGAACTTATGTTATTTGCGACTTGGGCAAATCCTTTGTTGCCCTCTACCTTTCATGCATAGGCCTTCATTATTTTTTAATCTTGACCCTTAACGTCATGGCAATGTATAAGAAGAATTTTAAGTTTTTCAAAAATATAGTTTTCTTTACAACAAGTCTTGGAATTTATCTCTTGGGGAATTTTTCTGGAAGGATTTTAAACTTCCTAGGCTCTATAAATTTGGAATTAAGTATCTTTTTAATCCTTGTAAATGTAATTCTCGGCCTTGGTTTAGGTGCCTATTCCCTTTGCCAATATAGGAAGATGGACAACGAGAAAGTCATGGAGGTGAGCTCAGTTTGGTCTTAAAATTAATTGGTCTCGACCTAAAGAAAAGCTTGGACAAGAATGCCCTCTTAATGGGATTTTTTGGTCTGGTCTTCACTTATCTTTCAAGCTTTTCTCTTGAAGAAGGCACAAAACTATCAAGGCTTATGGGGACAGAGGGTCTTGCCAGCTTGTTTTTAATTTTTGCCCTTGAGTTTTCTAAGGGGACCCTCCAAGAGGACAAGGCGAGGAATAAGATTGAGTTTGTCCTTGCCAATGGTCTTGGAATAAAGTTCCTAGTCATAAAATATTTTGGAGCCACCTACCTAGCAAGCCTACTTACACTCTTGCCAGCCCTTATATTTTTTGCCTTTAAGACAAGGCTTGGGGTCCCTGAAATTTTTAACTTCTTACTTACATCAGGCCTCTACACAAATTTTTTAATTTTAAAAATTTTAAACACAGAGAACATGAACAAGATGGCAGGGCTCCAAAACAAGATAATTCTCCTTGGTATTCTCATCTTAATGGTCTCAATCAATATTTATATTTTCACTTCTATGATAAAATTGTACTTGATAAGCAAGTTTTTAATTTTATTTGCTATAAATATTTTTGTTGCCCTTAGGACAAATAAGGAGAGAATTGGAGTGACCTACTTTTGATGGGAAAGAGAATTTTAAAAATTATAATTTGCCAAGTTGCCCTAATTTTTTATTGGGCTTGGCTTTATAAGCTTGGGGACCTAATAGACAACCAGGCCCTCATGAACTTAATGAGCTTTTTAATTATAGGGACTATCTACGGATTTATTCACACAGAGATAAGTAAGAGTGAAGACAAGAAAAGCCATGGACCTATAATTTTTCTTTCCTTATTCTTTTTTGCCCTGGCCCTAAATAAAAACTTAAGTCCAATAATTTTTATGGGACTTGGGCTTGTGACAAGTCTAATTTATATTAAGAAAAACCTAAGACCTGATAGGGCTAGGCACATTAGTGTCCTTCCAGTTTCCAAGAAGATGACCCAGGTGGCAACCCTTGTCCTCCTCCTTGTTTTCACAGGGATAATTTATCTCCTGGACCTTGACGGGCCAGTGATCCATATCTTCTATCAAATAATATTTTTTGCCTACTGTCTCTTGTTCTTCCTCTTCTTAAAGGACAGGGAAGACGTCTATGAAGAAGTCTTTAAACTTTTTTATATGTCCGAATATCTTGGCGAGGAACGTGAGAACTTTGCAAGACTTATTCATGATGAAGTCCTCCAAGATATTTTTGCAGCAAAAAATTATCTAAGCCTAGCAGAACCAAGAGTGGACCTGGCAAGAGATATTCTTAGCAACTTAAATGGAAGACTTAGGGAGATTATGAAATTCTATCAAACTAGGCTCTTTGAGGACTTTGGCATAGAAGAAAACATCCAGGGAGTTTTTGAAAATCTTGCCAGCCTTTATCCAGAGAAGAAAACTAAGATAGACCAAAAAATTTCTGATGGCCTAAGAGATAATGCAAGCAAGGAAGAAGTTAGACTTATCTCAACCATTACCAAGGAGCTTGTCAACAACATCTACAAGCATTCCGAGGCGACCTATATTTTTTACAGGCTCTATGAAGATGAGGACTTTATACTTATGGAAGTTGAAAGCGACGGCATGAGAGAAGAAGACTTTAAAAACATCCAAGACTCCAAGAGGGGAGTCCTCCTTTTGAAGATGTTAATTAGGACAAATGAAGGAGAAATTGCCTACGAGGATAGGGATGGAAGTCTTTACACGAGAATAAAAATAAGAAGGTACAGAGATGAAAATTCTTTTATTAGATGACCACAAAATTTTTGGTGAGAGCCTGAAAGTCCTATTGGAAGAGAGGGGGATTTCTTGCACCTACACCAGCGACATAAAAAAGTTTTATGAGGAAGTGGAGGGTGACTACGACATAATAATCTTGGATATAAACCTCAAGGAAGAGGATACGGGCTTTGACATCTTAGATAAGATCTATGATAAAAATAAAAAAATTGTGATTCTGACTTCCTACGACATGATAAACTACAAGAGGCTGGCCCTAGAAAAGGGAGCCAAGGACTTTATAAACAAGTCCCTTGATGTTGATGAGGTCATAGAAAGACTTGAGAAGGTTTACAAGGACGAAAAAATTCCCTTCGATGGGGAAGAGAAAATAATTGAACCCCTTACAAAGAGGGAAGAGGAGATTTTATTAGAAGTCTTAAGTGGCCTAACTAAAAAAGAAATTGCAGATAAACTCTACATCAGCGAGAGGACCCTCTACAACCACCTGGCAAATATTTACGCTAAGCTTGGTGCTAAGAATGCCATTGAGGCTTGCAAGATTGCTCTTGAGATGGGTTATCTCAGGCCCCTTATGTAATAAAAAAACTAGGCCACAAGACCTAGTCATAAATTTACTTATCTTCTGATACCATTTTATAAATCGCGTCAGAAGATTTTCTTTTTTTCTCACGAAGTTTGTCGTCTTTTGCGTAGCCTATGGCGATGACAAGTCTAATTCTTGATTTAGTGCCAAGGTATTCTTTGAGTTTCTCTTCGTCGAACCAACCCATTATGCAAGTTGAAAGTCCAAGAGTAGTTGCTTCTGCTGTGAAGTAGGCTGCTGAGATTCCTATGTCAATGGACTTGTAGTCTTGATCCTTGACAGAAGACCCGATCTTTGCAGTTAGGTTGTAATTTTCCTCTGTCACAATGGCAAAGGCATTCACATCCTTGGCAAAAGAGTTCATTGTCCCTAGTTGCAAGTGGTCCTTAATGTTTTTGGCCTCATCTCCATGAACGAGGTAATAAAAATAAGGCTGAGCATTGCAGGCAGAAGGTGCAAGCTTCATACTCTCAAGACAGGCTTCAAGTTTTTCTATTTCAACTTCTCTGTCAGGGTCATAGGATCTGCAGGACTGTCTCACTTTTGCTAAATCTATAAAATCTTTAAATTCCATTTCAACCTCCTAAAAATTCGTCTAAGTCTCCATCAAAGAAGAAAAATTCATCATCACGCATAAGGCAAGGGACCCCAACACGGTTTTCTTCTACAATCTCATCAAAGGCATCTGAGAAGTCTCTTTCCTTTAAAAATCTTTTGAGACTTGCCATGGAAGAAGTTATATCCACAATTTCACATTTGATTTCCTTCTTCTTAATTTCTTCGATTGCCGGTGGACAGTCTGGGCAAAGGCTTGAAACAAAAAGTGTTAACATATTTATTCCCTCCAAAAATTTATCTAGCGACCTATAGAAATCTTGGTCTAGTGATTTTTCCCTCTTAGGAATATTAGAGTAAATATTCCTGTCTCTCATTTTCTTGTTGAAGTGACGGCTGGCAAGTAAGACCATGATGTTGTCGTCATCTACAAAGTCACCCTGAAAGTCAAGTACCCTGGCACCCTTAGATAGTCCAAGAGAAGCAAGCCCCCTGTCGTTAGTTATGACAAGGTCACCTTGTCTTGCTTGGTTTGCTATATAGATGTCGGCAGCCTCCTTGGATATGTCTACGTCTACGACTTGACCATAGGATGGCGTAAATTCTTGGCTATAATTTTTCACACTTACAAGCCTTGCCCCATATTTTTTTGAGAGATCTTCAACTATTTTTCTTATGGGCGAACCATCTGCATCTAATAATATTTTCATAATTATATTTTACCCCAAATGGCAACTTTAACTAGCATATTAATAAAAGTATTGAAATCTTTTCTTATTTTATATAGACTTAATTAAGGAGGTTAATATGAAATATATTTACAGAATATTTGTATTCCTTACTGTTGTACTCCTCCTTGGGGCCTTGGGACTTACCTTTATATTTGCACCAAGAGGACAAAAATTAGCTAATGAAAACAAAATTAACAATAAAGAAGAAGTGCAAGAACCAGAAAAAATTTCCATTTTTAACGAGGACGAAGACATTGTAAATATCCTTTTAATTGGAATCGACTCAAGTGATGTAACTTATGAAGTTGACGAGGACTCCAAGAGGGCAGATACAATTATGGTTCTATCAATTGATCCAAAGCATGACAGGGTTAGACTCCTATCCATACCTAGAGATACATATTACAAGTTAAAGGGATATGACAACTACAGGATGAATGCAGCCTACTCTCGTGGTGGAATTGACCTGCAAGTTTCCAGCGTTGAAGACTTTTTGGGTATAAAAATCTCCCACTATGTAACAGTTAATTACGAGGCAGTGGAAGAACTCGTTGATGCAATTGGTGGAGTAGAAGTTTACACACCAGAGTACAAGTACACAGACCCATCAACTGTGCCACCACTAGTTATTGACTTTGAAGAAGGACTTCATCTCTTAGATGGTAAGGAGTCAGTAAAATATCTTAGGATGAGAAAAAATTACAAGAACCAAGACCTTGACAGGATTAAGGCCCAACAAGACTTTATCATGAAGATTTTTGACAAGATGAAGTCACCAAAGATGCTTTTGAAGCTTCCGAAATTAGTTTCCATTGCCAACAAGCACATAGAAACTGATATGAACTATGGACAGCTTTCTTATCTTGCCTACTATGGTGTGACTCTTGACAAGGAAAATATTGACATCAAGACAATTGAAGGTCATATGAAGAAGGGCTCACCTCTATATTACGTTGACAAGAAGGATGCAGTCTACCAAGCTTCTGAATTGGAAAGACTTAGAAATAATTCTGAGGTTCAAGAAGAAGATGTAAGAGACTACACAGAAGAAGAGCTTGCGAACATGACAGACACAGATAGGGCAGAAGCTGAACAAAAGATGAGAGACAAGAAGCTTAGAGAAAAGTTAAAGGAAGAGGCAATTCAAGAAAACTCTTCTAATGAAGACTCAAACTCTAACAATAATTCAGGGACTTCATCAAAAACTACAAAGAATTATAATTAAAGGAACCCCGCAAGGGTTCTTTTTTTATGAATTCTTATTACTTCATAAAAGCTTATGACTTTATAAAAACTTATAACTTTATAAAAACTTATAACTTTATAAAAACTTATGACTTCATAAAGTCTTATGACTCAATAAAAAATATATGGCTTCATAAAAGATTATGAGTTTAGAAAAACTTAGGAACTGGCAAAATTTAAAAAATAAAAACTTATGACTTCATAAAAAATCAAAACAAAAAATCACCAGTCGCCTGGTGATTCATAAGTTATTCAGCTAAGAGTTTTATAATATTTTTTACAACTTCCTTAGATTTTTCCATTTGGTCAAGACTCACAAGCTCGTACCTGCCGTGGTAGTTGTAGCCGCCTGTAAAGAGGTTAGGAGTTGGTAGATCCATAAAGGAAAGCTTTGATCCGTCAGTTCCACCTCTTACTGGTCCAATCACTGGCTCGACACCTGCCCTATCAAAGGCAGCCTTTGCCAGGTCGATGATTTCCATGTGGTCCTCAAGTTTTTCTCTCATATTGTAATATTGGTCCTTGATTTCAATTTTTATCCTATCATTGTACTTTTTGTTTAAGAAGTCAGCAATTTCTTCAAATAATTTCTTTCTAGCTTCAAACTTTTCCCTTGAATGGTCCCTGATGATGTAGGACATCTTTGTGGACTCAACAGACCCTTCCATGCTAAGTAGAAGGGAGAAGCCTTCGTAGCCTTCAGTGTACTCAGGTCTTTCGCCTACAGGAAGCATTGAATTAAATTCCATTGCTATTAGTTGAGAATTTACCATGGCATCCTTGGCAGAACCTGGATGAACATTTTTACCTTGGATCTTGACCTTGCAAGAAGCTGCGTTAAAGGTTTCGTACTCAAGCTCGCCAAGGGGTCCACCGTCAACAGTGAAGGCAAAGTCTGCCCCAAAATCTTTTACATTAAACTTGTCGGCCCCTCTTCCTATTTCTTCGTCTGGCGTAAAGGCAATCCTAATATCGCCATATTTTGCATCTGGGTCATTTAAAAGTTCTTCCACAGCAGAAACTATAATTGCAATCCCTGCCTTGTCGTCTGCCCCAAGTAGGGTATTCCCATCAGTTGTTATTATAGTTTGTCCCTTTAGGTCCTTTAAAAAAGGAAAGTCTTTCACACTTGTTGTGAATTCTTCGTTTAACTTAATGTCAGCCCCGTCATAATTTTCTATAATTCTTGGTTTGACGTCTTTTCCAGACATGTCAGGAGCTGTATCCATGTGAGCAATAAAGCCCACAGTTTTCTTTGCCTTGACCTTTCCAGGAATCTTTCCATAGACATAACCATTCTCATCAATCTCTGCTTGGATCCCAAGAGACCTTAGCTCATCCACTAAATAATTACCAAGAACTAACTGCCTTTCACTTGATGGGCAAGTCTCTGAAGACTCGTCACTTGTTGTCTCAAAGGACACGTATTTTAAAAATCTATTTAACATTATCATTTCTCCTAAAAACAAAATTCTATTTATAATTTTATCACACATAATATTATTATAAAAATTATAAAAAATATCCTCAGCAATTTGAAATTTGAATTGCCAAGGATATATAAAATTAATTTTTATAATAATCAGATATTAAATCGTATAGGGTGTAACTTTCTTTTTTATTTTTTTCAGTTAAAAGATTTTGCCAATTTGGGAAGTCAATTTTATCCATTGCAAAGCAAAGAAGAGCACCTGATGCATAAACAAGGTGTGAACCAATAAGAGATTGATCAATTTGTCCCTTTTTTAAAGTTGGAAGAATGTCTGAAAAACATACATCTTTTGTATTGTCAAAATATAAAATTCCAAGATCATAATTTATAGCCCTTGCTGCCTTTATCTCAACATATTGGGCTGTTCCCTCAATAGTTTCTTCTACGAGCTCGGCCTTTAATTTTTCGTTGTCAGTAAATTTTATACGCTCGTCCATGATTTTAAGATAATTTTTTAAATATGAATCTAGCAAAATCTTATCTGAGTTTTCTTTTTCTACTTCATCCTTAATTTGATCTAATAATTGGTATTCTTTGTCTAATAAAGTAAGTTCATCATCTGAATAAGAAAGGCCTCTAAAAGTTAAATCATCCCAATCTTCTTGTACATAATAGTGGAAAGCCTCGTGAGCTAGAAGAGGAGTAAATCTCTTAGAACTATATTTTTCTGCGAGAGAATCTTCATTTGTCTTTAAATAAAAAATATTTTTTTGTCCCAAAATCGAATAATTTCTATCCTTGGTATTAAAATTTCCCATTATAAAATTTAATCTCTTTGGATAATTCTTTGAAATTCTATAAACTTTTATCTTAAAATTTTTTGGCATCTTGATTTCTTTTGCAGATAAACTTTTTATCTCTTCATTGGGGTTTATCAAATAAAAATCTCCAAGAAAATTTTTGTCTATCATGGCAATAGTTTTTTCATCTAGCTTGTAATTTTTCCAAAGTTCAACATTTTTGTCGCAAAACTCATCATACTCTTCTAACAATTCCTTAGTATCAGAATTTAAATCCTCATAATTTGTTTTAAAAAACTTATTAGAAATAAGAGGAAGGACAAGAAACAAGGCTAATAATGTCAAAACAAATTTTTTCTTAGTAAAATTCATCAAATGTGTCCTATAAAAATTAATCAAAATCATTTTTTGAAATTCTATCTTCTACTGAATAATCGTTGTCCAAAATTTCTACCTCGTACTCCTCACTAAACATTGGAGATGACAAGATGTAGTCAGCAGTAGTTGGGGAGGTAGCAAGGGCAATGTTGTAGAGTGTTGAGATTCTTAGTAGGGCCTTGACGTCTGGGTCGTGAGGTTGTGCCTCAAGAGGATCCCAAAAGAAAATCAAAATATCAATTTGTGAATCCGATATCTTGGCACCAAGCTGTTGGTCACCACCAAGAGGACCAGATACAAGTCTTTTGACGTCGAGAGAAGTCTCGCGTGATATAAGGGCTGCAGTTGTTCCTGTCCCAATAAACTTGTGACCTTTTAGCTCATTTTCATGTCTTTTTACCCAATCAAGAAGTTCCTTCTTCTTGTGGTCGTGGGCAACAAGGGCAATGGTCTTTTTCTTCTTAACTTTAATAGATTTAACTTCCATAAACACCTCTTTAAATAAAATCTTGACTAAGCAATTTCTTTAATATATAATATCAAAGATTGAAATCCTTGCATAGTTTTTTAAACTATGCCGAAGACCATAAGGAGGTGAAAGTATGAATAAATACGAAGCGGTGATTATGTTTTATCCTGAAGTGGAAGAAGAAAAAAGAAATGCTTCCTTCGATAGACTTAAAAAAGTAATCGAAAAAGACGGAAAAATCAATAACGTTGATGAATGGGGAATGAAAAAACTAGCTTACGAAATCGACTACAAAAACGAAGCTTACTATATTTTCTATGAATTTGAAACAAAAGCAGAAGATATAGTAGAAATCAACAGAGTAGCGAAAATCATGGACCCAGTAATGAGACAAATGATTATCAAGGTTGAAGACTAAGGAGTTTTTATGAATAGTGTATGTTTAATCGGAAGATTAGCGAGAGATCCCGAACTTCGTTACGCACAAACTGGCACAGCAATGTGTCGTTTCACAGTTGCCGTAGATAGAAGATTAAGCAAGCAAAAGAGACAAGAAGCGCAAGCGGCAGGTCAGCCAACTGCTGACTTTATATCTTGTACAGCTTTTGGAGCTACTGCTGAGCTTATAGCAAACTATCACAAAAAAGGCAGTCAAATTGGAATCGAAGGCAGAATCCAAACAGGATCCTATGAAAAAGATGGAAGAACAATTTATACAACAGACGTTGTAGTAAGTAATCTTACATTTATTAGCTCTAACCAAGGTGGAGGACAAGCACAAGGTGGCTTTGGACAAAACCAAGGTGGATTTAATCAAAACAAATTCCAAAACCAAGGTGGATTTGGTCAAGCTGGCGCTGCAAGCCAAGGGCCAGTAAATTCTGCTTACGAAAATGATTTTTCAAAGAGCGATAACGATGACGATGGATTTTTCCCTGTTGATAATGACGATATTCCATTTTAAGGAGGGTAAAAATGCAAAGAAGATTTGGCAGAAGGAAAAAAGTAGATCCTTTTGAAAAAGATAAGACTAAAAAAATTGACTATAAAGATGTTGAAACACTAAGAAATTACATTTCTGACCGTGGAAAGATTCTTCCAAGAAGAATCACTGGCTTAAACGCTAAACATCAAAGAGAAATGACAGTAGCTATCAAGAGAGCAAGACAAATTGCACTTCTTCCATATAGCGCTGACTAATTAATTTGAATTAAACTGTTGGGTAAGGACCCAGCAGTTTTTTTGTGCAAATTTATTGTGAAGTTATTATAAGACTCAGACTTGTAAACTCTCATAGCTTTATATTTTATACTCCTTTTTAATTGTTTTTAAGATATAATCATACTAAAGAGAGTAATTAGCGAAATGTTTTAAAATTAAAAAAAGGAGGATTTTATGAGGAAGAAATTTATTTTGGGGGCGTCAATCTTAGCTCTTGCTATCCCAACTTTTGTCACTGCAAATTCTAACATTAGGATTTGGATGAAGGGCAATCTTATTAAGTCTGATGTGGCTCCTTACATTTATCAAGAGAGGACCATGGTGCCTCTTAGGGTGATTTCTGAAAATCTTGGAAAGGAAGTTACTTGGGATGGTGCCAATAGGTCTGTCAACATTAAGGACGAAAAGGGAAATGAGTTTTCTCTTCTTATTGGTGGGAAGTTTATGGAAGACATTTCAGCAAATGTTGACAGGAAGATTGAGCTTGATGCACCTGCTCTTATTAAAGACGACAGGACTTTTGTGCCCCTAAGGGCAATTGCTGAAGCCTTTGGCGAAAGAGTTGACTGGGACAATGACAAGAGGGTTGTTGTAATTGGCGAAGGCTATGACGCTAGTAAGATAAAAGAAGAAAAGAAGGAAGTCTTGGACCCACTTGGTCTTGACTACCTTTACAATAAGGACATGGCAGGCAAGTCTGATGAAGAAAAGACTCAATACGAAAGGGCTATGAGGGCACAAGAATCCAAAGTCTTTAAGGGTTATAAGAATGGAGATGTTGAAGGATGTCTTGCTTGGCTTTCCTTTGCCAAGGCTGGACAATTTTTTGAACCTGAACAAAACAAAAATCCATATTTTTACCCTAAGCAGGATGGTCTTGGAATAGGATTGACTAAGAGGGGTCAAGGCATAGCAGGTTATGAAGATACTAAGTTAGAGGAATATTATCAAAGAGACTACTTGGGTCTTAATTCTGGTCCATGTATGGCAGGGCTTGAACACTTTGATTATTATTTAAATTACGATGGAACTTTCAGTTATTTTAGAACTCCACTTCATATCGACGATAATCCAGAGAGAATGATAAAGACAATAAATGGAGAAATTGCAAAGGCAAAGAAGCTTAAATTTATAAAGGTAAACAAGAAGGATGTAGAAAAGCTATTAAAAACTCTTGACATGCATTACGATCAAGCTTACTAAAATATTTAAGTTATAGGGACTAGCTCAGGCTAGTCTTTTTTTATGCGTTTTTTTATGAAAAAGTAAAGGCAATATCCAAGCAAAAATCCAATAGCTTGTCTATCCCAAAAGTCTGAATTATAATTTTTTATTTTTATTATTTCTAAGATTATTATAGAAATTGCCAAGAGATAAAAATATTTGTGATTTAATTTATTTGATTTTTCTAAGCCATAGGCAAATAAAAATTCTAAACTTATATAAATTATTGACTTAGTTAAGAATAAAAATTTCATATTATCACCAAGTTAATGATAACAAGAGATTGTAAATTATCTGTAAAAACAAAAAAAGAGGAACCCTGCGAGTCCCTCATTTCTATTATTTAATTAAAGAAATTATCTAAAATATAAGATAAAGTATTGGCATTGAAATTAGAATACTTAAAATAACTCTTTCAATCCAGATGATAATGTAATCTGAAAATTTTAGAGGTATTTCAGTTCCCATCATAACTGGAATTGATGCTGAGAAGAATAGGATTTCTGATACAGAAACTATTGCTACTAGCATTTTTGTTATTAGGCCAAGGCCAGCTTCTGCTACAAGTGGTGCTGGAAGAAGCATTTCTGCAATACTCATTCCCAGTGCTTGTGCAACCATAAGTGGTTCTTCTACTTTTGTGATAAGTGTAAATGGATAGAAGATATAGCCGATTATGTCAAAGATTGGAGTGTACTCTGCAAGTAAAAGTCCAATCATACCAACGCCAAGAAGAGATGGGGCAATGTTAAGCGCCATTTTAAAACCATCGATGAAGTTATCTTTTATAACTTTTCCTAAAGAGTCAGCGTTTTTGTAGGCTTCCATACCTGTGTTAAGTGCATCTGAGAAAGTGACTTTCTTCTTTGCTTCTGGTATATATTCCTTGCCAGAATAATATTCTTGTGGCTTCTTGTTAAGTGGGAAAATTCTTGCTGTTATTGCTGTTACTAAGAAAGTAACAAAAAGTGTAATCCAGAAGTAAGCTAGCCAGTAATCCATAAGGTCAAGAGTTTTTGCTACTATAATCATAAAAGTTGCAGAAACTGTTGAGAATCCAGTTGCTATAATTGCAGCTTCCTTCTTTGTATAAGTGTCTTCCATGTAAACTCTGTTTGTGATTAAAAGTGCTAATGAATAAGAACCAACGAAGGATGCAACAGCATCAACTGCTGATCTACCAGGTGTTTTAAATACTGGTTTCATTACAGGTTCCATGAAGACTCCAATAAATTCCATAAGTCCAAAGCCTGTCAAGAAGGCAAGAAAGACTGAACCAATTGGCACAATTGTTGTTACAGATACCATGATTCCGTTCCAGATAAGTGGAAGCATATCACCGTCAAATATTCTTGCTGGTCCCTTATTTGTTAAATACATAAACACAAAGACAAGGGCAACTAATTTTAGTGCAAAGAAAACCATGTGAAGTTTACTTTTTTGCCAAGACTTTGTCTTAATTGCATAAACTATACCAGCTACAACCATGAAAACCCCAAAGATTAAGTTATAATTTGGTGCCTTCTTAACAAAAGATGTTAAGTGGTCAATGGGGATGGTGTTAGCTTCTCCAATTTTAATTGGTACGAAGAACATGAAAATTCCAAATAGTGAATATAAAATGAACATTAAGATGTCCTTCGAGTTAAATTTTTTACTTTCCATTATTATTCCTCCTTTAAAATAATAAAAGTTTATCAAACAGCTAGCCTTTCGATTTATTATATCACAGTAATAGCAAAGAAAAAGGTTTTCTTGGATTTTTTAAAAATTTTTGTTTGTAATACTTTAGAAGGCTATAAAGATTTTTTTGTTTGACTATTTTAAAAATTTACCTGTTGAATTGAATTCAATAAAAAAGACCTGGCTTACCAGGTCCAAATTTATTTATTTGAAATCAACTTCTATGACGTTGTTGGAGTTTGCCTCTTCTGTTCTGTAGTAGTCGTAGACGTCTCTTCCGAAGTTTGTAATTTTTAATTTTTCTTCTCTTTTTTCAAGAACTCCAAGATCTTTTAGGATATTTATGAGGGATGACTCATAGTCTTTAAACTTTTCAGAACTTATAGACTTGTCTTCACTTAGGTCCTTCATCAATCCTATGACAAAGTCCCTGTAATTTTCATAATTCTTGCCAAAGGAAGCACTTAAGAAGTCCTTATTAGTTATGGCCTCAATCCAAATTGCAAGCTTGGTAATGTCGTCAAAGACCAAATAGTTGTCTGCAGTGTCTGTGAGATAAATTTCCTCTTTCTCATCCTTTCCTTCGATTAGAGTGAGATATTTTTTTATCATAAAATTGAGATAGAGCTCAATTAAAGGGAAGTGAAAATTTTTATAGGTTTTTACTTCTCTTGTAGGACTTATGTCAAGGGAGTCTGTGAATTCCCTCAGCTTGGCAGGGGAAAGGTCGCCAGACTTTAAGACGCTGACATAATTCATGTCCAAAAACTCAATGAAGTTGTCGAAGTTTTCTATAAACTTGTTAGAGAAGACAGCCTTCTTATTTTTTGACAAGATTTTTAAAATGTTGTCATCGTAATAGAAGCCATCTTGGCTGTTCTTTAAGAGGTCAAGATAATAAAAAATATTTTCTTGGATTTCTCTCAAATCATTTAACATTGAATTAACCGGTCTTCCAAGTAGGGCAAGTTTTGAGTAGAAAATAATTAGAAAGTCTATAGAATTTGCCAGCTCTTCTTGATTTAAAAACTCGCCAGACTCAGCTAGATCCTTGAAAATCCTTTTGTAGTCAAGATTGTAGTCGCCAAAGGACTTGCCTTCTTCAGCAAGAATGTTGAAGTAAATCTTTGAGAACAATCTTATAATAAATCCTATTATTATGTCTTCGTTGGAGCCAGGAAACAATTTTTTGTAGTAGTCTAGGTTCTGTGCAACCCTAAGGTCCTCTGGCTCAAAGGAGTCTAGGAGCTCTTCAAACTCATAAAAGGCATAGTCGTCTAGGTCTGGCTCTTCCTTTAAGTTTTCGTAAGTCACCTCATAGACTGCTAGGAGATTTAAAAAGTCTCTCTTTATAAAATCTTTATTTAATTTAAAGGGACCGTACTCTTCCTCTATGTGGTCAAATAAATTTTTCAAGTTGCTTTGGTAGGCGAAGAAATATTTATCATCCATCATTTGCACAACTTGGAGGACCATCTTTCTCTCCTCTTCGCCGAAGACCCTAATAAGTCCCTTAGTGCTCTTAAAAAGTTCAATCCCTTTATCAAGTTCTACTTCTATATATTCATCTAAGATGCAGTCATAGAATAGGTAGTGATCATCTTTTTTTTCTATATTAAAGAGAGAAACATAGGAATCCCTCAAGATTTTTTTCATTCTTTCTATTGTAAACTCATCAAGACCCTGAGATTCTAAAAGATTTCTAAGGACTCTGTCAGAATTTGGATAGAAGTCTTTGAAGTCAAATAAGACAAAGGATGCAAGATCTTCGTCACTCCTACCCATGATGTAGGGGTTGTCCCTCATGGGGGCGAATTCATCTTTTTTTAGGAAGTTCCTAAAGCCAATTGTAGACTCTTTTAAAAGCTTTCTAGCTATTTCAAAAATTTCTTTTTTATCATCTTTCATTATTTCACCTTTATATTTTCTATTTCTTCCTTAAGTTGGTCCATGTATTTCAAAATATATTCAATGTGGTAGTTGTAGACCCTGTCCTCCACATCTAAGTTAGAGGAATACTCTTCCTCTAGGTCGTATCTTTTTAGAGCTTCTTGCGAAACTTCCTTGCTAAAGTGGTGAGTATCCATATTTTTAACGACTTCAAGCCTAACAGAAATGCTTTCGATTAATGACATAATCTTCTTCTCGCGTGAAAATTTCTTGTACTTGTACTGGAAGGGAGTGTCTGCTTCCTTCTCCAAAAGCTTGTAGAGCTTTGTTACACTTGCAAGGTCTCTATTAAATTCACTTAGGTCGATTTCTTCTCCAGAAAGGATTTGTTTTAGGACCAAGTTGCTTGATCTGTAGCACCTTCTCGCTGCAAGGATAAAATCTTCCCATACATTGGGAGATGATATAAAATAATTTACCAAGACCCCAACTATGATACCGATGACAGTACCAATGATACGGTTTGTTGCGTAATAAAATTTATCGGAGTTAGAGCAAAAACTTGCAACAAAGACTATGCAGGAGAGTTGGGTCATGTCCTTCATCTTCACAACTACTAAGATGTAAATAGTAAGAAGGATCCCAAGTCCTGCGACTAGGGGTTCTAGGTATTCCTTGACAGTGATTTTAGAAAAGAAGTAACCAACTATTACTCCAAAGACGCAGGTAAAGAGCCTCTTCTTAAAGTCTTGAAGTGATTCAGACATGGAAGGTTTCATAGTTGATACTGCGGCTATGGATACAAAAATGGCTGAGTCCAAATCTAAGAGGTAGGAAATGTAGAGACCAATGACAACTGCAAGGGCAGTCTTAAAGGTACGCATACCAATCCTGTACTTGTAATCAATTTTATTTTTTATCGCCATAAGATCACAACCTTTAGAAAATTAAAATTAAATTCGACAATTATTTATGCTAATTATATCAAGAATAGGTTTAAAAGTACATTTAGTGAGTTTATGAAAGCAATGTAATAAAATGATATATTTGTAAATTAATGGGTAAATATTATACAAAGAAAAAAGGAGAGTGACATTTATGTTATTGAACTTTGTTGGAAAAAACATTGAACTTACAGAATCTTTGAAGGAAATTGCAGAAAAAAAATTCTCCAGATTAGACAAATATTTTTCTGAAGAAGTGGAAACAAGGATTGTTTTCTCTACGATAAAAGATGAACAAACTGTTGAAGCTACAATATTTTTACCAAAGACAATTATTAGGGCAGAAGAAACTACAGATGATATGTACTCTTCAATGGACAACGCTGTGGATGCACTTGCTAGACAAATTAGAAAACACAAGACTAAATTAAAGAGAAGATACCAAAATAACGAAACCATTAGGTTTGACGAACTTATGGATAGGGAACCTGTAAAGGACGAGCCAGAACATAAAATCGTAAAGAGAAAGAACTTCGAACTTAACCCAATGAATGAAGAAGAAGCAATTCTTCAAATGGATCTTTTAAATCACAACTTCTTTGTTTTCTTGGATGGTGATACTGACGGAGTTTCTATTGTTTATAAGAGAAAAGATGGAAACTACGGTAAGATAGAAGTTTAATAATAAATTTAATTATATAAAAACTGAGGACGCTTAGGCGTCCTTTTTCTTTGGAAATTTTTAAAAGGTAAATTAGAAGATATTTTAATTGAGCCAACCAATGTATAAAATATTTTACAAACAAAATAACTAAAGGCTTCTTGCTTTTGAAATAAAAATAAAAATTAAAAAATTTTTTACTTGGGATTTATATTCTATTTACAATCCTCTGTTAGATTATAGATAAGAAATCTTAGGAGGAAAATATGAAAAAATTAAAGAAAGTTTTGTCAATCTCACTTGCCCTAGTGACTTTGGCACCCTCTCTTGTCTTTGCTCAAGAGAAAGATTATGGAAGTGCAAAAAATGTTATTGTTATGATCCCAGATGGGATGAGCGTAGAAGCACTTACTACAGCAAGATGGATGACTAAGGACAAGAAGTTTGTCATGGATGATATGGCAACAGGTCTTGTAAGAACTAACAATGCCAACACACCTATTGCTGACTCTGCTCCAGCAGGAACTGCTATGGCTACTGGCATAAAGACAGAATCACCCTTCGTTGGATCTTACCCATCCAAGGATGGTATGCCAGGATTTTCTAACTTTGACAAGGAAAGAGCTAAGCAACCTATTGCCAATGTCCTTGAAGGTGCAAAGAGAAGTGGAAGGTCAACAGGTATAGTTTCCACATCAAATATCCAACACGCAACACCAGCTGATTTTTCTGCCCACAACCCTGACAGAAATAACTATGAAGACCTTGGAGAACAACAAGTTTACCAAAACATGGACCTTGTCCTAGGCGCTGGTAGCACTTATCTAATGAAAGAAAATAGAAAAGACAAGGAAGACCTTATATCTGAAATTAAAACTAGGGGCTACGATTATGTAACTACTAAGGAAGGTCTTGAGGGATCAAATACTGACAAGCTTTGGGGACTTTTTGAAGATAAATCTTTCCCTTATGAAATAGATAGGGACAAGGCAACAAAACCATCCCTCGCAGAAATGACTGATAAGGCCCTTAAAGTTCTTTCAAAGAACGACAAGGGATTCTTCTTAATGGTTGAAGGTTCTGAAGTTGACTGGGCTGCTCACGCCAATGATCCAGTTGCTCTTATCCACGAAATCATGGCCTTTGACGAAGCAGTAAAAGTTGCAAAAGACTTCGCTGATACAAAGGGAGATACAGTTGTTTTAATAGCAGCAGACCACGGAACTGGCGGAATAACTTTTGGCCACAGAAATATTACTAAGGGTTATGACAAGGCTCCTCTTGATGAATTTACAAAAATAATTTCTTCTGCAAAAGTTTCTGTTACAAAGGCTGCTGAAGAAGTGAAGGAAGACAAGTCCAATGTTGGTCAAGTTATGGAAAAACACTTTGGCATAAAAGATCTTACTGAAGAAGAATTAAACCTTGTTAAGACTGAAAAAGACACAGGCCCAGCAATGGGAAGAGTAATCTCAGCAAGAAGCCATATTGGATGGACAACTGGTGGTCATGTTGGTGGAGATGTAGGACTTTATTCTTACTCAACTGCCAAGGATGCTAAGAGACTTATTGGAACAGTTCACAATTATGAAATTGGAAGATATGTGGAAGATGTCCTTGACATCGACCTTGATAAGTTGACAGAAGAACTTTACCAACCTATAAGAAGGGGCTTTGAAGAAAAGGGAGCTAAGGTTGAGTTCAAGGTAAAGGGTCCAAATGACTACGAAGCCATAGTTACTAAGGGATCTGACAAAGTAATCTTCCCTGTATCAAAGAACTACGCTATAAAGAATGGCGAAAAAGTAGAACTTGGTGGACTTACAATTTATAGCACAAGAGCTGTTTATGTTCCACAAGCTGCCTTTGACCTAGTGAAATAAATTTCTTAGATTATAAGTTAAAATCTTCTTGAATGTTCAAATAAAATAATAAATCCTCAATCCAAAAAAGCCTGCAGATTTAATTTCTGCAGGTTTTTTAATTTATAAGTTTCTGAATTTATTATTAAAGCCTTCTAAAGAATAGAAACTTCTAAAAGATAAAGAAAAAGCTGGCAGGAGCCAGCTCTATCTTATTCTAAGTTTGTAGTTTCTATCCTAGTTTTATTTTTCTTACCAGTCTTGACAACGAATATTGCGTAAGCAATAGCTAGGATGCCAGCTGCTGGATAAGCAATAGCAAATGGCAAGCCAAGTCCAAGCTTCTTAACATTTATAATAAAAGCGAAAACTATAAATGTGTAGAAAACTCCTGGTATCAAAGTTATTAAATAATTTTTTCCAGTGTTGATTAAATAAATTGTTGCAACTGCTAGGGCAAAGATCGCTACAAATTGGTTTGTGAATCCAAAGTATCTCCAAAGCATGTTAAAACCATTTGGGTTTGACTTTGCAAAGAAGAGGATTGCTGCTGCAGGTATAAATAAAACTGCTGCAAGGCCTGCTCTTTTTGCTCCAGACCTTTGGTCGATGTTTAATTCTTCAGAGATTATTAGCCTTAGTGACCTAAAGGCAGTGTCACCAGAAGTGATAGGAAGTGCAATTACACCAAGCACTGCAAGAAGTCCTCCAATGTCTCCCATGAAGTATTTTGAAATTTCTCCAACCATTAAAGTTCCAGCTGTGTCAAGTGGAGCCCTTCCTGTTGAGAAGATTACCATGGCACCAGCTGCCCAAACCATTGCGATGAAACCTTCAGCAATCATAGTTGAGTAAAAAGTTGTCTTAGCTTCAGCTTCTGACTTAACAGTTCTTGACACTAGAGTAACTTGTGAACCGTGAAAGCCTGATAGGATACCACAAGCAACTGTTATAAAAAAGGATGGGATAAATCTTTGACCAAGTGGGTGCTCAGCAAGTAGACCTGCATTGGCAAAGGCTAGGTCTCCAGAACCCTTTACAAAAATTCCAATAAATACTCCAATGGCAGAGATAATTAAGAAGGCACCAAAGAGTGGATAAATTCTTCCAATTAGCTTGTCAATTGGTAGCACTGTTGAAAGGATGTAGTAGGCAAAGATCACTGCGTAGATAATCCAAATAACATTAGAATCTACACCAACCTTTAGGACGTCATTGGCAATTAAATCTCCTGGAGTGTAAACAAAAACAACACCAGTTAAGAGAAGTAGGATTGCAATGACGATGTTGTAAAACTTACGAACTCCATCGCCAATATACTTACCAACAAGCTTTGGAACTTGGGATCCACCATTTCTCATGGAGATAAAACCAGTCATATAATCGTGGACTGCTCCTGCGAAGACACAACCTAGTGGGATTGCCAAGAAGGCAATAGGTCCAAATAAAATACCTTGGATAGGTCCAAGGATAGGTCCAGTTCCTGCAATGTTAAGTAGGTTGATAAGCCAGTTTTTCTTTTCGCTCATCACTACATAGTCTACTCCGTCAGCTTTTTTTACTGCTGGAGTTGGTCTATCGTCGGGTTGAAGTTGTTTTTCTACATATTTTGAATAGAAAAATCCTCCAACAAATAAAATAATAATTCCAATAATAAATAGTAACATAAATTCCTCCCCTTACTTTTATTATTTCCTATAAGATTATAGGGGAAGAGCCTTTCGATTACAAGAAAGTTGACCTTTGAGATAGGCTTGTGAGGACTTTAGAGGTGAAAAAATTTTAAAAACTTTTACGAAATTAAAAAAAGGTCCTTGAAAATGGGCCAAGAAATAAATATTCGAAAGTTAAAGTCTACAAAACTTATGAAAATGATAAAAATAATTGATATAAAAAAACTGCAGAAAGCCTGCAGTTTTTATTTCTTTTCTATAATTGCAATTTCTCTTTGGATAAAGCGACCTGCCACATTGGAAATTTCCCTTACACTTTTTATTCCTATATAATTTCTGACGAATAAAAATTTTGCATTTTCCGTCTTGTCACTATTTAAAATAGCTGAAGTGTGGACTCCCAATTTTCTCAATTTGTCCAGTTCCTTCTTTGCATCATCAAGGGATGCTTGGTCAGAATATTTTTTTGAACTCAAAAAGTTTTTTGAAGTCAAGGGTCTTATGTCGCGAGGCTGGGCATCTGTTAGGACAAGTAAAAGATGGTTTTCATTTATTTTATCAATTAAATTTTGGTAGCCTCTATAAAAAAGTCCGTCACGATTCCAGCCCATGGACTTGTATCTAAAGATCTTTTCCACATCTGATTTTTCTTCATAATCCTTTAAGATGCTAATGACAGTGTAGTCGCCAAGAGTTTGATAAGATATAACCCGATTTAAAATCTCGTTGTTTTCAAGGGACTTGGAGACAATATAGGCCTCAATGGCAATGTCTGATTCAAGGTCCAATAGGGAGGCAGATCCATCAAGTACTAGGTCCACCTTCATGAGGGAGTTGAGATTTAAAACTTTTTTGGAAAAAATATTTACCCTGTCAGAAATCATGGACTTATAGGCAAGGCTTGAGATTAACTTGCCTCTATTTGTAACGACTTCTTCTGCTCCTAAGTGATGTGAAAGGGCAAGCCTAATTTTCTTGGATAAGCTTTTAATCTGTGTATTATAAAAATTTTTATTCTCCTTAAATTTCAAGAGGTGCCTTTCTATAGCTGAGTCATTGAGTCTTTCCTCACTTATATTTTTGTGGCTAAGGCCTCTTGTGTAGTAGAGTCTTGATTTTTTATGGGCGCCAAATAAGTATTTTTCTTCTATTAATTTCATTTGGTCTTCTGAATAAATTGACTTGCCAAAATTTTCTTCTATATATTTTTCTTTTTCCCTTCGTCTCTTACTTGCAAGGGAGTAAAAAAATCCACTAAGTCCTGAAGACTTATTACTTTTGAAGTCGCCAAAAATTGTGGGGCTGTTGGACCTTTCAAGTTTTACAAATCCCATAGAGTCAAAAAGTGTGAAATTTTTTAAGGGAGAAAATTTTAAAATTTCATTTTCCTTGTAATTTAAGTTTTCTCGGAAAATCTTAAGGACTCTTTCTTCTAAGTTATCCTTGTCGGTGTCATCAGTTAAGCGCAAGTTTTCAAAAATTTTTTCTCTCTTGTCGCTTAATTTATAATCTTCTCCTAAGATTCCCTTAATTTTTTTCATCTGGATATCAAAGAATAAATTTTCCTTTAGTGCAAGATTCTTCCTCTGTAGGTCGTACTTATCTTCCAAAAACTTCTTTGCGTAAGTTTCTCTAAGGGAAGTTAAGACTCTTCGTGATTTTAATTCTTTCTTATAAACCAAGTCTTCTAAGAGAAAAATTGCGAAAAGGTCAAACTTATCCCTGTGGAGATTGTATTCCCAAGATGAAAATAAATTTTCAAGATTTTCAGACCCAAAATATTTTGCAGAAAGTCCAATTATTAAATTTATATAAAAGTCTGGGTTGCCAGATATATCCTCTCCACTTATAAAAGGCAGACTTTCATAGTCCATAGACCCGTCCCAAATAAGATTTTTTATTCTATTTTCTTGAAGTCTTGAATTTTTATTTTCCATAATAAATCAATCGCTCTTGGAAAAGATCTTTAAAATATAAATCTTCCTTAAATCTTGTCCTTATTAGGTCTCTTAAAATATCCTCTTCATAAGGGTCAAAAAGTTTATTTGAAATAGTTAAAGCTAGGGCTGATGTCAGAGGCAAGTCTTCCTTTACAAGGTCAATAGCATCAAAGATTCCCCTTAGGTCAGGTGCATTAGCAGAAATTTCTCCTGCTTCTGCTTTTAACTTTAAATCATAGAAGAAATTTGAAATATCTTTTACATAAGCTTCCTTCATTGATGGATATTCTTTTTTAATAAGTTCCTCAAGTTTTTCACGAGAGATAAGGGGCATTTTAATAATTACAAAACGAGACAAGAGGGCTTCATTTAATTCTCTTGTTCCCTGGTATCCATAGTTCATTGTGGCGATAAACCTTGTGGCAGGGTGGAGCCTAATGATGTCATAGCCAGGTATGTCGATTAACCTCCTGTAATCGAGTATGGAGTGGAGGACGGCCATGGCTTCGTTCTTAGCCATGTTTATCTCGTCTAGGACTACAAAACCACCACAGTTTGCTGCTTTAGTAATGGGACCTTCACGGAATAGAACACTTCCATCTTTTAATGTGTCGTCACCAATTAAGACAGAGGAGTCTATGTTAATGTGGAAGGACAAATTCCAAAGGGGTCTTTTAAAGATGTAGGCCAAGTTTTCTGCCAAGACATTTTTGCCTGTGGACTTGTCCCCAACTAGGAGGATGTTTTTGCCAGCTAAGATTGCAGATGTAGCCATATTTAA
Organism: Peptoniphilus harei; assembly: GCA_032560695.1. Lineage (GTDB taxonomy): Bacteria > Bacillota > Clostridia > Tissierellales > Peptoniphilaceae > Peptoniphilus_A > Peptoniphilus_A harei_B. The sequence continues at coordinate 118,565 of JAWGHR010000004.1, read as the reverse complement.
AATTTCGTCGCCAGAATAAAAGAAGTGGGGATCAGGTATCCTATTTTTATATTTTTCATCTAAGTCATAATTTTTTATAAAATCGTCAATTTTTTTGTTTTTCATGTTATCACTTTTCAATTGAGTTTATTTCGTTCTCAACATATAATTTTTTAAAATTTCCAAAACCCATTGCAGATATAATAATATCTGTGTCCTCACGGTCCTTGAGATAGAGGTCAATAGTTGGATTATAAAAAATAGAAATGCCAGAGACGTCTATTTTTTTGTACCTACTTGTGTCTTCATTATCTCTTGTGCTTACGTCAAAGTCAAAGCTTCCAACAGAACAACAGCAGGCCTTATAATCAATGTCGGGATTGATAAAAATCCTATTTATATTTTTCTTTTTTAAAAAATCTAAAGCTTTATCTTTTAATATAAAGTTCATAAAACCTCCTAAACAAAAAAGGTGGCATAGCAGCCACCTCTCATAAAAATTCTTAGTCTAAGTTAATAGATTCAATCCTATTTTTATTCTTTTTACCAAGCTTTAATATCCAGAAAGCATATAATACTGCAATTACGGCTGCTGCTGGATAGGCAACTGAGAATGGCATTCCAAGTCCAAGTTTTTTAGCACTTATAATAAATGCGAAAACTATAAATGTGTAGAAGATACCTGGAATTAAAGTTACGAAATAATTTTTGCCAGTATTGATTAAATAAATTGTTGCAACTGCTAGGGCAAAAGTTGCTACGAATTGGTTTGTGAAACCGAAGTATCTCCAAAGCATATTAAATCCATTGGCATTTGTTTTTGCAAAGTATAGGATTGCAAAGGCAGGTATAAATAAAACTGCTGCAAGGCTTGCTCTTTTTGCTCCAGACCTTTGGTCTATGTTTAATTCTTCAGCGATAATAAGTCTAAGGGACCTAAAAGCAGTATCACCAGAAGTGATAGGAAGTGCAATTACACCAAGGACTGCTAGAAGTCCTCCAACATTACCCATGAAGTATTTAGAAATTTTACCAACCATTAAAGTACCAGCTGTATCAAGAGGAGCTTGACCAGAAGAGAAAATTACCATTGCGCCTGCTGCCCATACCATAGCGATAAAACCTTCTGCTATCATAGTTGAGTAGAAAGTTGTCTTAGCTTCAGCTTCAGATTTAACAGTTCTGGAAATAAGTGTTACTTGAGAACCGTGGAAACCAGATAAGATACCACAAGCAACTGTGATAAAGAAGGAAGGAATAAATTTTTGTCCTAGTGGGTGTTCTGCAAGAAGTCCTGCATTAGCAAAGGCTAAATTGCCAGAACCCTTAATAAAGATTCCAAAAAATACTCCAATAGCAGAGACAATTAAAAACATACCAAATAGTGGATAAACTCTACCAATTAATTTATCAATAGGAAGTACAGTTGAAAGAATGTAGTAAACAAAAATTACTGCATAAATAATCCAAATTACATTTGAGTCAGCTCCAACTTTTAAAATATCATTTGCGATTAAGTCGCCAGGAGTGTAGACAAAAACTACACCTGTCAAAAGAAGTAAGATAGCAATAACAACATTGTAAAATTTACGAACTCCATCGCCTATGTATTTACCAACAAGTTTAGGAACTTGCGATCCACCATTTCTCATGGAAATAAATCCAGTCATGTAATCATGAACTGCGCCTGCAAAAACACAACCTATTGGAATTGCTAGAAAAGCAATAGGTCCAAAAAGGATGCCTTGTATAGGTCCAATGATTGGTCCCATACCTGCAATGTTAAGTAAGTTGATGAGCCAGTTTTTCTTTTCGCTCATTACTACATAGTCAACTCCATCAGCCTTTCTAACAGCTGGAGTTTCCCTGTCATCAGGTGCCAATTGACTTTCTACATATTTAGAGTAGAGAAATCCGCCACCAAGTAAAATTACGAGTCCAATAACAAATAGTAACATAAATAAAACCTCCTTTACCTTTATTATTCTTAACCCAATTATAGAACTAAGAGACAACAAAAACAAGAAGAAAAACTAGCAATTTCCAAGGATTAAATCGTTTGCAAAAACTCAGTAAAAATACTTTTACTTAAAGCTTCATTTAAGTATGTATTAGATTATTAAAAAGATTTTTTGTAAATTTTTAATCTATAAAGTAAAGGGAAACTTATAGAAAAGTAAAATTTTGCATAAATTTAAATTTTTATAATCATACAAATTGAATCGGCAGTCTTTATTGATGAAAGAATTAAAATTTTAATAAAATTTGCTAGCTTACTGGGGAGGAAGAGTAAAAGCTTTTAAAATAAAAAAAGCATGTACCTGAGTAAGTACATGCTTAAGCTTTAATTAATTGTAAATAATATAAAATAAAAAAATGGTCGGGGTGAGAGGATTCGAACCCCCGGCCCCATGGTCCCAAACCACGTGCGCTACCAAACTGCGCTACACCCCGACGATAGATTCACAAAAGTGAAAATCTTATATTCTATTTTCGAACAAATACTATTATAACATGGAAAAAATATTTGTCAAAGCTTTTTTAAAATAAATTTACAAATTTATAAGCTATCCAAATCATTATACTTGAAATATAGTAAAAATACAACTAGAATAATATTATTATGGAAAAGGAGGTAACATGAAGGCTATTATTTTTGATTTAGATGGAACCCTAGTTGACTCTATGGGATATTGGAGAAGTGTTTCTCGTGACTTCATGAAGACCAAGGGAATAGATATAGAAGATGCAGTTCAGCACAAGATGACAACCATGAACTTGGACGCATCCTTAAAATACTTAAAGGACTACTATAAATTAGAAGAAAGTTTTGAAGAACTACTTAGAGATTTTAGCAGGACAGTTGAAGACTTTTACAGAAATAAAGTTGAAACGAAGGAAGGCTCTCTTGAAATTTTAAAATATTTTAGAGACAAGGGCATGAAAGTAGTAATAGGAACATCGACTGCTGCCCACTTCGCCAACATAGTTATAGAAAAGTATGGGATAGATAAGTTAATTGACGGACTATACACAGCTGACTCAGTGGGACACCTAAAGGGAGAAGAAGAATTTTATCTTACAATTGCAGATGACCTTGGAGAAGATCCAAAAGAAATATTTTTAATTGACGACTCCTATCTTGCCTTAAGAACAGCTAAGAGGGCAGGACTTATTGGTGTTGGAATCTATGACGAAAACTCCAAAGATACTTGGCCAACAATTGTTGATGAAAATAAATATTCTGCACGAAAATTAATAGAATTGAAAAAATTATGAGATTGTTTTTATTTTTTGCGGCAAGAATAATTCCTGCCTTTATAATTAGCTTTGTGGGCTTCTCTCTTATAAGAGTGAAATTTTTCGCCCACAGGAAGAAAAACTCCACAGGTTTTAGAGAATTTTTGCTTAGCCTTTTTGTAGCTTACCTAGTTTTCTTGGCGATCATGCTCTTCACACCTAATTCCTACATAGCAAGCTCTGGCATAAACTTGACCAATGAAAACTTTGACTTCGTTGGCAACTTCAAAGACAGACTGACATCAGGAGCATGGGGAGTCAACCTAGTTCCCTTTAGGACTATGAAAAACTATTTAAAATACTCAGGCTTCCTTCACACACTTACAAATATTTTTGGAAATATAATAATTTTTATTCCTTTTGGAATTTTGCTGCCAGAAATTTTTCCAAAATTTAGAAATTTATTAAAAATTTTAGGAGCGTCCATTGCCACATCTTTTTTTGTAGAATTTATCCAGTTTTTTATAGGAAGATCAGTAGACATTGACGATTTAATGTTAAATGTCCTTGGAGCTCTTATTGGTTACCTAATATGGGAGAAAATTTTAAGATATAAATTTGCAAAGAAGAAGAGGAAGAGAAGGAGACCAAGGTCCCCTAAAATTGACAAAGACCAGGCCATCTAGTATAATTTTAGTCTAAGTAAATATGGGGGCGAAAATGGTTTCGACGGGGATTTTGAGCTTAAAGTAGCGAGTCGTTGATGGATCACACAACGTTAAAATGGTCTATTAAAAAATAAACGACGAAAATAATTTCGCACTAGCTGCCTAATTAGGTAGCAATCCGGCCAGACACCGCGATCTGTAACCGGGTTTCAAATTAGCGGGCAAACGAACTCTGTGAGGCGCCATAGCAGAGGGGGTTTATGGCGATACCTTGTATGAGTTTGACACTCTAGTAATACAGGGGAAAATTAAAGAGGAGTCTGCACTCGGAGAATCTTTCTGTAAGGGGTCTTCGGACGTGGGTTCGACTCCCACCGCCTCCACCAAAGCAAAGTCATTCATGTGAATGGCTTTTTTATTTTGCGTAAATTCACAAAAAGGGACTTAAGATAACTTAAGCCCCCTTATAAATTAAAATTGTATTATTAATAAGTTTCGTAGGAATCTAGTTTTACGTCATAGTCCACATATATTTCTTCATCATCTTTGATATAGCAATAAGAAATTTTTGAAATATTAGTTCCTTTTTCATAAAAAGACTCGAAGTTTGATGAAGTTTCTCCTGGCATTACAGTATCTGAGTTCATAAAATAACTAGTTTCATTTGTTGATGGAAGCACTCCAGACATTTCGAAATATTTTACAGGATATTTTGAATTATTTTTAAAAGTTGCAACGCCATAAACACTTCCTATAGAATCTGGTTTTTGTTCAACAATACTGTATGGAAGATCCTCAACTTTAACATCTAGCTCTTTAGAAGACACTTCTTTTGTATTAGAATCTAAGAGTTTGGAAGAATCTCCACTTTCAATGATTTCTTTAGTATCATTGTTTATGAAATTAACAATAACACTTGAGTCTTTATCTCCATTAAACATTCTGTAATATCCTCCTTGAATGTAGAAGGCTATGGCCATTAGAGAATCAAAAGAAGAATAAGAATTTGGATCGACATAAATATCAAATTTAGAAAAGTCATCGTTAGGTTTTATATCTAAAATAGAGTTATCAGAATCATTTATTAATTCTTGGTTACCTTCTTCAAAACTTTCTTTTAAAGATTTCATATAAGCCTTATGTTGGCTTGGAGTCATAATATAAGTAACAGAACCGTCTTCATTGACCGTACCACTTTTTTTTATGACCTTATCATTAATAAGTTCGTCTATTGATGCTTGTGGGTCGTCGATTTCTGCCATTTCTAAAAAATCTTTTGATAGAGTGACTTCCTTATTTATTATTTTTTTATTAACTTCCACTGAAGACTTGGGGTCATTAGAATTTTTCTTATTTGCCTCAGAGCAACCTGTCATTAGCAAGCTAACCGTAAGTAACGTTATAAGTTTTTTTGAGATTTTCATACTTTCCTCCTATTAATTAATGTCCAATAAGTTATCATGCTTTAAATAAAAGTTTTTTATTTATTATAAGTTCTTATGAAGACTTTAATAGTCTTTCGTACTCTTCTATTAACTCCACTGGTATTACAAAGTTAAAGTAGCCGCCTGTTTTAGACAAGAAAAGATACATTAGTCCTAGTCTTGTGAATTTTTTCATGTTGATGTAGACATTTTCGTCGCCGTAGTCTACTGTGCCATTGTAAAAGTCGTAGAAGGACTTGTGCTCCTTCTCGTCAAAGGAAAGTAGTGTGTCTTTAAACTTTGCCAAGATTGTCTCGTGGATTGCATCAATTTCTTCTCTCTCGCTTAGTCCTTCAAGGGTAAGTTCATAAGAAGAAGCTATAAGCTTTCTCTGGTCCTGGTCTAAAGCTTCCACAATGGGGTATAATCTATCTATAGGCAGTTTATTAATGGTTTCAACTTTAAATAGTTTTAATAAAAAATCGCTCATGTTTCACCTCGTATTTATTATACATGAAATGAGCAATGGGAGGAAATATGTCACAAATTAAAAAACTTTCAGATGGGGTTTATTGTAAAATTATTCCACTTAAGGGCAACCCCTTAAAGAGTATAAACATTTACATGGTCAAGTCCAAGGGAGAGGCCATGATTGTGGACACAGGCTTTAACACCGAAGAAATTAGAAGTGAGATGCTTTCTTTTATGAAGGAAATGGAAGTGGACTACGACAAGACAATTTTATTCTTGACCCACCTTCACTCTGACCACACAGGACTTGCTTCATGGTTTCATGAAGAGCTTGGCATTGAAATTTACATGGGAGATATTGACTACAGGATGATGTCTTCTATGGCTGATGCTAATTCAAAGAGATGGAAGGAAGTCATGGAGACTACTCACATCCAAGGCCTTGAAGAGGACAATTTAAAAATCGAAGAGCACGCTGGTTTTGTTTACAGGCCAAAGGCTGAGTTTCCTTATGTTTCCTTTAATCCAAATTATATTTTAAAGGTTGGGGACTTTACTTTTAAGGGGATGGATTTTTCTGGTCACACTCCTGGCATGGTTGGACTTTATGAAGAAGAGAGAAAAATTTTATTCTGCGGCGACCACCTCTTGGGAGATATTACTCCAAACATAACTTTTTGGAACTTTACAGTGGGCGACAGCCTTGGTAGGTATTTAATTAATATTGAAAAGCTAAGGGACCTTCCAATTGATCACTTGTATTCTTCTCACAGGGCTCTAATTGAAGATGTGCCAAAGAGGATTGACGAGTTAAAGGCTCACCACCAACACAGGATTGATGAAGCCTACAAGACTTTAAAGGAAAAGGGAAAGTGCACTGTAAGAGATATTGCCATGAACATGACTTGGGATATGAGGGCCAGAGACTTTTCTGAATTCCCTAATACTCAAAAGTTTTTCGCAGCTGGAGAAGCTCACGCCCATCTTGAACATCTAAGGGCCATAGGTAAGGCTGACTTTGAGTGGTCTGATGACGGAGTTCTTTTATACTACGCAAAGTAAAATTTATTTGCTTTAAGTAGTGACAAGTCATAAAATATCTATTGGCTAAAGAATTATAAATATTTAAATGAAAAAATAAAATTTGGAGTGAATTATGGAAAATTTAGTTTGTAAATACAAGGATAAAGTTTTAGAATCTGGTGGAGAAACTATTCTTTGCGGAATTGTAAATTGTACGCCTGACTCCTTCTCTGATGGGGGCAAGTGGTATGGTAAGGACAAGGCTATTAAGAGGGCACTTGAACTTATAGAAGCTGGTGCCGGCATGATTGACCTTGGCGGCGAATCAACTAGGCCTGGATCCCACTATGTTGAAATCCAAGAGGAAATTGAGAGAGTTGTACCAGTTATAAAAGAATTAAAGACTATGACAGATGTTCCTCTTTCTATTGATACATGGAAGGCTGACGTTGCTGAAGCAGCAATTGAAGCAGGTGTTGACTTCGTAAATGACATCACAGGCTTTATGGGAGATCCAAGAATGGCACAAGTTGTGGGCAAGAGTGATGTTGGTGCAATCTTGATGTTTAATCCAAAGATTGCAAGACCAAACCACAAGTCATCTGCCAACTTCCCATCCTTTGGTGGCGAAGGAGCCTTCACTGAAGAAGAGTTAAAATCCTTTGAAGACATGGATGTCCTTGAAGTCATGAAGAAGTACTTGTCAAAATCTCTTGAACGTGCAGAAGAAAATGGAATTCCAAGGGAAAGAATTATGCTTGATCCAGGCATTGGCTTTGCACTTACAAAAAAGGAAAATTTAAAGTTAATAGATAAGATTGACGTCCTAAGAGAAATGGGATGCTTCACTTTCCTTGGGGTTTCCAGAAAGAGATTTATCACAAATATTTTAAGTGAAAACAATATTGATGCTGACGGCAATAGTGAAGAAGGATTTGAAAACAGAGACGAAGCATCAGCAGCTCTTACAACTATAGGAGCTTACAAGGGTGTAGAAGTTTTAAGGGTTCATACAATGGACCATCATCGTCTTGCGAAACTCGTTGCAGATTCAGTAAGACTAAATCAAGTTATAGAAGATGTAAGTTTTAAGGCTTATTCACTTTAAATTATTTTTCATTAGATATATAATATTATTTATTAATAGAATTAGGGGGAAATTATGGCACTAATAGAAGAATTAAAAGTAAAAGTTAGAGAAGCAAAACCAGAAATAGTATTTCCAGAAGGAAACGACAGAAGAATCTTAAGAGCAGCAATTAGACTTAACGACGAAGGAGACATTAAGCCAATCGTTCTTGGAGACGAAGAAGAACTAAAAGCTCTTGCAGAAAAAGAAGGCGTTGAACTTGGAAATCTTGAAATCCTTAATCCAGATACTTACGAAGCAAAAGATGAAATGGTTAAGGCTTTCGTAGAAAGAAGAAAAGGAAAAGTTAACGAAGAACAAGCTGCAGAAATCCTAAAGGACAACAACTACTTTGGTACAATGCTTGTATATATGGAAAAAGCTAAGGGACTTGTATCAGGTGCAGCTCACACAACTGCAGACACAGTAAGACCAGCTCTTCAAATCATAAAAACAAAACCAGAATACAAGAGATGCTCAGGTGCCTTTATTATGATCAGAAATGATGAACTATACCTAATGGCAGACTGTGCAATTAACACAGACCTTGACGCAGAAGGCCTAGCAGAAGTAGCAGTAGTATCAAATGAAACTGCAAAACAATTTGGTATCGATCCAAAGGTTGCAATGCTTTCCTTCTCATCTCACGGATCAGCTTCTCACGAAAGAGTAACAATGGTAGCAGACGCAGCTAAGATGGCAGCAGAAAGAAATCCAGAAATGGCAGTTGACGGAGAACTTCAATTTGACGCAGCCTTCATCGAAAGAGTTGCAGCAAAGAAAGCTCCAGAATCAAAGGTAGCAGGTCACGCAAATGTATTTATCTTCCCAAGCATTGAAGCAGGTAACATTGGCTACAAACTTGCACAATACTTTGGTGGATTCAAGGCAGTAGGACCTATCCTACAAGGACTTAACGCTCCAGTAAATGACCTTTCAAGAGGTTGTGTAGAAGACGAAGCTTACGCACTAGCTATCATAACAGCAGCACAAGCAGTTCTTTAATAAAAATAGACTTAAAGACTTCCTTAGGGGAGTCTTTATTTTTTTGATTAAAATAAATATAATAAGGAAAAGAAGGTGAGAAAATGATAAAGAAAATTTTAAAAGGAATTTTAATTTTTTTAGTATCCCTTATTATTCTTATAGGGATTGGAGATTTTTTGTGGATTAACCTTCCAAAGTTAAGTGCAAGGAAAAACATTTCAGATATAGAAGACTATGGTAAAGCTGTAAGTGAGATAGATTTAGATGACAATATAGAAGTTGTTGGACTTGGGGAAGCTACTCACGGGAATTCTGACTTTCAGAATTTAAAATTAGAAGTTTTAAAGACCTTAGTTGAAAAAAATAATTTAAAGAGCTTTGCCATTGAAGCTGATTTTGGCGAAGGAATGATAATCAATAATTACATTCATGGAGACAAAAGAGATGAAAATATTTCAAGAATTTTTTCTTTTAATATTTATCACACAGGGAATATGAATGATCTTATAAATTATATGTTCGACTACAACCAAAGAGCAAAGGATGAGGACAAGCTTTCTTTTTACGGCTTTGACATGCAGAACCCAGAAAAATCTATTGAGTTAATTTTAGATTTTTGCAAGGAAAATAATATTTTACAAGAAAAAGACTTGAATAAGGAGTTTTACTTTATTAAAGATGAAAAATTTAAGATCTCACAGATAAAAGATAAGGAAGCTTTGTTGTTAGAAATAAAAGCTCATGTCGACAGCCTATCTTCTAACTCTGCAAGGCTTATTTCAAGAGCAATCACAAATGTCTTGGACAGCGTAAAATATTACGAATTAGATTTTAATGATTATGTAAAAGTAAATAATGTGAGAGATGAGCTTATGGCTGAGAATGTTAAGTGGATAAGTGATTTTGAAAAATCAAAGGGAAATAAGATGCTTTTAATTTCTGGTCACAACGGTCACATCGCAAAAAGTGAAAAATTTTATGAGCCAATGGGATCTCACTTAAAGAAAATATTTGGCGAAAAATATTTTATTATGGGAACTGACTTTTATAAGGGGATTGTAAACATCAATGAAGCTGGTCCAGATAATAAGAGGTCAAACTATGGCTTTGTATCTGCTGATCCTTTAGCTTACAGTGCGAGAAAATTTAAGGGAAAATATTATTTAGATTTTACAAAAGTTGAAGAAGGAGAAACTTTTGACCTTATAAATAAAGAAATTAACATGGTAAGTCTAGGTGAAGGATATTCTCCACTAATGAAATTCATGCCAAGGGCTTATAGGGTAAAGGAAGTACCAAAAGATTTATATGATGCAATGATCTTTGTTTATTATGCAAAGCCAACTGCAGTAATTGATGAAGCTTAAGTTTATAAGAAAATTATGAGCTTGAACATTGTAAGACAAGGGTTTTGGTGCCTATAGACTCCTTGCAAAAATTGATGACGACAAATTAATAATCTTCGCCATTGATGTGGGTCACAGAAAAAATATTTATTCATAAGGCTTCCTTAGGGGAGTCTTTATTTTTATGTCCAGACTTTATATAATTGATTTAATAATTTATAAATCTAAACTAAGGAGGAGGGATTTTATGTCTAAGCTTAGGGATGGAATTTATGGACTCGCCATAGCTGATGCACTTGGCGTGCCCTTTGAGTTTAAAAAGAGGGGGACTTTCACCTGCACAGATATGGTGGGCTTTGGAACTTGGAATCAAGTTGCTGGGACCTGGTCAGACGATACTAGCATTACTCTTGCTACTTGCAAGTCTATAAAGGATAAAAATAAAATTGATGTTGAAGATATAAGAAAAAATTTTGAGGCCTGGCTCTTTGAAGGAAAGTTCGCTTGTCATGGAGAGACTTTTGATGTGGGGATAACAACAAGAGATGCCCTGACAAAAGGTCATGGAATTGATGATTTTTATGCTAATGGCAATGGATCACTTATGAGGATCTTGCCTCTTGCCTTTACTGATGCAAGGGATGAAGAGATTGAAAGTGTATCAAGCGTCACCCACGCTCACGAAATTTCTAGAAAGGCCTGCCTTGATTATATTCATATAGCAAGAAGGTTAATCGCTGGTGAAAAGTTAGAAGAGCTTGGACTTGACCATATAAAAAACAAGTCTGAAGATGAGATCCAGTCAACAGGTTTTGTCCTCCACACTCTCGAAGCCTCTCTTTGGTGTCTTTTAAATACAAATTCTTATAGGGAAGCAGTCCTAAAGGCAATAAATCTTGGCGACGACACAGACACCACTGGAGCAGTAACTGGAGGATTGGCAGGAATTATTTATGGCTTTGATGAATTTCCAAAAGAGTGGGTGGATGAATTGAAGTCTAAAGAAATAATTGATGAATGCTTATTTTAAAGTAACAAAAAATTTGAAACTTATAAAATAGTTAATAAGTGAAATAAAAATTTAAGAAATGTAATTTATAAAAAATTGAAAACAAAAAAGAAAAAACTCCCTGGAAAAAACCAAGGAGTTTTATTTTACATAAGAGTCAAAGCGTATTTGACACCAATTCCAATCACTGCGCCGAGTCCTATTAGCTTAAAGAGGTTTACCTTCTTCATGTAGAGGACAAATCCAATGACGAAGGAGATAAGGGCTGCCAGGCTAATGCCTTGAAGCTTAAGTCCTTCAGGGAAGACTGATGATTGGAAGAGTTTTAAGGTTGTTATAAAGATAAGGGACACAACTCCTGCCTTGATTCCAAGGAGGGAGTAGTCCATGATTTTAAATTTTTTGCCCTTGCTAAAGAGGAAGTAGCCAAGTATCATCATTAGGATGAACTGGGGAAGGACTAGTCCTGTTGTTGCAAGTATGGAGCCTAAGATTCCATAGACATTTTGCCCAACAAAGGTTGCTGAGTTAATGGCAATGGGCCCTGGAGTCATTTGTGAAATGGAAATCAAATCTATAAATTCTCTTGTAGAGATCCAGGCGTGTTCTTCAACAACGTATTTTGAAATCAAGGGTATTACTGCGTAGCCGCCACCAAAGGCGAAACATCCGATTTTAAAGAAAATTAAAAATAAATCAAGCATTCTTGTATCTCTCCATTACGCTAAAATAAGAAATTCCTGCCAAAGCACAGAATAAAATTATGAATCCTGTGTTGATATTTGTAAAAAAGGCAACTAAGAACACGAGGACAATCATAACTGCGCTAAAACGTGGATTGTTCTTGTAAGAAGAAATCCCCATGCGGGCCACTGTTATAAATAAGACTGCAGAGATCACTCCACTGATCCCTTCTAGGGCTGCATTTATAAAAAAGTTTGACTTAAATTTTTGGTAGAAATTTGAAATCACTGACAAAATTATAAGACAGGGAAGAGCTGATGCAACAAGACAAGTTATTGCTCCAAGAGGCCCTCTCAAGTAGTAACCTGTCAGAACTGAGCAAGAGATTGCCATGGCTCCAGGTCCACCTTGGGAGATGGCAACTATATCCATCATCTGGTCCTCGTCAATGAGCTCAAGGTCTGATACGAAGATGTCCTTTATAACAGGGACAATTGTATAGCCTCCCCCAAAGGTTATGGCGTTTATTTTAAAAAAAGTTAAGAATAACTTTGCAATAGAAATTTTTTTCATTAAATCACCGACTTAAATTATAGCACAAAAATGAATTTTTAAGTAATATCGTGTATAATCTACTTAAGGAGTGATGTGATGAAAATGGGAATTATAGGCCTTGGTAACATGGGTGCTGCCATGGCGCATGGTCTTTTAGATAATAAGATAGAAACTTTTCTTTACGACAGGAGCGAAGAAAAGAGAGATGCCTTTAAGGGAAATGAAGCAGCAAGACTAGCCCAGTCAGAAGTAGATGTAGTTAAAGGTGCAGACGCAATCATACTTGCAGTTAAACCCTACGTCTATGAAGATGTACTCGAAACAATAAAAGATGAAGTAAAAGATCAAATAATTATATCTATTACTTCAGCTTTTGACCTTAAAAAGCTTGAAGAATGTCTTCCAAATAAAAAGCTTATGATGGCTCTTCCAAATACACCGGCAAAAATTTTAAATTCAATGACGGGAATTTGCCCAGGAAAAAATATTTCAGATGAAGAAGTTAGTGAAATAAGAAAAATTTTATCCAACTTTGGAGAAACTGAAATTGTGGAAGAGAAAAATATAAAAATTTATGAGGCAGTTTCAGGTTGCATGCCTGCCTATGTCTACATGTACATTGAAGCAGCAGCAGATGCAGCAGTTTCTTACGGCATGCAAAGGGACATGGCTTACAGGGTTATATCTCAAGCAGTTGCAGGATCAGCAAAAATGGTGAGGGAGTCTGGCATTCATCCAGGTGAGTTAAAGGATCAAGTTACAACACCTGCTGGTACAACTATTAAGGGAGTAAAATCTTTAGAAAAGGATGGATTTAGGTCTGCAATTATAAATGCAGTGGATTCTATAATGAACAAATAGGAGGTCATTATGAAAGATTTATTGGTATTTTTGGCAGAAGGTTTTGAAGAAATTGAAGCTCTTACAATTATCGATGTTCTTAGGAGGGCTGATTTAAAGGTTGACACAGTTTCAGTTAAGGACAGACTTGAAGTAAAGGGAGCTCACGGTGTTACAGTTCTTGCTGACAAGACTTTTGATGAAATTAACATCGAAGACTACAGGGCAATGTACATACCAGGAGGTCAACCTGGTGCTACAAATCTCATGAATGACAAAAAAGTTCTTGAGTGTGCCAATGTCTTTAATGACGAAGAGAAAAAAGTAATAGCAATTTGTGCAGGGCCACAAGTTCTTGATGCAGCAGGACTTTTAAAAGATGGAAAGTTCACTTGCTACCCAGGAGTTGAAAATAGATTAAAGGTTAAGGACTCACAAGACGAAGCAGTGGTTGTTGAAGAAAATATAATTACAGCTATGGGACCTGCCCTTGCAATCCTACTTGGAATTAAGCTAGTTGAAATTTTAGTTTCAAAAGAAAAGGCAGATGAAGTTGCAGAAGGTCTACTTCTTCCAAAACTTAAACAATTTATTTAAAATAATTTAAATTAAGATTAGAAAATGTGCCAGACAAAACTGGTGCATTTTTATTTTTAAATTTTTAATATTTTCTCCAGAATATAGCTAAGTTCTTTTCCTTTTATTAGGAATTCACTAGTGTTATAATTATTGTAACTAAAGAAATCTAAGTAAGTGGGCTTTTGGCCTATTTTTATTATTATAAATTATGGAGGATAAATGTTCGCAAAACTTATTTTAAAGAGGGGAGAGTCAGCCTATGGTTATGACAGAGCAAAGATCTCTAAGGAGACATCCCTTCTCGGACTTATATCAAATATACTTGTAGCCGTTTTAAAGGTTATTCTATATATTTTTACTGGCTCAATTTCAATTTTATCTGATGCAGTTAACAACATCACAGACTGTGTCAGCTCTATTATTTCTATTTTGGGAATAAGGCTTGCTGCCAAACCAAGGGACAAGGATCACCCTTATGGTCATGGTAGGCTTGAATATTTGATTTCTCTTGTAGTTTCTGGTATCGTACTTTCCGTTGGTTTTCAATTTTTGAAAACTTCTGTTGGAAAGATCCTTCATCCAGTCGCCATTACCTACCCAAAGTCCACTCTTGTGATTTTGATTATAACTGTGGCAATAAAATTTTGGCAGGCTTCTCTTTATTCCAAGGTTGCAAGAAAGATTGACTCTGTAACCCTAAGGGCTCAAGAGAAGGATTCACTAAGTGATACTCTTATAACTTCTGTTGTAATTATTTCTATCATCATAGAAAAATTCACAGGCAAGATTTTAGATGGCTATGTTGGTTTAATAGTTGCTTTATTTATTTTGTACACAGCTATATCACTTATATACGAGACGATTTCAATTATACTTGGTCGTGGACTTAGCGATGAGACTAAGCACGAGATAAAGTCCAAGGTTTCCAATTACGAGGGCATATCCAATGTTCACAACATGATGGTGACAGACTTCGGTCCAGACAACATGATTGTCATAATTGATGCAGCTCTTGATTATAATTTGACCTTAGAAGAGGCCCACAATATTGTGGACAAGGTCGAGAGGGAAATCTCTGACCTCCTTGGTATAAAGTTAATAATTCATGCTGATCCCAAGGGCAGTAGCAACAAGATTATTAATGATGTTTCCCAAGATCTTAAAAAAATTGTAAGGGAGTCGCTTAACATTTACTCCTTCCATGACATAGTCCTTGAGGACAAGAAAATTTATATTGACATTGATTACAATGCCGATTCTGTAAAGACGAGAGAAGAAAAAGATGCTCTTAAAAAGGAGATAAAAGATAAATTAAAATCCATCTATCCAGATTACGAATTCCAAATTAAACTAGATGCGATTTTTTAGGAGGAATATATGAAGGCTTTAGTTGTAGGTGCCGGAAAATTAGGATATAGACTTGCGGCTTCATTACTAGATGAGGACTATGAGGTTACCGTAGTTGACAACAATGAAGATGTAATTGAAAACATATCAAATTCATTAGATGTTTTTAGTATTTGTGCAAATGCTTTGGACTTTGGTGTATTAGAAGAACTAGATATTTCTAACTATGACTATGTTGTTGCAACTACAACAAATGACGAGGCCAATGTTATTCTTTGTACGATTTCCAAAAAGCTTGGAGCCAAGTATGCCATTGCAAGGGTAAGGGACCCTGAGTATAGAAAGCACCTTGACTTCATATCAGAAGAACTTGAAATAGATAAGATTATTAACCCTGATAGTGCAACTGCAAGATCAATTTTCAAGTACTTAATGAAGAGATACCAACTTTACTCCGATGAGTTTGCTGGTGGGAAAGTATCTCTTGTTGAGTTTAATATTGGAAATGACACAAGCTTTGTCAACAAAAAAATCATGGAGATTGATAGCATTAATGACCTTCTTATTGCTGCTATCTCAAGAAGTGGCGATGCAATTATACCAAATGGTCGTACTGTTCTTGAAGAGAATGACGTCATAATCCTTGCAGGCAAGTCTGAAAAAATCGAAGCCTTTGACAAGGACCACACAGGTGTAAATAGGACAAGAGCCCTTAGGAGCACCATGATTCTTGGTGGAGGAAAGACAGGTCTTTACCTTGCCATGCTACTTTTAAAGGAAAATGTTGAAGTTACTATTGTTGAAATAAATAAGGAAAGATGTCTTGAACTAAAGGACATGGTTCCAGGAGCCAACATTATAAATGGAGATGGAACTGACATTGCAGTACTTGAAGAAGAAATGGTTCATACTTATGACTCCTTTGTTGCAGCAACAGGAATCGACGAGGCCAACCTCCTCATGAGTCTTGTGGCAAAGCAAAGTGGAATCTATAAGTCTGTTGCTAAAATCTCCAGGACAAACTACGACAAGGTACTAGACAAGCTTGACATAGACGCTGTCTTTAACACATCCTATATTACAGCTGCAGAAATGCTAAAGGAAATCAGAGGAAAGAGCTCCCTTGCCCTTCACTTACTTTTAAATGGTCAAGTTGAATGTGTTGAGCTAATGATTAGGGCAAGTCACCTTGTTTGTGGTAATACCCTAGAGGACCTCAGTCTACCTGAAGGAACTCTAATAATCTCTATCATAAGAGGACAAAACATGTTAGTCCCTAATGGTAAGACAATCCTTGAGGCTGGAGATAGGATAATATTATTCTCTATGCACGAAGTTGCTCCAAGAGTTCAAAAGATTTTTTCTTCTGAGGGAAAATTAAAAGACGCAATTAAGTCAATCAAGAAGAGAGGAAAGAAAGATGAACTATAAGCTTATTTCTAAAATATTAGGCTATATTTTATTAATAGAAACTGCCTTTATGGCGCCATCTCTTATCTTAAGTTTAGTTGAAAGAGATGGGTCGTCCTATGGCTTTTTAATCCCAATGGCTATAGCAGTCTTTTTGGGATTAATTTTGATTAACTTAAAAATAAAGAAAAATTCTCTGTCTCCAAGAGATGGAATTTTAACAGTTACGGCATCCTGGGTCTTGGTTTCCATTATTGGAGCACTTCCACTTTGGATATCTGCAGGAATGACTTATGTTGATTCCTTCTTTGAAATTGTATCTGGTTTTACAACTACTGGAGCTTCAGTTATCTCTGGAATAGAGTCCTTTCCAAGGTCTGTTGTACTTTGGAGGTCCGTTACCCACTGGATTGGTGGTATGGGGATCTTGGTATTTACTGTGGGTCTTCTTCCCAAGCTTGGGGTTGGAGCTTTTCAAATCTTTAAGGCTGAGTCACCAGGACCAGTTGCTGGAAAGATAGAGTCTAGAATTTCTCAATCATCTAAGAGACTCTACATAATTTATCTTATTTTGACTTTGATATTATTCATTTGTTTAAAGCTTGCCGGCATGCCAGTCTTTGATTCCCTAGTTCACACCTTTGGTGTCCTAGGGACTGGTGGATTTTCATCCTACAATGACTCCTTTATGTCCTATGAAGGCAACGCAGTCCACTTTATCCTGGCAATTTTTATGTTCTTGAGTTCTACAAACTTTGCCATCTATGCCCTGCTTTCTAAAAAGAAATTTAAGGAAGTTTTGCAAAATGATGAATTAAAACTTTGGATATGTATAATTTTCACGGCCATTGTCTTAATTACCATAGACCTCTTCTCAAAGGGTTATCCATCACTTTTTATGGCTTTTAGAGATTCTGCCTTCCAGGTAACATCTATTTCATCCACATCAGGTTTTGCCAATGCAGATTATGAACTCTGGCCAAGTTTTTCAAAATTTATCTTGTTAATTCTAATGATTTTTGGCGGTTGTGCAGGATCCACTGGTGGTGGAATTAAAATAGTAAGAATCTCAATTCTCTTAAAGCTAATAAAAAGAGAAATGAAAAAGGCAACTCACCCCAAGGCAGTTCTTCCAGTAATTGCAGATGGGAAGTCCTTATCTGATGAAGTAGTCCTAAGTATAAACGCCTATCTTGGAACCTACTTTGTAATAGCAGTCCTATCTACAGGTCTTGTAACTCTATCAGGAGTAGATGTTATAACAGGATTTTCTTCAGTGGCTACAACCTTATCTAACGTTGGACCAGGATTTGGAGACATTGGTCCTACGAAAAACTTCTATTTTTATAGTGACTTTTTCAAACTCTACTTTAGCCTGCTTATGCTCTTAGGTAGACTTGAATTCTTTACAATAATGGCACTCTTTACTAGTGGAAGACATAGAAAGGAAATTATTAAATTATAATGAAAATTTTAATTATAGGTTCGGGAAAGGTTGGTTCAACTATTGCCAAGGCCTTGAGTCTTGAAAAGTATGAAGTTGACCTAGTGGACAGGGACGAAAAGAATTTTGAAGATATAACAAATAGCGTAAATAAAATAAAGGCAGATGTTTTGGAAGAGGAATTTGTCATAAATAATGACCTGAGCATGTACGACTATGCCATAATTGCCACAGATAGCGACAAGACCAACCTAATAATGGCATCGATCTTCAAGGGGCTAGATGTAAAAATTATTCTTCGTCTAGATGAAATGGAAAATATTTCTGAAATAGGAATTATAAAAAACTCCTTACCCAATGTTGTAAATGTCTTTAACCTAAGCCTTGAGACAGCAAAACTTGTTACAAAGTTAATTGGGTCTACAGAATATTATGAGGCCGACTACTTTGGCAAGGGAAAGATAGAAGTTACAGGTCACTACATTGACATGGACGATGAATTTGAAAACCAAAAGATCAAGGACATTGGATCTCTTTCCACAATACTTGTTGTTGGAGTCCTAAGAGAAGGGGAACTAATCGTTCCTGATGGAGAAACTGTACTAAAGTCCGGTGACTACATCTACCTAATGGGACTTTCCTTTGACATAAGAAACTTTAAACACTCTCACTTTGAAATTAAGGAAAAAGATGACAAAAGAGAAGTTGTAATTGCATCGGGAGACTACAACTTCAACAGGATCATATCAAACCTTGAAAATATAGATTTAAAAATAATTGAACCAAATAGGGAAAAATTTGAAAATTACAGGCGAAATATTAACAGGGCCTTTGTAGTTAATAAAAAACTGAGAAACGACAAGATCTTTAAGGAAGAAGATATTTCTAAGGATGGGGTATTTATTTCCATGACAGAGTCTGATGAGCTTAACATTGTCCTTGGACTTCTTGCAAGGAGCCATGGGATTTCAAAAAATATTGTAATTCAAAAGGATAACAACTATGACACAATCTTAGAGAGCCTAGGAATATACAGGGTTATTGACCCCAAGGTTATTGTTGCCAATGAAATCATAAAGGCAATTAATACAGACATGAAGGTTTCTGTCAACTACATGTTTGGTGGCAAGGCCCAAGTTTATGAAATAAAAATTCCAGATGACTTTGTCTACATTGGCAAGAAGCTTTCAGAAATTAATCTCCACAAAGAAATTATTATTGGTGGAATAATTAGGTATGACAACTCTGCAGTTATTCCTAGGGGAAATACAAAAATTGAAAAGGGCGACAGGCTTGTAATCTTTTCAACTAATGAAAGTAGGAAGGAACTGGAAGAGTTAATCGACCCAAGCCTAAAGAAGAGTATATTTGACTTTTTCAGGAGGTAAGTGTGAAAGAAATTTTTAAAAATGATTGGCAGGAAATTTTGAAAGAGGAGTTTGAAAAGGACTACTACAAGGACCTTAGAAAACTTTTAATCGAGGAATACAAACATTATGAAATTTTTCCAAAGGCTCAAGATATTTTTAATGCCTTTCACTACACGGCCTATAAGGACTTAAAGGTTTTGATCCTGGGACAAGACCCCTACCACAATGTGGGTCAGGCTCATGGACTTGCCTTCTCTGTCAAAGAAGGTGTGGCAATACCACCTTCACTTAGAAATATTTATAAGGAACTTAACTCTGACCTGGGACTTGAAATTCCAAGAACAGGTTACTTAAAAGCTTGGGCAGACCAGGGGATAATGCTCCTCAACACGACACTAACAGTTAGGGCCCATCAACCTATGAGTCACTCAAGGATTGGATGGGAGATTTTTACCAATGCAGTTATAGAAAAAATTAGTGAGAAGGAAGACCCAGTAGTTTTTATTCTTTGGGGCAACCACGCCAAGGCTCGTAAGAAGTTTATAAAGCCTGGCAACCACTTAATAATAGAAGGAGTTCATCCGTCGCCACTTTCTGCATCAAGAGGATTTTTTGGATCAAGACCCTTCTCAAGAACCAACGAATTTTTAAAAAATAATGGTGTTACACCACCAACTTGGGAAGTTAAATAAAATTACAAAGATTAAGCAAGGAAAATTTATTTCTTTGCTTTTTTTATTGGAATTAAATTTACTCAACAAGAAATTTTATATATCTTTGATATAATGTAGATGAGGTGAATTATGGAGTATTTAAAATCAAATTTTTCAGATATAAAGGAAGTTATGATAGGAAAGATTCCTGCAGTAATAATTGAGCCCAAAGAAGAGACTAATAAGACCCTAGTCTTTTATCATGGCTGGGGATCAGACAATGAAAGACAAATTTTTAGGGGAAATATTTTTGCTTCCTATGGCTATAGGGTTGTTCTTCCCGAAGCTCGTTATCATGGCGAGAGGAATGAAGAAAACATTGACCACGGTGACAAGGAGGTAGAAGGTAAATATATTTTAAAGGTAATCATGCACAACATCGAAGAAGCGCCTTCCATCCTTAACTACATTGAAGAAAATTATCCTGGAAGTGACGTCGCAGTGGGTGGTCATTCCATGGGAGCTATAACTGCTGGAGGTCTTTATGCCTTTAAGAAAGATCTTAAGATGGCATTTATTTACAATGGAATAAATAATTGGGAAGAACTTGTTCGTGGAGTTAATGAACTTAAGAATCAAGACAAGATTGATGAGAGGGAGTTTAGAATTAACGAATTCTTCTTAGACATGAACCCAATGGATAGTCCAGAAGCCTTTAAGGATAGACCTCTTGCCCTTTACAATGGAGAAGACGACGATGTAATAGATCCAAGTGGACAAGAATCTTTTGTAAAAGAAATTGAAAAAGTTTATGAAGATAAAAAGCTTTTAGACTTTAAATTATTTGAAATGACCAGTCACCAAGTGACAACACAAATGATCGAAGAGTCTATTAAATTTTCTAAGGAAATCGGGAGATTTTAAATGAATACTGAAAAATATCTAGTTAAAGAAAAGAAAAAGTTAAATTTATATGAGGTTCCAACTACTTATAAGGGAAAACTTGAAAAAGAAGAAGTAAAAGATGTATTAATCCCTGCAAATATTGAAAAAATGCGTAAGTATCATGAAAAACTTTATGCTGAAAACAATCAGTCGCTTTTAATTGTGCTTCAAGCAATGGATGCTGCTGGCAAGGACTCACTAATAAAAAATATAATGACGGGAGTAAATCCACAGGGAACAAAAGTTGTTTCTTTTAAAAAGCCAAGTGAAAATGATTTGGACCACGATTATCTTTGGAGGGTGGAAAAAGAGCTTCCTCCTCGTGGAGAAATTGGAATTTTTAATAGAAGCCACTATGAAGATGTCCTTGTATCAAGAGTTCACAATTTAGTCTTAAACCAACCCTTCCCAAAGAACTTAGTGACTAAGGATATATGGGAAAAAAGATTTGAAGAAATAAATAATTTTGAAGAGTATCTTTCAAATAACGGAACAAAAGTTGTAAAATTTTTCCTTCATGTTTCTAAAGATGAGCAAAAAGGAAGACTTATGGAGAGAATCGAAAGACCAGAAAAAAATTGGAAATTTGCATCTTCAGACATAACAGAGAGAAAATTTTTTGACGATTATATGAAGGCCTATGAAGATATGCTCGTAAACACTTCTACAAAAATTGCTCCTTGGTATATTGTGCCAGCAGATAAAAAGTGGTTCTCAAGATATCTTGTCTCAGAAGTTATTGTGGAAAAGTTAAAGGAAATGGATCCAAAGTATCCTGAACTTTCAAAAGAAGAATTAGAAAGTTTAGACAAGTGGAAAAGAATATTGGAAGAAGATTAAAATATAAAAATTAAATCCATGAGCTTTGTTAAAAGACAAGTCTCATGGATTTTTTATGTAAAATTTTAAAAGTAAGATAATTGTGGATAAATAAAAATAAAAAAGACAAATAAATCTGTGGATATTTATTAAAAAGTCAAGAAAAGCCCACAAATGTAGATAAAAAAATAAAATTGTGGATAAAAATTTAAATTCTTAAAACTGCACAAAAAAAAGAAGGCCTAAGCCTTCCTTAATATTATTATTCAACAGGTTCGAAGTCTGCTTTTTCAGCTCCACAAAGTGGGCAAACCCAATCTTCTGGTAGCTTATCAAATGGAGTACCAGCCTTAACGCCGTTATCTTCGTCGCCTACTTCAGGATCATAGATATATCCACAAAGTGTACATTCGTATTTTTTCATATTTATCTTCCTCCTAATAAAATTTATGCTTTTTGCAAGCTTAATAACATTATAACAAATTGCTAAATATAATACAGTAAAATTTTAAAATTAATCTATGTCAAGCTTTTGGGGTTTAAAGGAGAGATCTAATGGGTATTTTCTTAATAGATGGAGTGAGAATTATGGATACTTTATATAGATTTAAGGGTTTTGTTAATAGCGATTTATCTCTAATAAAGGGCTTTTTGGATTCAGCCATTATGGATTTAAATCCCTACATTACTGACCAAGAAAAATTATTTGATATAAAAGTTATTTTAAATGAACTTGTCATAAATGGAGCAGTCCATGGCAATCAAGAAGACCTCAACAAGAAGGTCTGTTTAAAGTTAGTCTTAAAAGACGACTTTTTAAAAATTATTGTCTCTGACGAGGGGATGGGCGTAGATCACGACACTTCTTTGTATGATTGTGGAGAAAAAAAGTGCAGTGGCAGAGGTTTATTAATTGTTGAAGCCCTAACAGACCAACTTATCCTAAATCAAAACGAAGTCATTGCAATTAAAAATCTTTGAAGACCTGGCGGCTTATAAGTTCATACATAATTTGTGTAGACCATAGTTTATAAGTTTTTTGAAAATTTTAATTTATAGAAATTATTTGAAACCCTTGTGGGTTTCTTTTTTTATGTCTTTAAAAGGAAATCAAGTCAAATAAAAAATGGCTGCCAAACTGACAGCCATAAATTATTTTTATTAAAGAGCCTTTAGAACTTTTACAAGGTGGTCGTAAACTCTCTTTGTTGATGAAATTGAAAGAGTTTCCTTTTGTGTGTGAGCTCCAACAGTGTCTGGACCAATGGAGATAATGTCTAAGTCGCTATTCTTCTTGTAGAAGACGCCGCATTCAAGTCCACCATGAGTGAACTCTTCTTCCATTTCCTTGCCTGTGATTTCCTTGTAGATCTTCTTTACGATTTCTCTAAAGTCAGATTCTTTTCTGTATTCCCATTCTGGATAAGGGTTGATGAATTCTGCTTGACAGCCATATTTTTCAACTATATCCAAGTAAATCTTGCCAAATTCTTCTGAAAGTGAAGAGGATGCAAATCTAAGTGAAACAAAAACTTCAATTGCGTCATCAAGTTTTTTTGCTATTGCAAGGTTTGATGATGATTCAAGAACTTTTTTGGCCTCATTTAAGAAAGTGTGTGGACCAGTTGGAAGTTCTAACAAATAGTTTGCAAGTTTTTTAGTGTCATCAGGAGTTAAAACTTTTCCATCGTGAGAAGTTTCTTTGCATTCAATAACAAGTTCTCCTGCCACGTCTTTGAATTTTTCTTTTACAAATTCAATAGCTTCATTAAGAGCTTCTTCATCTGCCACAAGGACAAGCTTACCTTCTCTTGGAATGGCATTTTGTTTTGTTCCACAGTTGATGTCTATTAATTTTGCACCATCAAGCTTATTAAGGATTTCAGCTATGACCTTGATCATATTGCCTCTGTTGTTGGCAATTTCCATACCAGAGTGGCCACCTAAGAAGCCGTGAAGGTGAAGGTCAAAGGCCTTGCCAGTGTAATCTTCTTCCTTGAAAACAAATTTTGACTTTAGAAGTTTTCCCCCTGCAGATGAAACTGTAAGGACACCTTCTTCTTCTGAGTCAATGTTGATTAGGTACTTGCCTTCAAGATGCTTTGCATCAAGGTCTTTGGCGCCGTGCATGTCAGTTTCTTCTGATACAGTTACGATTATCTTTAATGGACCATGTTCTTCTTCTGCAAGAGCCATTGCCATGGCAACGCCAATTCCGTTGTCTGCTCCAAGAGTTGTGTCGTTGGCGTGGAGAGAATCTCCATCAACAATAAGTTCAATTGGGTCAGTTTCAAAATTGTGTTTTGAGTCCTTGCCCTTTTCGCAAACCATGTCCATGTGACCTTGTAGGATAACCTTAGGTCTGTCTTCCATGCCCTTTGTAGCAGGCACTTCCATAATAATATTTAGGCTGTCATCTTGTACGACTTTGTATCCTTTTTCTTCTCCAAACTTCTTTAGGAAGTCAGAAACTCCCTTTTCGTTACCAGATTCTCTTGGGATTTGTGATAACTCTTCAAAATAATCAAAAACTTTTTTTGGTTCTAAATTCATCTTAACCTCACTTTATAATAACCTTGTGGTAAACTTTTTTACCCTTTCTAATAATAATTTCTCCGTCCTTGAAGTTGTCTTTTGTGATTTCAAGTTTAGGATCAGTTATTTTTTCATCATCAATGCTTACGCCACCTTGTTGGATAAGTCTTCTACCTTCAGAGTTTGTCTTGATAAGTCCAAGCTCTGTCATAAGGTTTAGGATTCCCACAGGTTCGTCAAACTTTGCAGCTTCAAATTCAGTTGCTGGTATGTCTTCTGATGCCTTGTCGCCACCGAATAGGGAGTGAGATGCATCAAGAGCAGCCTTAGCAGCTTCTTCTCCGTGAACGTCCTTTACAACTTCGTAAGCAAGAACTTCTTTTGCCTTATTTATTTCAGCACCTTCTAATTTTTCGTATTCAGCAATCTTATCAAGTGGAAGCATAGTTAGAAGCTTCATGAACTTAATAACATCTCTGTCGTCGCAGTTTCTTAGGTATTGGAACATTTCGTAAGGTGTAGTCTTTTCTGGGTCAAGCCAAATTGCTCCAGCCATAGTCTTACCCATCTTGATTCCAGCTGCAGTAGTAAGAAGTTTAAAAGTCATGGCATAAACCTTGTCGCCTTCAAGTTTTCTAACAAGTTCATAACCACCAAGTATGTTGGACCATTGGTCAGATCCACCAACTTCTAGCTTGCAACCATGCTTCCTGTATAGGTATAGGTAGTCGTAGGATTGCATAAGCATGTAAGAAAATTCGAAGAAAGTAAGTCCTTCTTCCATCCTGTTCTTGTAGCAATCAAATTGTAGCATCCTATTAACAGAGAAGTGGATACCAATTTCTCTTACAAAGTCTAGGAAGTTTAACTTAGTTAACCAGTCGGCGTTGTTTTCGATGTAGCCCTTGCCATCAGAAAAATCTAAGAAGTTAGAAATTTGCTCCTTAAATCTTCTTGCGTTGTAGTCAATTGTTTCCCTATCCATAAGAGATCTCATGTCGGACTTGCCTGATGGGTCACCAATAGTTGTAGTTCCACCACCAAGTAGAGCTATAGGCACGTGACCAGCATTTTGCATGTGTTGCATAACCCTAATTTGGATAAAGTGTCCAAGAGTTAGAGAGTCAGCAGTTGCATCAAAGCCAATGTAAAAAGGAACTGATTCCTTGCCAAGCATTTCTCTTAGCTCGTCTTCGTAAGTGCATTGGTCTAAGTAACCTCTCTCGCTTAAAATATCGAATACATTTTCCATAAATTCCTCCAAAAAAATAAAAAGAGCCCCGTGAATGAAAGGACGCATTCGTGGTACCACCTTTCTTCGCCGAGGCCTCAAAAATCAATAGACTCCAATATTGTAATTCAGCTTTCGCTTACTGTATATCTTCAACGTCTTATATTCATACTATTTATGTTATAATAATCGAAAATAAAATAAAAGTCAATGGTGATAAGATGTTAGGCATAGATATAGTAGAAATCTCTAGGATAAAAAAATTAATTGATGAAAATGAAAAATTTCTTCACAAAGTTTTTAACGAAGAAGAGATAGAAAGAATAAAAAAAAGAAAAGAACCCTACGAGAGAGCAGGGGGAATTTTTGCTGCCAAGGAAGCTGTGGCAAAGGCCCTTGGCACAGGCATCGGAAAAATTTCTTTTAAGGACATAAAAATAAAATACAAGGGAGATGCTCCTTACGCAGAAGTCTTTGATATGAAATTTGATTTATCTATCAGTCATGAAAGAGGTTATGCAGTGGCAGTGGCAAAGCTTGATGGAGAAAACTTATTGAAAAAGAATTTAGAAGAAATAATTTTAGATGAAGAAATGAAATCCCTTTGGAAGGACAGAGACGACTTTGGTCACAAGGGAGACTTTGGAAAAATTGGAATCCTTGGTGGGTCCATGGGGATGACGGGCTCCTCTTACCTATCATCAAATGCTGCCTTAAAATCTGGTGCAGGACTTGTCTACAATATAGTCCCAAGAGAAATCTTTGACATCATGTCTATAAAATTCATTGAGCCCATAGCAAAGACCTTTGATGACCTAGAAGAAATGGAAAAATTTATTAAAGGACTTGACGTCATAGCCATGGGACCAGGTATGGGACTTGGAACTTATGGACAAGAAGTCTTTAAGATAACAATAAAAATTGAAAAAAACCTTCTAATAGATGCAGATGGCTTAAACATCTTGTCAAAAAATTTGAAATTATTAGAAGAAAGAAAAGACTTCACAACAATCTTAACACCACATGAGGGAGAGTTTGCAAGGTTAACTGGTTTGTCTTTAGAAGAAATAAAAAACAATCGCAAGGCAGTGGCAGAAGAATTTGCAAAAAAATATAAGGTCATCCTAGTCCTAAAGGGTCATGAGACTCTTGTCACAGATGGAGAGAAAACTTACGTAAATAAAACAGGAAACTCTGGCATGGCAACAGGTGGATCGGGAGACGTCTTGACGGGGATAATCTCTGCCATGATGAAAAATTATGACCTTTATGATGCGGCAAGGCTTGGAGTTTACATTCATGGACTCTCAGGTGATGTCTTCGCAAGAAAAAATTCAAAGACCAGCCTAAGGGCAAGAGACCTAATAGAAGGACTCGATGTGGTCTTTAAACTTTTTGAAGAAAAGTAAGTGACTTGCAAGTAAAAAGCTCAAAAAATTTTTTGAAT
Source organism: Peptoniphilus harei (assembly GCA_032560695.1). GTDB lineage: Bacteria > Bacillota > Clostridia > Tissierellales > Peptoniphilaceae > Peptoniphilus_A > Peptoniphilus_A harei_B. Next base: position 91,430 of record JAWGHR010000004.1, on the reverse strand, counting down.
AGTGTATATAATAAGAAGAAATATGATAGAATGATATAAAGGTTGCTCATAGATCAATCTTTTAATTCTCTCTTACCTTAAAAGGTGAAAAGTTATGATGATAAGAAGAGGGGACATATTCTATGCCGACCTGTCGCCAGTTATTGGGTCGGAACAGGGAGGAGTAAGGCCCGTAGTTGTTGTTCAAAATGACATTGGAAACAAGTATTCGCCTACTTTAATTGTAGCTGCAATTACATCTCAACTTAACAAGGCGAAGTTACCAACCCATGTTAATGTAAAAGCTAAAGATGTTCCACTGCCCAAGAATTCTGTAATTCTTCTGGAGCAACTGAGGACAATCGACAAAAAAAGGTTGAGAGAGAAGATCGGTAAATTCGACAAGGATGTCATAGGAGAGATTGACGCAGCAATAAAAGTTAGCTTGGCGATAAAGTAATTGGGCAACATACATATTGACTATCTCGTAAGAGGTAGTCTTTTTTTTGTAGAAATTTAAAATTTATTCTTGTGAGCTTCTTGCAAATTAATTTATAAAATTTAAATTTTATAAAACATAAATAATAGAAAAGCTCTTGTCTATGTGATAAACTTATTAGCGGAGAGATTTATGAAGAAAGTAAAAATTTTTGGAGTTGAAATTTTTAACATTGATAATTCTGAGTGTGAAAATATTTTAAGGGACTTCCTAAAGGGGAATTCGCTTAAAAAAATTTACACGCCAAATACTGAAATCGTAATGGCAGCTAAGAGGGACGAAAATCTTAGGAAGCTTATTAACTCAGGGGATTTAGTCCTTGCTGATGGGATTGGTCTTATTTATGCGTCAAAACTTAGGAAAAAGCCTTTAAAGGAAAGGGTCACAGGTTTTGACACTTCTATTAAGCTGCTTAAGCTTGCTGACGAGATGGGTCTTAATTTATATTTTTTAGGTGGCAAGGAAGGTGTTGCAAAGGATGCGGCAAGTGCTGTCAATGAAAAGTATAAGAATCTTAAGGTTGCAGGTTTTCACAATGGATATTTCAATTCCAAGCTAGATGGTGAGAAGTCTAGCGTTGAAGAAGATATAATTAAAGAAATAAATTCCAAGAAAATTGACATTGTATTTGTTGGCTTTGGTTTTCCTCGTCAAGAAAAGTGGATTGACGCATGGAAGGATGATATAAATGCCAAGGTTATTATTGGAAATGGTGGAGTCCTAGATATTTTATCGGGCAGGGCAAACAGGGCCCCAGATATTTTTATTAAGCTAGGCCTTGAGTGGCTTTATAGGCTTATAAAAAATCCATCTAGGATTAAGAGGCAAATTGATTTGCCAAAGTTTTTGTTGGCAGTAATGAGAGATAAAAATTCAGTTGAGTGAGGAGAGTAATTTTGAATATCGAAAATAAAGCAGTTAATACTTTGAGAATGCTGTCTGTTGATCAAATTGAAAATGCAAATTCAGGTCACCCAGGTCTACCCCTTGGTGCTGCACCTATGGCCTATGTTCTTTTTAAGAATCATCTACTAAGAGATTCTAAGGACTTGGATTGGAAAAATAGGGATAGGTTTGTCCTTTCTGCAGGACATGGATCTGCTCTTTTATATTCACTTTTTTACTTATTTGACTACGGTCTAAGTCTTGATGACTTAAAAAACTTTAGACAACTTGACTCGAGAACACCAGGTCACCCAGAGTACGGTCACACTAGGGGTGTTGAGGCAACTACTGGACCTCTTGGCCAAGGGATAGCCATGGCAGTTGGTATGGCTATAGCAGAAGAAAAACTTGCAGCTCTTTACAACAAGGATGACTTAAAACTTGTTGACCACTATACTTACGCCCTAGTTGGGGATGGATGTTTAATGGAAGGAATTTCTAACGAAGCATCATCACTAGCTGGCACACTAAAACTCAATAAACTAATCGTTCTTTACGATTCAAATAAAATTTCCATTGAAGGATCAACTGATCTTGCCTTCTCAGAAAATGTTTGTGACAGGTACAAGGCTCTTGGCTGGGACACTTTTGTAGTAGAAGATGGAAATGACTTAAATGAAATAAATTCAAAAATTGAAGAGGCAAAAAAATCTGACAAGCCTTCACTTATTGAAGTGAAGACAAAAATTGGCTACGGATCACCAAGAGAAGATTCTGCAAAGGCTCACGGCGAACCTCTTGGCAAGGAAGACAGAAAGTCAACTCGTGAATTCTTTGGACTTCCTGATGAAGATTTTCATATAGCAGAAGATGTGAAGGCTCACTTCCAAAAAATCGTGGAAGAAAACACTGCAAAGGTAAATGAAAAGAAAAAAATTGAAGAAGAATATGCTGCTAAGTATCCTAAGGAATATGAAGACTATCTTGCTGCCTTCAACCAAGAAAAGAAGGAATTATTAGAAGATTCCTACTACGATTCCTTTGATAAGGACATGGCAACTCGTGCAATCTCTGGCGAAGTTTTAAACAAGATTGCCAAGGACAACATCCACATCTTTGGTGGCTCAGCTGACCTTGGTCCATCAAACAAGACTATGCTAAAGGGAGAAGAATATTTCTCAGCTGATAATAGACTTGGAAGAAACATAACTTTTGGTGTTCGTGAAAATGCCATGGGTGCAATTACTAACGGAATCCTTCTTCATGGAGGTCTAAGGACTTATGCTTCAACTTTCTTGGTTTTCAGTGACTACTTAAAACCAACAATAAGGCTTGCAGCCCTTATGAATATTCCAAATGTCTACATCTTCACTCACGACTCCATTGGAGTTGGGGAAGACGGACCTACTCACGAACCAATTGAACACCTTGCAATGTTAAGGTCTATTCCAGGAATTGTTGTATTAAGACCTGCTGATGGACGTGAAACTGCAGCTTCACTTAACCTAGCCTTCAATGCAAAGAGCACGCCTTTTGTTCTTGCCCTATCAAGACAAAATCTTCCACAACTTGAAAATTCTTCAAGGGATATTCAAAGAGGTGCCTATATAATTAAGAAGGAAGAGGGAGAACTTGAAAAAATTGTAATCGCTACAGGTTCAGAAGTTTCTCTTGCTCTTGAAGCAGCAGAAGGACTCAAGGGAGTTCGTGTGGTTTCAATGCCTTCTATGGAACTTTTTGATGCTCAATCTTCTGACTATAAGGAAGAAATTCTTCCATCAAACATTACTAAGAGGATTTCACTTGAAGCCCTATCATCCTTTGGTTGGCACAAGTACATTGGCATGAAGGGTATGGCAATTTCCATTGATACCTTTGGAGCAAGTGGAAAGGGCGCTGAAGTCTTTGAAAGATTTGGTTTCACTAAAGAAAACATTAGAAGAAAAATCCAAGAATTTTAATAAAATATGAAAGAGGAGGGCGACCTCCTTTTTTAATATAAAATTTTATTTGCAGTTTTAGATTAGAATTTTTAAAAATTTAATGACTTATAATAATTTTTAGGACATCAATATTTTGGATAATTATTTTTATAAAATATAAAATTTACTAGATTGGAGGGAAGAAATGAAACTTATAAAAGAAAAGAGATGGGCAATAGTATTTTCGCTTTTGGCAATGCTACTTTGGGGATCTGCCATTCCCCTTATTAAACTAACCTATATCCATGCCAATATCTTGCCAGATGATCCTGGTGGGAAAATTTATATTGCTGGGATAAGATTTTTCATGGGAGGACTTCTGACCTTCATATATTTTCTTCTTTTCAACAAGGAAGAAGTAAAGAGGGAAAATGTAAATTTTAAATTTATTTTGATTATTGGCTTGTTGCAGACCTGTTTGCAGTATGGTTTTTACTATATTGGACTCTCCAACACCTTGGGGTCACTTACTGCAGTTATTCAGTCGTCAAATGCTTTTATCACAGTTTTGTTTTCCGTTCTCTTAATTAGTGATGAGAGACTTACTAAGAGGAAGGTCCTAGCCCTACTTGTTGGTTCAACTGGATTACTTATAACAAATTTAAACTCACAGGGAAGCTTCCACTTTAAGTTTACTGGCGAAGGTTTTGTCTTAATTGCCCAAACTGTTAATGCCCTGTCCAGCGTCCTAATAAGAAAGCACGGAAGAAATTTAAATGGATTTCTTCTCACTGGATCACAATTTTCCCTTGGTGCCCTGCCACTTATAATTATTGGGGCATTGACAAAGACATCTACTGTAAACTACGACTTCGTTTTATTCTTAATGTTGTCTTATGGTGCTTTTATATCGGCAACAGCCTTCACAACTTGGACCTTTGTCCTTCAAAACCACAGTGCCAGTGAATTTGGAATTTACAAATTATTTATTCCAGTCTTTGGGACAATTTTATCCATCTTGGTCCTTGGCGAAGACCTGACAATAAATATTGTCTTTGGACTTATTTTTGTCCTATTGGGGGCAATTATCTTAAACAAAAAACAAACTAAAAAGGGGGTTTGACCCCTCTTTTTTTATGTCAATTCAATGCAAAAGTAAAAGTATAAATGTTATAATGAAGTCGGGAGTGGTATTTTGAAAATTAAAAAAAATCACGCAATAATTTTATTTTTGTTATTTATATTTTTAGGATTTATATATATTAACCATAAAAATTTTTCCAAGGACAGGACCATAGTAAGACTTAAGGGAGTAAGTGTTAATGAACCCATAGAGGACTTTAGCCTTGCATCTAAGTCTGTCTTTTTGTGGGCTGACCCAGTTTTATATATCACAGACAGGGAAGGAAATATTGTAAAAAAAATCCAAAGGGAAGATGAAAATATTGAGGCCTTCTTTGCCAATAACTACGCCTTCTTGTATGAGAAGGACCTTGGCAAGGTCCACATGTATTCAGAGATGGGCGAGCTCCTTTCCACAACAGATGTAAAGGGCGACATCTTTAACATAACTTATGAGAATGCAAATATTATTTTTCATGTTGTTGATGAGAAAAATGAAATTTTATACTTAATGGGAAATGACTCAAGTCTTACTGAAATCTACAGGACGGGTAATCAGATCTTGGTCCACGATGTAGTTGACAATAAAAATCTTTCTGTTGCAGAAATAAAAAATGAAACAACAGGTTACTCTTCTCTTGTTTATAATCTAAACAAGGGAGAAAAGACGAGCCATTCTCTTAACCACGAAGTTGTCATGTACCTAAAGAGAGACAAGAGGTCAGTCTTGGCTCTTACAGACAAAACTATTTATAGGTTTATGAATTCCGGCAAAATATATGAGGACAAGGTGCCAAATATTTCTGATATCTTGGTGGAAGGCAAGAAGACCTACCTCCTTCACTCTGGAATTATCACAGAATACAATTACATCTTAAAGGCAGGAAAGAAAAAAGTAATTGCAGCAAATGTAAACAAGATGGAAAATATTTCTGGATCAATTTATGTTTATGGACCAAGTGATGTTGGTGGAGAAATTGGAAATTCGGGAGAATTTTACACAAGACTTGGCTACTCCCTAGACAAGATTAAGATCAACGGGCTTTTGATTGGAGCTATGAGAAATGGCGACCTAAGTCTTTATTCCGTTGTGAACACAAATACAATAAGAGAAGATGATAACAAGATAGAGACAACTTACAAAGAGGTGTAAAAGTGAACATAGAAAAAAATACAGACGCTGTTGCAAGTGAGGCAGACAAGGCCCTTAGATCAACCTTTGGAAGTCTAGAGTCTTGGGAGAGGTTCCTTGTAGTTGCCCTTGTAGTTATTGGAACTTTTGTAATTTTAAAATTAATAGATTCCTTTATAGGCAGGCAGTTAAATTCAGACAAGATAAAAGAAAAGGGATCCTACAACAGGATTGTAACTGTAACAAACTTAATTAGGCGTATCATCAAGGTGATCCTAATTTTTATCGGAGTTACCATCGTTATGAGCGTCTTTAACATTTCTATTGCGCCAATTATTGCAACTCTAGGTGTATTTTCACTGGCAATTGGTGTTGGTGCCCAAAGTCTTGTGAAGGACTTTATCAATGGTTTCTTCATAATTTTTGAAGACCAATACTCAGTTGGCGACCTAATTGAGATTGGTGACATCGAAGGAGTTGTGGAGGACTTGGGACTTAGGGTCACAAAAATTCGTGACTTTGATAAGATTCTTCACGTCATTCCCAACAGCAACATTTCAATTATTTCCAACAAGGAAAGGGCAAATGTCAGGACAAAAATTGAATTTTATCTAGATAATTCTTGCGACCCAGACTTTGTGGAAGAAAAAATTAAGGCTGCCATAGAAAAGTACAGGGACCACGAAGACATGGTCATGGGACCAAACTTTTGGGGAGTCACTGAAAATGGAAAAGATGCCTACAAGATGGCTCTTGTGTATTACACAAGGCAGGGCAGGCAATATGACTTAGAGTTTGCTCTTAGGTCCGAGATTTTAAAAACAATGCAAAGAGAAAATATTAAGTCTCCTATGATTAGGAATAAGTTTATAAAAGGAGAAGATGATCATGCTTTACTATGAATTAGGTGATATAGTTACCCTAAAGAAGGGACATCCATGTGGTGAGAATAAGTGGGAAATAGCAAGAAAGGGCGCCGACATGAAGCTAAAGTGCCTGGGTTGTGACAGAGTTGTTTGGATGAGCCGCATGGATTTTGAAAAGAGAGTTAGGAAAATTTTAGAAGGAGATAAATTTATAAGTATTGTCCATCATAAAAAAGAAGGTGAGTAAAATGGACGTGAAAGAAGTTTACGAAGCCAGAGAAAGACTAAAGGGTCACATAAAGGAAACTCCTGTAGTTTATGCTCCAAACCTTGGAGAAGATATTTACCTAAAGGTTGAAGTTCTACAAGACACAGGGTCTTTTAAACTTAGGGGAGCCTATAACAAGATTGCAACCCTATCAGATGAAGAAGCAGAAAGAGGAGTTGTAGCTTGCTCAGCAGGTAACCACGCCCAAGGTGTTGCCAAGTCAGCAAGCGAGAGGGGGATAAAGTCTGTTATTTGTATGCCTTATCACGCACCCCTATCCAAGGTAAAGGCAACAAGAAATTATGGAGCTGAAGTAGAACTTGTTAAAGATTCCTTTGACGATGCAGCAGCCTTTGCAAAAAAATTAGCTAAAGAAGAAGGCTACACTTTTATTGCGCCCTTTGACGATGAAAAAATTATTGCAGGCCAAGGTACAGTTGGGCTAGAAATTCTAGAAGAGCTGCCAGACGTTGACATAATAGTTGTGCCAATTGGTGGTGGTGGACTAATATCTGGAGTTGCCCTTGCAGCAAAGTCCATTAATCCAGACATAAAGATAATTGGAGTCCAAACAAAAATTGCCCCATCAATGTATGAGTCAGTGAGAGAGGGCAAGCGTCTAACAGTGACAGGTGGATCAACAATTGCCGATGGAATCGCAGTTAAGACTCCGGGAGAAATTACATATGAGATGGTAAAGGAATATGTAGACGACATAGTTCTTGTAACTGAAGGCGAAATTTCTTCTGCAATCTTAACCCTTCTTGAGGACAACAAAATCATCACAGAAGGAGCAGCGGCATCTACAGTTGCAGCCCTTATGTATAAGAAGTTCAACCACAGGGGCAAAAAAGTTTGTTGTATCCTTTCTGGTGGCAACATTGACGTCACTCGAGTTTCAAAAGTTATTCAAAAGGGACTCTATAAGACTAATAGGAGGATGGAACTTAAGATTAAGTTAGACGACCAACCAGGACAAATATCCAAGATGTCAGCACTTCTTGAAAAGCAAGGAGCAAACATAGTCAAGATTAATCAAAACATCGACCTAGTTGGAGACACAATTGACTCAATGATAGTAAGCGTTGTTATTGACACCAAGGATAAGAACCACCAAGACGAAATCCTAACAGCCTTAAATCAAAACTCCTATGTCTACAAGGCAAGATATAATGACGCCCAATTTTAATTAGATTTTGATTTAAGGTTAAAAATGTTGAAATTAAAATCAAAATAAATTGAATAGTTTAAAATAGAAATTGAGAGGCCTAGACCTCTCTTTTTTTGATGACAAAATTAGGATGTAACTCACACAAAAATAAAAAGTAGATGAAAATTTTTTTATTTATTATAATGAAGTCGGAGGGATTATGTTAAATTCAGATAAAATCGCAAGGCTTGCTAGCTACGCTCTCATCTACGAGGTATCTTTAAGTCCCAAGCCAGGACTTGTCAGCCTAATAGATGTGGGAGCCCACGACGACATGGACTATATGGACTTCATAAAGTCAGCCCTAGTCCTCTACGACTATTTCAAAATTTCTTACGAGCTTGGAGAAAAATCTAAGGGAGAGGACTTCTTGGAGCTTAGAGAGTATGGAAAGCTTTACGAAGATAAGATGAAGGCAGTAACTGGTGGAGCCAACACCCACAAGGGAATTATTTTTTCTCTTGGTCTCATGGTATATGCAACGGCAATAGAAATAAAAAGAGAAGATTTTTCTTTTGATAAGGTAATTGATAGGGTGGCTTACTTAAATCGTGGCATAAGTGAGGAATTAAAAATAGAAAAGGCCGAGACTCATGGCGAAAGAAATTACAAAAAATATGGACTAAAGGGAATAAGAGAAGAGGCAGAAGAAGGTTTTAAGAAGGCCCTTATGGGACTTGACTTCTTAAAGGAAGCCGAGAAAAAGACAAACTTTGACTACGCCCTAACTGGAACCTTATTTTACTTCATGTCCCTTATCGAGGATTCAAACATAATCAAAAGAGGAGGGCTTGAAGGTCTAGAATTTTTAAAAGAAACTTCGAGCCAGGTCCTTGAAAAAAAGTTGTACGAAAATGAAGCTGGAATGAAAGAAATCCAAAAAATAAATGAAGAATACAAGAGGAGAAACCTAAGCCCCGGTGGCTGTGCTGACTTTTTGATTCTTACCTTGTATTTTTATCTCTTGGAGGGAAACATTGATTGATTATAGACAAGTTATGAAATTTGAAAAGAAGAATGTTGAGAAATTCTTGGAGGACTTTGACATAAACTATGAGAGAGATGTGGACTACACTCTTGTGGCACTTGACGGCGACAAAATTGTTGGAACTGGGTCCTGTGCTGGCAGGGTTCTAAAGTGCTTTGCCATTGACCCAGCTTACCAAGGCATGGGAATTACCAATGCAATAATCACAAGGCTACTTGATCACCAATACGAGATTGGGAATAATCATCTATTCATCTTTACAAAGCCAAAGAATATTAAAATCTTTACAGACTTTGGATTTTCTCTAGTAGAAGAGACAGAAGATGTTGCACTCTTAGACAATAAAATAGATGAACTTCACAAACTCTTAAAAAACATAGAAGACACGAGGGAGTCTGGCGCAATTGTTATAAATGCCAACCCCATGACCAAGGGTCACCTCTATTTAATTGAAGAAGCGAGAAAGAGAACAGACCTTCTTCACATCTTTATGGTGGAGGAGGACGGGTCCACCTTCCCTTACGACTTTAGGTACAAGATTGTAAAAGAAGAGTTGGAAAAGTATGACGATATCATTGTTCACCCTGGCAACGACTACATTATTTCAAAAAATACCTTCCCAACATATTTTTATAAAGATGAAAAAACAATCCTAAAGGCTTATTCAGAGCTTGACACAAAAATATTTGGAAACTACTTTGCCAAGGCCTTAAATATCAAAAAGAGATTTGTGGGAAGCGAAGACAAAGATGTTGTTACAAAAAATTATAACGAAACTATGGAAAGAATCTTGCCAGAATATGGAGTAGAAGTCGTAGAAATTCCAAGGACAAGTCTGGACAATGAAATAATTTCTGCTTCAAAAGTTAGGGCCCTTTTAAAAGAAAGAAAATTTGAAGAAGCTTATAGATTTTTGCCAGAAGCAACGATAAAGGCTCTTAAGTCAGAAGAAGGACAGAGGATAATAAATGATAGACTCTAAGATACTTGCCATGAATAGGATGCTTGAAGCCAAGGAAAAAAGATATTACAAGATTAAGGACCTTACAGAAAAATATGAGGCCCCAGTCCTTTCCTTTATGTTAAACATTCCTGGAGAAGACAAAAACTTTGAAGAAGCCGTAAGCTTCCACAAAAAATATGTAGAGAAGATTAAAAATCTTTTGAAAGAAAATAAAATAAAAATATTATTTGAAGACTACAAAAATCTAGTCACAGGCATGGAGTACCTTGCAGTCCTAGATGTCGATGGGAGAGAAATAAAAAAACTCATGATGGAAGTGGAAGAAGAATCCATGGGAGGTAGACTCCTTGACATCGATATCTACGATAAGGACTTCTCACAAATCTCAAGATCATCCTTGGGACTTCCAGAGAGAAAGTGCATAATTTGTGGCGATACAGCAAGAACTTGCATCAAGGAAGAGAAACACGACATAGAAGAACTTGAAGATAGAGTCAGAGAAATTATAATAGAGGATATAGGGTATAGTTTTTGATTTATAAAATTTAATAGATAATCTATAGATTTTAGATAAGAGATTTTGTTTATTAAATCTCTTATTTTTTTATGGAAAAGCTCAATATCTTCTTGTTTAATTAAATTAATTAGTAGAGGTAAAGCGATACCACAAATTAAATTTGTTACTGTAACAATTTTATATTTGCTAAAGATAGGCGTTTCAGCGGTTTAATATCTTGAATAAGGATGTGTTTCTAGGGTATCATAAAGAAAAAGGAGGTTTTTCTATTGAAGAAAAAATATTTTGGACTTAATCTTCCAATGCTATTGGTTTTATCTGCAATTGTTTTTATTGCAACATATATGGGAGTTTTGTCAAAAGATTTAGCGGGCGGAGTTGCCCTGATGTTCGCAATAGGTATTATTTTATATGAAATTGGTGAGAGAATTCCAATTTGGAACACTTATGTTGGTGGTGGACTTGTTCTTGCCTTCTTGGGTACAGCAGTTTTAGTTTATCTAAATGTTATACCAGAAGAATATGTAGAACTTATTTCATCTGTTAACTCAAAGCCTATGGGACTGTTAAACTTCTTTATCATAATGCTTATCTCTGGTTCACTTCTTGGACTAAATAGAGATCTTATGATTAAGTCTTTTGCAGGATATATTCCAGCAATTCTTGGTGGAGTTTTAGGTGCTGCAATTCTTGGTATTATTGGTGGACTTATCTTTGGAGTTTCTCCAGCAAACACAGTTTTAAAATATGTTCTTCCTGTAATGGGTGGAGGTAACGGTGCAGGTGCTGTTCCTCTAAGTCAAATCTATGAAAGAGTTACAGGAGATGCTGCTGCAAACTACTATGGCTTTGCTATTTCAATTCTTACAATTGCTAATATCTTTGCCATTATTGCTGGTGGTATTTTAAATAAGCTAGGAAGCAGTAAGCCAGGACTTACAGGAGACAAGAAGACTCTTATGAGATCTGCTCCTGAAATTGAACAAAATGAAGAAAAGTTTACTACACAATTAAAGGACTATGCTGGAGCAATTTTAATGGCTCTTACTTTCTATCAACTTGGTAGACTTGTAGCTGATAAGGTTTGGGATCCACTAGTTCCTTCAGTGCCAATTCACCCATTTGCTTTTATGATTATTATCGTTGCTCTCGCTAACGGACTTGGAATTGTTCCTGGCCCACTTAGACAAGCTGCAAAGGAAGTTCAATCTTTCTTTACTAAGAACATTGTAATCTTAATTATGGTTGGTGTTGGTGTTGAAACTGACTTAGTTGAACTAAGAGAAGCTATCACTTTTGGTAATGTTGTTATGTCATTCTTAATTGTTGTTGGTGCTGTTATTGGTTCAGGACTTGTTGGACACCTTGTTGGATTCTTCTTTGTTGACTCTGCTGTTACAGCAGGCCTATGTATGGCAAACAGAGGTGGATCTGGTGACTTAGCAGTTCTTGGAGCAGCTGACAGAATGGATTTAATTTCTTATGCACAACTTTCATCAAGACTTGGTGGAGGAATAATACTTGTTATAGGATCAGTACTCTTTGGAACGCTCATGTAGACGTAGGAGGGATTTTTTTGAAACTAAAAAAAGAAGCCATGGCCGGAACTCTTGAGTCAAATGATATTTTAATCACTATTGATGACGGAGACGGCATATCTATTGAACTAGAAAGTTCAGTAAAAAAACAATTTGGTAAACAAATTGAAAAAGTTATAAGAGAAACTTTAAAAGAATTAGATGTAGAGAATGCAAAAGTTACTGCAGTAGACAAGGGTGCCTTGGACTACACAATTAAAGCAAGAGTAGCAGCAGCATGTTTTAGAGCAGCTGAAAGCACAGAATATAATTGGAGCTGATATTTTGAAAGAGAGATTAAGAAGAACAATGATGTTTCTTCCAGGTAACAACCCTGCAAACATCACTGATGCTCACATCTACGGTCCTGATTCAATTATGATTGACCTTGAAGATGCTACGAGCATAAATCAAAAAGACGCGGCAAGATTTTTAGTTTACAATGCACTAAAAACTTTAGACTACGGAAAAACTGAAGTTGTTGTAAGAATTAACGCCCTTGATACACCTTTTGGACGTGAAGATATTAAAGCAGTTGTTAAGGCTGGGGTAGATGTAATTAGACTACCAAAGTCAGAAACTGCACAAGACGTTATAGATGTAGATGAAATCATCACTGAAGTTGAAGAAGAAATGGGTTGCCAAGGTAGAACTCTTATGATGGCGGCTATTGAATCTCCAACTGGAGTTATTAACGCAGTTGATATTGCAAAGGCATCACCAAGAATGATGGGTATTGCACTTGGAGCAGCTGACTATGTTACTAACCTAAAGACTCAAAGGTCAACTCATGGTTGGGAACTTTTCGCAGCAAGAAGTCAAATTGTTTTAGCTGCAAGAAACGCGGGCATTGCTTGCTTCGATACAGTTAACACAAACCTTGATGACATGGATGCCTTTAGGGAAGAAGTTCAATTTATTAAGGATCTTGGATTTGACGGAAAATCTGTTATCCACCCTAAACAAATTGCAGTTGTAAATGAAGTTTACACACCAACTGAAAAAGATATTACGAAGTCACTTCGTATTATTGCAGGTTCTAAGGAAGCTGAAAGAAGGGGCTCTGGAGTTATTACTGTTGACGGCAAGATGGTTGACTATCCAGTTATTGCTGGCGCACAAAGAGTTCTAGACCTAGCAGTTGCAAGTGGAGTGCTAAAGAAGGAGGATATTGATGAACTATAATAAAAATGCAGTAGGAAGAGATATCCCTGAATCCCTTGAAGGCATTGGCGAACTTGTTCCTTTCAAAGGCGAAGGAAAATATCTTAGAACTGAAAGAAAGGCTTCTCCAAAAATTAGATACGGAAATAGGGACGAGAAAAAACTTCTAGGTTCTATTGAAGAAGCTGTTAAGAAGAGTGGACTTAAGGACGGAATGACAATTTCCTTCCACCACCACCTAAGAAATGGTGACTATGTTGTAAACATGGTTATGCAAGTTATTGCTGATATGGGCATCAAGGACTTAACACTTGCTCCATCATCACTTTCACCATGCCATGACAAGTTAATTCCACTAATTGAACAAGGTGTAATCACTGGAATTCAATCATCAGGACTAAGAGGAGAACTTGGAGAAAAAATTTCACAAGGTATCCTTAAAAAGCCATGTATCATTCGTTCCCACGGTGGACGTGCAAGAGCTATCGAAGATGGAGAACTTCATATCGACGTAGCCTTCCTTGCAGCACCAGCATGTGACGAATATGGAAACATTAATGGACGAGAAGGAAAGGCAGCTTGTGGATCACTTGGTTATGCAATTGTTGACGCTGAGTATGCTGATTGTGTAGTTGCAATCACAGATAACCTTGTACCCTTCCCAAATATTCCTGCTTCAATTGGCATGATGTATGTTGACTATGTTGTAGAAGTTGATGCAATTGGTGATCCAAAGGGAATTGTTTCTGGATCAATTAGATTTAACGACAACCCACGTGACCTATTAATTGCTAACAATGCAGTTAAGGCAATCAAGGCTTCTGGACTTTATAAGGACGGCTTTAGATTCCAAACTGGAGCAGCAGGTTCAACTCTTGCAGTAGCAAAACTTCTTCGTGAAGAAATGAAAAAAGATGGCATCAAGGCTTCAATGGCCCTTGGTGGAATAACAGGTTATATGGTAACTATGCTTGAAGAAGGTCTTATCGATGGTATTTACGATACACAATCCTTTGACCTTGACGCAGTAAGATCAATTCGTGAAAACACAAAACACTTTGAACAAACTGCATCATCTTACGCGAACCCTAACAACCCAACACCTGCAGTTAACACTCTAGACTTTGTATTACTTGGAGCTCTTGAAGTTGACACTGACTTCAACGTAAACGTAATGACAAGATCAGACGGAGTTATTAACCAAGCAGTTGGTGGTCACCAAGATACAGCACCTGGTGCAGAAATGTCACTTATACTTGCACCACTTGTAAGATCAAGAAACCCAATTGTCAAAGACAAGGTTACAACAGTTTGTACACCAGGCGAATCTGTTGACGTAATCTGTACTGACTACGGTATTGCTGTAAATCCAAAGAGACAAGACTTAATCGAAAAATTCCAAAAGGCTGGAATTGAACTTAAGGACATCAAGGAACTACAAGAAATGGCAGAAAAACTTACAGGCAAGCCTGAAGAAGTTGAATTCTCTGACGAAGTAGTTGCAGTTGTAGAATACAGAGATGGTTCTATAATCGATGTAATTAAGAAGGAAGCTTAAAATAAATTCTAACTATACTCATAAAAGGGAGGCAAGAGCCTCTCTTTTTTTGTGGGATTTTATAGGGTATTGATAAGTTAGTAAGTCTAAAGAGATTGCAAAGCCGTGGATTACTCTAGGCTCATAAAAAATTGTGAAGTCATAACAATTTATTTAGTAATAAGAACTTATGAAGTGATAACAAGTTGTGAAGTCATAATAACTTATAAAGTCATAATAATTTGTAAAGTAAAAAGATCTTATAAATTAATAAAAAGACGTTAAGTGATAGAAATTTGTGAAGTTCTAAAAAATTAGAGACTTGATGGAGATCATAAACTCATAATAAGTTATAAAATTGCAAAAACTTACAAGGTAATAAAAAACTACAGGCTTACAAATTTTTACTAATTGACATAAATAATCTTTGATGCTATTATAATAAAAAATAACTCAATAAGAGGAAGAGTATCCTTTTTGACTGATTAAAGAGAGCTTCGTTTGGTGAGAGAAGTAGAAGAAGATTAGGAGAACATGGTCCTTCTTGAGGGTCTATCGATATTTAGATAGGCACGGGAGCGCCCGTTATAGCGATAGAGTATGATAGTACTTGAAGAGTCTTCCAGCGCGAGTTGTAAGAGAATTAAGGTGGTAACACGAAATAGCTTTCGTCCTTTATGGATGGAAGCTTTTTTTATTGTCATCCTTCCTCAAGTACAAATAAAAAAAGAGGAGAATAGAAATGCCGTTAATAATACCTAGAGATTTAATTGTTGAAGAAGTTTTACAAAGAGAAAATATTTTTACTATGAGGGACTCCTCTGCTATTAAGCAGGACATAAGACCCCTTAGCATTGCCATTGTAAACTTGATGCCCAAGAAAGAAGAGACTGAGTTACAACTCTTGAGGATGCTTTCTAACACAGCCCTACAAATTAACATTGACCTTGTGAGGATGGAGTCCTACAATCCTAATAACTCTGACACCAAGAGGTTGAAGTCCTTTTACAAGACTTATGATGACATAAAAAACAACAAGTATGACGCCATGATAATAACTGGAGCGCCAATAGAAACCCTAGCCTATGAAAAAATAAAATACTGGGACGAGCTAAAGACGATTTTTGAGTTTGCCAAGAAGAATGTCTACTCCACAATGTTTATCTGCTGGTCCGCCCAAGCTGCCCTCTATCACTATTACAAGATTGAACACAAGCTTAGCGACGAAAAAATTTTTGGAGTCTTTGAATTTGACAAGCTAAAAGAAAATAAAATTGTAAAGGGTTTTGATGATAGCTTCTTAGTTCCGACATCAAGGCATACCTATGTTGACATTGACGACTTTGAAGAATTTTCTGACTTGGAAGTCCTTGCGGCAAGACCTGACACTGGAGTTTCCCTTGTGACAACTAAGGACAACAGGTTTGTCTTTAACTTTGGCCATTGGGAATACGACAAGGACACCCTTCACAATGAGTACATTAGGGACCTTTCTCAAGGCAAAAAGATTAGCCCACCAATAAATTATTATGAAGACAATGATCCTAAGAAAGACATAAAAATTAGGTGGAGGTCTGCGGGCAATCTCTTCTTCTCCAACTGGCTCAACTACTGTGTCTACCAAGAAACTCCCTTTGCCATTGACAGCATCGAAGGCAAGTCAGTTTCAAAATTTGGTGGCAGCTCCCTAAAAGATGCAGGACAATTTGCCAAGGTGAAGAAAATTATCTTCTCCAAGGAGGACAGAGACGTAATTGTGGTTTCTGCACCGGGAAGAAGATTTAAAAAGGATACAAAGATTACTGATGAATTGATTTCTCTTTCTGACAAAAACTTGAGGATTGAAGAAGTTAGGGAAATTATCAAGTCCCTTGAAGAAGAGTTGGAAGTTCAAAGCTTAACACGTGACAAGCAAGTTGAAAAAATTAAAAACAGGTTCTTGTCCATAGCAGAAGACCTAGGACTTGAAGAATTTTGGGATGATGAGTTAAAATTTGTATTTGACGAGATAAAAGATTCTAGGGACAAGGACTTTATTGTTTCAAGGGGAGAATACCTAAATGCCAAGCTTCTTGCAAAATATTTGAACTACGATTTTATTGATGCCAAGGACCTAATAATTTTTGATGAGAGGGGACAAGTTGATATAGAAAAATCCAAGAGGGCAATCCAAAGTCACATTGGAGAAAATAAAAAGGCGGTTGTGCCAGGCTTCTATGGCAGCGACAAGGAGGGAAATATTGTGACCTTCACTAGGGGTGGCAGCGACTACACAGGCAGCCTAATTGCCTATGCTCTTGACTCCAAGGTTTACGAAAACTGGACTGACGTAAATGGTATTATGACATCTGACCCTAATAGTGATCCTGATGCCAAGACAATTGACAAACTTTCCTACACAGAACTCAAGGAAATAATTGGCGAGGGAGCCCAAGTTTATCAAGAAGATGCTATAAGCCCCGTTGCAAAGAAAAATATAACTATAAAAATATTAAACACCAATGACCCAGACAATCATGGGACAATTATAAAGGATTAAAAAAGGACCAAGGTTCACACCTTGGTCTTAATTTTTTCTATTATACTTTGAACTTTTAAATTTTATAATTTCAACTACGGATAAAAATTAAATTTCTTTCTTCCTTAACTTTTCAGCAATTTCTTCTGCCTTTTTCTTATCATCGCCTGTGAAAGTCGGATACTTTGGATTGATTTCTTCCATTGTTTCTATAAGGGCAAGAGTTGCAATCTTTCTTGCCAGCCAAGGATTGTCGGCTGGAAGGACATACCATGGGGCCATTTCTGTTGAAGTGTTGTTTAGCATTTCTTCAAAGGCAACTTGGTACTTGTCCCAATTGTCCCTGTCATCTAAGTCAGAGAAGGAAAACTCAGAATTTTGTTTTGGGTCTTCGATTCTCTCGATAAGTCTCTTTCTCTGCTCGTCTTTGGAAACATTGAAGAAAAACTTTACAACTTTAAATCCATTTTCAACTAGGTATTCTTCAAAGTTGTTTATGTGTTTGTATCTCTTTTCCCAAAGATTATTATCATTTTTTATTTCCTCTGGAAGATGACCTAGGCTGTCATAAATTTTTGGCGAAATAATATCTTCGTAGTAAGAACGGTTTAGGATTGCAACTTCGCCCCTTTTTGGGAGGCCCTTAGCCATTCTCCACAGATAGTCGTGGGAATTTTCTTCGTCAGTTGGCTTGCCAAAGGAAGTGTTCTTTAGACCTTGAGGCTCAAGATTTGAAAAAATATATTTTATTATCTCGTCCTTACCTGCAGCGTCGATTGCTTGGAGGACCACAAGGATTCCCTGTTTTGATTCTGCAAAAAGTTTTTCGTGAAGGCCTCTTAATCTTGGGACAAGTTCTTCGTAGACTTCTTTTTTTATGTCGACGTCCTTTTCCTCGCTTACAATTTTTTCTTCCAGGTCTTCTATTTTTATCTTCTTGCCAGTTAATTTATATTTATCAATCATTGAGTCCTCCTTATATAAATAATCAAAAATTTTTTAAACTTCATAAAATAATGATAACCCATAAGAAAATCTTAGGCAAATAAAAAAGGCTTGCCTGTGCAAGCCTTGTAATAAATTTAATTATAGAGATTCTACAATTTTTTCTGTTAGGTCAATAACTCTTTCTGTGTAACCCCATTCGTTGTCGTACCAAGAAATAAGTTTAACCATTTTGCCGTTAACAGTTGTAAGAAGTGAATCGAAAATAGATGAGTGAGTGTCGCCAATAATATCAGAAGAAACTATTTCGTCTTCAGAGTAAGCAAGGATTCCCTTTAATTCATTTTCAGAAGCCTTCTTGATAGCTGCGTTGATTTCTTCAACAGTAGCTTCTTTTTCAAGTTCAAAAGTAACGTCAACTAGTGATCCAGTTGGAACAGGAACTCTTAATGCAAAGCCAGTTAAGATTCCATCAACTTCTGGAATAACTTTTCCAACAGCTTTTGCTGCACCAGTTGAAGTTGGAATTATATTTTCTGCGCCCATTCTTGCACGTCTCATGTCCTTCTTGTGAACACCGTCGTGGATGTTTTGGTCGTTAGTGTAAGCGTGAACAGTGGACATAAGTCCCTTCTTGATTCCAAAGTTTTCTAAGATAACCTTAGTTACTGGAGCAAGACAGTTTGTTGTACAAGACGCGTTAGAGATAATGTCGTCCTTTTCTGGGTCGTACTTGTCGTCGTTAACTCCCATAACAACTGTAAGCATGTTTCCCTTGCCTGGAGAAGTTAAGACAACTTTCTTTGCACCACTTTCAAGGTGACCTCTTGCTTGTTCTTCGTCTTTGAAGGCACCAGATGAATCAATAACGACATCGACACCAAGGTCCTTCCAGTTCATCTTGTCAGGAGTTTTTGATTCAACGAAAGTAACTTTCTTTCCATTGATAATCATTCCGTCGTCAGTGAATTCAATTTCACCAGGGAACTTTCTATAGATTGAGTCGTACTTAAATAGATGAGTTCTTTCTTTTAAAGTTTTGTCTAAATTTCTTACAGCTACGTGAGTAACTTCAAAATTAACATCGTCTCTTAGGGCCCAGATTCTTAGAGCGTCTCTACCAATTCTACCAAAGCCCATTATGCCAACATTTTTTTTCATAAAAACCTCCATTGATCATTGCATTCTTATCTTCATTATAACATAAGTAGATAAAAGTGAAATTCAAAAATTATTGTGATAGAATTAGGAAAAAGGAAGTGGGACTATGAAGACTGGAATAAGTAGAGAAGATGCATTAAAATTATTAAAGGAATACAACAAAGAAGAATTTCACATAAGACATGCCTTGACTCTTGAAAATGTTATGGGATACTTTGCAGAAGAGTACGACAAGGACAATGTAGACTTTTGGAAGATGGCAGGACTTCTTCACGACGTGGACTACGAAAGATATCCTGAAGAACATTTAAAAAATACGCCAGAGATTTTAAAGGGCGCTGGTGGAAGTGATGAACTCATCCATGCAATCATGGCTCACGGGTCAGGAATATGTACTGAAGTTGAACCAGAGCTTTTCATGGAGAAGGTCCTCTTTGCAAGTGATGAGTTGACAGGATTAATTTATGCAGCATCTCTTATGAGGCCATCAAAGAGCACCAAGGACATGAACCTAAAGAGTGTAAAGAAAAAGTTTAAGGACAAGAAGTTTGCAGAAGGTTGCTCTCGAGATGTGATAAAAAGAGGAGCAGAAAAGCTTGGCTGGGAACTTGATGAACTAATAGAAAAAACTCTTCTTGCAATGCAAGATAGGGAGGACTTAATCGAAGAAGCTCTAAAAAAGGAAACATCTTGTTAAAAAATGCCAAATTATCGTATAAATTCGTTGCTTAGCGAGCCTTGCTGTGTTAGAATTTATATGTTATAGAAATTTAAGGGAGGTATAAGTTTGCAAACTTTATTATCTATTATAATTATTATTGCGAGCATAATTGTAATAAGTGTAGTTGCACAAATGGAATCAGAACAAGCTGGTCTAGGAACTCTTCAAGGCGAAGAAACTAGCATGTGGGGATCTCACAAGGGTTCTAGTAAAAAGGATATCCAAAATAGAATCGTTACTGTTTCAAGCATCGTTTTTGCACTTGCACTTATTATTTTAGCTGCAATTTAATTAAAATTTAGGGGAGAAATAAAAATGATATTTTTTATACTTCCAATATTGGTCGTTATTGCAATCTTATTTTTATTAATATGTTTTTAATAAGTAAGTTGTAATTAAAATTTAAGGAGGATTAGAATGAATATGTTATATCTAGCTCCTATCGTCGGCGTTTTGGCACTATTATTTGCTGCCTACAAGGCAAGCTTCGTGTCAAAGCAAGATGCCGGAAATGAAAGAATGAAAGAAATTTCTTCTTACATTTCAGAAGGAGCTATGGCATTTTTAACAAGAGAATATAAGGCTCTTGTTGTATTTGTCATTGTACTTGCAATTATCTTGGCAGTAGGACTTAAATCAATCCCAACTGCTATTTGTTTCGTAGTAGGAGCTATCTTTTCAGTAGCTGCTGGTTATGTTGGTATGAAGGTTGCTACAAAAGCAAACGTTAGGACAACAAACGCAGCATGGAAGGGTGGCCTAGGTAAAGCCCTTGACGTTGCCTTTTCAGGTGGAGTTGTAATGGGAATGTGCGTTGTTGGACTAGGAATCATTGGTATTACTTGCGCATACTTCCTAACAGGTGGACAAACTGAAATTATTACAGGATTTTCACTTGGAGCATCATCTATTGCACTTTTCGCAAGAGTTGGTGGCGGTATCTACACTAAGGCTGCAGACGTTGGAGCTGACCTTGTAGGTAAAGTTGAAGCTGGAATCCCAGAAGACGACCCAAGAAACCCTGCAGTTATCGCTGATAACGTAGGAGATAACGTTGGGGACGTTGCTGGAATGGGAGCTGACTTATTTGAATCTTACGTTGGAGCACTTCTTTCAGTTATTACTCTTGGAGTTGTAGCTTATGGAGAAGAAGGTGTTAAATTTGGTGTTCTTGTTGCAACAGTTGGTATTCTTGCATCAATTGTAGCTGCTTTCTTTGTAAAGGGAGACAAGAATCCACAAAAAGCTCTTAACGCAGGTGAATATGTAGCAGCTGGTGTTACAATGATCGCTTCAGCACTTTTATCAAACTACATTTTTGGAAGTTTTTCACCTTTTGCACCAGTAATCATTGGTATTGCAGTTGGTCTAATAATTTCTAAATTCACAGAATATTACACAGCTGAAGATTATGCACCAGTTAAGAGAATTGGGGCAGAATCAGAAACTGGTTCTTCAACAAATATTATTGCTGGACTTTCTGTTGGTATGATGTCAACAGTTGGACCTATCATTGTTATTGCTATTGGTATTATTGCAGCTTACCTTGGAGCTGGCGGAAACGCTGATCCAATCGTAGGACTTTACGGAATTTCTCTTGCAGCTGTTGGTATGCTTTCAACAACTGGTATGACAATTGCCGTAGACGCTTATGGACCAATCGCAGACAACGCTGGTGGTATTGCAGAAATGTGTGAACTACCAGAAGACGTTCGTGATATCACAGACTCACTTGACTCTGTTGGTAATACAACAGCAGCTATAGGAAAGGGATTTGCAATTGGATCAGCAGCACTTACTGCACTTGCACTTTTCGTTTCTTACATTAACGCTACTGGCCTAACAGGAATTGATATTTCTAAGCCAGAAGTTATTGCTGCAACATTCGTTGGTGGTATGCTTCCATTTGCCTTCTCTGCACTTACTATGTCAGCAGTAGGTAACGCAGCATCAGAAATGATCGACGAAGTTAGAAGACAATTTAAAGAAATTCCTGGAATCATGGAAGGTAAGGCAACTCCTGACTATGCAAGATGTGTTGACATCTCAACAGGTGCTGCTCTTAAGCAAATGATTATACCAGGACTAATCGCTGTAATTGTTCCAATCCTTGTAGGTCTACTACTTGGTACAGAAGCCCTAGGTGGACTTCAAGCAGGAGCTCTTGTAACTGGTGTACTAATGGCAATCTTCATGTCAAACGCTGGTGGAGCTTGGGACAACGCTAAAAAATACATCGAAGGTGGAGCACACGGTGGTAAAGGTTCAGAAGCTCACAAGGCAGCTGTAACTGGAGACACAGTTGGTGACCCATTCAAAGATACATCAGGACCTTCTCTTAATATTCTAATTAAACTTATAACTGTTGTATCCCTTGTTTTCGCACCACTATTTGTTGCATACGGCGGACTATTCCTATAAAAAAAATAAATCTGTTAGAGAGAAATCTCTAGCAGATTTTTTATTGCAAACTATATTAAATTTTATGGACTCTGTCAGAATTTATTTGGCAGAGTTTTTTTATGTCTTAATTAATGAAAACAAGGACAAGAAAAACCACTAGCCTTAGCCAGTGGTTTGTGGTTTAAAATTTATTAGCAATCTGTTGGGTCTAGTAGGTTATTTAAAGTCTTAACGTGAATACCAGTTGCATTCTTTGGAAGATAGCCTGATTTCTTATCCCTGTATCCAGTTGCTGCTATGTCTAGGTGTACCCAAGGTGTATTTTCTTTTACGAATTCGCCAACGAAAAGTCCTGCAGTAACAGACCCTGCTTGTCTACCAGATGTGTTCTTGATATCAGCAACTTCTGACCTGTTTAGTTTCTTGTAGTCTTCGTCGTAAGGGAAGGCCCACATTTTTTCTCCAGCTAGCTTACCAGCTTCAAGGACTTCATTGTAAAAGTCTTCGTTATTTGTAACTGCACCAGTGTAAACTTCTCCAAGGGCAATTGTAACTGCACCAGTAAGTGTTGCAAGGTCAATAATTTTTTCTGCTCCAAGGTCATTTGTGGCATAGTGAACAGCATCGGCAAGAGTGATTCTTCCCTCAGCATCTGTGTTTGCAACTTCAATTGTAAGTCCCTTCATGGAGTCAATTACGTCACCAGACTTGTAAGCGTGACCAGAGATCATATTTTCACAAGCTGCAACAACACCAACTACATTTGTCTTTGCCTTGTTCTTTGCAAGGGCGTAGATTGTGCCAATAACTGTACCAGCTCCACCCATGTCGCAGTGCATGTAGTTCATGCCAGATGGAGACTTGATGTTGTAGCCACCTGAATCGTAAGTTAGCCCCTTACCAACAAGGGCAACTTTTTCTGTGTCGGCATTATTGTATTCCATTACAATAAGTCTTGGACGATTTGTTGCACCAGCCGCAACTCTTAAAAAGGCCTTCATGCCAATTTTTTCGATTTCATCTTCTTCATAAACTGTAACCTTAACGCCAGCTTCTTCTAATTTTTCCTTTGTAATATTGGCAAGACTTTCTGGATAAATTACATTGGCTCTTTCGTTTACAAGGTCTCTTGCAAGGAAGACTCCATCAATAATGTTTTCTATCTTATCAAGTCCCTCTCTTAATTTTGCTTCAGGTCCCTTAAAGGCTGTGTAGTTGACAGTTATTTCAAAGTCAGCCTTTTTTTCTTTTACGTCAGTTTTCTTTGTGAATTCATATTCACCTTGGCGAAGTCCTTCATAAGCTGCCATAATAGTTTTCTTGTTGCAAAGAGAAAGCTCTGGCATTTTAATTTCGACTTCGTGCTCTTCATTGTCTCTTAAAATATTTCCAAGTTCAAAGAAAAGATTTCTCACATCTTCTAGGTCAAGTTCATCATCGCCAAGTCCCATGAAGATTTCTGATTCTTCTTCAAAGCTGGGAAGGTAAAGAGATTCCTTAAACTTATAAGTGAACTTCTTCTTGTCCAAATAATTTTTGATTTCTTCAGGAAGCTCTTGGTCCATCTTCACAAAGTGGACTTTTACTCCCCCTTCTTTATACAAATTAAATTTTATCATAATTCACCTCTTACTCTAATTATACATGAGATTTATAAAAGGTCTAATTTAAAATTTTTATATTAAGAAGTACTGCATTACTATTTTTCTTAGATAAATTATGATAATATTAAACTATAGAATTTTAACATCAATTTAGACTTAAACTTCTGAATTGGTGTTTTTTGGGTGGTGTAAAAATGAGAAAAGAATTAAAAGCATCAATAATGTTATTTGCAACAGCAATCATTTGGGGACTTGCCTTTGTGGCACAAGCAGCAGGCATGGAACACTTGGGGCCCCTTTCCTTTACGGCTACAAGATGTTTTGTAGCAGTTGTATTTTTGTACCTAACCTATAAATTTTTTATGATGAAGTCAGCTTCATATAGAGAAGAGAAATTTGACATGAAGAGGACCCTTGTAGGAGGAACAATTTGCGGATTAGTCTTTACTATAGCTATCAACCTTCAACAGGTTTCCCTAATCTACACGACAGCTGCCAAGGCAAGTTTTTTGACGGCCCTCTACATAGTTTTTATTCCAATATTAGGACTGTTTTTTGGAAGAAGACCAAGTTTAAAAATTATTCTTTGCATCTTCCTAGCTATGGTGGGAACCTACCTCTTGTCCATCAAGGGTGGACTTAACATAAACAAGGGAGATTTAGTTGTAATCCTATCGGCTCTTATCTTTGCTATCCACATCTTACTCTTGACAAAGTATTCAAGAGACACCAATGCAGTTTTACTTTCCTTGGTTCAGTTTGCAGTTTGCGGCATCATTTCCCTAGTGGGAGCCTTAGTCTTCGAAGATATAAGCATGGATGGGATTTTAAAATCCTATGTGACTATCCTCTATGTGGGAATTTTGTCATCAGGAGTTGGCTTTACTATCCAACTTATGGCCCTAAAGGACCTAGACCCAGTAGTAGCGTCCATGATCTGTTCCCTTGAATCAGTTTTTGGTGCCCTCTTTGGTTGGATGATTTTGTCACAAGAGATGAGTGAAAGGGAAATTTTTGGGGCTATAATAATTTTTGTGGCAACCCTACTTGCCCAAGTCCCAATAGAAGCTTATCTTGAGAAAAAATTAAAGAGAAAGCTAAAGAGAGGATAAAATTTCACAAGAATTTTAAATAGAATAAAAAAACTTTCACAATACTATTGTATAATTATGGGGAGGTGAGGATATGTCACTATTTGAAAAAATTTTCCAAAATCCTGGAAAGAAATTAATAACTATAGATGGAGAATATGGATCTGGGGCAAACGAAATTGCCAAGAAAGTTGCAGATAAATTAAATTACGAGTTTTATGACGAAAAACTTGTAGAACTTATGAGTCTGGAGAAAAAAGTAAAGCCTGAAGAAATTAAAAAAGATGACTCCTTCTTGCAGGGAACTATCTATGACCTATATAGACAAAACTACTCTTACTCCCAAGAGGACATAGCAGTTGACGACGCAGCCTTCCTCTTAGACTCAAGGACAATTAGGGAGCTTGCAAAAAAGAAAAAAGTTGTGATCTTTGGCAAGTGTGGTGACTTTGTCTTGGAAGACTTTCCAAAGTTGTCAGTCTTTATCTACGCGTCAAAGGATTTCAAAGAAGAGAGAATTTTAAATACTTACAAGATTAAAGATGATAAGCTAGAGATAAAAATGACTCGTGAAAACAACAGACGTGCCAACCACTATTCCAGAAACACTGGAAGAACTTGGGGCGAGTCAGCCAACTACGATATATTAATAAACTCATCTTCCTTTGACTTTGAAAGTATTGCAGACCAAATAATAAACTTAGTACAAAATAAAAAATAATTTTAATCCTGACACGAGTCGGGATTTTTTATTGCCCAAAATTATGAAAAATTTACATATTCTTTATTAAAAATATACAATCTCTTGAATAGCAATTTGTAAAATATAAAAAAGTAGGCTTTTAGCGGATTTGCAACTGTGAGTTTACAAATTGCAAAGTTAAATTTATAGATTGCTACTCTAAAAATATATAAAATTCAAATAGAAAAGGAGGTAGAAAGTGATTTTAGGAGATAAAATTATGAATCTTAGGAAGAAAAACTCTTGGTCTCAAGAAGAACTTGCAGAAAAGCTTGGTGTGAGCAGGCAGTCTATTTCAAAATACGAGAGTGCCCAAGCAGTACCCGATATGGAAAAAATTTTAAAATTAAGTAGAATTTTTGGAGTTACAACGGACTATTTGATAAAAGATGAAATTGAAGATCTTGAGTTTTCAGAAGAAGATTATGAGGAAGATAGAAAATTAATAAAGCTTAGCATGGAAGAAGCAAATGAATATCTAGATTTAAAAGAAGTTTCTGGCAGAAATATTGCCTTTGGAGTTTCCCTTTGTGTAATTTCGCCTGTAACTTTATTACTTTTATCACAAGCTTATGAAAGTAACCTCATATCAGTTCCAGAAAATGTAGTAGACGGGATCTCTCTTACAGTTTTGTTTTTATTTGTAATAGGAGCTATTGGAATATTTATAAGGGAAGCTATGAAATTAAAAAAATATGAATTCATTGAAAATGAGAGCATAGACACAGCCTATGGTGTCCATGGAATGGCAAAAGATAGGGCAGAAAAATTTCACGATTCCTATGCCAGAGACAATATACTTGGAGTTTTGATCTTAGTGGCATCAGTTATTCCTATTTTTATTGGGATGATTTTCTCAGTGGAAGATATGCCCATGATGATTTCAGTAGTTGTCATGCTTTTTCTGATAGCTATTGGAGTAAATCTTTTGATTAGAGCAAATACTTTTATGAATTCAATCAATGCGATTTTGGAAGAGGGAGACTATAGTAAGAAAAATAAAAAATTAAAGAGGAAGCTGGGACCTTTCTGTTCAATATATTGGATTGCTGCAACAGTAATCTACTTGGCATATTCCTTTTTGACAAATAATTGGGATAGGTCCTGGATTGTTTGGCCTCTTGCAGGAGTTTGCTTCCCAATCTACTATATAATTTTAAAATTTATATTTGAAAACAAGATAGAATATTAATTTTTTAGAAATTTGTTGTAGATTATAATCATCAATTCTTTATCTATCATTAGGGTATATATTAAGCAAAATCAAAAAGATGGTGATAAGATGAAAAAAGATGACTTTATAATAAGCAAAGTGATAAAAAATGTTGGAATAATTTATTTTAATAGGCCAGATAAAATAAATGCTATCAACTTAAAGATGGTAAAGGATATAAGAAATATTTTAGAAAAATGGGAAAAAGATGATGGAATAAGGGCTATCCTCTTTGAAAGTTTGTCTGACAAGGGGTTCTGTTCTGGTGGCGACTTGGTCCACCTCTACAATGATTTTCTAATCAATGATGAGTGCCAGGATAAGGATGAGCTCTTTGTCAAAGAGTTTGATCTAGACAAGTATGTTGCCTCTTATAAAAAACCTATTGTTTCTTATTGGAAGGGAATAGTCATGGGTGGTGGAATTGGAATAAGTATAAATTCTGATTTCATAATTTCTGACGAAAGTGTAAAGTGGGCCATGCCAGAAACTGACCTTGGCTTTGTTCCCGATGTAGGTGTGGGGAAATTTATTTCTAGCTTGCCACAAGCTCTTGGACAATATGTAGGACTTTGTGGAGGACGTCTCGCATCCCCAGATTTGATAAAGCATGGACTTGCCCATGTTTATATTGACTCAAAAGATTATGAAAAGATAAGAGAAAAGTTTTTTGAATTATCAGAAAATTTTAGGGACCATGAATTAATCAATAAGTTAAGAGAAGAAGCAGAAAAACATAAAAAGGAAATTCACGAGACCCTTGTTGAGAAACATGATGATAAAATAGAAAAATATTTCTCAGGAGACACTTTAGCTGGAATTTATGAAAAACTAGAGGACAACAAGGAAGATGAATTTGCATCAGATATCTTAAAGGACCTAAGAGGTAAGTCCCAATTTATGTTGGCTTTGCAGTTTGAAAAATATTTTATTGGCAAGGACTTGACCTATGCAGAAACTGTGGACCTAGACCAAAAAATTTTAAAATACTCCCTAGAGATTGGCGAGATGGAAGAGGGAATTAGGTCCAAAATGATAGACAAGGACAATAATCCAGATTGGAAATACAAGAGACTAGATGAAGTAAAGATTGAAGAAGTAAAAAAATTATTAGAAAGCTAAAAGAGAAGAAGGGCCTTCAAGTAGAAAGCCCTTCTCTTTTTTATTTTAAATTTTCATCTCTCACAAGCTTTATGTCGTACTTGCTTAAAATTGTGTCAGCCATGAGAATTTCTTGGATTGCCTTCTTTGATTCTTCATCAGCTTCTTTTAAGAGTCCTTTCTTTATTGCCCTCTTCTCAACCTCAGTCTTTTGATCCTTAGAGAAATTATTGTAATCCTCTATATCAATCCTGTTAAAAATAGATTCCCTCTCGTCATATACCTTAAGAGAGTCCTCATAAATTTCGTGGCTCAAAATCTCTGCCGGTGGAATCCTTATCTCAATAGACTTGTCTTTGAGCTCGACCTTCATCTTGTCAAGGTCTATGCCAGCGTTGATAAGTCCCTCGTAGGAAACAATAAACTCCTTAGAAGTGAAGGGGACCTTGTAACCATAAAAAGTATTTTGATTTTCAAAGTGGCCCATGTTTGTGTAGTGGTACTTTAAAGTTGTCAGTTCCTTAGCAGAGACCAACTTGTTGTAAATCAAGCTAGAAGTTATCTCTGGTTCCATCTCGCTTCTCATTTGCTTCTTGCCATAGAAGAAGGCAGCAAAGAGGGCTAGACCTATAAGTAAAATTATAAGCAAGCTTCTTTTTAATTTTTTCATTAAAGACCTCCAATCTTAGTCTATAAATAATTCATACCACAGGTAAAAAATCTTAAACCTTAGAAATTAGCTAAAAAAGCTTGATAAGATTAATTATTTTATTGTCACAAATATAAATTCTTTGATATAATTAGGCTAAAAGATATGGAGGAAGATTTTATGGACGATGGCGCCTTGTGGGCTAAGCTCATATTAATAGCAATACTTACAAGCATTAACGCATTTTTTGCGTCAGCTGAAATGGCAATGGTTTCAGTAAACAACAACAAGATAAAAGAAATGGCAGAAGAAGGAGACAAGAGGGCAAAGACTCTTCTAGAAATCTCACAAGATCAAACGAGATTTTTATCCACAATCCAAGTTGCAATAACCTTGGCAGGATTTTTCTCATCTGGTTCTGCAGCTACTTCTATCTCAAAAGTATTTGGAGAATTCTTAAGAGGATACGGGATACCCTATGGTGGGACAGTAGCCTTTATTTTGGTGACACTTTTACTTTCCTATATAACACTTGTTTTTGGAGAGCTAGTGCCAAAGAGAATTGCCCTACAAAACTCAGAAAAAGTTGCCCTTAAAGCATCAGGTGCAATTGCCTTCGCCTCAAAAATATTTTATCCCTTTGTAAAATTACTATCAGTTTCAACAGTAATAGTATTAAAGATTATGGGAAAATATTCAGAGGACGTAGAAGAAAAAATTTCAGAAGAAGAATTAAAATCCTATATAAAAGTTTCAACCCAACAGGGAGTAATCAACTCAGCTGGGGAAGAAATGATAGTTAACATAATGGATTTTGACGACAAGTTAGCCTACGAAATAATGACACCGAGGACTTCCATATATATGCTAGACTACGACGAGTTCACAACAGAAACAATAACAGAAGTATTGAAGATGGGTTACTCAAGGATGCCGGTCTATCGTGAGAACACAGACAACATCTTGGGAACAGTTTACATCAAGGACCTCTTTGTTGAATACGCCAAAAATGATTACGAGTCCATAAACTTGGACAACTGTATCAAGTCACCTTACTATGTACCAGAAACCAAAAAAATTGACATGCTTCTAAAAGAACTTCAAGCATCCAAAAATTATGTAGCGATCCTAATTGACGAGTACGGAGGCTTCTCAGGTATGGTTACAGTAGAAGACATAGTAGAAGAAATAGTTGGAGAAATCGAGGACGAGTACGACAAGGAAGACCACAGCGTAGAAAAAATTGGAGAAAACGAATATATAGTAGATGGATCCATGGACATAGAAGACATAAACGATGCCCTTGACCTATCATTATATTCAGAAAACCACGAGACAATCTCTGGCTTAATAATAGAAAAACTTGGCTTTATACCAGACGAAAAACAAAAGAAAAAACTTAGCGTCAAGGCAGGAGGCTGCATCTTGACAGAACTAGCAGTAGCAGAAAAAAGAATAATAAAAGCCAGCATAAAAGTTATACCAGAAGAACAAGAAGAAGCCAAAAGAGAATACAAAGAATTCAATTCATAAAAAATAAAAATTAACCCCCTAAATCCAAGTGGACTAGGGGGTATTTTAATGTAAGTATTAACAAATAAATTTTAATGAAAAACTAAAGCTTCTTAAAGAATATCCTTCCAGTTATTAGGAAAGCCCATAAAACTAAAATTAAAAAAACCTTGATATTTATCAAAGGTATTTTCCAAGTCTCTTAATAAAGATTTCCACTGATCATTAGAGTTTAGAATTCTTTTTATTATTAAAAGTATGGGAAATATTTTATTTTGTTTACCCTTATATTGTTCATTTTCAGAATATAAGCGTGGATTTTCTTTTAAAGGCATGTTGTAGAGTCTGGTGTAGTGGGCACAAATATTCCTAACTTCTACAAGGCATAAGATCCAATTTTTTAAATATTTAGGGTCTGTATTATAATAATTAGAAATTTCTTTTTGATCCTCAGACTTTAAAATACTGAATAAAGAAGACAAATTTCCAAAAGACATAAGCTCAACAGATACCCATATAGGAAACGATCCGTCATACTTCCTCAAGTGGTGTTTAACAAAAGGTTTATTCCTCTGTCTATTAATTTCCTTATTCAGATTTTCGTTAACTATGGAATATATGCTCTGACCTTCTTTGTTAGTTTTATATATGAAATTATTTTCGTGCACAAGAACGTCTGGGCCATACTTAATTGATAAGTGGTAAGCAATTTGGGTTCTAAGCTCTATTTCAATCTGCTCAATAGTCCTTATAATATTATTTTTAAATTGACTGTCAAAACAGTAAAGATTAAAAAGATGCTCTATACTTACCTTTTCTTTGTAATGTTCTTTATTATCAGATTTTTTCAGACCGATACCATAGCCTGAAAGCCTGTAATAATTTACCTTTTTTAAGATTTCTTCAGCAAATTCATCGTCGGAGATAGAAAGGTTGTGATCATTTTTTAGTTTAATAATTTGATTCTTGTAACTTAAAGCAGGTTTTAATTCCATATAAATTCTCCTTATATAAAAAAAGCCCTCCCCGTGGTCCGCATGTAGAAAACCTACATTAAGCGTGGAGAGGTTCTGTTAAGCTAATTATAGCACAGGAAAATATGGAGTCAATAGCTAATACACAAAGAAACAAGAGATACCCCCTAGGTCCAAAAGGACTAGGGGGTAAATTAATGTGAAAGAGTGATAAGAGGAAGTAGATAAGTTACTTCCTCTTTTTATGCCTTTTAATAATAAGATGTTAAATTATGAGCAATTTAATCATCATAATCAAAGCGCTTAGACTCAAAAACAAAAAGTTCCTTGCCTTCGTATTGTTTGTAGATATTGTAAATAGTGTAAAACTCACTAAGTCTAATAGCGTGGTCTCCAATAACTCCTGTGTAAGGAATGCCGGGAATGCCATAGGCATATACCTTCTTGTTGAGATCAATATAAATCCACGGGCAGTTGTCAAACATTCCTTTGCCAACATGCTTAAAGCCTTCGCACTCCAAAAATTTTAGAAGCTTACTGTCAAAGTATGTCGCCTCATTAGTTGCAACTAAGAAAGCTATTTCCTTCATAGTTCTTGCCATATAACTCCTCCTTAAAATTAGAGAAGAAAAAAGCACCCATCGAAAGATGGATGCAAGATTAATATGTATCCATCATTCAAGCATTAGCACCTTGCCTCGTGGTAGGTTGCTGAAGGGTCGATGAGCTTGTCTCTCGCCTTCTCTTTATGGTAATTTCATTTTATCATTTTTGAAAAGAAGGGTAAAAGGGAATTGTTTTTATAATGACTCAAAAAAATGTCACAGTTAAAGTTGGGAGAGATATAAGAAATTATGGCATCATAATTATTTATAAAATTGTAAAAATTTATGAACTTGCAAAAAATTATAAAGCTATAGAAAGTTACAAAGTCATAAGAAATGATAGACTCAGAAAAACAGGTAAAGTCGTGGAAAGCTAGGGACTTATAAAAAAGGGCAAAAAAAATTGCCGAGACAATCTCGGCGAGTAAAAGGAATTTAATTAAAAAAGTGTATTAAATAATCTGTTACCAGTTTAACATAGTAATATGAATAAGACAATAAAAATTTTAAAAATATTTAATAAATTTTAAAAAATTTTATTTTATGGGCTTGTTAAGTTTTTCTTTCCTAAATGGATATCCACGACTTAATGAATTTTTATGACTTTATAAGTTTTTATAACTCGCTAGAAGTTTATAGCTTAGTGGATTTCTATGATTTCACAAGTTTCTATGACTTCACAGATTCTTATGAGTTTATGAACTTCTATGACTTCAGAGGATTCAACGATTTTAAAGATTTCCGTGACTTAAGAGTTCGTCATAACTTATTTGGTATCCCTGGCTTTGTAGTTTCTAATGACTTCGTAGCTTTTTATGGATCCATAAGCTTTTAGGACTTTGTAAATGCCTATAACTTCGTAGATTTTCACAACTTTATAAAAATATAAAAAATTTTAAAATAAATTAGCAGACTACTTGCAAGAGTGCTAACGATGTTGTATAATTTAGATAGTCAAAGATAGTCAAACTAAATTTGACTGTGTTTTTTATTTGATTTCACGGAAACGGAAACGGAAATGGAAATGGAAATGGAAATGGAAACGGAAATTAAATAAAAGTCTTAATTTTACTTCCATTTAATTTATTTCTATATTATGTTGCAATATTTTTTATTGGGATATAATTAGAGATAGATTAAATGTTTATATATGAGGAGGTTACATTTTGAAATACAAAGATTATTATGAAATCCTTGGAGTTTCTAAAGATGCAGATGAAAAGGAGATAAAGAAGGCTTATAGGAAGCTTGCGAAGAAATATCATCCCGACGTCAATCAAGGTGACGAGGTAGCTGCAGAAAAGTTTAAAGAAGTCTCTGAGGCCTACGAGGTCTTGTCAGACTCCGACAAGAGAAAGAAATATGATACTTTTGGTTCTAATTATGATTTTTCATCTGGCTATGATTTCGACCCTTCTCAATATGGTTACACTTATACCACAGGAGGAAGCGGTGCAGATTTCTCAGACTTCTTTGAAACGATTTTTGGTTCATCTAAGTCTGGCGGCAACTTCTCAGGTGGCTTTAATATAAATGACATCTTCGGAGATTTCTCTTCTAAGGGAAGGGGAAGGTCCCAAAAAAAGGCTAGAAACAAATTTGAATCTGAGATTTCTATTTCTATCAAAGAGGCCTTTGAAGGAGTTACTAAAGGTGTTTCTCTAACTTACAAGCAGAAGGAATACGAAATTTCTGTCAAGGTTCCTGCTGGCATCACTAGGGGCAAGAAGGTTAAGGTAAGGGGAGAAAAGTTTGGTCTTCCTGGCGATATCTTGTTCAAGATCAACATCAAGGACGAAAAAAATCTTGTCCTCGATGGGCTTGATGTGACAAGGACTGTGGATATCTATCCATGGGAAGCTGCTCTTGGATCTTCTAAGACTGTTGAAACTCTTAGTGGCAAGTTGAAGTTAAAGATTCCTCAAGGTTTTGTTGGTGGCAACAAGATGAGGATTTCTTCTAAGGGCTTTAAGGATCTTAAGGGAAATGTGGGAGACCTTTACGTGGCCTTTAACATTGTAAATCCTAAAGACTTAACTGAAGAACAAGAAAAATTATATAAGGAATTAGAAAAAATAAGTAAATAACAATTTTTATTGATTAAATATATTGAACAAATGAGGTGTTTATATGAATTTTGACAAATTTACTCAAAAATCCCTTGAAGCCGTTCAAGGTGCATATAATATTGCTAAGGAATACGGCAATCCAGAGGTAAAAGAAATTCACATCAACTACGCCCTCTTAAATGATAAGGAAGGCCTTATTCCTAGGGTCTTGACATATATGGAGAAAAACCCTGACATGTTAAAAAGTGACGTCTTAAAGGTTATTGAAAGACTTCCAAAACAATCAGGTGCAGAAGTTTATGCCGACTCTTCTTATAGGGAACTCTTCCAAAAGGCAGAGGACTTTATGAAGAAGATGGGTGATGATTACCTTTCTGTTGAACACATATACCTTGGTCTTTTAAATATGAAGGGAACTGATTCTTCTTCTGTCTTTAACAAGAACAAGATCGATGCTGATGGATTTTTAAATGCCCTTAAAAAAATTAGGGGCAACCAACACGTAACTACTGACAATCCAGAGGGAACTTACGATGCTCTAAAGAAGTACGGCCAAGACTTAACTGAACTTGCTCGTGATGGCAAGCTTGACCCAGTTATTGGTCGTGACGAAGAAGTTCGTAACGTAATTAGGATTCTTTCTCGTAGGACTAAGAACAACCCAGTTTTAATTGGTCCTCCTGGAGTTGGTAAGACTGCCATTGCTGGTGGACTTGCCCAAAGAATTGTCTCTGAAGACGTGCCAGAAGGTTTAAAAAATAAAACTGTTTTTTCACTTGATATGGGTGCCCTAATTGCTGGTGCAAAATATCGTGGTGAATTTGAAGAGAGATTAAAGGCTGTTTTAAATGAAGTCCTAAAGGCTGATGGAGATATAATTTTATTTATCGACGAAATCCACAACATTGTGGGTGCAGGCAAGACTGATGGTGCTATGGATGCATCTAACCTTTTAAAGCCAATGCTTGCTCGTGGAGAACTTCACGCTATAGGGGCAACAACTCTTGACGAGTACAGAAAGTACATCGAGAAGGACCCTGCCCTTGAAAGAAGATTCCAAAAGGTTATGGTAAATGAGCCAAGCGTTGAGGATACTATTGCAATCCTTCGTGGTCTTAAAGATAAATATGAAATTTACCACGGAATTAGGATCTCTGACCCAGCAGTTATTGCTGCAGCAACCTTGTCCGATAGATATATAAGCGACAGGTTCTTGCCAGATAAGGCCATAGACCTAATGGATGAAGCCTGTGCAATGCTTAGGACAGAAATCGACTCCATGCCAACAGAAATTGATGAAGTTAGAAGAAGAATTTTGCAACTTGAAATAGAAAATCAAGCCCTTAAAAAGGAAACTGATGAAGCAAGTGCTGAAAGACTTAAAAAACTTCAAGAAGAACTTTCTGAAGAAAAGGCAGAGTTTGACAGGTTGAAATCAAAGTGGGAGGCAGAAAAGAAGGAACTTGATTCCACAAAGGACATCAAGAAGAAAATCGAAGAAACCAACCACGCCATAGAAGAAGCTGAAAGAAATTACGACTTAGAAAGACTTTCTGAATTAAAATACGGCACTCTTCCAAAGTTAAAGGAAGAACTTGCAGAAAAAGAAAAGACATCTACAAAGGACGAGTCATCTATGGTGAAGGAAGAAGTCACAGAAGATGAAATCGCCTATGTAGTTAGCAGGTGGACAGGAATTCCTGTTGAAAAATTAAATAAGACTGAAAGAGATAAGTTGCTCGGTCTTGAAGACATTCTCCACAAGAGGGTCATTGGTCAAGACAAGGCAATTGAACTTGTGTCAGATGCAGTTTTAAGAGCAAGAGCTGGGCTTAAGGATCAAAACAAACCAATAGGTTCCTTTATTTTCTTGGGACCAACTGGAGTTGGTAAAACTGAAACAGCTAAGGCACTTACTGAAACACTCTTTGATGACGAGAGAAACCTAATTAGGATTGACATGTCCGAGTACATGGAAAAGCATTCTGTGTCAAGACTTGTAGGATCCCCTCCAGGATATGTAGGTTATGATGAAGGCGGCCAACTTACTGAAGCAGTAAGGAGAAAACCATATTCAGTAATCCTCTTTGATGAAATAGAAAAGGCCCACCCAGATGTATTTAACATCTTGTTACAAGTTCTTGATGATGGTAGACTTACTGACAACCAAGGAAGGACTGTGGACTTTAAAAACACAGTAATCATAATGACATCAAACATTGGATCACACTTCTTAATTGACGGCATTGATGAAGATGGCAAGATTAAAGAAGATGCGAGAGAAAATGTTATGGCTGACTTGAGAGCGTCCTTTAGGCCTGAGTTCTTAAATAGGGTTGACGAAATTGTCCTATTCAAACCACTTCAAAAGAGTGAAATTTATGGCATCATCAAACAAAGTATTGCCGAAGTTGAAAAGAAACTTGCAGATAGAGACATCCACATTGAAGTCACAGATGGAGCTTTGGACTTTATCTTGAACGCATCCTTTAGCCCACAATATGGCGCAAGACCTGTTAAGAGATATATCTCTCACAAGCTTGAAACTATTATTTCAAAGATGATAATTAGGGGCGACGTCATGGACGGCGACACAATTGTAGTTGAAGTAGAAGCAGACGACTTGTCTGTCAAAGTAAAATAAAATTAAGGACTTGCTTAGGCAGGTCCTTTTATTCTGAAAAAATTGTGATAAAAATTTTGTGATTTTCTTAGATTTTATTTATAAATAAGATAAAATTTTTCATATAAAAAGTTCTCTTGTATTAGTTTTATTGATGGAAAAATTTATTTCTGTAAAATTACAAATTGTTAAGAAAATATTAAATCTAAGAAAAAGCTCTAAATTATCACTTTTCTATCACAAAAAAGATTTAAACTCAGTGACATAGTATGAAATAGTTAGTATAAAAATATTTTATATTTTGATTTAGGAGGAAATTTTTTATGAAACCATATAGCAAAAAATATTTAACACTTGCTCTAGCAGGAGTCCTAGCAGCATCAATCCCAGTATCTGCTTTCGCAAATGAAGGTGCAGCTAATGATGTAGAAAACAAAACAAAAGTAACGGATAAAAACCCAGGAAATAATAAAGAAAATGGAGATTCAACTGAAGGATCAGAAAAGAAAGAAACACCTGAAGAAAAGAAAATAAGAGAAGAAAAAGAAGCTGCGGAAAAGAAAGCAAAGGAAGAAAAGGAAGCTAGAGAAAAAGCTGAAAAGGAATTAGAAAAATTAAAGAAAGAAAAAGAAGAAAATAGAAGAAAATATGGCAACATCACTCTTAGAAATGTAAGATACGATGGAAAATATATCAAGGGTGAAACATCAGCTTACGCTAAGATTTACGTTCAAGATAACTACTACAATGAATTTAGAAATAGAAAATATATTGGAGAAGCTGACAGGAATGGAGACTTCTCAATAAAATATGATATCAAAGAAGGTAAGAGTGTAACTATCTACGCAGAAAACAAAGACTACTCTTCAAGAAGTGTTGAAGTTAAAAACGACAACTACAAAGACATCAAGGGAACAAGAATTGACGCTAGTGATTTGGGTCTTCTTGGAAGAGTCCTAACAGGAAAAGTTAAGGGACATGCTTTTGACTTCATCACAGTTTACCTTGATGGAGAAAAACTTGGAACAGTTAGAGCTGACAAGGATGGAAAATTCACACTTACTCTAGATAAGAGCATTGAAACAAGAGATCTTGACAATTTAAAATTCTACACAGATGCAAAAACTGTTGAAAACAAAAAATTCAAGGTTACTGAAGCTCTTGAAGGACAAAAACTTGTAAAGGGAACTGCAAACACTGACGATGAAATCACAGTTTACGATGCAAATGGCAAAAAAATATCAACAACTTATGTAAACAGCGCTGGAGTATTCACAGCATATTTAAATAGGGCC
Source organism: Peptoniphilus harei (assembly GCA_032560695.1). GTDB lineage: Bacteria > Bacillota > Clostridia > Tissierellales > Peptoniphilaceae > Peptoniphilus_A > Peptoniphilus_A harei_B. The sequence continues at coordinate 53,574 of JAWGHR010000004.1, read as the reverse complement.
CTAATCGCTGGCGAAACAATTAAAATCGAAGCAAGAGATAAGGACAAAAACATCACTAAGATTGAATACAAGGTAACAAAGAATGCAGTAGAAGAAGTTAAGGCAATTGCTTACATCAAGGGATATCCAGATGGAACATTTAAGCCACAAGCAAATGTAACAAGAGCAGAAGCAGCTCAAATGTTTGCTACACTTCTAAATGGTGGAACAAACTTTGGAACATCTCAAGCTACAAAATTCTCTGATGCAAGTGATGACTGGTACTCAAAGGCAATTAACTACGTTGTTGGCAAGGGACTAATCTCTGGTTACCCTAATGGAACATTTAAACCAAATGAAAGCATCACAAGAGCAGAATTTGCACAAATGATCTCTGGCTATATCAAAAATGAAAAAGCCGGATCATCAGACTTCCAAGATGTTAAAGATCACTGGGCAAAGGATGCAATTGACAAACTTTATGGCAACAAAAATGTAACAGGTTACCCAGATGGAAGCTTCAAACCAAACGCTAAGATCACAAGAGCAGAAGCTGTTACAATCCTAAACTCTGTATTTAACAGAAACACAAACAAGAACTCACTTAACAATGTGAACACTTCATCACTTAACAAGTTCTCTGACGTTAGTGAAGGCTTCTGGGCTTACTACAACATTCTTGACGCAGCAAACACTCACGATAGAGAAAGACTAAACTCAACTTCTGAAGTTGACATGTGGAAATAAATAGAATTTTAAGGGCTCCCTGAGGGGAGTCTTTTTTTGTGAAAATTTATTGCCTGGATATTATTTTTTAGTTTATGAAAGTTTGTAAACTTATAAGACTTAATGACTCTATAAAAAATTATGAACTCATAAGACTTGCTGACTTTATAAGAAATTATTAACTCATAAGACTTGCTGACTTTTTTAGAAATTATTAAGTCCTAAAAGTCTATGACTTTGTAAAATTGTATGGACTTAGAAAAAAATTTAAAAATTTTACAAAAATATTTTAAAAATCTCAAGCATCCTAAGCTCGTACTTGATGGGGACAAGGGACTTTTTAAAAACACAAAAGAGATAAATATTTATAATAATCTTTAGAAAAAATGAAAATTGTCCTTGACTTTTAAAAATCTCCCCTATATAATTGATGAAACAATTAAATAAATTGTATTGAAAAATACGATAGAGGCGCGGGATTTATCAGTAATCTTTCAGAGCAAGACCATGCGATGAAGGGAGATGAAAGGAAATTTCGCCGAAGTATATTATTGGTAACAGATAATATGCTGGGCATGCAAACAATATTTGCATGACTGTCACGATTTAGTGGGGAGCTATCTAAGGTTAAATACTTTGTCTTTACATATTTAGACATTTTAACAGTTTGGTTTTCCCAAACTGTTTTTTTATTACTTTTTGATAGTTACCGAAGATTTTTACGGAGGTATATCATGAATTTAAGAAGAAACGCAAGAAGATTACTACTAGTTGGAGCTATAGCAGGTACAATGCTTTTAACAGCTTGTAACCCAAAGGGTGATGGGGGAGGAGCTGCTGCACCAGCCGACTCAGATACATTAAGAGTTGGTATGGAATGTGACTACGCTCCATTTAACTGGACGCAAACTGGTGAAGAACATGGCTACAAAATTGCAGCAGGTGGGTACGCTGGTGGATATGACGTTGAGATAGCAAAGAAAATTGCTGAGTCCATGGACAAAAATCTAGAAATTGTAAAGACTGAATGGAATGGTCTTACTCCAGCTATTACATCTGGAAAAATCGACCTTATTATAGCAGGTATGAGTCCAACTGAAGAGAGAAAGGAAACTCTTGACTTCTCTGACACTTACTACACATCAGACCTTGTAATTGTTGTTAAAAAGGATTCTCCTTATGTTAATGCAAAAAGCATAAATGATTTTAAGGGAGCAAATATCACTGGTCAACTTAACACTTTCCACTACGATGTCATCGATCAAATGGAAGGCGTAAATAAATCAACTGCTCTTGAAACTTTCCCAGCAATGATCGTTGCTCTTAGAAGTGGAAAGATTGATGGATATGTTTCTGAAAGACCAGGAGCCCTATCTGCAGTAGCAGCGAATGACGACTTAACTTTTGTTGAATTTGATGAAGCTAATGGATTCCAAACTTCTGTTGAAGACACATCAATTGCAGTAGGAGTAAAAAAAGGTAACACAGAACTTCTTGACCAAGTAAACGAAGCTCTTTCAAAAATTTCTGAAGATGAAAGACAAAGCATAATGGAAGAAGCTGTTGTTAACCAACCACTAGGTGAATAAGATATAGGAGATAAATATGCCAAGTAGTTTTTTTGGATGGATTGGATTTTTATTAAAAGAATATGGCCCCCTCTTTGTTGAGGGGACTATTAATACAATTATAATTGCCGTTGTTGGTACTTTAATTGGTTTTTTAATAGGTCTTTTAATCGCAATAGTAAGAACAACAAAAGTAAATAAAAAGTCATCTGCCTTTAAGAGGGTGGGCCTAAAGATTTTAAATGTAATTATTAGCATTTATATCCAAGTAATTAGGGGAACTCCAATGATGGTTCAAGCCATGATGTTTTATTATGGATCCCTTCAATATTTTAATTTAAACATGGCAGCTATGCCTTCAGCCCTAATTATAGTTTCTGTTAACACAGGAGCTTACATGGCAGAGATAATAAGAGGTGGAATTATTTCTGTAGACAGGGGACAAACTGAAGGAGCCCTATCCATAGGAATGACTCATTGGCAAACAATGACAGAAGTTGTCCTTCCTCAAGCTGTGAGAAATATTATCCCATCAGTGGGTAATGAATTTATTGTAAACATCAAGGACTCTTCAGTTCTTAACGTAATTTCTGTTTCAGAATTATTCTTCATTTCAAAGTCAGCTGCAGGAACTTATCTTAGATACTTCGAAGTTTTCTTTATAACAGCTCTTATTTATTTAGTCTTGACAATTAGTGTGAGTCAACTTATGAAGGTCGTTGAAAAGAAGTTAGACGGAGATGGAACTTACAAGATTTACGGCTCACAATCAACAGCAGAAGTTATAGAAGTAAAGGAAGAGGTGTGAGATGGCCAATATTTTTGAAATCGAAAACTTGGAAAAAAGTTTTGGAGCAAATGAAGTTTTAAAGGGAATAAATTTTACAGTCCAAAAGGGAGAAGTTGTTTCAATAATTGGTTCATCTGGATCAGGTAAGTCAACTCTCTTAAGATGTATCAACCTCTTGGAAGAACCAGACTCTGGAAGGATTTTATACCACGGAGAAAACATCCTAGAAGAAAATTCTTCTATTAATAATTACAGGACTAAGGTGGGAATGGTTTTTCAATCCTTTAACCTCTTTAACAACATGACTGTTCTTGAAAATTGTGTAATAGGACAAGTTAAGGTCCTAAAGAGATCTCGTGATGAGGCAGTTAAGATTGCAGACAAGTTCCTTGAAAAAGTTGGCATGTATCCCTTTAGAGACGCAAGGCCAACATCCCTATCTGGTGGACAAAAGCAAAGGGTGGCAATAGCAAGGTCCCTTGCCATGAACCCAGAAGTTCTACTTTTTGACGAGCCAACATCGGCTCTTGACCCAGAGATGGTTAAGGAAGTCCTAAATGTTATGAGGGGCTTGGCAGAAGAGGGACTCACAATGCTTGTTGTAACTCACGAGATGGGATTTGCAAGAGACGTGTCCAATAGGGTCCTCTTTATGGACAAGGGAGTTATAGCAGAAGACGAAGACTCAAAAGAATTTTTTACGAATCCAAAGACACAAAGGGCAAAGGAATTTTTGTCCATGGTTTTATAAAAAGAAGGCTCGAGAGGGCCTTTATTTTTTTGCCTTTTTTATGGGCTTATTGTTTGCAATTAAAAATTAAATTCAAAGTTATGAATATTTATCTCAACAGAAAAATTTACAAAAAAATAGCAGCCAATTAATGACTGCTAGCTTACATATTATTAATTTTTAAAATCTCACCAAATGTGAAGTAGGTGTTGCATCAACAAGCTGACACAAATAATTCCTATCCAGCAAAGTGCTCCTTCAATAATTGCCTTGCCACCTTGAGAAATTAATTTTTTAATATCAGTGTTAAGACCAATTGCCGACATCGCCATGATGATAAAGAACTTTGACAAGAACTTCATTGTTGACAAGAAGGCATCAGGAAGTGGAAGGAAAGTTGTGACAAGTGATGCAAGAAGGAAGAACAAAATAAAAGTTGGGAAAGTTTTTAGGACACTAACCTTCTCTGTGTTTTCCTTTGACTTAATTATTCCAAGAACAAGAGTGATTGGTATAATCGCAAGAGTTCTTGTTAATTTAACAATTGTTGCGTAGTTAAGAGCTGTATCGTCGTTAAACATTGTGGACCAAGTTCCGCTTGCAGCAACAACAGAAGAAGTGTCGTTAATAGCAGTCCCTGCCCACATGCCAAATCCTGTGTGAGTCATGCCAAGCTTAACTCCAAGAGTTGGAAAGATAAGAGCGGCGATGATGTTAAATAAAAATATAACAGAAATTGAAGTTGCAACGTCCTCGTCCTTTGCATTGATAACAGGTGCAGTTGCAGCAATGGCAGATCCACCACAAATTGATGATCCAACTCCAACAAGAGTTGCAATGTTGGGATCAATTTTAAGAGCCTTAGCAGCCACAAAAGAAATAATTAGGGCAGTAGAAATTGTTGAGAGAATAATTAGAAGTGATGACTTACCAACAACAATAATTTCTCCAAGATTAAGCCCAAAGCCCAAAAGGATTACAGCGTATTGTAAAACTTTTTTAGATGTAAATTTTATTCCAGCCTCAAAGGACTCAGGTCTTTTAAAATTATTTAAAATGATTCCAAGTAGGATACCAAAGACTGGTCCACCAACAACTGGAAAGTTCTTGCCCAAAAAGTAGGCAAAAACAGCAATAAGTCCAGAGAAAATTAGACCCTTAAATATGTTTTTATTCATAATAACCTCCTGATAAAAATTTATGTGTAAAAATATCTTATGAAACAAGTACCTATTATACATCAAGATAAAAAATTTGGCAGGGGAAATTTATTTTTATAGGTAAGTAGAAGTTGATAAATTAGACGGTGAAATTGATTTTATGGTCTTATTCAGTTATAATTATTCTAATATATGTAGAAATTTATCGGAATATTGACAGATTATGCCAAGGCCTTATCCCAGTGGATTGGGTTTTTTTATGGAGGTTTTATGAGTAATAAAAAATTTTATGTTACAACGCCAATTTACTATCCAAGTGATAATCTTCACATTGGTCACACTTATTGTACTGTGGCAGTTGATTGCGTTAAGAGATTTAAGACAATGCAAGGCTATGATGTTTTCTTTACTACTGGTACTGATGAACACGGCCAAAAAATAGAAGATAAGGCTAAGGAATTTGGCATGGAGCCAAAGGCTTATGTTGATGGAATTGTTAAGAACATAAAGAAGCTTTGGGAAATCATGGACATTGATTACGACTACTTTGTTAGGTCAACTGATGAGGACCACAAAAAGGACGTCCAAGAAATCTTCCAAAAACTTTATGACAAGGGCGACATCTACAAGGGCGAATACAAGGGTTACTATTGTAAACCTTGTGAGTCTTTCTGGACTGAAGCCCAACTAGGCGAAGATCATACTTGTCCAGACTGTGGCAGACCAACTGAACTTACTAACGAAGAGTCTTACTTCTTTAGACTTTCCAAGTACAAGGACAGACTTTTAAAATATTACGAAGACCACACAGAGTTTATTGAACCAGCTTTTAGAAAAAATGAAATGGTTAGAAACTTTTTTGAAGGGGAAAGCGGACTTGAAGACCTTTCTGTTTCAAGATCAACTTTTGACTGGGGAGTTAAGGTTCCCTTTGATCCTAAGCACGTTGTCTACGTTTGGATTGATGCCCTAACTTGCTACTTGACTGCAATTGGTTATGGAACTGATAAAGAAAAATTTAATGACTATTGGCCAGCTGGTGTCCACTTTGTTGGAAAGGAAATCATAAGATTCCACGTTATTATTTGGCCGGCAATTTTAATGGCCCTTGACCTACCTCTACCTGACAAGGTGTTTGGTCATGGCTGGATTTTATTTGACAATGACAAGATGAGTAAGTCCAAGGGAAATGTTATTTATCCTGAGCCAATTATTAAGCTTTACGGAGTTGATGCTCTTAAGTATTTCCTACTTCGTGAATTCTCCTTTGGTTCTGACGGATCCTTTAATATAGAAAAGTTCATGCAAAGACTTAACTCTGACTTAGCTAATGACCTCGGCAACCTACTTTCAAGAACTGTTTCCATGATTGGCAAGTATAACGACGGTGTAATAAAAGACATGGGCGTTAGAGAAGATGTTGATGATGATTTAGAAAATCTTGCAGTGTCTGTTGTAGATAATGTTGAAAAAGCAATGGAACACTATGAATTCTCTGTTGCCCTAGAATCTATTTGGAAGCTAATTAGAAGAACTAACAAGTACGTTGATGAAACTGAACCTTGGAAGCTTGCAAAGGATGAGGACAAGAAGGACAGACTAAACACTGTTCTATACAACTTGGCAGAAAGCTTGAGAATTGTTTCTGTTTTAATTTATCCGTTCATTAAGGAAACTTCTATAAAGATTAGGGAACAACTTGGTCTTGATGAAAAAGTTAACTGGGAAGACTCAAGAGTCTTTGGTCTACTTCCTGATGATACTAAGGTTAAAAAGGGAGAAGTTATCTTCCCAAGACTTGACATCGAAGCTGAAATCGAAAGATTTAATGAAGAAAACACAGCTCTATTAGAGTCAAGAATTATGAAGGAAAAGAAGGAAGATAAAGAAGAAAAAGAAGATATAAAAGAAGAAGTTACTATAGATGATTTTGACAAACTTGATATAAGGGTAGCTGAAGTCCTTGATGTGGAAGACCATCCAAATGCTGACAAACTTTTTGTACTAAAGCTAAAAGTTGGCGATATGGATAGGCAAGTTGTATCTGGCATCAAAGACTACTACAAGAAAGAAGATTTAATTGGCAAAAAGGTCCTAATGATTGTAAACTTAAAGCCAATTAAGTTAAGAGGAGTTGAATCCAAGGGAATGATTCTTGCAGCAGAAGACGACTATAAGAACCTAAGCCTTGCATCAACTTTAGCAGATCTTAAATCAGGAGCAAAAATTAGTTAGGAGAAAAGATGATAGATTCACATGTCCACCTAGATGATCCTGCCTTCGACGAAGACAGAGAAAGTCTAATCAAGAGCCTAGGTGAAAATGGAATAGAACTTGTAATAAATAATTCTTCTGATCTTCCATCATCTGAGAGGTCAGTGGAGCTTGCAAATAAATACGAAAATATTTATGCAGCCATTGGAGTCCACCCTCATGAGGCAAAGACCTACAATGACCAGGTGGAAGAGAGATTAATTGAACTTTCAAAAAATGAAAAAGTCATGGCAATTGGGGAAATTGGACTAGACTATTATTACGACAACTCTCCAAGAGATGTCCAAAAGGAAGTTTTTAAGAGGCAAATTGAACTTGCAGCAAAACTTGGCAAAAATATTGTCATCCACTCTCGTGATGCAGTTAAGGATACCTTTGACATTTTAAAAGAGGCCCACGAAAAATATGAATTCACAGCTTTGATCCACTGCTTTTCTCAATCAGTTGAGATGATGGAAGAGTATGTGAAAATGGGAGACTACATTGCCCTTGGTGGTGCAGTTACCTTTAAGAACGCCAAGACTCCAAAGGAAGTTGCAAAGAAGGTTCCCCTTGATAGGCTCCTACTTGAGACAGACTGTCCTTATATGACACCTGTTCCTCACAGGGGAAAGAGAAATGAGCCCAAGCTTGTGAAGTTTGTCTGCCAATACATTGCAGACCTAAGGCAAATTGATCCAGAAGAAGTGGAAAAGATAACGGCAGAAAATACAAAGAGGTTTTTTGGAATATGAAGATGACAATTAAAGAAGTAATTGTCGCAGAGGGTCGTGATGATGAGATTGCCATTAAAAAGGCAGTTGATGCAGAAATTATAACCACTCACGGCTTTGCTTTCGGAAGGAAATTGATAAATCTCTTAAAGGAAATGGACAAGAAGAAGGGAATAATAATTTTTACAGACTCTGACTACGTTGGGTCACAAATTAGGAAGAGAATTGCAGATGAAATTCCCACTGCCAAGCATGCCTACCTTTCTCAAAGGGTTTCCACAAAACATGGGGACATTGGAGTAGAGAATGCTTCGCCAGAAGAAATCCTAAAGGCACTAAAGGCTGCTAGGGCAACAAAGACAGAAAAGTCCACAGAGTTTACCATGGCTGACTTAATAAAAAATGACCTAGTAAACTCTGATGATGCAAGCAGAAGACGTGAGATGCTTTCTGAAATCCTAAAGATAGGATATGGAAATGGAAAAAAGACCCTAAGCAAATTAAATTCCTTTGGCATAACAAGGGAAGAATTTGAAGAGGCTATGAAGGAAGTGAACTCCCATAGATAGATTATATAAACCCAGCAAACTTTCAGAAATTCTTTCCAAGTATGGCTTTAGATTTACAAAGTCTCTGGGACAAAACTTTTTAATAGATGGAAATATTGTTAGAAAAATTGCTGATGCAGCAGAAATAAATGAAGATGACTACATCCTAGAGATTGGTCCAGGTGTTGGAACCATGACAGAGGAGTTGGCACTAAGGGCAAAGAAGGTCGTGGCTATCGAGATAGATGAAAAACTAAGGGACCTTCACAAGGAAACCTTAGATATAGACAATGTAAAAGTAATCTACGGAGACTTCCTTGAACTGGACCTTGAAAAAATTGCTGAAGAAGAATTTGGAGGCGAAGGCTTCAAGGTTGTTGCAAACCTACCTTATTATGTAACAACACCAATTATAGAAAAGTTGCTTTTATCTAAGGTAAATTTAATTTCTATAACAGTAATGGTACAAAAAGAAGTTGCAAAGAGACTTGCAGCTGGGCCTGGCAACAAGGACTATGGATCTCTTTCAGTTTTTATAAATTATTACACAGACTGCAAGTACAAGTTCCAAGTTCCTAGCTCTGTATTTATGCCAAAACCAAATGTTGATTCAGCAGTTGTAAACTTAAAGATGAAAGAAAGAGAAGACCTTGACACAGACTTCTTATTTAAGATAGTGAGGGCAGCCTTTACCACAAGGAGAAAGACCTTGTTAAATTCTTTTTCCAACTCAGGACTTCCCTACAGCAAGGACGAGATCAAAAGAGCTCTTGAACTTAGTGGAATTGATGGAGGGAGAAGGGCGGAGACCCTTAGCCTGGAAGAGTTCATTGTTTTAAGTGTAAACTTTAAAAGTGTGGGGTAAGAGAATTATGAAAACAAACTTAATCGACGATATACCTGAAAAAGTTCAGGAAGATATATCCAACTTTAATGGAAAAGAAAATTTAATAGAAAACTTATCCCAAATATTCAAGGCATTATCGGACCCAACAAGGATAAAAATAATTTACGCCTTGATGAATGGTCCCTTATGTGTGTCTGACATTTCAGAGTTACTGGGCATGAGTCAGTCATCAATATCTCATCAACTTGCCCTACTTAGGACACAAAACCTAATTAAGGTAAAAAGACGTGGGAGAAGGGCTTATTATTCCCTTGATGATGATCACGTACTTTGCATTTTTAAGGATGGACTTGAACATGCTGAGCATAAGTTATAGATTTAAATAAAAATTTGTATATTATTAATAGAAGGAATTTTTATTTATTATAGAAGAAAACTCAAAAGGTTTGATTTTATGAAGGACCTTGGAGTATAATGAAGTAGTAATGAGGAGGAATAAATATGAGTAAAGTAACAGTATATACAAGTAACACTTGTCCTTATTGCACAATGGCAAAAGACTATCTTAAGGATAGGGAAGTTGAATTTGAAGAAAAGAATGTGCAAACAGACAAGGAAGCAAGACAAGAATTAATGGCAATGGGTTATACAGGAGTTCCTGTAATTTGTGTTGACGACGAACAAATCGTTGGCTTCGACAAAGCAAGACTAGACGATTTGCTAAAATAATAATTAAAAACAAGATAGAGATAGGTGTTTTATAACATCTATCTTTTTTTGTGAAGAGTGAACGATTGGTGAGTGAAGATGAATTTAATATCAGTATTCTTAGTTGGCGTTGGCCTTTCTATGGATGCCTTTGCAGCAGCCATCTGTAAGGGACTTGCAATTAAGAGAAAATTTTTTGAGAAATCCTTTGTGATTGCTCTTTTTTTGGAGTATTTCAGGGACTCATGCCTCTTATTGGATATTTTTTGGGCTCAATTTTTGCTGAAAGACTTCAGGCAATAGATCACTGGATAGCCTTTGTCTTATTGGGACTTATTGGACTAAATATGATAAGAGAGGCAAGAGACAAAACTTGTCCCATAGAAGAAGATAGACTAGACATAAAGAATCTATTTTTCTTGGCAATAGCAACATCCATTGATGCCTTGGCAGTTGGATTTTCCTTTGCCTTTTTAGAAATCAGGCTTTCTCTTGCAGTCCTACTTATTGGACTTACAACTTTTGGGATTTCTTTCTTTGGAGTTTATGTGGGAAAGTTTTTTGGAATTGCCTTAAAGGACAAGGCCCAAGTTGCAGGTGGATTAATTCTAATTTTATTGGGGATAAAAATTTTAGTAGAACACCTTGGCATCCTTGCCCTATAAAATAAATAATTTAATAAAGTTTTATGACTTCCAAGTTTATCTTGGGAGTTTTTTTATTGGAGTTTTAAGGACTTATTAGTTTATAGTTCTTTAAAGCTTTTAAATCTCTATGAGCTTGTAATTATTTATGAAGTCAAACTTGTTTATAAGTTTGTAGACTTTAACGGAGTCACACTTGCTTATAGTTTTATAAAAATATTTAGAGCTCTATCAGTTTAGACATTAATAATACTTTGCTGAAGCAATACTTGTTTATAAGTCTATAAATTTTTATGGATCTCTATTTAGTCACAAGGATATGACGATTGATAACTTTGTAGTTCTTTATCAATCCACATTTGTTTATAAGCTTATGATTTTTGACATTTCTATAAGTTCTTACAGCTTTCTAAAAGCTTAACTGTTGTGAGGAAGTTACATAGTATAAATTTGATGAAAAAGTTTTTATATAAATTCTTAATAACTCATTTTTTATGGTGAAAGTCGAGGGAAGATGTTGATTTAAATTAAATAACGAATAAATTTTCTTTTAAAATATAAATGAAAAAACAAAAATAATAAAAGCTTACAGAAAGATAGGATATGTTCAAATTTTTGTAAAAATGTAAAAATAAAATATTTGATTTTTCATTTAGTCAAAGATTTTGCACATAAAATAAATTTTTTAGAAAAAATAATTCATAATTAAATCTTTTTTTAACAAATGTAATTAATAATTAAAAATTCTTAAAATTTGTTTATCTAATGAATTTTTCTAAAAAGGCTTTCCTTTATTTTAGTCCCTTTTTCATGTATAATTATCTTGCAAAAGATTTTGATTAATTGAAGATACATAGAGTTTTTTAATTGAATTAATTATAGGTCTTTGTTATAATATTCCTAAAAGCTGGAATGGATTCCGTAATATGAAACCACTTGGGGAGGTGTGATAATGTTAGGAGATGTTAGTCTTACCCTTGGGCAAGCCTTTGGTGTGGCATTGACAGGTTTATCTGTTGTTTTCTTAGCCCTTATTTCTCTACTAATAGCAATTGTTGTTATTACGAAGATAGTAGGAGGTATTCAAGGTAAGGAAGACGATAAAAAAGCAAGTCAAGGAGCTCAAAAAGCTTCACCAAAAGCAGCAGCAAAACCAGTTGACAATTCAATGGACCCTGCACTTTTAGCAGCGATAGTTGGAGCTATCAGCATGGAAGAAAGATCGAGAGTTGAAAGTTTTAGAATCGTATCTATAAACGAAAAAAAATAAATTATTTTAAATTATTCTATTATTTATGAAAAGGAGAAATTAATGAAATATCAAGTTAAAGTAGATGGAAAAGTATTTGAAGTAGAAGTTGAAAAAGTTGGTGGAGGATATCAATCACTTACACCAGCATCATTAACAGCAGCACCTGCAGCACCAGTAGCACCAGCTCCTCAAGCAGCAGCTCCTGCACCAGCAGCAGCTCCTGCAGCACCAGCAGCTCCTGCAGAACCAGCACCAGCTCCTGCAGCAGCACCAGCAGCAGGTGGAGCAGGCGATGTAGTAGCACCAATGCCAGGAACTGTTCTTAAAGTTAATGTTAACAATGGCGATACAGTTGCATCAGGAGATGTAATTCTTATTCTTGAAGCTATGAAGATGGAAAACGAAATCGTAGCTCCATGTGCAGGTAAAGTAACACTTAATGTAAAAGCTGGAGAAACAGTAGATACTGACGCAGTACTAGCAAGTGTACAATAATAGGGAGGTCTAAAACTTATGTTAATTGAAACATTACAGGGAATACTGGCCGAATCAGGGTTCGCAGCCTTGCAATGGCAAAATGTCGTAATGTTTATCGTATCCTTCATATTAATTTATTTAGCAGTTAAGAAAGAATACGAACCACTATTACTTCTTCCTATTGCATTTGGTATGCTTTTAAGAAACTTACCATTAGCAGGCTTAATGGATGTAGCAGACCCTTGGCAATCTTCAGGTGTTCTAGCTATTATGTATAACGGTGTTAAGTCAAACTTATTCCCATGTCTAATCTTCATGGGTGTTGGTACAATGACTGACTTTGGTCCACTTATTGCAAATCCTATTTCACTTGTTTTAGGTTCAGCAGCACAATTTGGTATTTATGTTGCCTTTATAGTTGCTGTAAAACTTGGATTTACAGGTCCAGAATCAGCATCAATCGCTATTATAGGTGGAGCAGACGGCCCAACAGCTATCTTTACTACATCACAACTAGCACCACACTTACTTGCACCAATAGCAGTAGCAGCTTATTCATACATGGCGCTTATCCCTATGATTCAACCGCCAATTATGAAGGCACTTACTACTGAAAAAGAAAGAAAAACAGTTATGACATCACTAAGAAAAGTAACTAAACTAGAAAAGGTAATTTTCCCAGTTGTAGTTGTACTTTTCACATCACTACTTCTTCCAGACGTAGCACCACTTCTTGGTATGCTAATGCTTGGAAACCTATTTAAGGAATCTGGAGTAGTTAATAGATTATCAGACACTGCACAAAACGCTCTTATGAACATTGTTACTATCATGCTTGGTGTAACAGTAGGAGCTACAGCAGACGGAACAACTTTCCTACAACCAGCAACAATTAAAATTATTGCTCTAGGACTTATGGCATTCTGTTTTGCAACAGCAGGCGGTGTTATATTCGGAAAAATTTTATATGTAGCAACAGGTGGAAAAATTAATCCACTAATTGGATCAGCTGGTGTATCAGCTGTACCAATGGCAGCGCGTGTTTCACAAGTTGAAGGTAGAAAATACAATCCTACTAACTTCTTACTAATGCACGCAATGGGACCTAACGTTGCGGGAGTTATAGGCTCAGCCGTAGCAGCAGGTACATTCTTAATTCTATTTAGTCATTAATTAATTCAGCTCCACCGTGAGCTGAATATTTATGCAATCAAGTTATATATGGAACAATAAGGAGGTTTTAACTTGAGTAAAGTAATGAATCTTAAAGACGCCATAGCAAAATATGTTGAAGATGGCGACGTAATATCTCTTGGGGGATTTACAACAAACAGAAAGCCTTACGCAGCAGTAAATGAAATCTTACGTCAAGGACAAAAAGATTTTATCGTTGAAGCAGGACCTGCAGGGGGAGACTGGGACACACTAATTGGAGCTGGCAGAGTAAAAGCATACATAAATTGCTATACTGCTAACTCAGGATATACAAACGTATCAAGAAGATTTAGGGCAGCAGTTGAAAAGGGAGAACTTCTAATGGAAGACTACTCTCAAGACGTTGAAATGCAAAGAATTCACGCAGCTGCACTTGGACTTCCATACCTACCAGTTAGACTTATGATGGGTTCAAGTTTAGTAGACGAATGGGGAATTTCTAAAGAAGAAAGACAAAAAATCGATAAACTTCCAGATGACAAATTCATCTATGTTGAAAACCCATTCAAAAAAGGTGAAAAACTAGTTGCAGCACCAGTTCCAGAAATTGATACTGCAATTATTCACGTACAAATGGCTTCTCCAGATGGAACTACAAGAATTCTTGGAAACACATTCCACGACGTTGATATTGCAATCGCAGCTAAAAAAGTTATCGTAACTTGCGAAGAACTTGTAAGTGACGAATACATTAAGAAATTCAACGCTGACGAAAACAAGATTCCAGGATTCTGTGTTGATGCAGTAGTTCACGCACCATTTGGAGCTCACCCTTCACAATGTTACAAATACTACGACTACGATGCTGATTTCTACAAGATGTACAATGTTAAATCAAAGACAGAAGAAGATTTCAATGCATTCTTAGACGAATGGGTGTACGGAGTTGAAGATCACGATGCATACCTTAACAAACTAGGCGCTACTAGAATAATTGGACTTAAGGATGTTCCAGGATTTGGATACGCAACAGACGTACTAAAGAAGGGAGAAGAAAAATAATGGCTAGATACGATAACTATACTAATAAGGAAATGCAAGCAGTTACAATTGCAAGACAAATTAAAGATGGTCAAATCGCAATTGTAGGTACAGGACTACCACTAATTGGTGCTTCTCTTGCAAAGGCAGTTTACGCTCCTAACTGCTATCTAATTGTAGAATCAGGACTAATGGACTGTGACCCAATCGAAGTTCCAAGATCAGTTGGTGACAACAGATTTATGGCACACTGTGGTGTTCACTGGACAAACGCAACATACGTTGGATTCCAAGCTAACGAATGGAGACACGACAAGAAGAGAATGATCGCATTTATCGGTGGAGCTCAAATCGACCCATACGGAAATGTTAACTCTACAGTAATCGGTGACTACCACCACCCTAAGACAAGATTCACAGGATCTGGTGGAGCTAACGGTATTGCAACTTATGTAAATACAATTATCATGATGCAACACGAAAAGAGAAGATTTATGGATAAAATCGACTATATCACTTCTCCAGGTTGGATCGACGGCCCTGGTGGAAGAACTAGAGTAGGTATTCCTGAAAATGTTGGACCACAAATGGTTGTAACTGATAAGGGTATCTTAAAATTCGATGAAGATACTAAGAGAATGTATCTTGCTGGATACTATCCATCTTCATCTCCAGAAGATGTAATTGAAAACACTGGATTTGACATTGATGTATCTCGTGCAGTTGAACTTGAAGCACCAGACGAAAATGTAATCAGACTCATTAGAGAAGAAATAGACCCAGGCGAAGCTTTCATAAAGAAGCCTGTTGAAGAATAATATAGGAGGACAAATGGCTCAATATTCACTTGCTTCATATTTCCAAAATATGAAGACAATTGGTAATCCTTTAAAAGCAGTAGATGAAGAAAACTTCAAACAACTTAGAGAAATTGAAGAAGAAATCAGAGAATTTGCTGAAAAGGCTCTTGCCGCTGGTAAACCAGATGAAAAAGTAAACGAACGTGGCGAAATGACAGCACTTCAAAGAATTGCTGAACTTATCGACGAAGGTACATGGTGCCCACTAAATACAATCTACAATCCTGGTGAAAATGATCATGGAACTACAGGCGTCGTAAAGGGTCTTGCTAAAGTTGACGACAGATGGGTATACATTGTTGCCAGCGATAACAAGAAACTTGCAGGTGCTTGGATTGCAGGACAAGCTGATGATCTTCTTAGAGCATCAGATACTGCTGAAAGACTTAGAATACCACTAGTTTATATCCTAAACTGCTCTGGTGTTAAGCTTGACGAACAAGAAAAAGTTTATCCAAACAGACGTGGTGGTGGTACTCCATTCTACAGAAACTCAAGACTTAACCAATGTGGAGTTCCTGTAATTGTTGGTATCTATGGTACTAACCCAGCAGGTGGTGGATACCACTCAATTTCACCTACAATTATTGTTGCTCACAAGGATGCAAACATGGCTGTTGGTGGTGCTGGAATCCTTGGCGGTATGAATCCAAAGGGATACATCGACGAAGAAGGAGCTAACCAAATTGCAGACCAAACTGCAAACGCTAAGAAAACAACTCCTCCAGGATCAGTTGGCGTTCACTTTGCTCAAACTGGTTTCATGAGAGAATGTTACGTTGAAGAAGAAGGCGTTCTTGAAGGAATTAGAAAGTATCTTTCAATGCTTCCAAAATACCAAAGAGAATTCTTCAGAGTAGACGATCCAAAGAATCCTCTATACGACCCTAACGACATGTACTCAATAATTCCACAAAATGGTAAAAAAGCATATGACGTTTATGACGTAATTTCAAGACTATTTGATGGTTCTGAATTTATGGAATACAAAAAGGGATACGGAAGAGAAATGGTAACTGGACTTGCAAAAGTTAACGGACTTTTAGTTGGTGTAGTAGCTAACGTTCAAGGTCTATTAATGGGCTACCCAGAATACTACAATGATCCAAAACACATCTCTATCGGTGGAAAACTTTATAGACAAGGTCTAATAAAGATGAATGAATTCGTAACACTTTGTGCTAGAGACAGACTTCCTATCATTTGGCTACAAGATACTACTGGTATCGATGTTGGTGATGATGCAGAAAAAGCTGAATTACTAGGACTTGGTCAATCACTTATTTATTCAATCCAAAACTCTGACCTTCCACAAATGGAAATTACAATGAGAAAGGGTACTGCAGCAGCTCACTATGTACTTGGTGGACCTCAAGGAAATGACACTAACGCATTCTCACTTGGTTCTGCAGCAACTGAAATCAACGTAATGAATGGAGAAACAGCAGCTACAGCAATGTACTCTAGAAGACTTGCTAAAGATAAAAAGGCTGGAAAAGATCTTCAACCTACTATAGACAAGATGAACGATTTGATTCAAGACTATGCTGAAAAATCAAAACCATTCTCTTGTGCTAAGTATGGTCTAGTAGACGAAATAGTAAACATGAATCTATGGAGAAACTACATCATCGCTTTCACTGAAAGTGCTTACCAAGATCCAAAATCTATTTGTCCAGTTCACCAAATGCTTACTCCAAGAATCATTAGAGATTACGATAGACTAAATAACATTAAATAATATAAAAATATGACAATTTATTGGATAATCTCAAAAGGATTATCCAATATTTTTGCATATGACAATCTACCTTACTATAAGTAAAGAATAATATTCAAAATATATAAATAGTAAAGTCTCAAGTCCTTAGAAGCCCAGAAAACTCAACTTTTAAGCCTCTGGTCTTTTTGACAAAGATACATAAGTATAGTAGAATTAAGAAGAGTAAGATATTAATGTTAAATAAAGAGGAGATTGTATGGCAGAAGCTATTTATACAATGGGCGTCGATATTGGTTCGACAGCCTCAAAGAGTATTATTTTAAAAGATGGCAAGGAGATTATTTCAAGCTCTTGTATAGATGTAGGAGCTGGAACTAGTGGTCCATCAAGAACTATTAAAGAAACTCTAGAAAATGCAAACATGACAAGGGAGGATATTTCCTATGTTATGGCTACTGGATACGGCAGATCTTCACTAGAAGAAGCTGACTTCCAAATGTCTGAACTTTCCTGTCACGCTAAGGGCGCATACTTCTTATTCCCAAATGTTCGCACAATCATTGATATTGGGGGACAAGATGCCAAGGCTCTAAAAATTGGAGACAATGGTATGCTTGAAAACTTCGTTATGAATGACAAGTGTGCAGCTGGAACTGGAAGATTCTTAGATGTTATCGCAAAGGTTCTTGAAGTAGATGTTTCTAAGCTAGAAGAGTTAGACAAACTGTCAACTAAAGACGTTAGTATTTCTTCTACTTGTACAGTTTTCGCAGAATCAGAAGTTATTTCGCAGCTAGCAAGTGGAACAAAGATTGAAGATATAGTTAAGGGGATTCACCAATCAATAGCAGCAAGAGTTGGTTCTCTTGCAAAGAGGGTTGGTTTAAATGATGACATAATATTTACTGGTGGTGTTGCTTTAAATAAGGGCATGGTAAGAGCCCTTGAAGAAAATACAGGTCACAAGATCTACACTTCACCATTATGTCAACTAAATGGTGCTCTTGGAGCAGCGCTATTTGGATATCAAAAGTGTAAATTGGAAAAATTAAAAAAAGAAAAGGCTAATGCATAATTTATTTTAGGAGGTAAACTATGGCTGAAAAAATTCAAAAAATACCTGGTAAAAAACCAAGACCAATCGAAGGAAACATTCCTGCAGCTCAAGCGCTAAGAAATGTAGTAGATAGAGTTTACGGAGCAGCATGGGATGCTAAAAAAAGAGGAGAACTAGTTGGATGGTCATCATCTAAATTCCCTATTGAGCTTGCAAAGGCATTTGGACTACACGCTGTATATCCAGAAAACCACGCAGCTACAACTGCAGCTAAAAAAGACGGTTTAAGACTTTGTCAAACTGCTGAAGATATGGGATACGACAACGACATTTGTGGTTACGCAAGAATTTCACTTGCTTACGCAGCTGGAGAACCAACTGACTCTAGAAAGATGCCACAACCAGACTTCGTACTTTGCTGTAACAACATC
Organism: Peptoniphilus harei; assembly: GCA_032560695.1. GTDB lineage: Bacteria > Bacillota > Clostridia > Tissierellales > Peptoniphilaceae > Peptoniphilus_A > Peptoniphilus_A harei_B. The sequence continues at coordinate 34,891 of JAWGHR010000004.1, read as the reverse complement.
TGTAACATGATGACTAAATGGTATGAAAATATTGCAAGAATGCACGACATTCCAATGATCATGATTGACATTCCATTCCAAAATACAGTTGATGTACCTGAAGAAAAAGTTGATTACTTAATGGGCCAATTCGAATATGCTATTCACCAACTTGAAAAACTTACTGGTAAGAAGTTTGATGAAAAGAAATTCGAAGAAGCTTGTAAAATTGCAAACAGAACTGCTGCTGCATGGTTAAAGGCTTGTTCATACATGGCTTACGAACCATCTCCACTTTCTGGATTTGACCTATTTAACCACATGGCAGACATTGTTGCTGCAAGATGTGAAATTGATGCAGCTGAAGGCTTTGAACTTTTAGCAGCTGAATACGAACAATCAGTTAAGGAAGGAACTTCTACTTGGGAATACCCAGAAGAACATAGAATCCTATTTGAAGGTATCCCTTGCTGGCCAGGACTTAGACACTTATTTGAACCATTAAAACAAAATGGAGTTAACGTAACTGCAGTAGTATATGCACCTGCTTTCGGTTTCCAATACACAACTGTTAGAGAAATGGCTGCAGCTTACTGTAAGGCACCTTGTTCAGTATGTATCGAAGACGGTGTTGAATGGAGAGAAACAATGGCTAAAGAAAACGGAGTTTCTGGAGCACTTGTTAACTACAACAGATCATGTAAACCATGGTCAGGAGCAATGCCTGAAATCGAAAGAAGATGGAGAGAAGACCTTGATATTCCAGTAGTTCACTTCGACGGTGACCAAGCTGACGAAAGAAACTTCTCTGAAGAACAATACAAGACAAGAGTTCAAGGTTTAGTGGAAATTATGAACGAAAGAAAGGCAGATAGAATTGCTAAGGGCGAAGATATCTACACTAACTTCGAAAACACTAAAGAAACTGACTGGTCTAAAACTACAATTTAATAGGGGTGCAAAATGACTGATATAAAAGAATTATTAAAAGAATTTAAACATATAGCAGAAAACGGAAGAGAACAAATCGACAAGTACCTTGCAGAAGGTAAAAAAGTAGTTGGTGTTTTCCCTTACTACGCACCTGAAGAAATTATCTATGCAGGTGGACTTGTACCTTACGGAGTTTGGGGAGGACAAGGCCCAATTGATAAGGCTAAAGAATACTTCCCAACATTCTACTACTCACTAGCACTTAGATGTCTAGAAATGGGTCTTGACGGATCACTTGACGGACTTAGCGCATCAATGATAACAACACTTGATGATACACTAAGACCATTCTCTCAAAACTACAAAGTTTCTGTAGGTAGAAAGATTCCTATGGTATTCTTAAACCACGCACAACACAGAAAAGAAGAATTTGGTAGAAAATACAACGCTACAATCTTCAAACAAGCTGCTGAAAGACTTGAAGAAGTTTGTGACGTTAAGATTACTGACGAAAACCTTAAGAAGGCTTTCGAAGTTTATAACGAAAACAGAGCTCTTAAGAGAGAATTTGTTAAACTTTGTGGAGACTATTCTCAAACTATTAAGGCATCTGACAGAAGTAACGTTCTTAAGGCATCACACCACATGCTAAAAGACGAACACAACAAGATGTTAAAAGAACTTATTGAAGCTCTTAAGGCTATGCCAAAAGAAGAATGCAAGGGACCAAGAGTAGTAACTTCTGGTATTATAACTGATAACCCTGCACTTCTAGAAGTTCTTGACAACTTCAATGTTTGCGTAGTTGCAGACGACGTTGCAGCTGAATCAAGAGGATTCAAGGTTGATGTTGATACTTCAATCGAAGATCCATACATGGCACTTGCTGATCAATTCGCAAGAATGGACGAAGATCCAATTCTTTACGATCCAGACATTTGGAAGAGACCAAAATATGTTGTTGACCTAGCTCTTGATAACGACGCTGATGGTTGTCTAGTATTCATGATGACATTCAACGATACAGAAGAAATGGAATATCCATCATTAAAACAAGCTTACGAAAAAGCTGGTATTCCACTAATCAAACTTGGTTATGACCAACAAATGACTGACTTTGGTCAAGCTAAGACTCAACTTGAAACATTTAACGAAATGGTTCAACTTAATAGAATGTAATAAAATAATATAAATTTTTTAGACGTCGAGAGATCGGCGTCTTTTTTATTTATCTTTTAGCTTGCCTTAAGACAGAGAAAGCCATAAAGCTAAAATGAGTTAAAAAAATTTATAAAGTTTTAAATAAGTTAAAGAGAATGAAAAATTTTAAAATATTATTTTTACTTGCGATAAAGTTTTTCAACTGGACTAAATTTAAAATGTAAAAACAATTTCTAATAAGAAAAACTTAAAATGTATTTTAAATAAATTTTTATTAGTCTCGGTGAAAGCCTTATAATTAAAAGGAAGCTTGACAATAAATTGGCCATGAAATACAATTTAAGGTGATGAAAACGTTGACTAACTATTTATTAAAAGGAGGATTTTATGAAGAAGACGAAAAAATTTTTAGTTTTGTTTCTATCTTTGTTAATGATTCTTTCAACAGTGAATGTTTTTGCTCAAAAAAATGAGAGAAAAAACATAGCTTTAAATGGAATTATTATTAATGATCATATTGTTTATAGTGATGTAGATCCCTATATTAAAAAAAGTAGGACTTATGTGCCAATTAGATTTATAGCTGAAGAACTTGGCTATGATGTTAGCTGGGATGGAGATACTAGAAAGGTAACAATGACAGAGGGAAACACTAAGGTTGAACTCACTATTGATTCAAAGAACATGTATGTAAGTGGAAAGAGAATTGATCTAGATGCTCCTGCAGAAATTACAGACTCTAGAACTTTCGTGCCTCTAAGGGCAATTGCTGAAGCCTTTGGAGAAAATGTTGATTACTCTAATGACTACAGGGCAGTTTATATTGGTGAAAATCCAAAGTACAATGCCTTTTACAAGGTTGTTTACTATTATGACAACAAGGGATCTGTTATTTCAAAATACACAATTAACCTTGCAACAGATAAGATGGAAGCCAATGGCAATGTAAAGAGATTTGACACAACTAGGGACCTTACTAATACAGTTTTTGATGACTTCTATAAGTATGGAAAGAATGGCACTTCAAAATTTGGTGTAACTTCTTACAATTCAAGTGAAAATAAAAAACCAGCTGCTCCTGTGGCTATTGAAAATAAAAAACCAAGTGGTCAAAAGTCTCTTGCAGATGAATCAGAAGATGCAAAGAAGCAAAATTCTTTAAAAAATATTGGACCATTATTAGTTGGAAGATGGCATGGAAAAGACACTTATGAAGATGAAGAAGCAGATGTATATGCAGAAATAACTAATGTTGAAAAAAACAAATTTAAGATAATTTATAAGATAGTCTTAACTGAGGATCCAAAATCAAAATTTTATAAAGATCAAATAGGTTATTATAGAGAAGATGGAAAGTATCTGGATTTAAATTGGCCAGGTGATTCTTATGGACAAACTGGTTTCTTCTATGGTAAACATCCAGGTATAAGGACAAGTAATTTATATATTAGTGAAGATAACATGAGAATATTTTGGGGCGAACTTGGATCAAAATACTACTTAGATAAGGAATAAAAAATAAATTTTTAAGGCGTCGAGAGATCGGCGTCTTTTTTTATTGACTTTGACAGATCTTGTAAAATGAAAAAAGAAAATCATAGAGCACAAAAAAGAAATATGAAAAAAAATAAAAAAATATTCATCTTAAAAATAAAATCCTAAGTCTTTAATTAATAAATAAAATAAGAATCCCTAACATTAAATAAGAAAAAAATCTTAGGTCACTTTCATTGTAAAAGACTGCCTATATGATAAAATTAAATTAAAATTATTTGAGGAGATAGGTATGAAAGGGTCCACAAGGGATTACAATTTAGACTTCATTAAATTTATTGCCATAATAGCCACAATTTCCATTCACGTCTTTGCGCCTGGAGGAGGATATGAGCTTGGATCTCCATCACAAATCTTCTTTGTGTGTGCAGGTTCTCTTTTTAGGTTTTGTGTGCCAGTCTTTGCCATGGCAAGTGGATATCTCCTATACACAAGAGATGAGATATCTTATAAAAAAATTTGGACACAAGTTATAAAATTTTTAATTTACTTTATCTTGGCAGAAGCTTTCTATAGATTTCTCTCCTGCTTGTATATGAAATATTATTATCACAATGAAATTGATTTTCTAATAATTAAAGAGGATCTTTTAAAGGGAAATTATAAAGACCACCTTTACTACATTTTCATAATAATTTTTATTTACATCTTTGCGCCCTTGGGGAATTTTATTGTGAAAAAGGAAGAGGGACAGTTAAAGTATCTCTTGGGTGTGTGGATGATAATTCCATTGACCCTAACTTTTATTATTAATCTCTTCAATATAGAACTACTTAAGATATTAAGGTATTATGAGCTAAGTGGGGCTTATAATTTCATACTCTTTGCCCTCTTAGGAGGATATTTTAATAAGTATAAGTCTAAGATTATTGCAAAGAAGTCCATATTTTATATTTTAATTTTTCTGGTATCCTACTTGCTCTTACTTGTAAGTGTCTTTGTCATGAGCAGGGAAGAATTAAACTTATATGCCTGGGAAGGGGCTAATATTTTAAACTTTGGTCTTGCATATTCACTTTTTGGACTAGCTATGAAGGCAAAATTTGAGAGTGAGAGATTTAAAAATTTTTTAAAATTAGTGTCAGAAAATATATTTGTTATTTATATAATTCACGTTGGATTTTTAGATTTTCTAGCAATGAATGAGCTTATCTATACAAACGTCGACGGACCAGAGAAAGTCTTAGTTTGCTTAGTAGAAATTATTGGAGTTTTTATAATTTCTCTTTTAACTTCTATAATCTTGAGGTTCATAAAAAAGAAATTAAACTTGATAGTTTTATAAAAATGACGGTAAAGAAAGAAGGTAATCATGGAAATATTAATTTTAAGGGAAGAAGATATTTTAAAAGCAGTTGACATTAAAGATATAATTGAGGCAGACAAGGAAGCCTTAAAGAGTTACAGCGATGGTGGTTCTGACATACCTTTAAGAACTGTGATCGACGTAGACAAAGACTCATCAAGCACTGCAATTTTTATGCCAGGCTTCATCAAGGACAAGAATGCCCTTGGCATGAAGATAATTGACATCTATCCAGAAAACATTGAGAAGGGTCTTGTTACTTCTCCATCAACAATGATTTTAATCGACAAGGATAATGGATTTGTAAAGGCAATCCTTGATGGAACAATCCTCACAAGGTTAAGGACTGGAGCAGTGTCAGGTGCAGCCACAGAAGTCCTAGCCAATGAAGATGCAAAATCTTTTCTCTTAATAGGAACTGGTGGACAAGCTGGAACGCAGCTTGAGGCAGTTCTTGCAGTAAGAGATATAGAAGAAGCCTACGTATATGATGTGAACTACGAGAGGGCAGAGGCCTTCGCTAGAGAAATGGATGAAAAATTAAAAGATTACGGGGCAAAGATACTTGCTATTAAAGAGATTGATGAAGTTCTAGGAGAGGTAGACATAATAACTACTGTCACAACTTCCAAGAAGCCAGTCTTTGATGGCAACAAGGTGAAGAAGGGTGTCCATGTCAACAGCGTTGGGTCTTATACGCCTGACATGCAGGAAACTCCTTCAGATTTTTTGATTAGGGCTGATAAGATATTTACCGATACAAATGAAGGTGTAATTGAAGAAGCAGGAGATGTTATAATTCCAATAAGTGAAGGAAAAATTTCTAAAGAGAAAGTTGCCCACGAACTTGGCGACCTCCTACTAGGAAAAGAAGTGGGAAGAGAGTCCAAGGAAGAGATAACTTGGTTTAAGACTGTGGGATTTGCAGGTCTAGATCTTGTGGCAGGTGAAAAGGTCTACCAACTTGCCAAGGAAAAGGGAATAGGAACAAAAATAGAAATGTAAAATAATTTAGAAAACTGTCAGAAGTCTGACAGCTTTTTTATGGCTTAATTTGCAATTGTAAAAAAGCAATAAAAAAAACTGTTGCCCCAAAGCAACAGTTTATAATTAATATTAAGCTTCTTTAACAACAGTGTTTTCTTCGAAAGCTCTGTGGTCAAGTTTTTCAATACCAGCTGGAACTTCAACTTCATGAATGTTATTCTTTCTGAATGCATACATGTCGATTTCTTTAATGTTCTTAGGTAAGTTAACTTCTGTAAGATTGTTCTTGTAGAAAGCACTTACACCAATGAATTCAACTGTATCAGGAATAGCAATTTCACCAATTTGATTTAGTGAGAAAGCATTGTCACCGATAAATTCAACTTCTTCTGGTAACTTAACGTCAGTTAATTTGTTTCTGTAGAAAGCGTAAGCGTCAATCTTCTTAACTGAATCAGGAATTTCTACTTCAGTAAGGTTGTTAACACCGAAAGCTTCGTATTGGATTTCTTCTACAGTTTCAGGAATTACAACAGAGTTAAGTTTTCTTCTAAAGAAACATTGTTCTCCAATTACTCTAATCTTAGTTCCATCAGGTCCTTCAGTAGGCACTACCATATCAAATAATTCTTCATTTTTGATTTTGTCTTTGCCCTTTCTTGTCATTCCCTTTAGAACATCGCCGTCAAAAATAAAATCATCAAACTCCCAAGGTTTTTCCATAATATGTACGTCCTCCCCCTAATTAAAATTTTTTCTTACATATATTATAACATAAGGACCAAAAATTATAAAGGAAGCTTGTTAATTAGGCGAAGTATGAACACTTTTTATGATAAGAAAAATCTTTTTTACTAAAAGTGTGAATTAGATAAATTTTGTTACTAAATATAAATGATTATTCTAAAATGGGTAAGAATATTACAAGGGAAGAAGCTAAGATATGTAAAGAATATGTAAAATTTTATATATTTCGCGGGAAAATGTAATCATGGCTTGACTATATTAAAGTATTGGTGTAACATGATAAACTAAATATTGTAAAAGTGAAATGTTAAAAAAGAGGAGGGCGCAATGTATAATAAAAACTTTTTTGAAGATATGATGGAGATGCAAAAAAATATTTATGAGAACCAAAAGGAAGCTTACAACAAATTTATTAAGTCTTTTAACTTTGGTACTTTCAATCCACTTTATTCAAATGTGTATATGAATAACTTTAAAAATCCAATGGACTTTTTAAAAGATTATGGACAATTCAATGAAAATTTTGAAAATTATTTTAGAGAATTTTTCACACAAATGCCAGGATACAAGGATTCTATTGAAAGTTATGAGAAAAACATAGAGTTTTTAAATAAGCTCTACCTTGCTTATGACGATTTCTACAAGGATCTTGACCTTGTTGCTGCACAAAATAAATTAATTGCATTGTTTGAGCTTTATAGTGACGAGTTAGTGGAAATGTCTAAAAAATATTTCTTCAAATTGATCCCAGATACTTATTACAGAATTTTAGAAAACTTTAATTTAGAGAAATTCATTAAGCCAGCAATCGAAAATTCTAAGAGATCAATTGATTTTTATGAAAATGCAATAAAAAACAGGCCAGAACTTTTAGTTGAAGATGTAAGGGATTTTTATCAAGGAATTATTGATAAGATTTACGAAATGCCAACTATTGGTATAAGTGAAGAAGAAAAAGCCAAGACTAAAAAAGACCTAGAAAATTATCTTGAACTTGAAATTAAATTGTTAGACCTTAACCTATTCCTTGAAAAGAAAAATCAAGAAACAGCCCTAAAGGCACAAAGGGCTTATATAGATGGACTTGAAACAGCAGATTCCTTAGAAGACTTTGCAGATTTCTATAGATTCTACATGAATAATTTTGAAGAAGCCTATAAGGAGCTTATAAATTCCAATGACTACAAGGAAAAGGTCCAAGAAGTAATAGATTTGGTAGAAGAAAATAAGGCTCTATACAAAGAAAGATTTGCAGAAAAATTTGTAGAATTTCCATTTGCAACTGTGAGGGACGTGGAAAGATTTATGAATGATATTAAGGATCTTTCTAATGATTTTTACGATGTCAAAAAATCTAAAACTAACCTTGAAAGAAAAGTAACTAGGATAAAAAATGATTCTGAAAAAGAGATAAAGGCTTTAAAAGAAGAAGTTGCTAAATTAAAGGAAGAAAATCAAAAGGCAAAAATTGATGCTGATGAAGCTCTAAAAAAAGAACTTGAAGAATTAAAGAAAGAACTAGCTGCCTTAAAAAAAGAAATTAACAAAAAATAAATAATAGTAAACTTTCTTATTAAAAGTCTGTGGTTAAAACCGCAGACTTTTTTCTTGAAAAAAATTATTTGAATATTATTCGGCGATTTTTTTATTGATAAACAATAAAAAATTATTGAAAAACGTAAAATTAGGTATTATAATTAAGAAAAAGAAAGGAGCTTATCATGAAATCTTTTAGAGTTAAATTTATTGGTGGACTTTTGATTCTTGCGATTTTTATCTTAACTTGTGGATTCTATGGAGTTTATAAATTTTCCAAGATAATGGCAAGCATCTACCCCATGTTTATGAATATGCAGTACCCCATGATGGTCTTGTGCCAGGCCATGGTCTTGGGTCTTATAATTGCTCTAGTCTTTGGACTCTTAGCATTAAAAAATTATGGGGAGGACAGGGTTTTTGAAAGTAGGACCCTCTTTAGCCTTCAAGTGGTGGCCCTATCTTTTATAGGAATTTTTCTCTTGTCTATTCTCGCCATTATTTATACCAACTTCAACCTTGACGGTTCCATAACAAATCTTATTTTTATTGGGATAGGTCTTGTGTCAATGCTTGTGGGACAAATTTTTCTTCTCTTGTGTGACCTTGTAAAAGAGGGGATTGCCCTAAAAGAAGAAAATGATCTTACGATTTGAGGTGGACTATGGGAAAAATAATTGTTGATTTAGATGTTGAACTTGCAAAGAACAAGATGACTTTGACAGAACTATCTGAAGAAGTTGGCATTAGTCTTTCAAATCTTTCTATCTTAAAGACAAATAAGGCCAGGGCCATAAGGTTTTCTACCCTTTCAGAAATTTGCAGGGTCCTAGATTGTCAAGTTGGAGATATTTTACGCTACGAGGGTGATGAAGATGACTGATAAAAAATTTAAAAAAATTTTAATTACCATGTTTATAATTTTTCTTGCCGCTATACCACTTTTATACTTCTTGTCTGACCCAAGAGACCAGGCAGTGAAGGAAGTGGAAAATGAATTTGGAATAAGATTTCCCAAGTCTGTGAAGAGGGAAAGAGAACTCTATAAGGAGCCAAGCTTTCATGGAGACGGCGAAGCTGCAATTTTATTTTCTTTTGACAAGGAAGACCTTGGAAAAATAAAAGAAGAACTAGAGGATTATGAGATTACAGATGAAAATAGAAAATCTCAAATAGAAACTTGTTACTTACAAGTTAAAAAGAGAGGCTTTGATCCTTCTCTTGATTTAAATAATAAAATTTATTTTAAAGCAACTTCAGAATATGTTTTTGCAGGAATGTATGGAAATTTCGTAGCCCTAATACTTGATGAGGATAAGGGAGAAATTTTATATTTAGAATGGGACACTTAAAGTAAAGATGATAAAGGAAATCAATTAGAAATTTTAAAAAAGAGACTCGAAAAGAGTCTTTTTTTAATGGAAAAAATCACATAGCTTTCTCTAAGTAAAAAATTTAAAATATATACTTATAGGTTTTTAAAATTACTATGAGGGGTATTTCTTATATGAAAGCTTTATATGACACATTAAAATAAAGTAAGGAGTGTAATATGACTAAACCAAAGATTAATTTAGATAAAAAGTATGGCCTATTTATTGGTGGCGAATTTGTTGAAGGTGAAAATGGAGAATCTTTAGATGTATTTTGTCCAGCTGATGGCGAAAAACTTGCATCAATTGCTCAAGCATCAGAAGCTGATGTAGACAAGGCTGTTAAGGCAGCTTGGGAAGGCTTCCACGAATTCAAAAAGACAAATAGATATGAAAGAGCAAAAATATTAAACAAGATTGCTGATATTATTGATGAAAATGCTGACCACCTTGCCATGGTTGAAACACTTGACAATGGTAAGCCAATTAGGGAAACAAGAAACGTTGATATCCCACTAGCATCAGAACACTTTAGATACTTTGCAGGAGCAATCCTAGCTGAAGAAGGAACTGCAAATGCTATTGATGGCAACACTCTATCAATTGTTCTTCGTGAACCACTTGGAGTTGTTGGACAAATTATTCCATGGAACTTCCCATTCCTAATGGCAGCATGGAAATTATCTCCAGCTATAGCAGCAGGAGATGCAGTAGTCATTAAACCATCTTCAACAACTTCTCTTTCACTTCTAGAACTTATGAAGTTAATAAAAGACGTTGTTCCAGAGGGAGTTATTAACGTTGTTACAGGTTCTGGATCAAAGTCTGGTGAATACCTACAACACCATGAAGGACTTTCAAAACTTGCCTTCACTGGTTCAACTGAAGTTGGCTACAAAATTGCAGGAGCTGCAGCAGAAAAATTAATTCCAGCTACTCTAGAACTTGGTGGTAAATCAGCTAATATCTTCTTTGATGACTGCGACATGGACCTTGCAATAGACGGTCTTGCTATGGGTATTTTATTTAACCAAGGTCAAGTATGCTGTGCAGGTTCAAGAGTTTTTGTTCACGAAAATATATACGATGAATTTGTTGAAAAGGCAATTGAAAAATTCAAGAACATCAAGGTTGGCTTACCTTGGGAAGAAGACACTCAAGTTGGAGCTCAAGTAAACAGATCTCAAACTGAAAAAGTTCTTGGTTATGTAGAAGTTGCTAGAAAAGAAGGAGCAACAATTGCAGTTGGTGGCGAAAAAGCTACAAAGAATGGTACAGAAAATGGTTACTTCACAATGCCAACTCTTATCACAAATGCTGACAACAACATGAAGGTTGCAAGAGAAGAAATCTTTGGACCAGTTGCAGTTGTAATCAAGTTCAAGGATGAAGACGAAGTTGTAAAAATGGCAAATGATTCAGACTATGGTCTAGCAGGAGCTGTATGGACAAGAGACATCAACAAGGCAATAAGAGTTGCAAGAGGAATTGAAACTGGTAGAGTTTGGGTTAACACTTACAACCAACTTCCAGCAGGAGCACCTTTTGGAGGCTACAAAAAATCTGGTATTGGTAGAGAAAACCACAAGATGATGTTAGATGCTTACTCACAAGTTAAGAATATCTTCATCGATACTTCTGAAAAATCTTCAGGACTTTACTAAGAATAAAATTTATAAATAAATAGAATAATAAAATAAGAAAAGGGCTAATAGTTTTTACTACTAGCCCTTTTACATTTTCAAAAATAAATTTCAAATATTATTTAAGAATTATTAAATTTTAAATTACATACCCATGCCCATTTTTGTAGCAATGTCCAAAAATTTTGTAATAATTAGTGCATTTGTTAAGTTTGAAATAAATCCACCAATTACAGGAACAACGAAGAAAGCAAGTTTAGAGAATCTGTACTTGTCACAAACTGTCTTCATTGTAGTCATAGAAACTGGAACAGCTCCTGTTGAGAAGCCAAGGTGACCTACTGCCATAACAGCAGAGTCGTAGTTCTTGCCAAGTAGTCTAAATGTCAAGAAGTATGTGAATACTAGAACAAGAACAACTTGTGCAAGAAGAAGTACAAGTAGTTGAGGTCCTAGGTCTGCAAGTTGCCACAACTTCATACTTACAATTGACATAGATACGAAAAGTGCAAGAGAAAAATCTCCAACAGTATCAATTGCTTCAAGAAGTGAATCTTCGGCTCTTCCAGTCTTGTCAAGGAAAACTCTCACAAGGATACCACCAAGCATACAGCAAACGTGAATTGGAATATTAACCTCAGCCTTTTGTAGACCTAAGAAAAATAATTGACCAATACCACAAGCAAGGACCAACATATTGACAGAAGAAACCACTGTCTTCTTGTTCATCAAAACAGTCTTAGCAGTATCAATAATAGTTGTATCTTGATTGTCTAGCTCTGGATCTTCGAATCCAAATCTTTTAACTATAAAGTTACCGTAAGGTCCCCCAATAAGTGAACCTGCAATAAGTCCAAAAGTGGCAGATGCAATAGCAACTTCCATAGCAGCAGATTGACCAGCTTTAACAGCTATTGGTGCGAAACTTGCTGCGTTTCCGTGTCCACCAGTCATTGGGATTGAACCAGTCATCATTGAAATCAGTGGGTGAACTCCCATAGCATTACCAACTCCAAGTGCAACTGCGTTTTGACAAGCAGCAAGTAGGGCAGCTAAGGCTGCAAAGATAACTACAAGCTTTCCACCTTGTTTTAATAATGCAAGGCTGGCTGCAGCTCCACTAGCTGCAAAGAATAGACAATAGAATAAAGTGTTAACTGTCTTAAAGTCAAAGTTAGGTTCCATTATGCCTGCGTAGTATAAAAGCATAGTTATAATAGATACAATAGTGCCACCAACTACGGCTGAAGGCAGACAGTACTTAACTAGGACAGGGAATTTCTTTCTCATGAAATCGCCCAGATAAATGGCTAATACGCCAAGTAGTAGAGTTTCGAACATGCCGAACTCGATTACCATTCTTTCCATCTTTTTTCCTCCTAAAAAATATTATTAATATTTTAAATATATTAACCATTTGATTATAAGGGATAAAGCTTATCAAGTCAAAGACTTTATCTAATTAATATAGAAAAACTTTAAAATTCAATAAACTTATATACAAAGATTAAAACTTTCATATAATAGCAGACAAAAGTACAAAAAGCTCACTAAATGTGATAAAATTATAATTATTAATAAGAAGAAAAATGAAAATTTATAAACAGGAGTGATATTATGACAATTGTAAAACCATCAACCCTTCCAGGCTTTATGGAACTACTACCAAAGGATCAAATTCTCTTCAACGAGATGAAAGACATTATAAGAAAAAATTTTGAAAAGCACGGCTTCTTGCCCATAGATACTCCAGTTATAGAAAAATCTGAAGTCCTACTAGCCAAGGGCGGTGGAGAAACTGAAAAACAAATTTACAGGTTTTCAAAGGGAGACACTGACATGAGTCTTAGGTTTGACTTAACAGTTCCCCTAGCAAGATATACTGTTGAACACATGAACGACCTATCCTTCCCATTTAAAAGATATCAAATAGGAAAAGTTTACAGGGGAGAAAAGGCTCAAAAGGGACGTTTTAGAGAGTTCTATCAATGTGATATTGACACAATTGGCATGGGAGAACTTTCTCTTGTAAATGATGCAGAGTTCCCAGTTGTAATCTTCCACACTTTTAAAGAATTAGGATTTACGGATTTCACAATCCACCTTAACAACAGAAAGATCCTAAAGGGCTTCTTCTCATCACTTGGCATCGAAGACTCCATGAATGTACTTAGGACAGTTGACAAGCTAGACAAGATTGGAGAAGAAAGTGTCCTTGAAGAACTAGGAGAAAATGGAATAGGAAGAGATTCTGGAGAAAAAATCCTAGAATTTATAAAAATCGATGGATCTGTAGATGAAATTCTTGAACAATTAAGAGAATTAAAAATAGAAGATGAGATCTTCCTAGAAGGACTTGATGAACTTACACAAGTTATTGGTTACATGAGAGACTTTGGCATAGATGAAGATTGCTTTGACATTGACCTAAAGATTGCAAGGGGGCTAGACTACTACACAGGCACAGTTTATGAAACTACCCTTGATAACTATCCAAAAATTGGATCAGTTTGCTCAGGTGGAAGATACGAAGACCTTGCAAGCTATTACACAGACAAGACCCTACCAGGAGTTGGAATTTCTATTGGACTTTCAAGACTTTTCTACCAATTAAATGAAGCAAAAATAATTTCTAGTGAAGAAAAATCCCTAGTTGACCTTTTAATTATCCCAATGGATGACTGCATCCACGACGGAATTAAACTTCTAAGTGAACTTAGAGAAAAGGGAGTAAGGGTTTCTGTATACACAGAATTTGCAAAATTAAAGAAGAAATTTAAGTACGCAGACCAAACAAAGGTTGACTATGTAATAGTTCTTGGCGAAGAAGAAATAAAAACTAGAAAATATAGTTTAAAGGATATGAAGACAGGAGATCAGGAAGAAGTTACTTTCGATGAATTGGTTGAAAGGTTTAAAAAGTAAGTGCGAGTCACAAGTCTGATGCTCATTAATAAATCGCATCAGACTTGTTCCCTGCATAAGGTTCTTCATCAGTTCAGCCATCGCTAGGCTCGTCTTCACTGTGAAGACCACTCCAATAGCAACGAGTTGCTATTGTCGTTACCATTAAATTTATAAAAAAAAGACCTATTAACTGATAAAATCACAGTTTATAGGTCTTTTTTGTTGCACTTTTTTTTATTTAAGCTTAAAATAGGATAGAAACATGAAGAAATGAGATGAGAATTTTTGAAAAGACAAGATATAAGAAATATAGCTATTATTGCCCACGTTGACCACGGTAAGACTACCCTAGTTGATGCCCTATTAAGACAATCAGGGATCTTTAGGGAAAACCAACAAGTTAAGGACAGGGTAATGGACTCAAATGACATTGAAAAGGAAAGAGGTATTACTATCCTTTCTAAGAACACTGCTGTTAATCACAATGGAGTTAAGATCAATATTATTGACACTCCAGGACATGCTGACTTCGGTGGCGAAGTTGAACGTGTTTTAAAAATGGTAAATGGTGTTGTCCTATTAGTAGATGCCTTTGAAGGTCCAATGCCACAAACTAAGTTTGTGTTAAAGAAGTCCTTTGAACTTAACCTTCCAGTTATTGTATGCATCAACAAGGTAGATAGACCTGAAGCAAGACCACTTGAAGTAGTGGACGAAGTTCTTGACCTATTTATCGAACTTGGTGCTGACGAATCTGTTCTTGAATGTCCTTTTGTATTTGCATCAGCAAAGCAAGGTATTGCAGCTCTTGATGTAGATGACAAGATGGAAAACATGGACCCACTTTTTGAAACTATTATTAATTACATCCCAGGTCCAGAACAAAGAGATGATGAATCTTTTAAACTTCTAATTTCTACAATTGACTACAATGAATACATTGGAAGAATTGGTATTGGAAAAATTGAACAAGGTATTATTAACGAAAACGACAAGCTTGTGAGGGTTAATAAACTTGATCCAGACTTTCAAGAGAACATTAAGATTGCACAAATCTATGAGTTTGAAGGCCTAGACAGAGTTGAAGTTGATTCATCAAGTTCAGGTTCCATTGTTGCAGTAACAGGTATCGAAGACATCAACATTGGAGATACTATTACTTCAACAGAAGATACAGAAGCCCTTGAGTTTGTAAAAATTTCTGAGCCAACAATTTCCATGAACTTCTCTGTAAATGATTCGCCTTTTGCAGGAAGGGTTGGAAAGTTCTTGACTTCAAGACAAATCAAGGCAAGACTAAATAGAGAACTACAAACTGACGTAGGACTAAGAGTTGAAGAAACTGATTCCACTGATTCCTTTAAGGTTTCTGGTAGGGGAGAACTTCACCTTTCAGTTTTAATTGAAAACATGAGGCGTGAAGGTTATGAATTCCAAGTTTCCAAGCCACAAGTTCTTTATAAGTTTGATGAAAATGGTAAAAAGTTAGAGCCAACAGAAAGAGTTACTATTGATGTTGACAATGTTTACGCTGGATCTGTTATAGAAAAACTTGGCAGGAGAAAGGGAGAACTTGTTAATATTGTTGAGCCTAATGGTGGTTACCAAAGGCTTGAATTTATCATTCCATCAAGGGGACTTATTGGTTACAGGACTGAATTTATGACTGACACTAAGGGTTCCGGAATCCTAAATTCTATTTTTGAATCCTATGTGCCTTTCAAGGGAGATATCCCAAGAAGGGTCAATGCTTCTATAGTTTCCTTTGACACAGGTACTGCTTCAGCTTATGGACTAAACAATGCCCAAGAACGTGGAACCCTATTTGTTGAGCCAGGTGAAGATGTCTATGAAGGTCAAGTTGTTGGTGAATCACCAAAAGGTGTTGAAATCGAAGTTTCGGTTACTAAGTCAAAGAAGCAAACTAACGTAAGGGCATCAGGTTCTGACGAGGCCCTAAGACTTTCTCCAGTAAAAAAGATGAGTCTTGAAGAAGCTCTAGAATTTATTGAAGACGACGAACTAATAGAAATTACACCTAACGAGTTTAGGCTTAGAAAGAAAATTTTAAATTCACAAACTAGATATAAATCAAAGAAAAATAAATAATTTTATGAAAGGAGCAGAAGATGTTTAGTGCATATTTTGGGATGTTGAAAAACTTTGCCCAAGTTTATTCAATACTATTTATTATAAATTTATTAGTATCTACTTTTATAATTGTATTTGACAACAAGAAGCCAACATCCACACTTTTATGGGTAATGGCTATTAACTTCTTGCCAGTTGTTGGATTTATCTTCTATCTTTTTATAGGTCAGGACATTTCAAAGTCCAAGATATTTAGCGGCAAAAGTAAGAAAGATGAAATCCTAAGCAAAGAGTCCCAGGCCCAATTAAGAGACATAAAGAATAAAAACTTTAGGTTTTCAAAAAAAAGAACGGCAGAATATCTCGACATGATTGAGATGTTTAACAAGGCCGAGAACGAAATGCTCTACACTGACAACAAGGTGGAAATTTTTAACGACGGTGTCGAAAAATTTGATGCCCTCTTTGAGGACTTGAGAAAAGCTAAACATACAATTTACGTTCAATACTATATTTTTAAATCAGATGAACTTTCTACTGAATTTATGGATATACTAAAGTCAAAGGCCAAGGAAGGCCTTGACGTTTACTTATTAGTTGACGGCATGGGTGTCAGGAAGATGAAACTAAGGGACAGGAAGTCTCTTGAAGAAGAGGGCGTTAAGTTTGCCATCTTCTTCCCAGGAATTATAGATAAGATCAACACCCACATCAACTACAGAAACCACAGGAAGATTGCTGTAATCGACAAGAGAATAGGTTATGTTGGCGGCTTCAACGTTGGAGACGAATATGTGTCCAAGGGTCCCATGGGCTATTGGAGAGATACCCACCTAAGGATTGAAGGACCGGCAGTCAATGGACTTGCTTGGAGATTTTTCCTAGACTTTAAGTTTGCATCAGATGCTCCAACAAAGGGCTTCACAACAGAAATTTTTCCAGAATTAGAAGATGGAGTAGACATAAATGTTGTCACAAGTGGACCTGACACCAAGGCTGACTCCATAAGAAATGGCTATGAGAAACTTATAACTTCTGCAAGGAAGGAACTTTACATCCAAACTCCTTACTTTGTTCCCGACGAAGGACTTCTAAAGGCAATAAAGGTTGCTGCCCTAAGTGGCGTTGATGTTCACTTAATGTTCCCAGCTAAGCGTGACCACCTCTTTGTTCACTGGGCATCACTATCTTTCTTGGGAGAACTTTTAAAGTGGGGAGCCCATGTCTACCAATACGAGGGTGGTTTCCTTCATACAAAAATAGTCATTGCAGATGATTATCTATCTACAGTTGGGACAGCTAACTTTGACATAAGATCTTTTGAACTAAACTTCGAAGTCAATGCCTTCCTTTATGATGAAGAATTAAATAAGAAGTTAAAAGAAGACTTTAAGAGAGATCTTGAAGATTGCACAGAAATAACTAAAGAAATCTATGCTAAGAGGTCAAGATTTACAAAAGTCCGTGAATCCTTTTCAAGACTTTTATCTCCCCTCTTATAGGATATAATGGATATAGAAATAAATAAAAAGAAGATAAGGTCCCTTAGACTTAGGGTCGAAGATGGGATCATAAAAGTTTATGCTCCAAGGTCTATGACTGACAGAGCCATAAAAGAATTTATTAAAAACAATGAGGAAGCTATTGAGAGACTAAAGATGGAAGATGAGAGAAGGGGACGCTACAAGAACCACTTGTTTGGTCAAAAGGTAAACTTCACTTCAGAGGAAGAACTTGAAAAAATTTACAGACGAGAGCTGCAGAAGGTTCTGGATGAAATTTTTCCAAGATACGAAGCCTTGACAGGACTCTCAGCCAAATCCTATGAGATAAGGAAGATGAAGGTGAGATGGGGGACCTGCTATCCACAGCGTGGAGATATAAAAATAAATCTCTACCTGGCAGCAAGACCCCTAGAACAAATTGAGGCAGTTGTCCTTCATGAGTTAGTTCACTTAAAATTCTTTCACCACGACAAGAATTTTATAAATGAGTGCAAGAAGTACATGGAAAACTATGAGGAAATTGAAAGAGAATTAAAGACCTAGGTGATAAAATGAAAAAAGCTTTAAAAATTTTGGGAATAATAGCAGGAATTCTTATCCTAATGAAACTTTTTAACATTTCCATCTTTATTGGAAATCAAAGGATTGATAAACACTTTATTGTCAGTGGAATTAGAAACTTTAACCTAGGAGATCTCTTTGACAAGGTCTCAAGATTTTTTGACGAACTAGCTGGTGGAATAAGAAGAGCAGTTAACAGTTTATAATCTTATAAAGATTTATGACTTTATAAGAAACTATGACCTTGTAAGGTATCAGGACTTTATAAAAAGATACAAGCTTGCAAGATTTTATGCCCCTATAAAAATCTACAACTTTATAAGAATTTAAATAGTAATAATAAAGCACGACCTTCGTGCTTTTATTTTTTGCAAAAATTTAAATATTTTATTGTGTTATAATTAATAGGTAAAATTTTGAATTAAGGTGATTAAATGAATTTAACTTTTCTTATACTAGGCTGTGTGGTGCCTGGACTTATGACAGGGGTTGGTGCAATCCCTATATTTTTTACAAAGGATGTGAGTCAGAAGGGACTGGACATTCTCCTTGCAGCTGCAGCAGGAGTTATGCTTGCAGCAACTTGCTTCTCCCTTGTTATACCAAGCCTTGAGATAGCTAATGGAACTATGGGCGTTGTCTCAACGGGACTTGGAATTTTTTTCGGGGCTCTCCTTCTTGATTTAATCGACAAGTTTGCACCCCATGAGCACTTAATAGACAATAGACACGAGGGAGCAAATGTAAAGAACTTATCCAAGATGTGGCTTTTTGTAATTGCCATTGCCATCCACAACTTTCCAGAAGGACTTGCAACTGGTGTAAGTTTTGGTGGAGAAAATGTGGCAAATGGTCTTTCAGTTGCCCTTGGCATCTCCCTACAAAATATGCCAGAGGGACTTGCTGTTGCCCTTGCCCTTGTTCGTGAAGGCTACACTCGCAAGAAGGCCTTTGCTATTGCAACTTTGACGGGACTTGTTGAACCTATTGGAGCCTTCCTTGGAGTTGGACTTGTTTCCATCTTCTCTGCAACTCTTGGCTTCATCCTTGCCCTTGCAGGAGGAGCCATGCTTTTTGTAATTAGTGACGAGATTATACCAGAGACCCACTCCAATGGTTACGAGAGAGAGGCAACTTATGGGGTAGTTTTTGGATTTATCCTAATGATGTTTTTAGATTCTTTAATATGAGAAAGAGAACTTGCCGACCTGGCAAGTTTTTTGTATATTTATATCTTTAAATGATTTATAATGTTGAAAAGAAAATGTAAAAGTAGTATATTCATGTTATAAACAAAAAGGACTTGACAAGTTATGAAGAGAATTTTTAAAATCAAGACAGACAGACAGACAGACAGACAGACAGACAGACAGACAGACAGACAGACAGACAGACAACTATAAGTGTATATTCAGGCGAAAGAATAACTTCGCCTTATTTGAATATAAATTTTTATGAGCAAGAAAATTTGGCTATTTAATAGCTTTATTTTCTTGCTCTTTTTGATTTTTTAATAAAAGGAGGTTTAAAATGAAAAAAATAATTAAAAAATCATTGAGCTTATCTTTAGCTCTAGTAATGTTGTTGGCAGTTTTTGCAAGCACGTCAGTGTTTGCTCAAGGAGGTTTTGACAAGAAAGTAGAAAGTGATTTACATGCTGAAATTAAGGGTCTTAAAAGTAGACTA
Source organism: Peptoniphilus harei (assembly GCA_032560695.1). GTDB lineage: Bacteria > Bacillota > Clostridia > Tissierellales > Peptoniphilaceae > Peptoniphilus_A > Peptoniphilus_A harei_B. The sequence continues at coordinate 14,922 of JAWGHR010000004.1, read as the reverse complement.
ACAGGTACAGTAAAATTAGATAATGTTATATCAAACGAGTTAAAGTTAATGGAGGGAACTACTGACACATATGTAGGAAAACTTACAGGAAGCGTAGAAGCTGGAGATTTATTTGCGGGCGCATATGAAGAATATAGCAAATTAGAAAATGCAAAATTATTTTTTATGTATTGGAAAAATCTTGTGATGTTTGGCAAAGATGAAAATACATTTCCAAATGCGACTTATACTGTTGAATTTCCAAATAATCAAAGTTTAGAAATAACAAATGTAGAAGTTAATGAAAATACAAATACTATTAGTTCTGTAAAAAATGATATTGTTGGTAATAAGGTTAATTTTACTTTTAATTTAGGAAATTGGAATGATTACGGCGGATTTTTTGCTCTTGTAAAACCTGAGTTAGAAGAAGCTGGTCATAAAATTAATATTTCAATTGATTATAAAATTACAATTCCACAGGATTCATCTGAAGAAGATAGAATAATAAAAGGTGATGGTGCATGTGATGTTTATTATTTTGGTAATAAAAAGAATCTAGTATCTAATCCTATTGTATCAATTACATCTCCAGATATTTTATTTGAAATTGCAGAGTAATTAAGAATAGAGGTTAAAAATGAAAAATATTAAAAAATTATGTGCACTCATTATTGCTTTCGCAATAGTAATAACTAGTTTTTCTCCTATTTCTGTATTAGCAGAAGAGAGTGAAGATACATCAGCTTATTTTGGTGTTACCAAAGAAGAAAAATATACAGTAAAAGAACAAACTGGTACTTTATGCAAAGGCAATGGAGAAAATAAGGTATGTAAACCAATTTATAAGGAAGTAGAGAAAACTAGGGATGTTTTCATTAATAAATTAGATGAAATTATGAATGAAAACTATTGGTCATATCTTAAGAAGGTTCAGGCTGAAAATTTAAACATCGCATATGATGATAATTATAATCAAAGCGAGGAAAAAACTTCATTTAACATAACTATTCCAGAATATGTTTTAGAACCTGATGAAACAGCTATTAAAGATTATCCACACCATGAATTTGAAGCTTATAGAGGTGTAGGCTGGTACAATTTTGGAATAAATCCAAAATGGACTGGATGTAATATCGCGATTGTTGCATTAATGATGAATGATGACGGAAGTCTTAAATATGGACCTAAAGATAATGAGGATTTTTTTGTTGAAGCAATGAAAAGACATTATACAATTCCGACACAAGACGGCAGAAATCCATATAATTTTACTGAAAAAGATCTTTTAACTAAAGATGAAGTAAAGAATGCTGTTGATTTAAGATTCAAGGCTGATATTAAGAAAATAGATAGCAAAGATTCAAAAAAAATTGATGAATTAAAAAAGGGTGAAGCTTTTGATTTAGATTGCAAAATCAATGCAGATTGGTTTAAAAGACTATTTAATTTTCAAATATTAGGTATACATCTTGTAGGACAAGGGGAAGATTTATATAATTATGTAATGCCTAATAGTTATATAAAAAGTGACGCAGGAATTTCTTTTGCCCTATATCTTCCTAAGGGAGTAGAAATCGATGATACAAACAAAAAGGTTGAACTTTCAGGTCTAGAAGGTTTTACAGCAACAATTGAAAAGAAGGAAGGAAGTTTAGATAATAAATCTGGATTTTCTAGATATTTACTGAATAAAAACAATGAAGAACAACCAAATGTACTTCTTGTAAGTGTTCGTAAAAATGAAAAGGGAGTAACAAAAACTGAAAAAGAAATTGTAGAAAAAGTAAACAATCTTAATACTTCAAATATTAATCTAAAAATAAGCGGATTAAAAGTTTCAGACAATGTGCCTTTAAATAAAAATATAACAATTGTTTCAAGTGTTGGAGGGTTTTATGACTTTGCCCTATCCCCTCAAGAAAAATTTTACACTTATGGCTTAGACAATCAGGGAATAGAAGAAAATAAGATGCCAGCTGATAGGTTCTATTGGTCTTTTGCTGCTGTACAAGATCCAGCTGGATTAGATGAAGCTGCACCAGAAGATAAGCCAAATCTAATTTCCTACACTTTTAAAGTAAAGGAAGGAGAAGTAACTCCTACACCAACTCCAGAACCAGAACCTACTCCAATTCCTGAACCTGAGATTAAACCACCACTAAAGATTCACGAATATACTCCAACTTATCCTGTATATGCATCTGTTGACAAAAAAGAAGTTGAAACTAAAGAAGTTATTAACACTCACGATCAATACATCTTCGGATATCCTGATGATACTATTAGACCTGATGGAGATATGACAAGAGCTGAAGCAATTGCAGTAGTTGCACGACTTCAAAAACTTGATTTAAGCGACAAGTCTTCGAAGATTTATAAAGACACTAAGGCAGATATGTGGTACAACGGCGCTATCAACGCTGCATATAGAGAAGGTTATTTATTAGAAAAAGAAGGCGAAAACATTAGACCTAACGACAAGATCACTAGAGCTGAACTTGCTGAGTTAATTAGTCATATTGACAAGAAAAACAATGCTATTGCTCCATTTGAAGATGTGAAAGGTCACAAATTTGAAGCTGCAATTAATCAAGCTTATGGCAATGAAAGAATTAAAGGCTATCCAGATGGAACTTTCAAACCAGACAACACTATTACAAGGGCTGAAGTTGCAACAATGTTAAATAAATTGTACGACAGATATCCTGATGAAAAATTTATCGATGCAAATCAAAATGCAGTTCACAATTACAAGGACATGTCTTATAAGGGACATTGGGGTTATTATGAACTCGTTGAAGCTTACCATAGCCATAAGTATTTAAGATTATCTAATAATATGGAAGAATGGAAAGATATAATCAAATAATTTAATAAATGGTAACAAGAAGGGACTCACAGGAGTCCTTTTTTGTTTGTAGATACACAAAAAAACCTCATAACCATTTAGTTATGAGATCTTTTTTACATTTTTTTCAAAGATTTTAATCTAAAAATTCTTATATCGTCTCAAGGATTTTCTCTTATAGATATTAAACCTATAATTTAAGAGTCAAAAATAATAAAATCATCGATTCAAAATACTAGGACTTGATAGCTCTCACTTACATATTTTTCCATTCCAGCGTGGCCCTTCATGTCATCTAAAAACCTTAGACCAAGCCTTTCGTTATCTTCATAGACGCCTAGGACTTTGGAGCAAGCCTTGCATACACCCACAATAACTCCTGCCTCCAAGAGTTTCTTATAAAGAGGATTTTTCTCGTCATCAAAAACTTTTGGAAGTTTGACAGACTTGCCTTCAAGAATTATTTTTACTTCCTTGCCAGCTTCTAGGAGGGAGTCGGCATTTAACATGGCGTGGTTAAAGCACATCTTCTCGCCTTCCATTACATAAAAAAGTATTTTTTCCATAAACATTCTCCTTATAATTTTTCTAGTGAATCGTAAATAAGTTCAGCATCATTGTTGTAATGAACTTAATTTCATGTCAGATCACTTGTGGTAGGGGTGGTTATTAATTATCCTAAAGGCTCTGTAGATTTGTTCCATCAAGATCACTCGCATAAGCTTGTGGGGGAAGGTCATCTTGGAGAAGCTAAGCTTATAGTCAGCCCTTTTTAAAACTTCATCAGACAGTCCAAGACTTCCACCAATTACAAAAGTTATGTTGGAGTGACCGTCAATCATAAGGTCATTTATTTTATCAGCAAAGGCCACTGAGTCCAGGCTCTTTCCACCAATCTCAAGGGCAATGACATAGGCGTCATCCTTAATCTTTGAGAGGATTTTTTCGCCTTCCACATTTTTTACCTTCTCCATGTCCTTGTCTGATAAGTTTTCGGGGCAGGGTTCGTCCATAATTTCAAAAATGCTTAAATCTGCGTAAGACTTAAGCATTTTTTTGTACTCATTTATGGCATCCTTAAAATAATTTTCCTTGATCTTGCCAAGTACAATTAAATTAATGTTGATCATTTTAATTTTTTAACTTCTTCAAGAGCCTTGTCAAAGTTAACATCATTAGTTACTTCAGGAACATATTCAACGTAAGCAACTTTTCCGTCTCTGTCAACAATTACCACGCCACGAGCAAGTAGTTGTAATTCTTCAATCATGAAGCCAAATTTTTGTCCAAATTCCTTGTATCTGTAGTCAGAAACAATATCTGCATTTTCGATTCCTTTAACTGAACAGAATCTTTCTTGTGCGAAAGGAAGGTCAACTGTTACAGTTACGATTTTAACGTCATCAGATAACTTAGTAGCTTCTTCGTTAAAAGTAGTTGCTTGAAGAGCACAAACTGGTGTGTCAATTGATGGTGCAACTGAATAAACTACGATTTTGCCCTTAAGTTCTTCTGAGTTAAAGTCAGATAGGTCCTTCTTAACTGCCTTAAATGATGGAGCAAGGTCCCCAACTTTGATTTCTTTTCCTTCAAGATTTACTTTATTTCCGCCAAATGTTATATCCATTTCAATTCCTCCTAAAATTATTTTTGTTTTAATTTACACTATACTTATATCCAATTATCCCGATTATTAACAAGTGATTGCAATAAAATGCTAAGTTGACTAAAATATAAGTAAGAAAACTTTTGTTAGTTAAAGGAATAAAAGAAGGAGTTACATATGAAAAAGTATTTAAAGGTTTTGTTATTAATTTTTGTGGCAGGATTAATTCTTACAGCCTGCACAGGCAAGGACCAAGATCTTCCAGATAAGAAAATCAGTGAAATCAATTGGACTCTAGAAAGAATGATAAATACAGATGACGGAAAAGACCTAAGTAATGACATTGCTATCAAATTTGACGATAAAAATTTTGTCATGACTGATAGGACTAATGCCATGGACTTTACTGGGACTTATGAATTAAAAAAGGCTGGGACTGGCTACCAAGTTATAATGAAGTTTGATGACTTTGAAGAAACTGTGCTTGCTGGTTATGGTATGAAAACTGAGCAGGGCAAGGAGCCTGTGCCAAACTTAGTTTTTGAAGAAAGGGGAAGGACCTATTCCTTTATTGGGGAAGAGAAAAAATAAGCAAATATAGAGGTAGATATGAAAAAAATTTTTAAAGCTTTGCTTTTAGTTTTTACAATTGCGATGGTGGGAGCATTTTTGTCAGCTTGCCAAGGAGACAGTGAACTTCTTCCAGATAAAAAAATTTATAATGTAAAGTGGACTTTGGAAAGCATGATAAATACAGATGATGGAGTAGAATTAAGCAATGACATGGCTCTTAAATTTGACAAGAAAAATTTTGTCATGACTGATAGAAACAGTGCCTATGATTATACTGGTACTTATAAATTAAAAAAGGCTGGCGCAGGCTATGAAGTAATAATGAAGTTTGATGGATTTGAAGAGCCTGTGACGGGGATTTATGGCATGAGAACTTACAAGGATAAGGGCCCTAAGCCTGATTTAGTTTTTGAACATTGGGATACAAAATACTCCTTTATTGGGGAAGAGAAAAAATAAGCAAATAAAAACTGTTGGAAAAATAAATCCAACAGTTTTTTCATGTCTATTAATTTTTTTGTAAATTTAACGAAATAAAATATTATCGAGATAAGAAACATTATTTTCACAAAATCTTTTTTACATTAACTTTGAAACATTTCTTGCGTAAGCTATTGGGTCCTTTATGTCTAGACCTGCTACAAGTCTTGCTCCGTCGTATAAGAGTTTTGTGTAAGTCTTAAATTCTTCTGAAGACTCATCCATTTCCTTTAGCTTCTTAAGGGCAGGGTGGTTTGGATTTACTTCTAGGACCTTGTCTGCCTTGAAGCCTTGGTTGTTTGGCATGTGGCTAAGAGTTTTTTCCATTTCGATGGAGATTTCGCCCTTGCTTGATAGGTAGGCTGCGTCATCTTTTAGATTTGGATTTTCTCTAATTGATGAAACCTCTCCTTCCAAGATTTCTTTCATCTTCTTCACATAGTCTTGTAGATTTTTTTTGTCTTCTTCTTTAACGTCGTCTGTTTCAGAAATTGACTTGAACTTCTTGTCGTCGTATTCCTCTAGCATCTTGATGACAAACTCGTCAATTGGGTCTGTTAGGGCAAGAACTTCTATGTCTTTGTCGATAAAGTGCTTGATTTGTGGTAGGTCCTTAATAGCTTCGATTGAGGATCCATTTGCATAGTAGATAAATTCTTGGTCTGGCTTCATTTCTTTTCTATACTCGTTAAATGTTACATGATCTCTCTTAGTAGTTGTGTAGATAAAGAGGTCCTTTAACTTGTCCTTGTCTGCTCCATAGTTTTCATAGGCGCCTGACTTTAGGCTGACGCCAAAGTTTTCAAAGAATTCAGCGTATTTTTCCCTGTCATTTTTAAGGATTTTTGCAAGTTCATCAAGGATTTTCTTTTCTATATTTTTCTTAATTAGTTGTAGCTCACGAGTTTTTTGTAGCATTTCACGCGAGATGTTAAGAGAAATGTCTTCTGAGTCTACAACTCCCTTGATGAAGCTCAAGTAGTCTGGAAGAAGGTCTTCGCATTTTTCCATAATTAAGACGCCGTTGGAGTAGAGTTCTAGTCCGCCCTTCTTGTCTGGGTTTAGGAAGTCAAAAGGTCTCCTTGATGGAATGTATAAAATTGCCTTAAAGGAAATCATCCCTTCCACAGAGATGTGGATGTGGGCAAGGGGATCTTCAAAGCCAAAGTGTCTTTGTCTAAAGAAATTGTTGTAGTCCTCATCCTTTAATTCGTTTTTATTCTTTCTCCACATTGGGACAGAGGAGTTTAAGACGTCATCTTCTCTATAAGACTCAAATTTTGGATCATCTTCTGTTGAGTCATCAGTTGGCCTTTTCTTTTCCACTTCCATCTTAATTGGGTAGGAGATGTAGTTGGAGTAGTGACTCACAAGTTCCCTAATTTTATATTCATCAAGGTAGACATCATAATTTTCATCTTCAGTGTTTTCTCTTAAATGAAGAGTAATGATAGTACCGTGATTTTCTTTTTCTGCTTCTTCAATGGAGTAGCCTTCTGCACCCTTGGACTTCCAAAGATGAGCTTTTTCTTCCTTGTAAGATCTTGTTAAGACAGAGATTTCATCTGCAACCATGAAGGCAGAGTAGAAGCCTACACCAAACTGGCCAATGATTTCGTGGTCAGCATCTTTTTTATTTAAGTTCTTAAAGTCAAGAGATCCTGACTTAGCTATTGTTCCCAAGTTTTCTACAAGTTCTTCCTCAGTCATACCAAGGCCGCCATCTTCTATTCTTATAGTTCTCTTTTCCTTGTCAGGAGTAATCCTGATGAAATAGTCTTCGTGGTTGAACTTAACCTTGTCGTCGTTAAGGGCGATGTAGTACATCTTGTCCATGGCATCAGATGCGTTGGATATAAGTTCTCTTAGGAATATTTCTTTATTTGTGTAAATGGAATGAATCATCAAGTCCATTAATCTTTCTGTTTCGGCATTGTATTTTTTATTTTGCATATTATCACCTTTCTAGTTTTAGCACTCGATGTGTGCCTCTGCTAATAATATATATCTTTTTATTAAAATAGTCAAACCTTTGGAGATTATTTGGGCTTATAATTTTTAAAACTTAAAGAGATAGAAATTTTTTAATCTCTTGGAACTTATTTTTTAGAAATTTAAAAACTAAAATAAAAAAGTTCTTGACAAAATAAAAATGAGAGCCTATATTATATCTAATCGATAAACCGATAAAGAAGATTAGTAATTTTTATGGAGCTTTAAAGAGAGCAAGTCACATGGTGAGAGACTTGTAGGCCAAGTTTAAATGAATGGACTTCTGAGGGCGGGAAGAAATAAATCTTTGATTTAGAGTAATGCCCGACGGGACTTAGCCGTTAAAATAAGACCAATATGTTAGTATTGATGAGAGGGTGCTTTATGCAAATTTGGGTGGTACCGCAGAAGTTTAGACTTTTGTCCCATTAGGGATGGAAGTCTTTTTTTATTTCCATCCTTCTCTCATAGTTTGAGGAAAAGGAGAATAAAAATGAAAAAAATTTTAGCAGTGTTGTCATTAGTTTTATTGTTAGTTGGATGTTCAAGTGGAAGTGGAGAAAAAACTTCTGATAGTGAGAAAGTTTATAAAATTGGAATTTTACAATTTGCCCAACATCCATCACTTGATAATTGTAGGGAAGGTTTCTTACAAGGACTTGAAGAAGAAGGCTTTGTTGAAGGAAAGAACTTAGAAATTGATTACCAAAATGCTCAAGCAGATATGGGTATTGCAGCCCAAGTTGCCAATGCCTTTGTGGGTAACAAGGTGGATATGGTGACAGCAATTGCCACACCAGCAGCTATGAGTGCTTACAACGCAACAATGAAAACAGACATACCAGTTGTCTACACAGCAATCACTGATCCAGTGGTGGCACAACTTGCAGATGAAAACAAAAATCCTCTTGGCAATGTGACAGGCACAAGCGACATCTTGCCAGTGGAAGCTCAATTAAAATTAATAAGAGAGATAATGCCAGAGGCAAAAAATCTTGGCATCCTTCACACATCAAGTGAAGCAAACTCTGATTCAATGTTAAAAATTTACAAGGACCTTGCAGGCAAATACGGCTTCACAATTGTTGACGAGGCTATAAACACCACAGCAGACATACCTCTAGCAACAGATAGTTTGCTTTCAAAAGTTGATGCCATTACAAATCTTTTGGACAACACAGTTGTAAATTCTCTTCCAACAATTTTAGACAAGGCCAATGCAAAGAAGATTCCAGTTTTTGGTTCTGAAGTTGAACAAGTAAATATGGGTTGCCTTGGATCAGAGGGTATTGAATATGTTTCTCTTGGAAAGCAAACAGGTAAGATGGCTGCAAAAATTTTAAGAGGAGAAGCCAAGGCAAGTGAAATGCCTTTTGAAACAATTGAAGAGCCAAACCTATATATCAACTCAAAGGTTGCCAAAGACCTTGGCATAGAACTTCCAGAGGACCTACTTGATAGGGCAACAGAAAATATAACTGAAGTTGTTATCCCTCAAGAAAAGTAGGTAAGCCATGGATATTTTAAGAGGAATAATCGAGCAGGGGCTGACTTATAGTTTCTTGGCCCTTGGCCTTTACATTGCTTATAGCATTTTGGACTTTCCAGACTTAACAGTTGACGGGTCCTTTCCGCTGGGAGCAGCAGTAACAGTTTTTGCAATCCTAAGGGGAGTGAACCCTGGCCTTGCCCTTGTAATGAGTTTTTTGGCTGGTGCCATGGCAGGTTCCTTGACAGGTCTTATTCACATAAAGCTAAAGGTGGAAGACCTACTTGCAGGGCTTATTATGCAAACTGCCCTATGGACAATTAATTTAAAAATTGCCGGTAAGGCCAATGTGCCTATCTTTAATGAGGACACAATTTTTTCTACGGGGTTGGCAAGACTTGTGCCCGAAAATTTAAAAGCTTTTGACTTGCTCTTTGTTATGATTCCCTTTGTTATTGTAATGAAAATTATCTTAGATTATTTTTTAAAGACCAAGGCTGGATTTATTTTAAAGGCTTGTGGCGACAACGAAAGCCTTGTTAGGACCATGGCAGTTGATCCAGGCAGGGTAAAGATTTGTGGCCTTGCACTTTCCAACGGACTTGTAGCCTTAAGTGGCGCCATAGTTTGTCAGGAGCAAAGATTTTTTGAAGTTTCTATGGGAACTGGGTCCATGGTAATGGGGCTTGCAGCAGTTGTTCTTGGCATGAAACTCCTAGAGAGAATTGATTTTATGAAGGACACAAGTAAGGTCTTAGTGGGATCAATTCTCTACAAGGCATCTATTGCCCTTGCCATTGCCCTTGGTTTTTCAGCAAATTCAATGAAACTTATAACAGCAGTGATCTTCCTTGTGATTTTAATTGCAGGAAGAGGAAAGAGAAAGAAGGTCCAATATGCTTGAGTTAAAATCAATTGACAAAACTTTTAATATTGGAACAGCTAATGAGAATAAACTTTTTTCTGGTTTTGACTTGACCCTTCCAGAGGGAGAGTTTGTAAGCATTATTGGGTCCAATGGGTCAGGCAAGTCCACTCTCTTAAATATAATTTGTGGATCTTTAAGAGAAGACTCTGGAGAAATTTTAATAGACGGAGACAACATTAAAAAAATTCCTGAGCACAAGAGATACGTCAAGATGGGAAGGGTTTTTCAAGATCCAAAGATGGGGACTTCGCCAAAGATGACAATCTTAGAAAATATGTCCATGGCAGAAAATAAAAACAAGTCTTGGAACTTGACTCCAGGAGTAAATAAAAAGAAGAGAGAAATTTATAGGGAGACATTAAGAGGTCTTGGCCTTGGACTTGAGGACAAGTTAGACGACAAGGTTGGACTCTTATCAGGTGGGCAAAGGCAGGCCCTTGCCCTTATAATGGCGACTCTTGTTCCCATAGATTTTTTAATTTTAGACGAGCACACAGCAGCCCTTGACCCAAAGACTGCAGACACAGTTATGGAGATTACAGATAAAATTGTGAGAGAAAAAAATTTGACTGCCCTAATGGTAACTCACAACTTAAATTATTCTCTTAAGTATGGTGACAGGCTCATAATGATGCACAAGGGAGAAAAGATTATGGACTTTGCTGGAGAAGAAAAGAAAAATCTTAAACTAGATACCATATTAGATAAATTTTATGAAATATCTATAGAAGTTGGGAATTCTCTATAAGTGAGAAAAGAAAATTTAATATTTTTTGACAAAGAAAAAGCCATGGATAAGTCCATGGCAATTTTTATTTCAAAATTTTTATTTATAACTTAGTTGGGAATATATTTTTTGTTTGCCTTACCTAGCACGTGTTGAGCCATAGTTGACACAACTGTGTAAACGAGAATTGATGCCAAGTTGGCAGTTACAGAGTCGTGGTCAAATCTTGGAGAAACTTCACAGATATCAAAGCTTGTTGGCTTGCCAGTAGAGAAGACGTGTTTTAAAAGTAGGATTACTTTTTCTGGATCAATTCCCAAAGCTTGAGGAGCAGAAACTCCTGGTGCATAGGAAGATGTGAAGCAGTCCATACAAATTGTAACGTAAAGGTGGTCTTGCTCATGAATGTACTCGTCAAGGTCATGAACAATTTCAAAGAAATTTCCGTTGATTAAGTTCTTTCCAAGGACATACTTAACACCAAGGTCTTCGGCAGTCCTGAAAAGTGAAAGAGTGTTGGAGTGTTTTTGAATGCCCATTACATAGTAGGCATATTGAGTTCCCTTTTCACGAGTGTAGTCGGCAATTTGCCTAAACATAGTTCCACTTGTTCCATTTCCCTTTTCATAAGGTCTAAGGTCAAAGTGAGCATCGAAATTTAAAATTCCAAGCTTGTTGTCTTCCTTGTCGTCAAGAAAAGTGCTGATACCCTTGTAGTGACCAAAGGCAGTTTCGTGACCTCCACCAAGAACTAGGGGAAATAGATTTAATTCAAGAACCCTATCTACGGCCTTGGCAAGTTCGTCTTGGCTGGCTTCAAGGGTTGTGTACTTACTTGTCACGTTGCCACAGTCAAAAATCTTAACTTCTTCAGAAAATTGACATGGAAGTTTTGCAAGTTCTTTTCTTATAGCAGCAGGACCAGCAGCAGCTCCAAACCTTCCCTTGTTGAGTTCAATACCTTGGTCAGATTCAAAACCTATAATTCCAAAGCCAAGCTTGCCTTCGAAAGGACTTAAGTTTTCATCATTTAGGTCAAGAGCTTTAACCCATTGGTGCCACCTAAAGGATTCGTAGTCATTTTCATCGTCAATTCTGCCAGACCATATAGTCATTTCTTGTGGACTATAACAATTTATCATTTTACACCTCAGTTTACTTTGTTTTTTGGATTCTTACCATTTTTAAAGTCAATTAAATTGTCTTTTGCGTTTTCGCCCATCTCAAGCCTTGCTTCGTAAGTTGCGTTGCCAAGGTGAGGAGCAAGGATTACATTGTCTAGGTCCATAAGTTTTTCATTTACTTTTGGTTCCAATTCATAAACATCAAGAGCAGCTCCTGCGATTACTTTTGCTATTAGTGCATCAGCAAGGGCGTCTTCATCAACAATTGGACCTCTAGACGCATTTATTAATATAGCAGATTTTTTCATCATTTCAAGTTCTTTTTTTGAAATCATGTGGCGAAGTTCAGGTACATATGCTGTGTGAAGACTTAAGAAGTCAGAAGACTTTATCACTTCATCTTTATCTAGATATTCTATGCCAAATTCTTTTTCAAAGTCTTCTTTTCTTGTGCGTGAATAATAGACAACCTTCATCTCAAAGGCCCTTGCTCTCTTGGCAAGATTTTTTCCAATGTTGCCAAGTCCAATTATGCCAAGAGTTTTTCCCTTAAGTTGACTTCCGAGATAAAAAGTTGGTCTCCAACCATAAAATTCTCCAGCCCTAGTGACCTTATCGCCAGATACAAGGCGCCTTGCAGCAGCAAGCATAAGTCCAAAAGCAAGTTCAGCTGTTGATACAGCAGAAGCTGGAGCAGGTGCGTTTGTAACAACAATTCCTTTTTCTCTTGCGTAATTAATATCTATGTTGTCGAAGCCAGCTCCGTAGTTGGCAATAATTTTTAAATTGTCGCCAGCATCAATTACATCCTTGTCAATTTTGTCTGAAAGAGGACATAGAAGGGCATCTTGTCCCTTTATCATTTCTATAATTTCTTCCTTTTTTAGTGGAACGTTGGAGTCGTGATATCTTATTTCAAAATGTTTGTCTAGCTCATCGTAAATTTTTTCTGGAATATTACTTGTAATCAATAATTTCACAAAATCACCTCGTTAATTTTATTTTAACATTAAATGATTATTGTATAAAGTAGGCTGGAAAACAATTAAATAATAAATTGACTAAAAAACAAGCAAATGTTATATTAAGCTAAAAGAGATAAGATGTTTCCAATGTTCATATTATATTAATAAGAGAGATTAGTGTAGACATAGTTTTTATTAATATAAAGGAGATTACGATGGAAAAAATTTATAAAATATTAAAATATTTTTTATATTTAACTAGTTCGATAGCAATGATGCTACTTGGAAGTAGAGGATTATGTTTTGATTCCGTAATTTTTTTTATAGATCATATTAAATGGAAAATCACAGGAGATATAAGTCAAAGCATAGGGAATTTAGCTTTTTTTCAAATTGTTGAAAATATAATAAGTCTTATTGGTTTAGTCTTATTTTTCTATACTATTACGAACATATTATTACTGTTAAGAGAAAAAAATGATATTTAAGAAGTTGGGGATTTTCCTAACTTCTTTTTTATACTTCAAAAAACTTATATATTCCTATATAATAGTTAAGATTATAGATAGAAAGATTAAGAGGTGATTAAGTGCAAAGCAATGAAAATAAATTGGGGACTATGTCAATCCCAAAGCTTTTATTTCAAGTTTCCTTTCCAATTGTAATTTCTATGTTTATCCAGTCCATGTACAACTTGGTGGACTCTTACTACATTGGAAGAATTAACGAAGAAGCCTTCACTGCCATAGCAATTGCCTTTCCAATACAAAATATAATGATAGGAATTGGTGTTGGGACAGGAGTTGGCATGAACTCACTGATCTCAAGATACTTGGGAGAGAAGAACTTTGACAGGGCCAACAAGGCAGCAGAGAATGGACTTACACTTGCTCTTTTATATGGCCTACTTCTATTTATTTTGTCAAGATTTTTACCAAGACCCTTTGTGTCTGCACAAACAACAAATGAAAATATAATTAACTATGGGGTGGACTATCTTCAAATTGTAATGGGTTTGTCTGTAGGTGTATTTACACAAATATTTTTGGAGAGAACCTTACAGTCAACGGGAAGAACAGTCTTTACTATGCTTACACAATTAATTGGAGCTGTATTAAATATAATTCTCGACCCAATTTTTATTTTTGGTTATTTTGGACTTCCAGCCATGGGGGTAAAGGGTGCAGCAGTTGCAACTGTAACAGGACAAATAATTGGAGCAATATGTGGAGCCTTCTTCCAACACAAGTTTAATCCAGATATAACTATTAAGAAGTTTTCTTTTAATCCAAAAATTATTAAGGGGATTTATATTGTTGGGATCCCATCAATGATTACAATAACAATCCAGTCCTTTACAATATATGTATTAAACAAAATGCTATCAGAGATTTCTACATCTGCCATAGCAGCCCTAGGCGCCTATTTCAAGGTTCAGTCCTTTGTCTTTATGCCAATATTTGGAATAAACAATGGACTAGTCCCAATTATCGCCTACAACTATGGGGCTAAATATAAAGATAGGATTATAAAAGCAATTAAGCTTGCCTTTGCAACAGTAATAGTCATGACCCTAATAGTATCGGGACTTATTATGACCTTCCCAAGAGAAATCTTAGGAATATTCTCAGCATCGGGCAAGATGTTAGAGATAGGAATACCAATGCTTAGGATTTGTGCCCTATCCTATGTCTTTGCGGGAGTATCAATAGTTGGGACATCTATATTCCAAGCCTTTGGAAATGGGATTTTGGCCCTACTTGATTCAATCCTAAGACAAATTATTGTCCTTCTCCCAGTTGCCTATATAGCTGTAACATACTTTACAGTTAATGAAATTTGGTGGGGATATGTAATAGCAGAAATATCATCAGTAATTTTTATAGGCTACTTTATGAATACCTTTGTGAGAAGAAAAATAGAAGCAATTTAAAGTGGAAATTAGCTTAAATGTTGAAAAAAATTTGAATTTGAGGTATTATGAACTTAATTTAAATATCCAGGAGGAATAGCATGGCAAAAGCAAAATTTGAAAGAAATAAACCACACGTAAACATTGGAACAATTGGTCACGTTGACCACGGTAAGACAACACTAACAGCTGCAATCACACTTGTAATGAACAAGAGATACGGCGGAGGAGAATTCGTAGACTACGCACACATTGACAAGGCACCAGAAGAAAGAGAAAGAGGAATCACAATTTCA
>JAWGHR010000003.1:0-182509 GCA_032560695.1 Peptoniphilus harei | reverse complement strand
TTACTTCCACGCTTAAAGATTCAAATTTATAAACTTCTCCAGTGGAAAATTTTATCTCGTGACTTTGGTCCTTCTTACAAGCTGTGAGAAAAATTAAGACCAGAAACAAATAAAATATTTTTTTAAATTTCATATCAAGCCTACTTTGACAACTTATTTATTATAGTGTTGATCTCTTCGATTTTCTCGTCAATTTCTTCCTGGCTCTTGGAGTAGGAATCCTTGACACAACCCCTTAGGTGGGCTGTCAGGACATCCTTATTTATATTTTTGAGGATGGAGATTGATGCCATGAGCTGGTTGGAGACGTCTAGGCAGTACCTGTCTTCCTCCACCATTTTTATAAGGCCGTCAATTTGTCCCCTGACAGTCTTTAATTTCCTAAGTTGGACTTCCTTGTCTGCTCTCATTTTGCTATTTTTGCAGTATATCCTGCATCTTCAACTGCCTTAACAAGTGCTTCATCTGCCACGTCCTTGTCAAGTTCTACTTTTGCATTCTTTCCTTCTAGGCTAACGTCAGCTTCCTTTACACCGTCAATTCCTTCTAGTGCCTTTTTTACTGCAGCTGTACAGTGGTTGCAAGACATTCCTTCAACATTTAAAATTTTTTCCATATTATCTTCTCCTTTATTTTTAATAATTTTATAACCTGCTTCTTCAATGGCATTTTCTATTTCTTCTGGGCTTAGACCTTGGTCTATAAATTCTACAGAAGAATTTTCGTGGCTTGCCACAACATCCTTTGCCTTGCCAGTTTTTTCTAGGGCATCGGCAACTCTCTTTTCGCAGTGGCCACACGTCATGCCTTCTACTTTTATTTTAGTTCTTTTTTCATTTTTTTCTATAAGATTTTCTTCTTTTATATTTTCTTTTTCATTTGAAGGCTTTGCTTCTTCCAAGGATCTCTTCACTCCCCTTGGCTTAAACCTTCTTAGTCTTAGGGCATTGTTTACAACAAAGACTGAGGACAAACTCATGGCTAAGGCTGCAAACATTGGGGAAAGTTTTATTCCAAAGGCTGGGAACAAGAGACCTGCGGCTAGGGGAATTCCAATTGTGTTGTAGAAAAATGCCCAGAATAAATTTTGCTTGATGTTTTTTATTGTCGCCTTGGAAAGTTCAAGGGCTGAAACAACATCTAAGAGGTCTGACCTCATTAGGACTACGTCTGATGACTCAATTGCCACATCTGTCCCGTGACCTATTGCCATGCCTATGTCGGCCTTTGCAAGGGATGGGGCGTCGTTAATTCCGTCACCAATCATTAGGACCTTCTTTCCAGATTTTTGGATCCTGTCGATTTCCTTGTTCTTGTCTTGTGGAAGAAGACCTGCAAGGGTCTCGTCAACTCCAATTTCATCAGCAATTGCCTCTGCAGTTTTTTCATTGTCTCCAGTTAGCATAATGATTTTCTTGCCCATGTCTCTTAGAAGCTTAATTGCATCCTTTGATGATTTCTTAGGCAAGTCCTTGACAGAAATTATACCCATGACTTCATTTTCATTGGCAAAGTACATGGAAGTCTTGCCCTCTCCTGCTAGTTCTTCTGCCTTGGCTTGGAAATCCTTTAGGTCAATTTTTTCTTCAAGCATATATTCAAGGTTTCCTGCAAGATACTTATTTCCTGCAATCTCTCCATTTAGGCCCCTGCCACTAACTGAATTGAAGTTAGTGATTTCTTCTAAGTCTATATCATTTTCTTGTGCGTAATTTATAATTGCTGAAGCCAGTGGATGTTGAGAATTTTTTTCTAGGGACCCAGCAATTTTTAAAAATTCTTCCTCATCTAAGTCTGTCACAATATCTGTTAGGATTGGCTTTCCTTCAGTGATTGTCCCAGTCTTATCCATTACAATTACATCAATCTTATGGAGATTTTCTAAGACTTCTGCATTTTTAAATAGGAGTCCAAAATCAGCAGACTTGCCTGTTGCCACCATTATTGAAACTGGTGTTGCAAGTCCTAAGGCACAAGGACAAGAAATAACTAGGACTGAAATTGCAAAGTTAAGGGCATTTTCAAATCCGTAGCCCAGAGCCATCCAAATTCCAAAAGTTGCAGCAGCTATAATTAAGACTGCTGGCACAAAGACACCGGCAATTTCATCTGCAAGCTTGGCAATAGGAGCCTTGGACTGGTTGGCCTCGTCAACTAATTTTATAATTTGTGAAATAGTTGTGTCTTCTCCAACCTTTTCTGCCTGAAACTTAAAGGATCCAGTTGTGTTAATGGAAGCAGAGATTACCCTGTCGCCCACAGACTTTTGTACTGGAATTGACTCCCCAGTCACCGCTGATTCATCAAGGGATGATGCACCTTCAATTACCTTGCCGTCAACTGCCACAGATTCGCCAGGCCTTACAAGTAAAATATCTCCCACTCTTACATCTTCAATATTTTTTACGACTTCCTTGCCATCTTCTATTACTGTTGCCATCTTTGGGGCAAGGTCCATTAAATTTGCAAGAGATGACCTTGTCTTGTTCTTGGACTTTTCTTCCAAGTATTTCCCAACAGTTATAAGGGTAAGAATCATGGCTGATGACTCAAAGTAAAGATTGTGCCTGTAGGCATCAACTAGCTCCATGTTACCTTGTCCAAAGCCATAGGCCATCATGTAAATGGCAAAAATTCCATAGACAAGGGCTGCAAGAGAACCAATGGCAACAAGGCTGTCCATATTGGGTGCCCTGTTCTTAAGCCCCTTGAAGCCAGAGATGTAAAAGTCCCTGTTGATGTAGACTACAGGAAGGGCCAAGAGAAATTGTGAAAAGGCAAAGATAATAGCTCCTTCTCTTCCATGAAAGATGCTTGGAGTTGGCAGGTGAACCATGTGACCCATGGCAATATACATGAGGATCAGCATAAAGATACTTGAAGAGATAAGCCTGTGCTTTAGGGCCTTCTCCCTGTCATCCACTGGTCTATCTTCACTTTTTGTTTTCTCACCTGCTGGGCTCGCTCCATAGCCAATCTTTTCCACAGCACCTATAATTTTTTCATCATTTACTATATTTTCATCGAAATTTACCTTCATTGAGTTGGTCATGAGGTTGACGTTGGCGCCACTTACACCGTCAAGCTTTTCAACAGCTTTTGTGACATTGGCGACACAGGCAGAACAAGTCATCCCCCTGACATCAAATTTCTTTTCCATATTACCTCCCATACCCCCCTAGGGGTGTTCCTTTATTTTTATCTTAACACTAAGAGAAATTTTTTACAAGTTTTTGATAAGGCTTCTTAATATCTTTAAATATCACATAATTTTTATAAATTTTATGCGTATAAATAATTTTTTATGTGAAAATTTTTTCTGGAAAATAAAAAGGATAAGAAATTAATCTTATCCTAAATATGTTATATAAATTATTTTTTTGTATAATAGGTTGCCCTTCCAATACCATGTCTCTCAATTATATCTTTTTCTAATAATTCTTTTAGAGATTTTTCCACAGAGGACTTGCTAATTTCTGGGGCAAGCTCCATGATTTCACTCTTGGTAAATTTTCCTATTTTTTTGTCAATAGCATTTAAAACTTGATCAAGTGCTGATAGCTTTGTGTCAAAAATATTTACTCTGTCTTCAAAATCTCTATAGGCAGCAAGTGTTATTGCTAAAATATATTTTATGAAATATGTTGGATCTTCACTATTTTCATGCCATTTTATGCCACTTTTTTCTAGGGCAAGATAATAATTTGTTTTGGTTTTTTCTATTTTTTCTTCAAGACTTATATATCTTCCTACAACATATCCTAACTTGTATAACAACAAAGTGGTTAAAAGCCTTGACATCCTTCCATTTCCATCGTTGAAGGGGTGAATGCACAAAAAGTCGTGGATAAAAATCGGAATTAATATTAGGGGATTTATTTCTCCCTTGTCAATTTCTCTGTTGTACTCTTGACAAATTTTTTCAATTGCTTGAGGAGTTTCAAAGGGGTCAAGAGGCTTAAATCTAACTATAGTTTCTCCATCTTTTTTTGTTTCTGAAATATAATTTTGTGAATTTTTATATTTTCCACCAATTGATTTGTTTGAAAATTTATAGAGGTCTCTATGAAGTTGCAAAATTATTTTTGAATTTATTGGTATATACTCAAAAGATTCATGAATTGTAGAGAGAACTTCTTTGTAACCGAGAATTTCTTCCTCATCTCTATTTTTGGGAGCAACTTTTTTATTTACTAAGTCCTTTATTCTGGAATCAGTTGTCCTTATTCCCTCAATTTCATTGGAACTTTGTGTACTCTGTATAATAGCAAGTTCTACTAGATTATTGAGAACTGCTGGTTTCTGACTTAAGTATAATTCTTGTCTTCCCTTATACTCGCTAATTTGTGAAATATAATTTAAGATTTCAGCATCCCACTTTTTCTCTTTCAATAAACTATAATCAAATTTACGCATAAAAACCTCCCCATTCGCATAAATTATAGCATATTTTATGCGAAAAAATTATTTTTATGAGATAATTTTTCTTCTTCGGAAGGATATCAATGCAAAAGGAATAATAGGAAGCCTTCATCGGAACAATAAAAAATGGCCTAGACAAAGCTAAACCATTTTACTTTTAAATATTTTTACACTCCCCAGTGCTACTCTTATTTATTTTTAAAATCTTATATTTCCCAAAAACTTACATCTTAAATAGAATTTCGTTTTCTATATAGATGTGTCTCCTCATGTCCTCGTCAAGTTCTCCCATAAGCTTGTTTAGTTCCTTGATTTCTGGTTCTTCTGCGTTCATCTTGTAATCACGAGTTAGGTACTTGATCCTGTCAAATAGACCAATAGTCTTTTCGTGTTCTGCAAGTAGGTTTTCGAAGTCCACGTCCTTTCCTGCAAGAGCATCCTTAAATTCAAACTCTTCTTCGCTGGCAAAGTGAGAAATAAGTTCTGCCTTAATAAGAAGAAGGACTTCATAGATTACAAAGAGTTGTTCTCCTCTTTCCCTGTAATATTTTTTAATAGCTCCCCTAAAGATTTCGTCGATTTTTTCCGTTGTAGCAAGTTCTTGTGGGTGAATTTCTTCTACGATATAGTGGATTAATTCTTCCTTACTCATCTTCCTAACCCTGTCCATATCCTTGAAGTCATCTTGTCCTTCAACTTTTTTGATAAACAAGTCGTAGTTTTCTCCAAGAGATTCTAGGGCATCTTCAAGCCTTTCCATAGCTATAAAGTCGTATTCTCCTCCAAGCTTTTGGATTTCCTTTAAGACCTTTGGGTTTTCCATTACTGCAGCTTCAACTGTCATATTTCTTTCTAACATAATTCCTCCTAATTATTTATAGAATTTAAAAATCCTCTTACTTCCTCTTCACTAGTCCTGTAATTTGTCACAAGCCTAATTATAGACTCCTTCTTGTTTTCTATTTCAAAAATATTTTCTTTTTTCAATTTTTCAATTTCTTCTGGGCTAGATTTTATAAAAACTTGGTTGGATTCAGAGAATACTGGTTCTCTTCCCAAATCCTTTAGACCTTCAACTAAAAGTCTTGACATTTCATAGGCCTTCTTGCCATTCTCGTAATAAAGTCCATCTTGGAATAAGACCTTAAAAGATAGACCAATCAAGAAGGACTTTGCCATCATGGCTCCCCTTTGTTTTAAGTAATATCTAAAGTCTTTCTTCAAGTTTTCATCTAAAATCACCAGGGCTTCACCAAAGATTGCCCCATTTTTTGTTCCGCCAATAGAAAAAATGTGGGAATACTTGGCGTAGTCAGACAATTTACTAGAATTGGCAGCCATGGCGTGGGCAATTCTCGCTCCGTCTATATAAAGATAAAGGTCCTTTTCCTGGCAGACTTCATACATTTCTTTGATTTCATCTATGGAATAAACTGTTCCCACTTCAGTAGTTTGAGAAATATAGACAACCTTAATCCTTACGTCAATTTCTCCTGGCTGGTCATCGATAAATTTTTTGATTTCATCAGCCCTTAACTTGCCGTCATTGGTCTCTAGAGTCACAACCTTGTGGCCTGTGGCTTCAATGGACCCAGTCTCGTGGTGGGTAATGTGGCCTGTTGATGCAGATAAAACTGCTTCATAGGGCCTAAGACCAAAGGTCGTCGCCAAAATATTTGTAGCAGTCCCTCCAGACACAAACTCAATGTCCGCGTCCCTTCCAATTTCTCTTAAAATTAAGTCCCTAGCTTCATTTGATATTTCATCAGTCCCATAGCCAGAAACTTTTTTATCAAAAATCCTTTCTATCTCTTGGTAGATTTCCTTGGATCCAAAATCACTGTAATCATTTCTAAAATTATTCATAAGCCACCTCACCTTCTTCTTACCCCTTATTATATAATATATGTAAAATTTTACCAAATAGGGTACAATAGAAAACGAGGTGTTAAAATGAATAGTCACGGCGCAAATGTCTTTGAAATTGCCAAGGTCGAAGGCATAAAAATTGAAGACATTAGAGATTTTTCTTCAAACATAAATCCACTGGGACCATCTAAGAGGGCCCTTGATAGTTTAAAAAACAATTTAAACTTACTTTCAACTTACCCTGACGTGGACTACGTTGACTTAAGAAGAGCTATATCCTCTTACGCATCTTGTGATGATAAAAATATTGTACTGGGTCTTGGGTCTACAGAGATTTTAAGGGATGCAATCCACTATTTTGCCCCAAAAACTTCTATGATCCTATCGCCTTGTTACTCTGAGTATGAGAGGGAATTAAGGAAAATTTCTTCCTACATAATCGAATATAATTTAGAAGAAAAAAATGATTTTAAAATAAATTTAGACCAGCTAATAAATACAATCAATGAAAAAAATATTGATTTCTTGATTTTTGCAAATCCCAACAATCCTACGGGAACAATTTTAAAAAAATCTGAAATTGAAAGAATTTTAAGAGAAACTAGTGCCAAGGTCTTGGTGGACGAAACTTATATTGAGTTCACAGACATGGCGACTTTCTCCTCATCATCTTTGACAAAGTCCTATGACAAGTTAATTGTCGTGAGGGGGACTTCTAAGTTTTTTGCCCTTCCTGGCATAAGACTTGGCTATGGACTGACATCAAATGAAGGACTTTTGAAATTTTTCAAGGACAAAGAAGTCCTCTGGCAGATTAATTCTGTGGCAGAAATTTGCGGCAAGGTCATGTTCTCTGATGAGGCCTATATCAAGGAAGTCTACGACTTTATAAGGACCCGTAGAGAAAATTTTTATGAGGAACTTTCTGATATAGAAAATTTAAAAGCCTATGATTCTTTTGGCAACTTTGTATTGGTTAAAATCTTAAGGGGTCCTGATGCAGGAGTCTTGCGTGAGAAACTCATGAGAAAGGGTCTTGTAGTAAGAAACTGCGAAAGTTTTAAAAATTTAGACAAATCATATTTTAGATTTTGCATCTTAGATGATGATGCCAATGAAAGACTAATAGAAAACCTAAGGGAAATTTACCAAGAGGTGAAATAAATGAAAAAAATAAAAAACCTACTTTTAAGACTTGGACTTATACCACTTTTAATGAGTCCAGCCCTGGCAGCTGATGAGGAAGTCGCTCCTCAAGTAGCTGAAGTAAAAATTGAAAAAGTGGAGACAGTTAAGACAAGTGATGAAAATAAAAATCCACAAAATACCCTAGATAAAAAAATTGAGGAGGCCCACGAGGTCAAATCAAAAGAAGGCCCTAAGAAAAAACAGGGTCCTTCCTATTCTTCCTGGGCAGTAAAAGACCTTAACGATGCCCAATTCATGGGAATTCTACCTGCTAAACCATTTTATGAAGGAAGGGACTTTAGAAAAGCTGTGGCTCTTGAAGACGCAAGAGAAACTTACAAGCTTTCTAAAGATAAACTTGAAAAAAGTGGACTAAAAACTGGTGGAGACTTTGCCTTTAAAGACCTAAGCCGACTTGAAACTCTAAATTCAATTTCAAAACTTTTAAATAAGGATAAGTTTGAAATAAAAGACCTAAGAGACTCCAAAATATTTTTGGGGTCAGATGATGAAATCTACTTAAATGAAAAAATTCCCTTCCAGGAGATGGTCTGCCTCTACAAGAGGGCTGTAAACAAGGTCCTCCAAGATAATGGCAAGACTTCAAAGGGCTTCTTCTATGAAATTAACAACAAGGGCAATAAGATTTATATGCTGGGGTCCATCCACGTGGGCAGGGACTGGCTCTATCCTATTGACGATGAAATTCTAAATGCCTTAAAGTCTTCTGACAAGATTTTTATGGAAATTGACACTACTAATAAAAAAGAAGCTAAGAAGATGGAAGAAAAACTCTATTACCAGGATGGGGGAAACCTAAAAGAAGACTTGGGCGATGAACTCTACGGAAGGGTCCTAAGGATCTTTAAGGGCTTTGGCCTAACTGAAGACAAGCTAATCAAGCTTAGACCTTGGGCAGTTTACAATACCCTATCAATTGACCCAAGACTTGATGCACCTAGGGCTTCCTTTGGAGTGGAATCCTACTTTGTGGCCATGAGTATCTTAAATAAAATTGAAATAGGCGAGCTTGAGTCCATGGAGTTTCAAGCAAATCTGCTTTCTAACTTTGACCAAGCTTCCTATATAAAGATGATTGAGTCTGTGACCACAGAGATTGAGCAAAATGGTTACAAGAACATCAACGCTGGTGTAGATAATATGCTTGCTGCCTGGTCAGCTGGCGACAGGGCAAAGATGAAAAAAATCCTTTCAAGGACAGGCGATGAGGCTTCAGAAAAATTTAACGAGGCCCTCTTAAGTGAAAGGGACAAGAATATGGCCAAAAAAATTGATGCCATGCTAAAGGAAGATGGAGAAAATACCTACTTCATCCTAGTTGGTGCAGCCCACCTTGTACCAGAAAATTCTGTAACAGGAATTTTGAAAAACATGGGCTATGAAGTTCTTGAAAAATAAAAAATTGTTAAAAAATAAGACGAGGTCATTGGACTTCGTCTTTTTGTGTGAATTTTTATAAACTTTTAACTTATTTTACAATATAAATTTTCTTGCTAATTAAAATTTATTTACCAATCATCTCTCTCAAGATAACTTCGTCTGTCTCCCTCATTCCTTCCATGGCAATGTGACCCACAGTTTTTATCATCTCGTCTATGTCACCCTTGACAATTCCGTCGCCTGCCTTAAAAGAATTGCCTGACTTGGCTTGTTTATATGCCAAGAAGCCCATCTTTAGGCTTGATGCAATTTTTATGGCACAGGATTCTTTGGCGCCGTCACAAATTAGGCCAGAGTTTGTTGCAAGAGCGTTGGTTAAAGTTTCCTTGATTATATTTTTGTCCTCATCTTTCATAAATGCAAGACCACAAACTGAAGCGCAACCTGCAGATACAACTCCACAGTAGGCTGAAAGTTCGCCAATCCCTTCCTTGATATAAAGACCAATTAGGTTGGCAAAGATAAGGGCCCTGTAAAGTTTGTCTTTTTCTATATCGTGGTCCTTGTCATAGATAATTATTGGAACAGAAACTGTGATCCCTTGGTTGCCTGATCCAGAGTTTATGACAACAGGCTTTTCACAGCCAGACATACGGGCGTCTGAGCCTGCAGCTGCGTAAGCTACAAGTTTTTCAGAATACTTGTCTCCTGCTTCTTCTAGTACCATCTTGCCAATATTTGCTCCCCAAGGATTTTCGATTCCCTCCTTGGCAATGGCGTAGTTGTATTCAATTTCCTTGTCTAAGATATCAATAATGTCATCATAATTTCCATTTTTTGCAAAGTCATAAATCTTGTCAAAGGAAAGGTCAACCTTGCCCTCTACTTCCTCATAGTCATCCTTTTTTTCAAGAAGAACTTCATCATTTAGACTTTCAAAAATAATATTTGTGTGGAAGTCCTTTATAACTACACGAGAATTTTTTTCTCCTTTTTCCATGGATACGTCGATGTAAAGACCCTTCTTCTCATGAAGAAGTTCAATGTCGCATAGTCCCTTCTCTATTAAATCGTCTAAGTATTCAAGCTTTGACTTATCTACATCAGATAATACTTCAAGTTTTTTTGTATAATCTCCTAAGAAGGCTCCAGCTGCAAGAGAAATTTCAATTCCCTTTCTCCCATCTGTACCTGGTACCTTGACGCTATTTACATTTTTTATAATATTGCCCGATAAGCTTGCCTTTATTCTCTCTGGATCTTCTCCTAAGATGAATCTTGCACGACTTGCTGCAAAAGCCAAAGCTATGGGCTCAGTACAGCCAAAGGCTGGCACCATTTTTTCCTTTAAATATTTATTGTAATCCATAAAAATCTCCTTATTTTATATCTATATTTATTATAACAAAATGAAATAAGCTTTTCCTAATATTAAATTTATGATACTAAATTTTTATATCTCTACTAACAAATAGATTTTATAAATTTATTTGTGTATAATGATATCTAGGAAAACATTTTATACAAAGGAAATATCGCAGTGAAGAGAGATAAAAATAGCTTACTTGTTTTCATAGTACTGGTAATTTTTATATATGGAATTTTACAAGTTTTTGGCATAACTTGCCCAATTAAATTCATAACTGGCGTGTCTTGCCCAGGTTGTGGGATGACTAGGGCCTATCTTAGTCTTCTAAGCTTGGACTTCAAGTCAGCCTATTATTATCATCCACTATTTATTCTCCCAGCCCTTGGACTTATTATTTATATATTTAGGGACAAGTTCTCAAAAAAGTTTTTAAGAGGACTAGAAATTTTCTTTGTTCTTGTGTTTTTAACGGTATATATTTTTAGGATGATGGACCCAAAAGACACCATCGTTGTCTTCAGACCCTATGAATCCATCTTCTATAGGATTTTTAATTTTTTGAAAGAATTGATGAGGTGACTTATGTTTTGTATTAAGTGCGGCAACAGGCTGGGCGAATATATGAAGTTCTGTGACCAATGCGGTGCACCTGCCCCAGTAGATCCTGACAAGCTAGAGACCAAAAAAGAAAATTTAAAGGAATTTAAGGCTCCAATAATCGATGAGGATCCCATGGACCTAGTGCCTGATGAATTTGAAGAAAAACCTTCTAATAATGAAAAAGTTCAAGAAGAAATTGCTGAAGAGATCAAGGAAGATTTAAGTCTTTCAAGAGAATCGCAAAAAGAAGAATTATTTAAAGAAGAAAAGTTTGAAAAAGTTGAAAAAATAGAAATAGTTGAAACTCCACAAATTTTAGATGACCCACTTGATGAGAGAGTAGAAGCTCCAGTGATCTTAGCTAGAGATGAGGATAAGGCTCCTCCAAAGCTTGAAGTTCATAAGGAAATAATAAGACCAAGTGAAGATTTAAAAGAAGATTCTTCACAAAAGCAAAGAGTAAAGGAAGAAAAAATTTATAAAGAAGACACTACTTATAATAAAAAAGAAAATTATAGTGGAGAGGCTGGCTTAAGTCCTGTAAAAATAATCGCTTTAATCTTTATGATTGTAACAGGTATTGCCTCTATAACAACAGTCCTTGCTTTCTTTGGATTCTTCTTTTCATTTATAGGAGGTTTATTATGATGGGATTTTCAAGTTTTTTATATTTTTTATTTAGTCTGCCCTTCCTAGGAGGCATGGCTATATCCTTAGTTTTTATGACCTTCTCCCTCTTTTCAATTTTTAAAAATTGGAACACTGGCAAGAACAAGGAATTATTTAACGGCCTTTTAATCTCTGGTATATTTTTATTAATTACAAATATATTTTTATTCATAATTTCCAAAATTTTTTACTACGGTGGCTTCTATGGTAATTTTTACCTAGTTATTGTTGCGCTTATAGTTATAGGCCTTATTTATTTTATTGGAAACAGCAAGGAAAGAATTTATCCTGATAATTACTTTTCAAATATCTCTGATGTAGAATTTTTAAAAAGAGAACTTAATAATACTATTAATGTCCTTATGTCAGTTTTTGACAAGAGCAAAAGCGAATTTCAAGAAAGATCTGAGGCCAAAAAGGCTCAAAAGTTTGAAAGTTATAAGAATCAAAATGCTTATAACAACGAGCATAATGGCAACAGCTTTAGCAACAATTATAATTATTCAAGCTCCTACAATTCTTACAGCAATTATGGAAGAAATCTTGGTCCAGCTCCCTTTAGGGGCTATGTAAAAGACGACTGGTCCTTCCCCCTATATATACTTCTATGCTTTATAACTTGTGGATTTTATCAATTGTATTTTGTCTACAAGATTTCAGATAGCATAAATATAGTTTGTGATGGTGACGGAGAAGAAACAAGTGGACTTATGAAATTCTTTTTCTTGGGAATAATAACTTGTAACATCTATTGTTTATTCTGGGAATTTAATGTAATGAATAGAATTCAATCTAATGCTCCAAGATACAATAGATACACCCAAGACAATGGATCTTCCTTCTTGTTATGGCTTCTCATTGGATCAATCTTCTGTGGTTTAGGTATCTTTGTTGCTTGGTATATTTTCATCAAAAATTTAAACCTAATTTGTAAGGCTTACAACATGGAATATGCCAATGCCAATTAATTTATAAGTTAACAAATCATAACCACCGGCTAAGCCGGTGGTTTGTTTTGCCCCTATAAGGGTCTGTTACCGGCAACATTCCATGCTTCGAGCTTTCTTTCTCGTGCACCAATTTTCACAGCTGGTGCTAAAGCACCTTATTTTTTGCTTTTGTTTACTTGCTCACCCGTAAACGGGTCAACAAATTCTTTAATGCTTATTTGATCTGCCATGTAATCTTCTTTTAATTGATTTTTTATATATTCTTGTATCTTTTTCGCATTCTTTCCTGCTGTGTCTACATAGTATCCTCTACACCAAAAGTGTCTATTCCCATATTTGTATTTTAAATTCGCATGCCTATCAAATATTATTAGACTACTTTTCCCTTTTAAATATCCCATTGTTTGAGATATGCTATATTTTGGTGGGATTTCCAACAACATATGAATGTAGTCTGGACAGCATTCTGCTTCTATTATATTTATTCCTTTTCTATCACATAGATCTCTCAATATTTTTCCTATATCTTGTTTTAATCTTCCATAAATTACTTGTCTCCTATATTTTGGAGCAAATACTACGTGATACTTACAATTCCAGGATGTATGTGATAAACTATTTTTATCCATTTTAGGATACCTCCCTTTTCTATTAATGCTACTGCCAGTAACATTAATAGTTTATCATGGGAGGTTTTTTGCTTGAAGCTAAAGCTTTTTTTCCTACCACCAGCATAGCTGGTGGTTTATTCATGCTAAAGCGTACAAAAAACCAGACCTATTTTAAATAAGTCTGGCTTGTCATTAAAATTTATTTTATAAAAAAACACAACTATTTTGCCCAATTCATAGAATATTTTACAGCCTCGTGCCATCTTGACATTTTTTTATTTCTCTCATACTCATCCATTTCTGGATCGAAGCACTTATCTATGGCGTTGTTTTCTCTTATTTCGTCAATATCCTTCCAAAATCCTACAGCAAGTCCTGCCATGTAGCAGGCTCCCAAGGCAGTTAATTCCACAACCTTTGGTCTTTCAATGTGGACGTCAACTATGTCAGACAAAAACTTCATCAAGAAGTTGTTCTTGCTGACTCCACCATCAACTGTTAGGGACCTGATTTTTGTATTTGAGTCCTCTTGCATAGCCTTTATTACATCACAGGATAAATAGGCTATTGATTCTAAGGCAGCTCTCACTACGTGATACTTATTTACAGACCCTGTGAGGCCAACTATAGACCCCCTTGCATATTGATCCCAGTATGGTGCACCTAGACCTGTGAAAGCTGGTATAAAGTAGCAGTCGTTAGTATCCTTAACCTTATTTGCCATATATTCAGAGTCATCTGCCTGGTCAATTATCCTCAAGTTGTCACGCATAAAATCTATACATGAACCTGCTTCAAAGATAGAACCTTCAAGGGCATACTTAATTTGTCCATCCATGGCCCAGGCTATAGTTGTCACAAGTCCATTTTGTGACCTAATTAGTTCATCTCCTGTATTCATTAGGATAAAGGCACCTGTACCAAAGGTAGATTTTGCCATTCCCTTTTCAAAGGATGCTGTCCCAAAAAGCGATGACTGTTGGTCGCCAATTGCACCTGCTATAGGAATTTCGCAGCCAAGGTATTTGGACTTGCACTTGCCATAGACTTCGCTAGAATTTTTTATTTCTGGAAGCATGGACCTTGGTATGTCAAAAATCTCAAGAAGCTCATCGTCCCACTTCTTCTCTTTTATGTTGAAAAGCATAGTTCTTGAGGCATTGGTGTAGTCAGTAATATGAACTTCTCCATCTGTTAGTTTATAGATAAGGTAGGTCTCAACTGTACCAAAGAGAAGGTCGCCCTTTTCTGCCATTTCTCTTGCTCCCTCGACATTTTCCAAAATCCACCTGATTTTTGTCGCAGAAAAGTAGGGGTCGATAACAAGGCCTGTCTTTTCTCTTATAGTTTCTTCTAGGCCTCTTTCTTTTAATTCTTCACAATATTTTGAAGTCCTCTTACACTGCCAGACAATTGCATTGTAAACGGGTTCCATGGTCTTCTTATTCCAGACAATTGTTGTTTCCCTTTGGTTAGTTATACCAATTGCTGCAATATCCTTAGGGTCGATTTCTTTCCTGGACATAGCTTCTACAGCTGTACCAATTTGCTTAGACCACAAGTCCTCTGGCTCTTCTTCTACATAGCCAGGCTTTGGGAAGTGTTTGATCAAGTCCTTTTGGGCAACGGAAACTGGATTTCCTTTTTTATCAAAAATTATAGTTCTAGCAGATGTTGTACCTGCATCAAATGACATTATGTATTTCATCTTATCACCAATTTAATTATAACATTTTTAATATTTTTTTCTTTCTTTTTACAAATTAAGTTAAAATCATGAGCTCAAAATTTTTAATTTACAATTTTTTTTCTTAATTATTGAAAAATTACTAATTAATAAATTAACCTTTCTTTTTCCCTATATAAATTTTAAAATCTACAAAAAAAGTGCCGGACTCGCCGACACTTCTACATTTTATTTATTTTCTGTTTTTTCTTCATCTTTTTTATTTTTCTCATCGATTCTCTCAATAGAAACAGTTTCTATAACGCCACCGCTTGCCATTTTAACAATTTGGAAAATGTATTCGCCATCTTCGACTATAACTCCAACTTCTGCTTCTTCTGCATTCTTAATAAGAAGACCAGCTACGTAACCACCAATTGTTGTAGTTTCGCCTGCCTCAATATTAAATCCATACCTCTTGTTTAGGATCTTCATAGGAGTTGATGCAGAGTATTCATTACCTTCTCCTTCTGCGTCCATATTTACCCCTGTCAACAAGAACTTCCTAACAGCAAAGAGTACTGCTATGGCTATAGTTGCTATAAGTAAATCAAGCATGTTGTCAGAATAAACTAACATCTTTCTAGAAATTACAAGTAAGATCAAGTGAATGATGTTGGTGTCTGTATGTGCAATCATAAGTACCACAAACTCTATGGCTATTACTAGCAAGAGGACGTGGGATAGGAAATTTTGAAATATTTCATAGGATAGACCAGCGTCACTTGTAAGTATCTTGAAATAATACTTCATAATATCTGGCACTGAAACTATTACGCCAGCTATTAGCAGAACTGATACAACTATTTCAAAGGTATTCACTAATTTTAAAAGTGTAACCAGGTATCTATTTCTATTCATTATACCTCCATAGTCTTAGCGACTTCTTTTCTCATCTTCTCCAAGACTTTCTTCTCAATCCTTGACACTGTCATTTGAGAAATATTTAATTTCTTAGCAATTACAACTTGGGTCCTCTTGTTAAAGTATCTGTCAATTAATATAGTCCTCTCAACTTCGTCTAAGTTTTCCATGGCCTTCTTAAAGAAGTCATTGGACTCTATCTTGTCAAAGTAGGCTTCTTCTACTCCAATTAAATCAGATAGGTTTACTTCACTTTCATCTCCAGATTCATAGGTAACATCAAGAGATTGTGGTGTATAAACCTTGGATGCCTCCATGGCCTCCATTACTTCTTCTGGAGTTGAATCTAAGTAATCTGCAATCTCGTCTATAGTCGGAGTCTTTTGATACTTTTGTGAAAGGCTCACAGTTGCATTGGAAATTTTCTTTGAAAGTTCTTGGATTCTCCTTGGGACCCTAATAGTCCAACCATTATCTCTAAAATATTTTTTTATTTCTCCAATTATTGTTGGAGTGGCAAAGGAAGAAAATTCAAATCCCTTTTCAGGGTCGTATCTTTCAATGGCATAGATTAGTCCAATTGATGCCACCTGGTAGATATCATCATAATCTATTCCCCTGCCTGTATATTTTTTAGATAGGATTTCTGCAATGTAGAGGTGTTCTTCTATAAGGATATCTCTTATTTCTTGATCTTTGGTCTCGTGATATTCCTTAAAGAGGTCCTTTCTCTCTTCCTTTGTTAGTCTTCTATCTAAATTGTTGT
The DNA here is from genome assembly GCA_032560695.1 of Peptoniphilus harei. Classification (GTDB taxonomy): domain Bacteria; phylum Bacillota; class Clostridia; order Tissierellales; family Peptoniphilaceae; genus Peptoniphilus_A; species Peptoniphilus_A harei_B. The sequence goes on along the minus strand of JAWGHR010000003.1, from coordinate 166,074 downwards.
ATTCTTTTAAATTCATAACAGACCCTTATAATTTTTTAGATAAAATAAATTTACTTCCATCAAAATGAGATTCATCTACAAGACAATCTATGATAGTCTTTGCAAGAGATAGGTCTTCAGATGCTTCTAATTTTCCCTCACTAATTTCACTTACACAAATTTTTATATTTTTATCTTCTTCTATTTCAAAGACCAAGTCTATGTGGTCATCCTCAGTTAACTTGTGACAAATATTTAAACTTTCTGTAACAGCCATTTTAATATCTTCGATTTCTTCAATGTCCCTATTTAGGATATTCAAGATGCCAGAAAGCATAAGCCTAACTGTAGAAAAATATTTGGCGTCATTGGGTATTTGATATTTTAAAGTATCCATATTACCCCCTGATTTCAAACATATCTTCAAGTTTTGTTATCTTAAAGAGTTTCAATATTGAAGGATTTAGGTTTTCAATTACAATTTTATGGCCTTCTTTTTCCACTTCTTTTAAGATGTAGATGAGAGAACCAAGACCTGTTGAATCTAGGTATTCTAGCTCTTTACAGTCAAATAAAATATCCTTTTTATCCTTTTCATAAAACTTTATAGATTTTTCCTTGAATTTTTTTGTATTATAAACGTCAAGTTCTCCCTTTGGGTACAACACTAAAAATTCATCAGTATTTTTTGCCTCTAATTTAAATTCCATAAGGCCTCCTAGTCTCCAATATAATTTGCAACAGCCACAACTTTTGCATCTGTCAAATTCATAAGTTTAACACCAGATGTATTTCTTCCTTGGACAGAGATATCTTCTGTTAGAATCCTTATGATAATTCCAGAATTTGCAATTATCATAACGTCGTCTTCTTTTTCCACTACAGCAGCTGATGCTACATCTCCAGTTTTCTTAGTAATCTTGTAAGTTAGAAGTCCCTTTCCACCTCTGTTTTGTGGTCTGTATTTATCTATTTCAGTTAATTTTCCATAACCATTTTCTGATATAACAAGAAGGTACTTGTCATCTACTACAAGATCAGACGAAACTACAATATCATCCTTATCAAGGTCTATGGACTTAACTCCCATGGAGTTTCTTCCAGATTTTCTAACTTGTTCTTCATTAAATCTAATTGATAGACCCTTTTTAGTTACAAGTATTACATCTTCATCATCTTTAGTCAAATGAACGTCGATTAATTTATCTCCTTCATTTAATTTTATAGCAATGATGCCAGATTTTCTAATATTTTTATAATCCTTAAATGGAGTCCTCTTAATAAGTCCCTTTTCAGTTACCATTAAGAAGTTAAGATCTGGGTCATATTCCTTCACTGGTATTATAGAAGTTACCCTTTCATCTTCACCTAGGTCAAGTAGGTTAATTATTGCAGTACCTCTCGATGTCCTAGAGTCTTCTGGAATTTCATAAGCCTTTAATTTAAATACATTTCCAAGAGATGTGAAGAATAAAATCATATCATGAGTAGATGTGACAAATAATTCTTTTACAAAGTCCTTGTCCCTCATATTGCCAGAAGAAACTCCCCTACCACCTCTTTTTTGTGGCTTATAAGTTCCCTCGCTCATCCTCTTGATATAGCCAAATTGAGTAAGAGTTATAACAACATCTTCTCTCTTTATAATATCTTCGATTTCTATGTCAGTTCTATCATGTGAAATTACAGTTCTTCTTAAATCACCGTATTTTTCTTTTATTTCAAGAAGTTCATCCTTGATTAGGTTCATAAGAACGTCATTATTTTCTAAGATTTCCTTAAACCACTTGATATCAGCTTGAAGTTTTTCATATTCAGCTTCAAGTCTATCTCTTTCAAGTCCTGTAAGTCTTCTAATTCTCATGTCCAAGATAGCTTGGGATTGTTCTTCTGTTAATTTAAATTCTTCATAGAACTTTTCCTTTGCTTCCTTGTCGTCCTTTGATCCTCTAACAATTTTTATAATCCTGTCAATATTGTCAAGGGCTATAAAAAGACCTTCAACTATGTGTGCTCTCTTTTCTGCCTTGTCTAAGTCAAACTTTGTTCTCCTAGTTACAACTTCAACTTGGTGGTCTACATAGTATCTAATAATTTGTTTTAGGTTTAGGATTTCTGGTTTTCCATTTACTAAGGCAAGATTGATAATCCCAAAAGTTGTTTGCATTTGAGTGTTTTTGTAAAGTTTATTTAAAACAACTTCTGCGTTAGCATCTCTTTTTAGTTCAACAATTATGTTTATGCCCTTTCTATTTGAGGCATCAGTGATATTTGAAATCCCATCAATAACCTTGTTCTTTGCAAGGTCTGCAATCTTCATAATAAGTGTGGACTTGTTTACTTGGTAAGGAAGTTCTGTTATTACAATCTTTTCACGATTGTTCTTAAAGGATTTGATTTCAGCAACTGCCCTTACAGTTATTTTTCCTCTTCCAGTTTCGTAGGCTTCCTTTATCCCTTCAGTTCCCATAATTTGGGCGCCTGTAGGAAAGTCCGGTCCCTTTATAATTTTGTTAAGTTCAGAAATAGAAATTTCATCGTTATCAATATAGGCAATGATTCCGTCAATGGCCTCATTCATATTGTGAGGAGCCATATTTGTCGCCATACCTACGGCAATACCAGAAGATCCATTTACCAAGAGATTTGGAAATCTTGCTGGAAGTATTGTTGGTTCCTTTTCGTTTTCATCAAAGTTTGGAACAAAATCAACAGTTTCCTTGTTTATATCTCTTAGCATTTCTTCTGCAAGCTTAGTCATCCTAACTTCTGTATAACGCATAGCCGCAGCCCCGTCACCGTCAATGTTACCAAAGTTACCTTGGCCATCAACTAGGGTGTATCTTGTGTTAAAGTCTTGGGCAAGTCTAACTGTCGCTTCGTAAATAGATGAGTCACCGTGAGGGTGATACTTACCCATTACATCCCCAACAAGTCTTGCTGACTTTCTGTAAGGTCCATTGGATGCAAGATTAAGTCCCTGCATTCCATATAAAATTCTTCTGTGGACTGGTTTTAGTCCATCACGTACATCAGGAAGTGCCCTTGCAACAATTACAGACATTGAATAATCAAGATAAGAAGACCTCATCTTTTTATTAATATCTACATCAAGTATTCCTGATTCTATAATATTGTTTTCACTCATGGTTTACTCCTATGCATCTATATAATCAGCGTAAACTGCGTTTTCTGTTATAAAGTCTCTTCTTGGTTCAACTTCTGTTCCCATTAGGATTGAGAAGGTGTCATCAGCTTCTGCTAAGTCGTCGATATTTACCTTTAAGAGCAGTCTGTTGTCTGGGTTCATTGTAGTTTCCCAAAGTTGCTCTGGGTCCATTTCCCCAAGACCCTTGTACCTCTTTATGTTTACCTTAGAGTCCTTGTATTCCTTTAGAGCAAGTCTAAGTTCCTTTTCATTGTGGCAATATCTTAAAATCTTAGTTCCCTTTTCAATTCCATAAAGTGGAGCTTGAGCAACATAAACGTGACCTTCTTCTATAAGTGGCTTCATGTATCTAAAGAAGAATGTGAGTAAAAGAGTCATAATATGGGCACCGTCAACGTCGGCATCGGTCATGATTATAATCTTGTCATATCTTAGTTTTTCTAAATCAAATTCTTCTCCAATTCCTGTTCCAAAGGCTGTTATCATGGCACGAATTTCTGAAGAGTTAAGCATCCTATCAAGTCTTGCCTTTTCAACGTTCATAATCTTACCCCTAAGAGGAAGAATCGCTTGGTAGGCTGAGTCCCTGCCGTCTTTGGCAGAACCACCAGCAGAATTACCTTCGACTAGGAAGATTTCATTTCTCTTTGGATCGTCGTTTTGACAGTCTGCAAGTTTACCAGGTAAGGTCATGGACTCAAGATTGTTTTTCTTTCTTGTAAGATCTCTTGCCTTTCTAGCTGCTTCTCTTGCACGTCTTGCTGATAGAGCCTTGTCTAGGATTTGCTTTCCTACTCTTGGATTTTCTTCCAAGAAAACTGCCAAGTCTTCAGATAAAACTGAATCAACAATTCCTCTAGTTTCTGAATTTCCAAGTTTTGCCTTAGTTTGGCCTTCAAATTGTGGGTCAGGTAGTTTTACACTTATAACTGCAGAAATACCTTCTCTAACGTCTTCACCAGATAGGTTTTCTTCCTTTTCCTTTATAATATTATTTTTTCTACCATAATCATTTAGGGTTCTTGTTAGGGCTGACCTAAAACCTGATAGGTGGGTTCCACCTTCTTCAGTGTTAATATTATTTGCAAAAGAAAGCACAACTTCTGAATAGGAGTCTGTGTATTGGATAGCAATTTCAACTGCTGTCTCTTCCCTAATTTCATCTATGTAGATGATTTCATCATGGACTGGCTTTTTCTTTACATTTATAAATTCAACAAAGGACTTTATTCCACCTTCATAGTGGTAGACTTCCTTTAGGTCTTTTCTCTCATCTATAAATTCAATTTTTATTCCCTTATTTAGGAAGGCCATCTCTCTAAATCTCTTGGCCAAAACTTCGTCAGAAAATTCTACTGTTTCAAAGATTGTATCATCTGGTTCAAAATAAATTGTTGTACCAGTATCATCTTTTTTAGTTTCTCCAATTACTTCAAGATCACTTTTCCTAATTCCCCTTGAAAATTCTTGTCTGTAAATTTTTCCATTTCTTTTTACAGTTGCAACTAATTTATTTGAAAGAGCGTTAACTACAGATACACCAACGCCGTGAAGTCCACCAGAAACTTTGTAGGCAGAGTTGTCAAACTTACCACCTGCGTGAAGGATTGTAAGTACAGTTTCTACTGTAGATTTACCTGTTTGTGGATGGATATCAACTGGTATACCTGAACCATTATCAGTTATTTCAACGCTTCCATTTTTATTTATTTTTATAATAATATGATCACATATACCGGCAAGAGCCTCGTCAATGGAGTTATCTACAACCTCATAAACTAGGTGGTGTAGACCTCTTGGTCCAGTAGATCCAATATACATACCTGGTCTTTTTCTAACGGGATCTAATCCTTCTAAGACCTGTATATCCGACGCGTCATAGTGTCTTTTGTCCTTTGCCATTTTTTCTCCTATTCTTTTACAAAATCCTACCTTGACTCACCCTATAAAAATTGGCGTCTACGGATTTTAAAAATTCGTCTGCCTCAGTTGTGGTGATAAAGGTCTGTAAATCTTTTAGTGAATGTAATAAGTATCTACTTCTCTTGGAGTCGATTTCTGAAAAGACATCGTCAAGTAAAAGTAGAGGCTTTGTTTTATATAAATCTCTTATGAGATCTGCTTCAGCTAATTTTAAACTCAAGACTATAGATCTTTGTTCTCCTTGAGATCCATAAGACTTAGATGAAAATTTATTTATCTTGAAATCCAAGTCATCTCTGTGGGGTCCAATTGTTGTGTATCTCTTCTCAAGGTCCTTTGGAAGAGATTCTTTTAATATCCTAAAATAATTTTCCATAAGCTCTTCCTCGTCAACAAAGACAGGAACTGTGGATAGGTAGGTTATATTTAAGTCGTCTCCCGATATATTTTTATAATGTTTTTTGGCAATTTCGTTTAACTTCTTAATAGTCTTTAGTCTCATTATAATTATCTTTGTCCCATTTCTTACGATTTCTCTGTCATAGACATCTAATAGGTTTCTGTCCATGTTCATCTTGAGGAGTTTGTTTCTCTCGAAGAGGAGTCTTCTGTACTTGTACATATAAAAATCGTAATTTAGGTCAATATTTGAAAGCAAATCGTCTAAGAATTTTCTTCTTTCCTTAGGTGAATATTTTATTATATTCAGATCTTCAGGATTAAAAAGTACCACAAATCTTGATTTTCTGTATTCTTTAGTGTTTACCTTGTCATCATTTATAAAAAGTTTTTTGTTTTCAAATTTTGAAATTTCAATCCTGTAGTCGTCCTTGTAGTCTTCTGTCATATATCTTGTAATAATGCTTGAGGAATTTTCATCTATATTAATAAGGTCATAATCCTTTAGACTCCTAAAGGAAGTCGCTCTTATAGACATGTAAATAGATTCCAACAAGTTGGTCTTTCCCGAAGCATTTAGACCGTAGAGGACATTTATATTTTCACCTGGAACAAAATCTAAACCCTTGTAATTTCTAAAATTAAAAAGTCTTAGATGCTTGAGTTTCATTTTTCACCAATTATAAAGTCATTTCCTTGGAAAGAAATTTTATCTCCCTTATATAATTTTTTTCCTCTCCTAGTTTCCACTTCTCCATTAACCATAACTTCCCCTTCTTGAATTAGTGTCTTGGCAAGACCACCTGATTCACATAGGTTTGTTAGCTTAAGAAAAGAGTCTAATTTTATAAACTCAGTGTTTATTTTTATAGTTTCCATAATTACCCCGCAAGTCTTACTGGTAATACAAGATATATATAGGAATCATTTTCTGCTTCTGTAATAATTAGAGGGTTTACTGAGTCAGTGAAATTAAGGACAATTTCTTCTGATTCTAGGATCTTAACCCCATCTAAAATATATCTTGAATTAAAAGCAATATCTAAACTTTCATTGTGTTCTGATGTCTTAACTTTTTCAAAAACATCTCCAATTTCGGAATTACTCTTTATATCAATGTAATTTTCCTTAACATTTAATTTTATTAGGTTGGCCCTGTCTTCTCTTGCAAGAAGAGATGCCCTTTCCACTGCAAGTTGGAATTCTCTTTTTGATACAGATGTAGAAATCTTGTGCTCATCTCTTAAAAGAGCACTGTAACTAAAGAAATCCCCACTTAGTAAAGTTGAATAAAATACAGTGTTATTGAAGTTAAAGACAATATTATTTCTTGAAATATTTAATTTAAGATCTTCTTCATCATCAATAATCTTTACAAGTTCATTTAAGGATCTTGAAGGGATAATAATAGAATTTTCTATTCCAGTTTCCTTTTCAAGTCTTTGTATCGCCATCCTAAAACCATCTAGTGCAACAAAGTTAATGTAGTTTTTCTTTATATCCATTAGGACACCTGTAAAGACAATTCTGGATTCGTCATTGGAAACTGCAAAAGTAGTCTTTTTTACAATGTTTTTTAAGTCTTTAGCAGATATATCTATAGAAATATTTTCTTCTACCTTTGGTAAATCAGGATATTCATCAGCCTTTTGTGTGGATAAGTTAAATATTGAATCCCCACATTTGAGGTTCATCATGTAATTTTCTACATTTATATTTATAATGTCATTTTCAAGTTTTCTTATAATGTCTCCAAATAGTCTTGAATTTATTACTATTTCGCCTTCTCTTTCAACAATGGCATTAAGCTCAGTCTTTATGCTTATTTCTGTGTCAGTTGCAGTAAGAGTTAAGGTGTTATTTTTAGCTGATATTTTTATACCTTCAAGTATTTGCATAGTTGTTCTTTGAGAAATTGCTTTTTGAACTATGGAAATATGTTTTGTCAGTTCTTTTCTGTTAACCTTTATTAGCATTTTTTCCTCCTAGAAAATAGTATATTAATTAGTAATAGCAGTAGGGCCTGTGGATTTGTTAATAAGTTCCCTAAACTTATGAGTTTCAATAAAATTTATTCTTGATAAGTTGTGGATAAGATTGCCACTTATAAAAACTTATCAACAACTAAGATTTTATCTCTTTTATTAAATTAGTAATCTCAATTTTAAATATAGGATCCTCTTCTAAATCCTTGCTTATTTTATCGTAGGCATGAATAACAGTGGAGTGGTCACGGCCTCCAAAAACATCTCCTATTTTAGGAAGGCTAAGATCAGTTAGTTCTCTTGTTATATACATGGCTATTTGTCTTGGATAGGCTATAGCCTTGGTCCTTTTTCTAGAATTTAAATCATCAAGATTTAGTCCGTATTTTTTAGCAACTTCAGATTTAATGTACTCTGCAGTAATTTGTTTTTTTGCCTTAGTTTCGTAGATATCCCTAAGGACTATGGCAGCAGATTCAACGGAAATATCTGAATCTGTAAGCTTAGAATAGGCCATAACCCGTGATAATGCCCCTTCTAGCTCCCTAATGTTACTCCTTACATTTTCTGCAATAAAGGTCATTACCTCTTGAGATACCTCAAAGCCTTCAGAATCTGCCTTTTTTCTTAAAATTGCAATCCTAGTTTCAAGATCTGGTGGTCCAATATCTACTACAAGACCCCAGGCAAACCTAGAAATAAGCCTTTCTTCAAGGCTTTTAATATCCTTTGGTGGTTTATCAGATGTTAGGACAATTTGCTTGTTTTGTTCGTGGAGCTCATTAAAGGTATGGAAAAATTCTTCCTGAGTCCTGTCCTTATCAGCTATAAACTGGATATCGTCAATTAGTAGAAGGTCAACCTTCCTGTATTTGTTTCTAAATTCTTCATTCTTATTCGTTTGGATTGAATTTATGAGCTCGTTGGTAAATTGCTCACTTGTCACGTATAAAATCTTCTTAGTAGGATCTTGTTCTAGTACAAAATGTCCAATTGCATGCATTAAATGGGTTTTTCCAAGTCCTACTCCTCCATAGATGAAGAGGGGATTTGAAAAGGCATTTTGCGGATTTTCGTAGTTTTCAGAGACTGCCAGAGCTGCTGCATGGGCGAATTCGTTGCTTTTGCCCACTACAAAGGTTTCAAAGGTATACTTTGGATTTAACCTTGAGATGCTTAAAAAGTTCTTATTTATAAGGCCTGCAGGGTTCTGATCTGTTGCTTCGTCTTCTGAAATTATGCTTATATCAAAATCAATTCCCGTAATTTCTCTTAGGGCTTCGCCTACAAGGTCGAAATGCCTCTTGTTATTTACGAGATAGTCCCTAATAAAGGGCGATGGAACTGTTATGATAATTTTCTTTTCATCATAATCAATTGATTTTGGAAGCATTCTGGAAAACCAAGTGGAGTATGTAACTTGAGACATTGATTTTTTTTCAAGTTCTTTTAAGAAAGACTCCCACATAGTGGAAAGTTCCTTGTCCATATTTCCTCCTTATTAACAATTTTTATATTGTTGATAAATAACAGTTTATAATTCTATATACAATTGTGAGTAAGTTTGTGGATAAGTAGATATAAACACTATAACTTTGGTGAAAATGTTGATAGCTTAGCTTAAAAAAAGTGTAAATTACAAATTTTTAGAAAATAAAAATAAAACTATCAACATCTTATCAACAGATTGTTAATAACTTTATTTATAAACAGCTTTATTATTATCTACACATAAGTCACAATTATCCACATATATTTTAACAAATACTAGGGGACTTATCAACAAGAAGGCTTTTTGGGGAATTTTTATTATTTTTTAATTTTTATATTTTGCAGCTAAAAATTTCATTTAATTGACTATATTACTTGACAAGACTGGGATTTGTAAATAAAATGATAAGGATAGAAAGAGGTGAGAATTTTGAAAAGAACTTATCAACCAAAAAACAAACAAAGAAAAAGAGAACACGGTTTTCGTGCAAGAATGAGAACTAGAGCAGGTAGAGCCGTAATTAAAGCAAGAAGAAGAAAGGGCAGAAAGAGACTTTCAGCTTAGGTTTTATAATGAAGGATTGTTATTTAAAAAAGAATAGTGAATTTCAAAGGGTTTATTCTAATAAGAAGATTTCTGGATCTAGATACATCACTCTTTTTACTGCCAAAAACAAGATGGATTATCCCAGGTTTGGTATAACTGCCACAAAAAAAGTTGGCAACGCAGTAAATAGAAATTTTGTTAGAAGAAGATTAAAACACCTTTTAAGAGAGAATTCTCATAATATAAAGCCTGGATATGATTATGTATTCGTTGCAAAAAAGGATGCATGTGATTCAGACTTTAAGGACTTTAAGAATTCTTTTTTTTCTGTTTTAAAAAGACAAAAGAAGATGGTTAAATGAGTAAAATTTGTATGCTTTTAATAAGATTTTATCAAAGGTTTATCTCAACCTATCTTCTTCCAGGAAGGCACTGCAGGTTTGAACCCACTTGTTCACAATACAGTTATGAAGCCTATGAGAAGTATGGATTTTTTAAGGGGACTTATTTGACTATAAGGAGAATCCTAAAATGTAATCCCTTCCACAAGGGCGGATACGATCCTCTCATTTAAATTGGAGGAAATTATTAATGCGATTAATTAGTACTATACTTGGTACTTTTGTCAAGTTCATCTATGATGGACTAGCAGCAGTTATGCCACAAGAACCAGCTGCAATTTCATTTTTTGCACTTTCAATTATAATTGCAACAATTATTATTAAGCTTTTAATTTTGCCACTAAATATTTCTCAAATGAAAAATCAAAAGAAAATGGCAAAACTTCAACCAGAGCTTGTAAAAATTCAAAAGAAGTACAAAAACGACCCACAAACTTTGGCTGCAAAGCAACAAAAACTTTATAAGGACAACAACTATAATATGGCTGGAGGATGTCTTCCAATGATCCTTACTATGGTTGTCTTAATTGCCTTTTACAGGGTCTTTTTGAACCCGCAAACCTTCGCTTTTACAGATCCAGGTTTTTACGAAGCAATGAACAAAAATTTCTTTTATATAGAGAATATTGATCATGCAGACAAAACTTTAATTATGCCTATTATAGCGGCAGCTACGACTTTCTTAGTATCTTTTATTACTACTAAGAATCCTGCAACTCAAGGAGCAGGTGCTGATCAAGCTAAGTCAATGATGTCTACTATGATGGTTGTAATGCCAATTTTAATTTTTTCAATGGCAAGAAAATATGCAGCAGGACTTGTAATTTATTGGACTGTTTCCAATATTTTTTCAATAGGTCAACAGCTCATAACTAATAAGATTGTAGAAGATGAAATTGAAGAAGTTGAGGTTAAGGACAAGTAATGAATTATGTAATTAAAACGGGTAAAACCGTAGATGAAGCAGTAAGAGAGGCTCTAAGCGAATTAAATATTACAAGAGATAATGCTGAGATTGAAGTCCTTGATGAAGGTCAAAAGGGTTTCTTAGGACTCATTGGTTCTAAGGATGCCACTGTTAAGGTTTGGCCTAAGGTGGACGAAACAAAAAGCATCTTAAATGAAATATTTAATGAAGAAATTGAACCAGAGACGAGCCAAGAAGTAGTTCACAACACTGATGATGAACTTGAATTCGAAAAAGAAGAAATTTCCACAGATGAAGTTAGTATGGAAGAAGCCGTAAAGACACTTGATGAAGAAAATGAAGAAATCTTAGGTGCTGCAAGAGAATTCTTAGGCAAAATCCTTGAAACTCTTGAACTTGACAATATTGTGGAAATGGAATTAGAAGATAATACTCTAAATGTAAATGTCAATGGAGATGAAAATAGACTTGGAATTTTAATTGGAAAAAGAGGTGTAACTCTTGATTCCATCCAATATATTTTAAACTTAATTGTTAATAAAAAATCTTCTAGATACATTAGGGTCAACCTTGACTCTAGTGGCTACAGGGATAAGAGAAAGAAGACTCTTGAAAGTCTTGCTGGCAAAATGGCCAACAAGGTAGTAAAGACTGGTAGGTCCATTAAGCTTGAACCTATGAATTCTTATGAAAGAAAGATTATCCACACAGCTTTACAAGATTTTGAAGGAGTACTTACTCATTCAGAAGGAAAGGATCCTTTTAGAAAAGTAGTAATTCAAAAAGAGAGAAAATACTGATAGAGAGGGCTTTATTTTAAAAGCCTTCTTTTTTATTTGAACTAATTGTAGTAATATAATCTAAAAGGAATGATAAAATGGCAAATTTAAATGATACTATAGCTGCTATCTCAACTGCAATCGGTGAAGCCGGTATTGCAATTGTTAGAATGAGTGGCGATGATTCAGTTAATATAATAGATGAAATTTTTGTTTCTGCCAGTGGGAAAAAGATGGCAGAGGCAGAAAATAGGAAGTTTTTATACGGTCATATAGCCGATGGTGACAAGTTAATCGACGAGGTTTTAGTTGTTAAGATGAAGGGACCTCACTCCTATACTGCAGAGGACATCGTTGAGGTACACTGCCACGGTGGTGTTGTATCTGTAAAAAGGATTTTAAACCTAATCTTATCCAAAGGTGCAAGACTTGCAGAAAAGGGTGAATTTACTAAGAGGGGCTTCTTAAATGGAAGAATTGACTTAACTCAAGCTGAAGCTGTAATCGACATGATTAAGGCAAAGACTGATATATCCTTTGATATGGGTCTAAATCAATTGAGTGGAGCCTTAAGTGAAGTTTTAAATAAGCTAAAGGACGAACTTGTTTCTATGCAGGCCCTAATCGTAGCAAACATCGACTTCCCAGATGAGGACATCGAGGATGCTGCCTATCATGACCTAATGGAAAGGTCAGACAAAATCCTAGAAAAGATGGACAGTCTCTTAGATAATTCAAAGAACTCAAGGCTCCTAAGAGATGGAATTAACACAGTTATACTTGGAAAGCCAAATGTTGGCAAGTCTTCCCTACTAAATGGTCTCTTAAAATACGACAGGGCCATAGTTACAGATATTGCTGGAACGACTAGGGACATTATAGAAGACTATATTAACCTTGATGGGGTCCTATTAAAGATCACAGATACAGCTGGAATCAGGGAAACTGATGACGAAGTTGAAAAGATTGGTGTCAATATTGCAAGGGAAAAATTAAAGGAAGCTGACCTTGTTATTGCAATCTTTGATATTTCTCGTGACTTTGATAAGGACGATGAGGAAATCTTAAATTTAATAAAGGACAAGAAGCACATCACTATTTTAAATAAGGACGACTTGGACCAAAAGATTTCTGATGAAGAAATTGAAAAATATTTCAAAGATGATTATTTAAGACTTTCAGTAATGGAAAATGAGTCAGTTAAAAAGATAGAAAACTTAATTATAGACCTATTCTTTGATGGAGAACTTCAAATCTCTTCTGATTCAATACTTTCCAATATAAGACATATAAATGCCTTAAAGGAAGCTAAAAAAGCTCTTCTAGAGGTAAATGAGAGCCTAAAGGAAAAGGTCTTTTTAGACTTAATCGAAGTTGACTTAGAAAATGTCATAGGTCACATTTCTGAAATAACAGGAACAATTACAACAGAAGATATTTTAGATCGAGTATTTTCTGATTTTTGTATAGGAAAGTAGGTAAAGATGTCAGAAGTTAAATATTATGAAGCAGGAGACTTTGACACAGTAGTAATTGGAGCAGGCCATGCCGGCAGTGAAGCTGCCCTTGCCTCTGCAAGACTTGGTGCAAAGACCCTCCTATTATGTATAAATTTAGATTCAGTTGCACAACTTAGCTGTAACCCAAATATTGGAGGTACTGGAAAGGGGCACTTAGTCCGTGAAATTGACGCTCTTGGCGGAGAAATGGCAAAAAACATTGACAAGACCTTTATCCAATCTAAGATGCTCAACACTTCCAAGGGACCTGCAGTTCACTCACTTAGGGTTCAAGCTGACAAGAGAAAATATCACGATGAGATGAAGAGGGTTCTTGAAAATGAAGAAAATCTCTATCTTGTAGAAGATGAGGCTATAAGAATCTTAAAAGAAGGCAACAAAGTTATGGGAGTACTCACAAGAAATGGCTCAAAATACAATACTAAGGCTGTTGTAATCTGCAGTGGAACCTACCTTAGGGCAAGAATTTTTATGGGAGAAGTTAACTTTTCATCAGGACCTTCTGGCTTTGGACCTGCCAACCACCTTTCTTCAAGCTTGGAAGAAGACTTTGGCATGGAACTTCAAAGGCTTAAAACTGGTACGCCTGCAAGAGTCCTAAGAAAGTCTATAGATTTTTCTGTAATGACAGAACAAGCTGGCGATGAGGAAATTATCCCCTTCTCCTTCCTAAATATAGACAAAAAATATGATATCCACCAAGAACTCTGCTATTTAACTTACACAACTAAGAAGTGTCACGAAATTATAAGGAACAACATTGAAAGGTCTGCCCTAGCTCTTGGAGATATTGAAGGAAAGGGACCAAGATATTGTCCATCTATAGAAGACAAGGTTATGAGGTTTGGAGATAGGGATTCTCACCAAGTATTCATTGAGCCAGAGGGACTTACCACTGATGAGATGTATATCCAAGGTGTTTCATCCTCCCTACCTGTTGAAGTTCAACATGAGTTTTACAGGGAAATTATTGGGATGGAAAACTGCAAGATTCTAAGGCCGGCCTATGCCATAGAATATGATGCAATTGATGCAACTCTTTTAAAGAGAAGTCTTGAACACATGGATTATGATGGCCTCTTCTTTGCAGGCCAAATCAATGGATCTAGTGGTTATGAAGAAGCTGGAGCTCAAGGCATTGTTGCAGGTATTAATGCTGCTCTAAAAGTTCAAGGAAAGGATCCTTTTATCCTAGATAGGTCTGAGGCTTACATTGGGGTTTTAATTGATGACTTAGTAACTAAGGGAACTCGTGAACCTTATAGGATGATGACTTCAAGGGCTGAATACAGGTTAACTCTTAGACAAGATAATGCTGATTTGAGATTGACAGAAAAAGGAAGACAAATTGGTCTTGTAGACGATGAAAGATATGAAGGATATCTTTACAGGAAGAAGGCTATTGAGGACGAAATAAAGAGAATCAAGAAAATCCAAATCAACCCAACAGCTGAAAACAACAAAATCTTGAAATCTCTTGGATCAACTGAAACTCAAAACTCCTTTAGCCTTTATGAAATGATAAAGAGACCAGAGCTTGATTACAAGAAGCTAGCAGTCTTTGACCCTGATAGGCCTCTTGTCCGTGACGACGTTATAAGAAATATTGAAATCGAAATAAAGTACGAAGGATATATTAAAAAGCAAGAAATCCAAATAAAGCAATTTAAAAAGCTTGAAAACAAAAAGCTCAATAAAGACCTAGACTATAAGTCTATAGAGGGTCTGAGAATAGAAGCAAAAGAAAAGTTATCTGATATTAGGCCAGAATCAATTGGTCAAGCATCTAGAATTACGGGGGTTTCGCCTGCTGATATAAACGTCCTTCTTATTCACTTAGAACAAATGAGGAGAAAAAATGTTAGTTGATTATTTCAAGGAGTACGACCTTGATACAAAAAATATTGACAAGTACGAGAGATACAAAAAGCTAATTCTAGATTATAACCAACACACAAATCTAACTAGGATAACTGAAGACGAGGAGTTTAACGTAAAACATTTCTTGGACTGTCTCAGCCTATTAAAAACTGGGAAGTTTAGTGGCAGTGAAAAGATAATAGATATAGGAACAGGTGCAGGATTCCCTGGCATTCCCTTAAAACTTTATAACGAAGAACTTGATATAACCCTCTTAGATTCTCTAAGAAAGAGGATTGACTTCCTAGATGGAGTCATCAAAGATTTGGGACTTAAAAATATTAGGGCAATCCATGCAAGAGCAGAAGAAATTGCAAGGACAGATGAGTACAGAGAACAATTCGATGTTGCAGTCTCAAGGGCTGTTGCCAACCTATCAACTCTTACAGAATATGCCATGGGCTTTGTAAAAGTTGGAGGATACTTTATATCTCAAAAAGGTCCAGAGTACAAGGACGAAATTAAAAATGCCAAGAGGGCAATTGAAGTCATGGGTGGAGAAGTTGAAGATGTAATTCATACACCCCTCCCTAATGATATTGACCACTATATAATAGTGATAAAAAAGGTAAAAGCTACTGATAAGAAGTATCCAAGAGGTGGAGGTAAGCCAAGGAAGTCTCCCCTATAAGCTTGTTATCTACTCAGATAAAAGATTTAAAACTATTAAAAACTATGAGGCTCCACGTGGAGCCTTTTTTTTGCAGTTCTTTTGATCCAAAAAAATAAAAATGCTCTACGTAGAGCACAAAAATATTTTTAATTAATGCTCCACGTAGAGCATGCGAATTTTAAGAGGAAAAATAGGCAAAAATATAATTAAACAAAAAATATTTACCTCATCTAACTACTACATCTTTAAATTGAATCTTAAACATGATACTATTGATAGTATAGAAATGAGGTAAGAATATGTCTCTTGTAATTACAGTTTTTAATCAAAAAGGTGGAGTTGGAAAGAGCACCACAGTTATAAATTTAAGTTCAGCATTGGCACTAAGAGGCAAAAAAACTCTTATTGTGGACATGGATCCTCAAGGGAATGCCACATCTGGCCTTGGCCTATATGAATTTGACAACATGATATACGACTTTTTAATAGATGAAGAGGAAGAATCTATATATCCAACGGGCTTTTCAAAACTCGATATAATCCCGTCAAACTCCGAGTTTGCAGGGGTTGAAATAGAGTTGGCAATGCACAAAGATTGGCAGTTTAAGCTAAAAAAGATGATAGATAAGGTCAAAGATAATTACGATTTTGTAATTATTGATTCGCCACCATCTCTTGGGATTTTATCCATGATGTCTCTTGTAGCAAGTGACAAAATTTTGGTTCCAGTCCAATGTGAATATTATGCCCTCGAAGGTGTAACACAACTTATGGATACTATGTCCCTTGTAAGAGAAAACTTCAATCCTAACCTAAGCTTACTAGGGGTTGTTATGTGTATGTTCGACGGAAGGACCAACCTTTCAAATCAAGTGGTAGAAGAAATCCAAAAACACTTTGACAACAAGGTATTTAAAACCTTTATACCAAGGAATGTAAGATTGGCAGAAGCCCCAAGCTATGGCATGAATATATATGACTACGACAGCAGTTCTAAGGGTGCCAAGGCTTATACAGACCTTGCCAAGGAAGTAATAGGTGAGATAAATGACTAAGAAAAAAGGGCTTGGAAGGGGCATAGGTAATTTCCTAAATTCTAGCGAAAAGATAAGAGAAGTTATAGAAGAAGAACGCTCTAAGCTAATGGAAATAAATATTGAAGATATCGTTGCTAATGAGGGTCAACCGAGAAAGAACTTTGACCAAGAAGAATTAAAGGACTTGGCATCATCTATAAAAAAGTATGGAATTATCCAACCTCTTCTTTTGAAGAAAAAAGAGGATAAGTACGAGATTATAGCTGGTGAAAGAAGATATAGAGCCGCAGGACTTGCTGGTTTAGAGAGGGTTCCTGCTATAGTAAAAGATATTTCTGATGATGAGTCATCAAGGATAGCAATTATAGAGAACATCCAGAGAAAGGACCTAAATCCAGTTGAAGAAGCCATGAGTTATCGACATCTACTGGATTCTCAAGACCTAACTCAAAAGGAACTTGCAGATGAAATTGGAAAGTCAAGACAATATGTGGGTAATACTATCAGGCTCTTAAATCTTGATCCAAGAGTATTAAAACTTCTTGAAGAAGAAAAAATATCTACATCTCATGGAAAGAAACTTCTTTCTATAAAAGATGGCGACAAACAATATAAGGAAGCTATGAGAATTATCAAGGATTCTTTGCCTGTAAATGACAACAAGAAGATTGTTAAAAGGCCTAGGGTCCAAGAAAAAGAAGACATATTCTTAGTAGATATGAGAAACAAGGTGGAAAGAACCCTTGGAACTAAGGTAAACTTCAAAAAGAGAGGTAAGGTGGGTAAAATCGAAATAGAATACTATGGAGAAGAAGACCTATCTAGGATTCTTGACTTAATATTAGCTAGAGAGTTGGATTGAATATGAAGAGATTTTATACAAGCTACCTAGTGTCTGCCTTCTCAGATAGGGCCTTTATGGGGAACTCTACAGGTGTAGTTATTGATGATGGCAGACTTACAGACCTTGAGATGAAAAACATTGCAAGAGATATAAATCAATCTGTTGTAGTTTTTGTAAGAAAACTTGATAAGGATAGGTACCTAACAAGATTTTTCACGCCTGAAGGTGAAATAAATCTTTGTGGTCATGCAACTATTGCAACTTTTTATGCCCTTGCAGAGAATGAATATATTATGTCCATGGATGAGGGAATAAAAAATATTATCCAGCACACCAAAATTGGAAAAATTCCAGTGGAACTCGAATACAAGAATTCTAAAATTCAAAATGTTTACATGAATCTAAATGTTGAATTGAGGGAAAAATATGAGGCTCCAGAAGGCGTTTTAAGAGCTTTAAATTTAAGACCTGATGATATAGGTCTAGATATAAAAGAAAACCTAAATATGGAAAGAATATCCATGGGGACCTGTGACATCCTTGTTCCAGTGAAAAATGAGAGGGTTTTATCTTCTATTAAATTAAATAGGAATGAGGCCCTAAGGATTTCAAGAGAAGAAGAAATAATTTCAATCCACGCCTTCACAACAGAAGATGGAAGAGAAGTCAAACAAAGGACCTTCTCCCCAATCATTGGAGCAGATGAAGAATTTGGAAGTGGAACATCAACTGCTGCCACTATGCACTACTTAAAGGCAAACGACATTGCTGTCACAGACTCAATCTATGCCACTCAGGGTGATTACATTGGAAGAGTCTCAAAGGTTGTAACTAGCCTAGGCGAAAGCGAAAACAAGGTAAGGGTCGGAGGCAGGGCCTATGTATTTATGAATGGAGTTATATACTTATAATGGGAAGAAGACAGAAAAAATCAAATAGATCAAAACTGGTTCTTGTAATATTTTTTGCAGTCCTAGTATTTTTTGGAGGAAGTCTAGTATCTTCTAGGAACAAGATTGTAGATATAAATCCAAGAGATATTGACTATATTGAGATAATCGGTTTTAAGACTGATAACATGAAGACTATTAAGGACAGAAAAACAGTTACAAAGATTTCAAAGGACCTAAACAGTCTGAGAGGTAAGCAGGCAAACAAGGATACTAATGGAGAAATTGCCAACTACATCAATGTTTACTTCACAAGTGGCAACAAGATTTCCTTTGTTAAGACAGGACTGACAATTAGGGTCAACAATATTTATTACAATATAAATTCCAGACATTCTAGAATGATTGATGAAATAATAGAAAAGTACGGAAGATAAACCTGGTGAGCTGATGCTCACTGGGTTTTTTATTTTGGAAATTTTTGTTGATAAAAGTTTAAAATTTTTTGTGGATAAAGTTAAACTCAGCTGTTTATAAAAATAAATTTTTAAAATCTATTAACATAAATAAAAATATAGAGTAAAAAATTAGATAATATCAACAATTGTAGATAAGATAGAGAAATTGTGGATAAAAATCAAAGAAAAAAGCAAAGAAATCATAAAAAACGAGAGAAATCTAGACTTATCCACATAAAAAAGACCCGACCGAAGTCGAGTCCAATTTATATTACATAGTCTTTTTATCAGCTGGTAAGAAGGAATCCACAATACCAAGAATAAGAGCACCAACAATAGCACCCATAACTGATACAGTAAATCCATCGACAATTTTACCTGTGATAAATAAAATTACTGCTGCAACAACAAATCCTACGGCGCCTCTTCCGAAAGGTGAAGCGTCAACTCCTGTGAATTTATTAATTGCCCAGTCTAAAATTCCTATTACAATTGCTGCCATAATAGCAGTAGAATAACCGTCTGCTTGGATTCCAATGGAAAGTGCAGAAGTTAATAATACAGCTAACCCACTTACTAAGATTTTAATAATTAATTTAATCATACATTTCTCCTCCTAAATTATATATAACCATGATTGTAAAAGATTAAACAATTTTTACTCCTATCCAATAAATTTATGATATAAATAGAGTAGGAGGTAGGCATGAAACACGTAAAAATAGAGATATTTATCCCAAGAGAGGACAGCAGAAAGTTAATAGATAAGATAAACGAAGCTGGATTTTTAAAGGAAGAAAATTATGATTACTGCTATGCAGAAACATATGTGCTAGGACATTTTAGGCCAATTGAAGGGGCAAATCCCTATATTGGAAGCTTAAACAAGATAGAAGAAGTCCAAGAATCAAAGTTAGAATTTAGGATAAGAAGAGAAAATCTTGAAGAGGCCATGAAGATAATAAAAGAGAACCACCCTTATGAAGTCCCTGTTATAAATATAATTGAGCTTATAGATTTAGATTAAAAAAATTAAAGAATTTTGTGACTAAATTATTATTTATCAGGAAAAAAATTTTGGTCATTAATAAGATTATAATTACATGATTTTTATATAAACAAAAAACTCCAAAGCCTCTAATCAATAGAGTTTGGAGTTTAATAATTTGGCGTCCACGAGAGGAGTCGAACCTCCGGCCCCACGCTTAGGAGGCGTGTGCTCTATCCTGCTGAGCTACGTAGACTCATAAAACAATTGTATATAAATAAGTAAGAAGTGTCAATATTTAATGACACTTCTTTTAATTTTGAACTTATTATCTTAGGCAGCTTTCTCAATATTTACAAAGATTTCTTCAAAGACTCTCTTGAATTTATTGATTATGCCCTTTTCATAGACCTTGTCCTTTACAATTAAGTCACTTTCAAAGATTAGCTTGTCACCCTTGTAGAAGGAAATTTTCCCAACAGATGAACCTGCCTCAAGGGGAGCCTTTAGGTCCTCATTGATTTCCACCATTTCTCTGTATTTATCATTTGACTTAGAAAGTATGTAGCCAGTTTCTTTTTGATAAATTGGGATGTTTTCATCTTGGGAATGTAGGACTTCTATGGTCCTTACTTCCTTTTCTGTGTCGCCTATTGCATTGTAGCCGTAGTCTTCAAAGCCCTTAGTCATAAGTCTTTTGCAGGCAACAAATCTTTCGAAGTCAGAATTGGAACCTGTAGTTATCCCAATGAGTCTCATGTCCTTAGATTTCTCATCTACTCCCTTTTCAAGACCTGTTAAGATCACGCACCTGCCTGCTGCATTGGTGTAACCTGTCTTTAGTCCATCAACTTCTGGAACTATACCAAGGACTGGGTTTGTGTTGTATTCTATAAAGTCTCTTCCAGGGTCTTCTAACTTATTGATTGAAGTGTATTTTAAAATTTCTGGATGAAATTTAATAAGCTCTGATGATAATTTAAACATTTCCCTAGTTGTCATCTTGTTGTAGTCCAAGATTTCATAGTTAGTAAGTCCTGTTGGGTTAACCATTAGGGCATTTTTAAGTCCTAAGTCTTGGCACTTGTCGTTCATCATCTTGACGAAGGCATCAGTGGAGCCTGCCACGTGCTTGCCAAGGGCTGTGATTGCATCGTTGCCCGACACAACCATGGAAGCTTCTACTAGCTTTTCCACTGTGACCTTGTCGCCTTCCTTTAACTTGAAGGAAGATCCAGTTAGGGCTGCGGCCTCTTTGTCGATTTCAACTTCGTCATTAAGGGAGATTTTCCCCTCTTGAATTTTATCTAGGACAACAAAAATAGAAACCAACTTAGAAGTTGATGCCATGGCACGAATCTCATCAAGGTTATAACCTTCTAGGATTTGACCAGACTTGTAGTCTCCCAATAAGTAGGACTTGGTAAGTCCTTCTAGGGGTACATCTTCTAACTTTTTAATCTTTTCTGCCTCATAAAGGTTGGCTTTTTGGACACCTTCCTTTGTAGGTACTAGAAAGTCTTGGTTTCTAATTGTGTTTGGATCGATTTCTTTTTCTTCGGCATTTGTAGCTTGGTCATCTAGGACATTGGAACTAGCTGCCTTAGTATTATCACTTTGGGCCTTAGTCTCCTCTGCCAATACACTTGTTGGGGCAGAAAAAATCATAAGTCCAAGGGATAAATATAGAAGTAATTTCTTCATCTTGCACCTCGGGAAACATTGTATCAAATTATAAATAATTTGTAAATTAAGAGGAGTCTATAAACTTGCATAAAAGTCCTAATTTATGGGTAATTGTTACCATTGTAGAGGCAATATGTTATAATGAAATTTGTAAATTAAAAAATCTATGAGGGGATTATAATGGATAAACAAAAAATTGAAAAAGCAGTAGAAATGATCATTGAAGCAATTGGAGAGGACAAAAATAGAGAAGGCTTATTAGAAACTCCAGCAAGGGTTGCAAGAATGTATGAAGAAATTTTTGCAGGACTTGGAAAAACAGCTGAAGAACATCTTTCAAAGACTTTTGAAATAACAGAAGATAATATAGTTGTTGTAAAGGACATTGACTTTTACTCAATGTGTGAACACCACTTCCTACCATTTTATGGAAAGGCTCATATCGCCTATATTCCAAATGAAAAGGTAGCAGGTCTTTCAAAACTTGCGAGAACAGTGGAAACTTATGCTAAAAAACCACAGCTTCAAGAAAGACTAAATATTGAAGTGGCAGATGCCATGATGAAGTATCTTGAACCAAAGGGAGTTCTTGTAGTTATAGAAGCAGAGCACATGTGCATGAATATGAGAGGGGTTAAAAAACCTGGCTCAAAGACTGTGACATCAGTAGCTAGAGGAGTTTTAGAAACTGATGAAAAACAAAAACAAGAAGCCTTTAGACTAATTGAATTTTAATGAAAAATACAGACATAATTCTTAAGAGTAAAATCTACAATGACTATTTAAATGAACTTGAATACCTTGAGAGGGACAGGTTCTTTTGCAGGCACAACTATGAACACTTTGTGTCTGTTGCAAGGATTTGCTACATCTTGAAACTAGAAGAGGATGTAGATGTAGACAAGGACATGATTTATTCAACTGCCCTCCTCCACGACTTGGGGAGGGTCCTTGAAATAAAAGAGGGAATAAACCATGCTATAGCCTCAGTTGACCTTGCAAGGGAAATTTTAAAGCTTACAGATTTTTCTAACGAGGAAAAGGAAAGAATTCTAAATTGCATTGGAGCTCACAGGAGTAAGGACCTGGCAGAAGATGAGTTTTTCAACATCTTCTACAGGGCTGACAAACTATCAAGACCTTGCTTTAGATGTCCTGCCTACAAGGAATGCAATTGGAACTTCAACAAGAAAAATCACACAATAATTTATTGATGGGAGTATTATGGATTTTATCAAGATAAAAGATCTAGAAGTCTATGCCAACCATGGGCTTTTTGAAGAAGAAAAAAAACTTGGACAAAAATTTTTAATAAGTGCAGAAATTGGGATGAGTTTTAGGGACTGTGCCATAGAAAAGAACTTGGACAGGTCCATTGACTATGGAAAGTTGTCCCATGAGCTCTACGATCTTTTTAAAAATGAAACAGAAGATTTAATTGAGACCCTTGCCTACAAGATGACAAAATTCATCTTTGATAATTATGAAATAGCAGATACTGTGGATCTTACAATTAAAAAGCCTTGGGCACCGATTAACCTTCCCCTAGATACAGCATCAGTTCGCTGTAATAAAAAGAGAAGGGATTATTATATTGGGATTGGGACAAATCTTGGAGACAGAGAAGGCTACATTAAATCAGCCCTTGAAAAGATGGAGAAAGCTGGTCTTAGGATCCTAGAAAAAGCTTCTATAATAGAAACCAAGGCCTGGGGCAAGACTGACCAAGGAGACTTTTTAAACACAGTTGTAAAGGTATCTTCTTTTGAAGATCCTCACGATCTCCTCCATATCTTGCAAAAAATTGAAATTGACCTAGACAGGGTTAGACATGAAAAATGGGGAGCTAGGACAATAGATTTGGATATCCTCTTTATAGATAGGGAAACCCACTACACAGACGAATTAATTGTGCCTCACCCATATATTGCAGAGAGGGAGTTTGTATTAGAATCTCTAAATGAACTTATGCCAAATTATTTTCATCCAATCTTAAATAAAAAAATTAGCACCCTTTATAAAGAAGTGAAAGATGAAAACTAAAAAACTGGGCTGTGGCTGTCTTATGATTATTTTGGCTTTTTTGGGAATAGTTTTTTTCATGGGACTTTTGATAAGTTCTGCATCAGAAAGAAAAGCCCAAGAAGAGTTAAATTACAGACAAGCCTATATTGCAGATACAGAAAAATTGGCAGTCAGGGTGGCAAAAAAATATGAACTGTTACCATCCGTTATGATTGCCCAGTCAATCCTTGAGAGTAATTGGGGAAGGTCCCAGCTTTCACGAGAATACAACAATTACTTTGGTATAAAGGCAGTGAAAAAAGATGAGGGCATAGTCTTTGAGACTGAAGAATATGTTGAGGGTCAAAGTGGAAGGTATATGGAGAACTTCAAGAAGTACTCTTCTAAGAAGGAATCCTTTGACCACTACGGTAAGCTTCTTTCCACAGCCAAGAGATATGAAAAAGTAAAGACTGCCAAGAATTACAAGGAAGCTGCCCAATTTATAAAAGAAGCTGGCTATGCAACAGACCCTACCTACGCAGAGAAAATAATATCAGTCATAGAAAAATATGGCTTAGATAAATACGACGAGGTGTAAAATTGACAAAAGATAAGAAAGAATGGCTCAAAACCAGCCTAATAATTATTATTCTTTCCATAGCTTTTCTTGTTTTTAAGTACAATAAGCTAGACACAAATAACTTCGTCCAGGTTTTTAACTTTAAAACTCTGGCGATTCTATTGGGAATAATATCCCTATCAACCCTTGTAGTTTTCTTCTTTGTAGACGAAAAAAGATATAAGGATACAAAATCAGTTTTTATTTACATGATAATTTTAATAGTTTTATTTTCAGGTATATCCTATTTTAGGTACAAAAACCTAACAGGACTTAGCCAACATGACTTATTAGTTATAGAAACTGATCTTAAGAAGATGCTTATAAATCTTGGAATCTACATGTTTGCTTTCTTTGGAACTATGATAATGCTAACTAAAAATGACAAGGTTTCAGAAGAAATAGAAAAAGAAAAAGAAGAAGCTAAAAAGAATATGCAAAAAATAAAGAGCAATAAAAAGAAAAAGAAGAAAAAATAAGAAAGAGGAAAAAATGAACAAAAAAACATCTAACATAGTCCTCATAATATCAGCAATAATTCCCTTTGGTCTTCAGTTCTCTGGTCTAGAATCAGAGCTTGGCAATGGGTCAATTATTTACTCGATCATGTGGGCTATTGTAAATTACCTATTCATGATGACAGCAGTGGACTTCATATCAAAGTACAAGGAAATCCTAAAACTTGAAGACTTAGACATAAGAAAGAGAACTTACAACTTAAACATCTTTGTATACATAGGATTTTTGGTCTTCGTAAATATTTACTTTTTCCAACAAATGTATATGAGAGATAACAAGATTATCAACTTCCTTGCAAATCCATTATTTTTAATAGGACTATTCCTCCTATTTCTATTTAACCTACAAAATGGAAAATTCCCAAATAGAGAAGATAAGGACACAGTAATATACAATATTCCCTTAAAATCATCCTTTAGAGATGGCAAGGACAAGCTTGGCACTGTTGTGGGATCTTATGGCAAGGGACTTGTAATTGGAAACAATCACTTCCCATACGAAGATATGAAATCTATTTCCAAGTCAAAGAACGATGAAATTGTTATCAAGGGTAAAGAGGGATCAAAGAACTATATAGTAAATATTGGATCCCTAAACTCAGCAAATCAAGCAATTATTGAAATTAACAAGGCCCTTAACGATGGAAAAATCGATGAGAGCAAAATAAATTTAAAAAAGATAAAAAACTTTTAGGAAAACATTGACAAAACAACTTTAGTGCTCTATACTATAAGTAAGCTAGCTAGAGAAAACAAATTGGTAACTAAGAAAAGGTGATTCCAATGACAAGTTTTAATTTATCCCGCAAGGGAAAGGTAGCAAAGTACCTCATTTGAAAGTAGCTTATTGCTAAAGGTTGAATGCTTAATTTACGAGGTATAGAGCTATAGTTACATAACAATTGAAAATTTTAAAATCAAGAGATCCAGATGGGTCTCTTTTTTTTATATTTGTGGCTTTAAAAGATTATTATTTGTTTTGGATAAAAGATATTTAAAAAATTTTGTAATAAAAGTAGGATGCAAGCAAAAGTTGAGCAAAGTTGCTTATTAAGAAATTTTTATTGCTATATTGATTTTAGAAATTTAAACTTACTTAATAATTTTTATAGGCTAAAAATTTTATGAGGTTAAGATTTTATTGGATATTAAATTTTAGAACTAAACAGAAGTATTTATGGTAATAAAAATCTAAGAGTCAACAAATGTAGATAAGAATAGAAAATTGTGGATAAAAATAAAATTTGCAAAATTATTTAAATAGCTTTCAAAAGAATTTCTATAAGTTATAAAAAGTTCCAGAAAAATTCTTGACAAAATAAATCACTGAGCTTATAGTGTAAATATAAAGTATATACACTTAACTTTTGGAAATTTCTAAATTCCATAAAAAATGATCAAGATATAAGATTAAATATTCTTTACAATCCAAGATTATAAGCTGAATTTCTTAAATTGTAGAAGATTCAAGAATTAAAAATCCAAAAGAAAAGTCTAGTAGAAAAAGTTATAAAAGAAAAGATCTACAATTAAAAAAACTTTAAGAACATTACATTAATATATTTAATCATGATAATTTAAGCATTTAAGCCGGTTTGTAATAGTCTTTTAATTTGAAATGATTTTTCATTTATAATACAATAAAAAACAAATAGGAGGTATACTATGAAAAAGAAAATTTTAACTATTTTTCTTGTACTTATTGCAGCCATAACTCTTGGCGCTTGTAGTGCAAACACAACAGCTTATCTAGACGCATCCCAAAAGGTTGCAGACTGGAAGGGCTCAAAGGTTTCTGGACAACTTGAATACAATGTTGAAGTTAAAAATCCTGAAACTCAAGAACTTGAAAACATCAAATTCCCTGTAAGCCTTACTGGCGAACAAGTGGGAAAAGACAAGGCCCATGTAGTAATGAATATGGACTTCTCAGAGCTAAAAAAGGAAATTGCAAAGACAACTGATAGCCAAGAAGAAATTGCTGGCCTTAACAAGGATGTGCCAGACAAGATCAAGATGGACCTTTATGTAAAGGGTAATGAAGTTATCATGTCAAAGGATATCTTTGCACTTAGCAATGATTCCTTCAAGGACATCAAGGAAGACTACATCTCAATTGCAGATGAAGAAAATGGTCTTTCTCCAAAGGCTGCACAATACTTTAACTCTGAAGAATTTAAGACTGACCTTATCAAGCTAATGAATCTTGCAACTAAGGATCTTAAACAAGAAATTGACTTCAAAGTTGAAGGTAACACATACACATTAAACGCAAGCAGTGACGCTATAATTGACGAGTTCATCAAGTCAGCTGACGGCGTTATGAAGAATTGGGACGAAGTTTCAACATCTGCCTTAGCAATTGTTGACAAGGCTGGACTTCCAATGGATGAAGAAGAAAGAAAAGACTTCAAAGAACTTAACAAGGAATACAAGGCTGAAGACTTAAAAGAAGCTGCTAAGGGTGTAAAAGAAATGATCAAGGGATCAAAAATTTCTCAAAAGACAACTTTTGAAGAAAATAAACTTATCCAAGATCTATCAATGCAATTTAACTTTGCAGAATTTGTAAAAGTTTCCGTTAAGGGAAAAATGGATACTGTAAAAGATGAAAATGTAAAAATTAACTTCCCAACTTCAGTTAAAAAATTAACTACAGAAGATTATTTGAAGTTAATCATGCCAGAAGTATCACTTGTAACAGTAAGAATAAATGGCGAAGACATCACTTTTGAAGATCCAGAAGCACTTCCAAAGATTATGAATGACAGAACTATGCTAGCAGCTCGTGCATTCTATGAAAAAATCGGCGCAAAAGTTGATTGGAATGGAAAAGACAGAACTGTAACAGTTACAAAAGACAAGGACAAAATTGTTCTAAAGATTGATTCTAACAAGGCCCTTGTAAATGGAAAAGAAGTTGCACTTGACTCTCCAGCAGTTATTATAAAAGACAAGACTTACATTCCAGTAAGATTTGTATCTGAAGCCTTTGGTTACAAGGTTAAATACGACAAAAACGACGGAATGCCAATAGTTGACATCTTCAACATGACTGAAAAAGAATTAGAAGCTAAACTTGCAGAAATCGAAAAAGAAGACAACTACAAGATGATTGCTTCTATGAAAACTGACCTTAAAGACGAAGAAGTTGTTGAAACTTTAAAGGAACTTTATGAAGGCGAAGAATTAGAAAAATTACTTGCAGCAAAGGCTGAACTTGACAAAAACCCTGAACTTCTAAAGAAATACCAAGAAGAAAATAAAAAAGAATTGGAAGAAATTTTAGGAGAAGATAAGGAAGCTGACAAGGAAGAAACTAAAGAAGTTAAAGAAGTTAAAGAAGAAAAAGTAGCTGAAAAAACAGAAAAATCTGCTGAAAAAGTAGCAAAAGTTCTTTTCTCAGTTGTAAAATAAGTAAAAAATTATCCCAAGAGCAAGCCTCTTGGGATTTTTTGTGTCTATTTTCAATTTACATATTTTTATTTAAAGCCAAGTCATACTTATTTTTTAATTTCGAGTCTAGCTTGGAATGAATTTCTTAGTCAATGATGAAACAAAAAAAAGACAAAGAAAAAAGCCCCACAAGGGAGCTTTCTTCTAATCTTCAAGGAGAGTCACAAGGACTAGCCTTGAATTCCTTTTTTCATAGGTGCAGGTCACAAGATTTATAAGTTTGTCATCTTCCTTTAATTCATAACCTGTGTCATAAACAGCGTGACTTCTTATAAAATTATAAAAGTCCTGCCTCTTGTCAAAGGAAGAGAAATCCCTGGGATCAAGCATAGTCTCGCCTGAGATAATACCTCCAAGTACTGCCTTAGTCCTTATCTTTGACCCTTCCCTATAAATTGTGAAGTCATCATGAGATGGCTGGCCCTTGAAGTCATTTAAAGATCCAAACATGGACCTGTTCTTTGTCATGTGACCATAAATAAGTACAAGAGGGTCATCTAATGAATTGTTTCTATAATCCAAAAAGATTGCCCCAAAAATATTTGTATCTCCATTAGCTGCAGTGCGAAGATATTTTTCATTATCTTCACACTGAACTAGTGGATAGTCAATACTTCCCTCGCCGGATTTTATCCAAGCGACTATGTCCTTGTTAATAGATTTTAAATTTTTAAAATCAATTTCGTCACTCGCATCCTTTGAGGTTTTTTCTAAATCTAAATAGATTTCTTTTGACTTTTTGTCATGAGAAAGATTTTTGAAATATGAAAAGACGCTAGTGGCGAAGAAAATCGCCACAATAATTATTAAAATATTTAATAAAATTTTTCGTCTTTTCATAATTAACCTCTTATCTTTCTAACTTTCTTCTAAAGTAAACTAATACGCCAAGTAGGATTCCACTTATAAAGAGTCCCATAAGATCTTCTCTCACACCAGTCTTAGGAATGTTATTTGTTCCATTTTCTTCCTTAGTCACCTTCTTAAGGTCAGTGGTTTTATTTTCACTTTCCTTATTTGGAGTTTTAACAACTTCTTCAGTTTCCTTTTTAGCTTCATCTGAAGGAGTCTTAGGTTCTTCAGGTTTTTCAGGTTCTTCTGGTGGTGTCTTAGGTTCTTCAGGTGGATTCTTAGGTTCCTCTGGATCTTCTGGCTTTTCAGGTTCTTCTGGCTCTTCTGGTTCCTCAGGTTTTTCAGTGTTCTTTGCCTTAAACACAAAACCAAGCTCGTCATCGCCCTTGTCCATGATTTCAATTTCTACATCATAACCATCTGCGTTAACTTCTTTTATTTCATACTTGTATTTTGTGATTTCAACCTTAACATTGTCATTTTCATCAATACTTACAAATTTCTTGAAGATAGGAAGTCCGTCAACTTTATCTGTGAATGAATTCTTTTCATTTGCAACAAGTTGAAGAGGATTTCCATTCTTATCTGTAAGCTTAACTTTCTTGATATTGCCCTTTTCATCCTTAAGAGGATTTCCATCTTTATCAGTTTCAATTTGATAAATATCAAACTTAACTTCAGGTCTATCTTTTTTGATTTCTTCGCCATTAGCGTCAAAGAACTCTTTAAATACCTTAAGGAATCTTTCCTTATCAAGGTAAACCTTGACAGTGTTAGAGCCCTCAACAGTGTTCTCTGCAACAAGGTCCTTATCCTTGTTCATTAAATCTTTAAGATTAAAGAATTCACTAGCCTTACCAAGTTCAACTTCTTTTCCATCTTTTCCAATGTATATAACTTTTCCATTCTCGATTTTAGCATCAAGTTCAGGAATCATCATTGGAATGTCAAAGTATTTTGTTGCTCCGTCAGGGAATCCCTTGTCTCCAGATTCTAAGACTAGGCTTGTAACATCAGAAAGTTTAGCCTTGTTTTCTTCAATTGCTTTTTTAAGAGCTTCTTCAGAATATTCAGTATCTCCAATCTTATAGATTACTTCAAAACCATCAAGATCAGAAGTAACATAGTCTCTAAGAACAGGTCTTAAGCCCTTATCCTTAACCTTAGGAAGAACATCTTCAATAGAAAACTCAACCTTTTGCTTTGCTTGGCCAGGAACATCAACTATTCCTGAGTCATGAGTGTACTTAATCCTGTAGTTAAATTTGTCGCCAAACTTAAGCTCAGCACTACCCTTAAACCATCCTTCAGCCTTATCAGCATCAACAATATTTCCGTCTTTATCCAAGATTTGCAAGTATTTATTAACATTGCCACTTGGACCTTCGTGGATGTTAATCTTAGTTTTACCAAAGTAGAATTTTGCCTTGTCACCAAAGGCTCCGTGATTAGTGTAGTCACTTCCGATAATGCCATCGTCAAAGTCCTTGAATTTCTTCTTATCTACATAAAGCTTATTCAGCTTAAATGTAAATTGATTTTTTGAGCCATGTGGTGCTTCAAAG
This sequence comes from Peptoniphilus harei, assembly GCA_032560695.1. Taxonomy (GTDB): domain Bacteria; phylum Bacillota; class Clostridia; order Tissierellales; family Peptoniphilaceae; genus Peptoniphilus_A; species Peptoniphilus_A harei_B. The sequence goes on along the minus strand of JAWGHR010000003.1, from coordinate 135,500 downwards.
TCAGGAAGCCAAGCAATAATAGCTTGAACTTTATCGCCTTTCTCGATATTTGCATCATCAATAGCTTTTTTTAGGACTTCTGCTCTCTTTTTGTCGATTTCCTTATCTGATTTTAGAAGTTTTTCGTATTCAGCATATAAATCGTCAGTGTAGGCATATTCAATTTGTTCCTTCCACTTGTTAAAGTCTTCGTCGTATTCAAAGTCCTTGTTGGCACCATTTGCCATTAACTTTTTCCTATCAACTTCAAGACTTAATTTAGTTCCATCTTTTACTTTAAAGATTTCTGGAAGAATATCAAGGATTAATGAATTTTTGTATTCATAGTAACCTCTATCGTTGTAGCCTTCATCAGATTTTTCTGAGTTATCTTCATTGTTCGGATTCAAAGCATCATTAATAGATTTTTGTTCCTTAGTCATCTTGTCAACTGTTACATCAATAGTAAAGTCAACAGACTTTTCAGTTTCATCACTAATGTCAACAGAGGAATCGCCTTCAACTTTTTTGTCAACTCCAGGTTTTTCTTCATCAGAAGTTGGGTCGTCAGGTGTGTATGTTAACTCAAAGTCTGAAGCACTTTGTCCGTCTGCACCAAATTTGCCCTTGTCTGCATCTTCAGCTGGTAAGAAATCTTTTCCAGCTTCTTGGATACAGTGTCCAATGATGCCGTAACAACATTTCTTCTTCCAGTCACTTTCTTCTCCAAAGAGACCTTCTTTTTGAGTAAGGACATCAAGTTTGTAGTTGGCAGAGTTGGCATATTTTGCCCTGTCATAGCCCTTATTAGACATATAGTAGGCTGCAAGATCAATAGATTTGCCCTCAAGCTTCTTATAGTCTTCTCTTTCTGCATAGTCTTTGCCGAATTTTTCCTTAAACCTATCTTTTATTGTTGTAGGTTTTTTACCCTCGCCAATATACCATGGGTTAATTGATCCGCCCTTTTTGTTTTTAAGGCTTTCACCGTTAACAGCTAGGTCTTCGTAATTAAGGCTACTGCCATTTACAGCAGAATATTTTTCCCAAGCAAATTGAGATTCATCTTTAACTTCTACAAGATCTTTAATTTCAATTTTTTTAGCATTAATTTTTCCATTAACTCTCTTGTAGGCTTCAGTCATGATTTCCCTAAACTTAGCTTCGTCTTTTAAGTCAGCTTCTTTGTATTTTTTATCGCCGATTCCATTTTTTAAGATGTTTTCGATCTCAGCCTTTACATACATGTCCTTGTTTGTAAGAACTTCGCCAAATTCATCTGTGTAAGGAATGTCGATGTCAGGAACTATAACAGAAGTTAGGCCAAACTTTTTAGTGTTTTGTGGATTCATTGCCCCACCCATAGTGATGCCAGGTTTTAGTTCCATCCTAATAGCATTGAAACGCATATCGTCATACATATAGTCGCCCTTGCTCTTATCAAGATAGATTAGAGGAAGCTTTTCAAGTTCTTCTACTAACTTTTTCTTAATATTTTCAAGAGCAGTTTGTTTTTCTTGGTCTGTTAATTTTTTACCATTAACTTCTTTTTCGTCAACTGCCTTCATAAGTTCATCAAATTTTGATTTTAAAATATTGTGGCATTCAGAATCTTCAGAGTGATATTTTTTGATGACACTATCAAAAGAATCTTTGAAGTTTTTAGTGCTATCTATATTAAGCTTTTCAAGTTCATCTATAGTATTCTTGATTTTTTCTTGGTAAGTCTTTTGAGCAGGGCTTTCGAATTTATGGTCTTTATCATTTTTCACTTTCTTATAAAAAGCATTTAAAACCTTAATTCTAACTTGTCCTTTAGACCTATCACGAGTGATAACAAAATCAATACCATTTCTATTGATTGTCACTTTATCTTTATTGCCAAGTTCTTTGATGATTTCCTTGCCAGTCAACTTGAAATCTTCTCCAAGATCTCCAAATCTTCCTTCGATAAAGCTTGGGTTTACGCCTAATCTAATATTATCGATTTGGTCTAAGAAGAAGTAGGCATCAGATCCTTCAAACTTAACTTTTTCTAAAGCTTCTTTAGCTTCTGCTAAATCCTTTTTGGTTTTTTCAGTAGAAGATTTGTCGTCAGCTTTTTTAGCTGCATCGTAAACTTTCTTTGCATCGTCAAAAGCTTTCTTATACTCATTCCACTTTTCTTCTGTGTCATTTATGATTATCTCATCATATACAAGACGGTTGTCCATATTGTGGTCTTCCACAACAATAACATTGTCCTTGTTTTCTGGGAAGAGGCTGCCTTCAGAGTTGTTGAAGCCAATTTCCCAAAGAAGTGAACGGTCGATTTCAACTTTTAGTCCATCTCTTTGAATTTCAAAAGATTGATTACCTTCTTCATCTTCTGTTAAGACAAATTTTGCACCCTTATAAAGTCTTCCAAGTTCCCCTTGTAGGATTTCAAGAAGATTAAGCTTATTCTTGTTTTTATCTTTAAATCCTTCAAAGTCTTTCTTTAATGCTTCTTTCTTTTCCTCAGATTTTTCATTGTTTATAGCTTCTTTCTTATCTTTAGCTTCTTTTTCTAAACTCAATAAGTCTGTTATTAACTTATCTCTATCCCTATCATTTAGGTCTCTGTAGAAAAGATTAAAGAACCTGTAGTCTGGAGTTTGTTCCAGTTCCTCAGGATTATTCTTAAAGAAAGGAGGTCTTGTAACTTTTTCATTCTTTAGGGTAAAGAATTTGTCAATCTTTTTAACTCCATCTTTTTCAGATGTAAAGATTGATTTTTTAACCCACTTACCTTCTTCAGTCTTGCTTGGTTCTTCATAAGTTGCTTTTACATCAGCGTGAAGATTGTAGACAATATTTTTTCCTGCCAAAAAGCCAGGGAATCTTAGACCAAATTTTGCATTTTGGACTGCATCAAAGATACTTGTTTCATCAGTAACTTTTTCTATTGCCTTATTACCTTCTCCCAAAGTTTGTACGATTTTTGCAATCTTATCTACTGACAAGATATCATCACTAGCCTTAGGGTCTGCGTTTACATAGTAGTCTCTTCCATTTTGAGATTTCTTCAGATAGGTTTTTCCATCTAGCTTGAAATAATCTTCTGGATTTGTGCTACCCTCGTAAACATCTTTTTTGTCAAATTTCTTGATTTCCACATCTTTTCCATCTTCAGACTTGTAAGAATTTTTTATTTTCTTATCTAAATCAATGGATTCATAAGATTCTAAGAACTTATTTCCCTTTAGTCCATCGCCTTCGGCTTTGACAAATTTTTCTCCGTTGTAGTAGTACTTATCTCCTACAACTTCGTATTTGCCATCAGGATTATCAAGGACTTCATTTTGATTATTTACAAGTATTTGCTTTTTATCAGAAATAGTTACATTTCTTTTTTCATCTTCACTTTTACCAGATTTGATAGTTTCCTTATCTTCAGATTTAAGCTTTCTAGTGAAAGTATAGATTCCTTTGTCATCTTTTGAAACTTCTACATTCATTCTCTTGCCAAATTTATCAACAAGAGATAGGCCTTCTTTATATTCAAGCCCGTCAATTAAATAACCAGCCTTGAATACTGGATTTGTAACTATGCGATAAGTTTTGCCATCAACTGTTACACTTTTGATTCCAGTATTCTCGTCTTCAACAACCTTTGTTGAATCGTATTGAACATTTGCTACTGTACCGTTAGGATTAATGACAATATCTCCAGCTTTTCCGACAATATCTCCAGATTTTCCTTCGTAATCTTTTTTATTAATGACTTTGCCATCCTTATCGTAGATAGCATCTTCTAAGATAGTTCCACCATAAGATTTTTGGACTTTATTGTCTTTATCTTTAGTTTCAATAACTACTTGCTTGCCTTCTACTGTAGCACTTACATCAGGGTCAGCCTTGCCATCTTTATTGACAACATTGCCCTTGAAGACGTCGTGCTCCTTAGTGTAAGAAGTCAGCTTACCATCCTTAAATATATAAGTTGTGCCATCTTTTTTGAGCTTGCCATCCTTATCAAAGCTTCCAAGTTCTTTATTATCTTTATAAAGCTTTCCGTCTTGAACCTTTAAAGTTTTATCTTCGCTTTCAAAGACTTCACTAGAAATAATGTCGTGGGATTTACCGTCTTCATCGACATAAACCTTCTTACCAGCATTTTCTAAAATAACATCAGTTAGTTCAGCTCCTGTAAGTTCTTTATCTGTTGCATTTCCTTGGGCATCAGCAAGATAAAGCTTTCCATCTTTTTCTACAAGATTTCCACCAAGAATTTTTGTATCGAGTTTTAGTTGGTATCTGCCATTTCCTAAGTTGTGATACTTTAGTCCTGATTTGTGGATGTATTCTGCAAATTCACCATCTTGATTCTTAGGAAGTGTAAAAGTAATATCAACTGAAGATAGTGGAAGTGATTCTCCATTTCCTGAGTTAATAGTTACATCGTCAATGTAGGTGTTGGACTTCTTTAGGTAAGCAAAGAAATCAATAATTTTGTCAGTGTCATCAACCACAGTTGAATTTTCTGTCTTGCCTCCATCAACTTCTGGAATATTCTTTGGATCTTCGTCAGTATTTGCACCTGGACCAGATACCACGGCATCATCTTCATAACCTTTCTTTGTTATTCTGAATTTTTTTGTGACTGTTTCATCATTAAGCTTCATTTCCAGGTCGAATCCCTTGTGGAAGTCGCCCTTAAATCCAGGCATATTGAAACGAAGTTGAGCAATACCGAAAGTCTTGTCCCTATTTACAGTGAAGGAATAGGACCCATCTTTATTTTTCACAAGTTCAACAGGTTCACCATTTAAGAAGGCAAGATTACTTGCACTTCCTTCAGGAATAGAAGCACCTTGTTCTAAAGGTCTAACAGTGAAAGTAAAGTTTTGTGGATCATCGTCCTTATTGATGTGAAGTAAAAGGTTGACGTCTGTATTGTCTGGGATGTAGTAAGTATTTTCATGTCCGTCATCTTCTTTTAATTCATCGCCAAGCTTTCCACCAACTAGTGGGAAGACTCTTATAGTAGGATCTCCATCAGTGTAAGTTGGGCTTATACTACCATCTTCGATGCCATCTTTTAAGTCATTTTCTGCCTTTTCAAAGGCATTTATAAGATCTTGTAAATCTTCGGGACTTGTTTGACGTGCTTTTTCAGGGTCAAGTGCATCTTGTAAATCTTTTTTAGCTTTTTCATAAGCTGCTAATTTAGCCTTAGCATCATCACTTGCTCCATCTTTTAAGCCAGGAACGTCAACAGAGTCATTTAGCTTTTTCTGTGCATCCGTCTCATCAGAATCTAGCTTACGAGGAACTTTAAAGCTACCAAGTTTTTCGTTAAAGGCTTGAATTTCTTCTTCAGAAATTGTTCCTTTTTCAAGCTTATCCTTAAGAGTTTTGTATTCTTCTTGAATTGCGTAGAATTTCTCTTTCCTTTCCTTGTCTTTGAAACGATTTAGAACTTCTTCATCAAGCTTTTCTGCTCCAGATTTTTCAATCTCTTCAAAAAGTTTTTTGTTGTATTCTTTTTGAAGTTCTGCTTGTTTATCCTTGTCCTTTTCTGAATCAATTTGATTTTTTAAATTTTTCAAATCTTCATTGGATTCAGGGTCAACTTGCTTGTGAGATTCCTTGTCTTCTTTCTTTGGATCTGTTTCTTCAGAAGGAACTTCTGCTTCTTTTCCTTCTCCAGGTTTTTCTGTATCTTCTGGATTAGGTTTTTCTTCGCCTGTTTTTTCAGGATTTTCTTCTGTGCTTCCAGCTTCTTCTGCTTCAGCTTCATCCTTTTGAGAAAGACTTGTTGAATCAGCTTGATCTTCTGTAGATTCAGCTTTATTTTCTGGAGATTTATCTTCAGAAGAAGTATCAGAAGTATTTGCAAGTTCAGGATCTTTTACGACTTCAGAATTATTTGTATCTTCAGAATTATCTGTAACTTCAGGATTTTCTGTGACTTCAGAATTATTTTCAGCCTCAGATTTTTCTATAGATGCAGAATTTTCTACAGCTTCAAAGTTTCCTGAAGAGTCAGAGTTTTCTACAACTTCAGAGTTATTTGTAGCTTCATCAAAAACTTTAGGCTCAGAAGTATTTTGCTTTTCATCTGAAGCAATTCCTTCATCTTTAGGTTCTGTGCTTTGGTCTTTTGTTAAAACCTTTTCCTTTGTGGGAGAGTTTTGTGAACTTTCTTGAGTGACATTAGTATTATTGTCACTTGAATTTTCTTCTTCAGCATAAACTCCACCATGCACAAAGAGTGTCAGTATTAGAATAAAAAATAAGACATTTAGTTTCTTGTTCATTTTTCTCCCCTCCTTTCTTTTTATATACTAAGATAATAGAATTATCTCAATATTATTATACTCCATAGGACCTAAATTTAGAAGTGATCAAGCCGATTTTATTATATTATCTAGGAAAAATACTTTTACATATATTAATAAAAATAAAAAATAGAATTATAAGATATTAAAAATAAAAAAGCTTTGTCTTTATATTAAAAAATAAATTGCTGAGAATATTTTTTTATCCACTTTAAAGCTATTTATAAAATTTTGTTTATGGTAATATATAGTAGTATTTAAAAAGTTATAAATAAAAATTCTACTATATGGAGGATTTATGAAGATATTAAAAAGAGATAAGAGAGAGGTAGATTTCGACCATTTAAAGATAAAGAATGCCATCGAAAAAGCCTTTGACTCTGTTGGAAAACCCTATGTTGATTCTGTCATCAACGCCTATGCCCTTGATATCAAGGAAAGCTTATTAAAAAACTATGATCCAAAGAACCCACCTACTGTGGAAGAGATTCAGGACTTAGTTGAACTAAAGCTAATTGATGAGAAGGAAATTGAAGTTGTAAAGGCCTACATCCTTTACAGGAATAGACATTCTGAAGAAAGGCAAATTTTAGACAAGTTCGCCAACTACATCACTGATGACAAGGTCCTAAAGATTTTGAAATTTGTGAGAAAGAACTACGACCCAAAGAAGTACGAGCTTGAAGACTTGTACAAGAAGTTTGAATCCTTTGTGAAGAAGGACCAAAGTCAAGATGCCTATCTTTCTGAAATTATTAAGGCTGCAAGTGAACTTACAGACAAGGATGCTCCTAAGTGGGAGTTTATCGCAGCCCTTTTCTTAAACTACGACCTTGAAAAGAAAATCAAGGCAAACCTAGAAGAATTTAAGATTAATAATTTCTACGAAAAGATTGACTTCTTAACTGAGAAGGGTCTTTACGGAGAATACATCCTAGAAAACTATTCTAAGGAAGAAATTCTTGAGCTGGAAGAGTATATTGACAATTCAAGAAACAGGCTCTTAAATTATTCTGGACTTGACCTCTTAATCAAGAGATATGTAATCAGGAGCCACGACGGTAGGTTTGTGGAATCTATCCAAGAGATGTTCATGGGAATTGCCATGCACCTCGCTATACCAGAAAAAAATAAAATTTACTGGGCTAAGAAGTTCTACGACATTTACTCTAGCCTAAAGGTCACTGTTGCCACACCAACTATGTCCAATGCGAGAAAGCCTTACAATCAACTTTCTTCTTGCTTTATTGATACAGTGCCAGACACTCTAAAGGGAATCTATCGTTCCATTGACAACTTCGCCCAAATTTCTAAGCATGGTGGAGGAATGGGACTTTATTTCGGTAAGGTTCGTGCAACTGGATCTGATATCAGGGGCTTCAAGGGAGTTGCTGGTGGCGTTATAAGATGGATAAAGCTTGCCAATGACACTGCTGTTGCCGTTGACCAACTGGGAGTTCGCCAAGGTTCTGTTGCCTGCTATTTAGATGCATGGCACAAGGACATTCCAGAATTTTTACAACTTCGTACCAATAATGGTGACGACAGGATGAAGGCCCACGACATCTTCCCTGCTATTTCCTATCCGAATTTATTCTTTGAATTAGCAGAGAAGGACATCAATGCAACTTGGTATATGTTTGATCCCCACGAGATTCTTGAAAAGAAGGGCTATTCTCTTGAGGACTTTTACGGCAAGGAATGGGAAGAAAAGTACAGAGAATGTATTGAAGATGAGTCTATCTCCCGTCGTGAAATGTCTGTTAAGGACCTAGTTAGACTTATTATCAAGTCACTTACAGAAACAGGAACACCTTTTGCCTTCTACAGGGACAATGTAAATGAAATGAATCCAAACAAGCACGTTGGCATGATTTACTCTTCAAACCTATGTACAGAAATCATGCAAAACATGTCTGCCATTGAAACCCTAGAGACTACAATAGAAACTGAAGATGGGGACGAGGTAATTGTGACAAAAACTAAGCCAGGTGACTTTGTAGTTTGTAACTTAGCTTCCCTTGTTCTTGGAAATATAGATCTTGAAGATGACAAGGAGTTAAAGGATATTGTTGCAACAACTGTAAGGGCACTTGACAATGTTATTGACCTTAACTACTATCCAATCCCTTATGCAAAGGTGACAAATAGGAAGTACAGGTCCATAGGCCTTGGAACTTCTGGCTACCATCATGCCCTTGTAAAGGCTGGCATGGCATTTTCTGATATAGAAGACCACTTGAAGTGGGCAGACGACCTTTATGAAAGAATAAACTTCCACGCAGTTACTGCTTCTATGGAAATCGCTAAGGAAAAGGGATCTTACGATTTCTTCCAAGGTTCTGATTGGGAAAATGGAAACTACTTCGACCTTCGTGACTATAAGGACGAAAAGTGGAATAAACTAAGAGAAGATGTGAAGGCCAACGGACTTAGAAATGGTTACATCATGGCAATTGCTCCAACTGGTTCCACTTCAATTATAGCTGCGACAAGTGCAGGTGTTGACCCAATTATGAATAGGTACTTCTTGGAGGAAAAGAAGGGCTCAATACTTCCAAGGGTGGCACCAGACTTGACACCACAAAGCTTCTGGCTCTATGAAAATGCCCACGAGCTTGACCAAAACTTTGTAATTGAGGCTGCAGCTATTAGGCAAAGACACATTGACCAGGCTCAATCCATTAACTTCTATATAACAACTGACTTCACAATGAGAAAGATCCTAAACCTTTATATAAAGGCAGCCAAGGAAAAGTTAAAGTCAGTGTATTATGTGAGAAGTAAGTCTTTAGAGGTTGAAGACTGCGACTATTGTGCATCATAAATTATTGTAAAGCTACAATTTTTTACAAAATTACAAACTTCTATAGGCTTGTAAACTTTTATGAAGTCACAAACTCTTACAGAGTAGTAAACTTTTATTAAGTTATAAAACTTTATAGGGTCATAGATACCTATAAGTTCATAAATATTTAGAAAAGCGTTAAAAATTATTATTAAGGAGGAAATATGCAACTTTCAAAAAGAGGTCTCTTTAATGAAAAGGGAGACATTGAAACTTCCAAGAGAAGGGTCATCAACGGTAACACAACAAACCTAAATGACTTCAACAACTTGAAGTACAGCTGGACAAGTGACTGGTACCGCCAAGCCATGAACAACTTTTGGATACCAGAAGAAATTAATCTTTCCCAAGACGTGAAGGACTACAGGGAACTTGACAAGGCTGAAAAAACTGCCTACGACAAGATTTTATCCTTTTTGATTTATCTTGATTCACTGCAAACTGCTCAGATACCAAAGCTACAATCCTATGTAACGGCAAATGAAATCAACCTGTGCCTTTCAATCCAAGGTTACCAAGAGTCCATCCACTCTCAGTCCTATTCCTACATCTTGGACACAATTTGTTCTCCAGAAGAGAGGGAAGAAATCCTCTACCAATACAAGGATGACGAAGTCCTATTAAAGAGAAACAAATTTATCGGGGACCAATACCAAGACTTCTACGAAGATGAAAACTTGGATAACTTTATGAAGGCCCTAATTGCTAACTACATCCTTGAAGGAATTTACTTCTACTCAGGCTTCTCCTTCTTCTACAATCTTGGAAGGATGGGCAAGATGCCTGGCACTGTTTCTGAAATCAGATACATCAACAGGGACGAGAACACTCACCTTTGGTTATTCAGAAGCATCATCCTTGAGATGAAAAAGGAAGAACCAGAAATATTTACAGATGAAAATATAGAGAAATATAAAGAAATGCTTAAAAAGGGTGTTGAGGAAGAGATTGCTTGGGGTAAGTATGTCATAGGCGATGAAATTAGGGGTCTCAATGAGAAGATGATTGAAGATTACATCATGTACCTTGGCAACTTGCGTTCCAGAAATCTTGGTTTTGGCAACCTCTTCGATGAAAATATCGATGAGCCAGAATCCATGAAGTGGGTTAGCGAATATTCTGATCCAAACCAAATTAAGACAGATTTCTTCGAAGCAAAGCCATCTGCATATTCCAAGTCTTCTGTAATCGAAGATGACCTTTAATAAGAAAGAGATTTAAGCCGGATTTTTATCCGGTTTTTCTTTATAGAAAAATTCATCCCTTAAGGAGGTTTATAATATGGATGATAAGGACAACAACAAGAGGCCCAAGTACAATTTACTTAGATATTATTTGATTTCAATCTTGGCAGTCTTTGCCCTAAACTGGTTAATTTTGCCAATGGTGACACAAAACAGCATAGAGGGTTCTTCTTATTCAGACTTTAGGAAGAATTTGAGCCAGGATAAAATTGAAGAGGTAAGTTTTAAACAAGACCAAATCCTCTACAAGCTTAAGGACGACAAAAAAATCTACAAGACTGGAAAGATGGAAGACCCAGACATAGTCAAAGACCTTGAAGAGAAAAATGTTGACTACTCTTCTGAAATTCCAGAAAAGCCAAGTTTATTTATGAATTTTGTAATGACTTGGGGATTTCCAATCCTACTATTCTTCTTGCTACAAAGGGCAATGACTAAGAGGATGCAAAATCTTGGCGGCGGTGGAATCCTTGGTGGTGGAAAGAAAATTCAAAAGTACGAACCAAGTGGTGAAACTGTAGATTTCGATGACGTTGCAGGTCAAGAGGAAGCAGAAGAGTCCCTGGTGGAAATCGTGGACTACTTAAAGAATCCAAAAAAATACACAGAAATTGGTGCCAAGTGCCCTAAAGGAGCCCTACTTGTTGGCCCTCCAGGAACTGGTAAGACCCTACTTGCAAGGGCAGTAGCTGGGGAAAGTCACGTTCCCTTCTTTTCCATTGCAGGTTCTGAATTCGTGGAAATGTTTGTGGGACGTGGTGCAGCTAAGGTAAGGGAACTCTTTGACGAAGCAAAAAAGAATGCCCCATGTATTATTTTTATCGACGAAATTGATACTATTGGTAAGAAGAGAGATGCCGGAGGAATTTCTGGCAACGATGAAAGAGAGCAAACCCTCAACCAACTTTTGACTGAGATGGACGGATTTGACGGCAACATTGGTATTGTAATGCTTGCTGCAACTAATAGGCCAGAGATCCTTGACCCAGCCCTACTTAGACCGGGAAGGTTTGACAGGCAAATTAGGGTTGAGCTTCCAACTCTAAAGGACAGGATTGACATCCTAAAGGTTCACGCAAGTTCCTACAAGATGGAAGATGACATTGACTATTCACTTATTGCAAGGTCAACTGCTGGTGCCTCAGGTGCCCAACTTGCAAATATCTTAAACGAAGCTGCCCTTCGTGCAGTTAGGATGGGCCACGACAAGGTTCGTCAAGAGGACATCCAAGAGTCCATAGAAGTTGTAATTGCAGGTGCCCAAAGAAAGCAAGATATCCTTTCTCCAGAAGAAAAGAAGAGGGTTGCCTACCACGAAATTGGTCACGCCCTTGTTGCAGCCCTACAAACTGGGTCTGAACCGGTGGAAAAAATTACAATTATTCCAAGGACTTCAGGAGCTCTTGGCTACACTATGCAGGTGCCAAAGGATGAAAAGAATCTCTACACAAGAGAAGATTTAATCAACCACATCACAACTCTTTGTGGTGGACGTGCAGCAGAAGAAGTTATCTTTAACGAAGTTTCAACTGGCGCTGCCAACGACATTGAGAAGGCAACAGAAACTGCCAGGTCTATGATCACCCAATATGGTATGGCTGAGGAGTTTGGCATGGTTAAGTTCCAAGACTCTGGCTCAAGATACATGGGCGACAATGGAAACATGAACTGTTCCGAAGAAACTAGGAAAGAAATTGATGACCTCATGGTGAAGATTGTTAAATCTGCCCAAGATAATGCAAGAAAATTAATTGCAGACAATAGGGATGCCATGAAGGAACTTTCTGAATTCTTGTTAGAAGAGGAAACAATAACTGGTAAGCAGTTTATGGAAATCCTATCAAAGTACAAGGAATTTGATGAAGAAGAATAAGAATTATGAAGAAGGTGGCTTGAGCCGCCTTTTTTGTTTTCAAAAATTTCCCAGGGGTAAAATTAATTATAGTTAGAAAAAAATTTAGAGAAAGAAAAGGAGATGAATATGGGATTATTAGTAGAAGGTAAATGGGTTGACCAGTGGTATGACACAGAATCAACTGGAGGAAAGTTTGTTAGAAAGGATTCCTCCTTTAGGGACTGGATAACAAAGGACGGAAAGATTGACGACGAGGACAGGAAGGCTTATCCAGCAGAAAAGGGAAGATACCACCTTTATGTTTCATTGGCGTGTCCTTGGGCAGCAAGAACCCTAATGGTTAGGAAGCTCAAGGGACTTGAAGACATAGTTGGTCTTTCAATTGTAAGTCCACTAATGTATGACAAGGGTTGGACCTTTGGAGACTATCCAGGTGCAACAGAGGACAAGATTCATGGCTTTAAGTGCCTTCATGAGCTTTACACACATGTAAAGCCAGACTACACTGGCAGGGTAACTGTGCCAGTTCTCTACGACACAAAGGAAGAAAAAATCGTCAACAACGAATCCTCAGAAATAATTAGGATCTTCAACCACGCCTTTGATGACTTGGGAGCAAAAGAGGGAGACTTCTATCCAGAAGACCTTAGAGATGAGATAGATGAGATAAACGAATTTGTCTATGACAGGATCAACAATGGAGTTTACAAGGCAGGTTTTGCAACAAAGCAAGAAGTTTACCAAGAAGAAGTGAAAAATGTATTTGATGCCCTAGATAAAATTGAAGAAATTTTATCAAAGAATAAGTTTTTAGTTGGCGACAGGTTTACAGAAGCAGACATAAGACTTTTTACCACTCTAGTTCGATTTGACCCAGTTTATTTTGGTCACTTCAAGTGCAACATAAGACCCCTTACTTCTTATGAAAATATTTGGAGATACACGAGGGAGATTTACAACATGGAGGGAGTGGCAGAGACAGTGGATTTAGACCACATCAAGACCCACTATTACATGTCCCACGACTTGATAAATCCAAATAAAATAGTGCCAATAGGCCCAGAGATAGACTTCTCACTCTAAGAGAAAATTTTATAATAAAAAATAATCCTAGGTTTTTACACCTAGGATTTTTACTTTGTATTTTTAATTTTTATCAAGCAACTTACTTATCAAGTTTTGAAATTATTTGTGCTACTTCTGCTCTTGTTAAGTTTGCCTTAGGTGAGAACTTGTTGTTTGATGTTCCACTTAAAATTCCCTTGTTAGCTAGGAATTGAATGTCTTCGTAAGCCCAATCAGAAATTTCTTTTTCGTCGTCAAAGACAACAAGTTTTTGAGTTGAAATGTCGTCACCCATTAGTTTTAGATAAGATGCTAAAATGTGAGCCATTTCTTCACGAGTAATTACTTCTGATGCAAGTGCCTTTGAAGTCTTTGGAAGAAGTTTATTTTCCACAGCCCAGTTCATGTATTCTGTGTAGAACTTGCCTGCTTCGATGTTCTTGTCCTTAACTTCAGCGTATTTATTTGTGTCAACCTTGCCAAGTCTTCCAAGAATAGTGATGAATTCACCACGAGTGATTTTTTCATTTGGAGAGAACTTGAGGTCGCTTGTTCCAACCATTAACTTCTTGTTGATGGCATCAATAATAGGTTTTCTTGCCCAGTGGTCAATTAAGTCAGCCTTAGAAACTTGTGAAAGTTCCTTTTGTAGTCCCTTTTCTAGGTCAAAGACTTCTTTTTCCCATTCCATTGTCTTAGCAGTTGAGAATTCTGCTGCCTTTGCCTTGTCCTTTGAATAAAGTTCAATCCATTCCTTTTCAACTTGAGGAAGGTCTTTCATGACTTTGTCTTCAAAGTCTGTAACAGTTTTTCTTGTTGATTCGCCAAGAGCTTCTCTGTTTCCAGAAACTAAATCATTAACAGATGAGCCAACCCAGTAGTAGGAGTTTGCATCGTAAACTGGTGAATTATTTTTTGCTTCAGCTGTAGAGTCGTTGATGTCAGGGAAAATTGGAATCCAAGGAATGTTAAGTGGACTTCCTAGAGTCATCCACATAAGACCTGGAGCTTCCTTTGGATAACCTTCCTTGATTTGGAAGATGTGGGCCTGCATTGTGTTAATAGATCCAATTGGTCTCTTGTGAGTCTTAGGGTTTGCCTTTCTTTCAGCCTTGTTGTCTGATGGAGTAAATTCAGTTCCATCAAGTCTATTTCTAAATACATTTAGGGCATGAGTGATGTCTATTTTTTCACTGCCTTCAGATAGGTCGTTTAACAAATCAAATCTTTCTGCATCGTAAGGCACCTTTGAGTTAGGGTCAAGGTCGTGGATACCAGACCAAACTCTTGAACGAGATGTATCTCTAATTTCCTTAGGACCATAGGATCCAGCCATGTCCATAAGACCATCAGCAGTTTCCTTATAAGTCTTTGCCTTCTTTGCAACTTCAACTATGTCCTTAGATGCAATTACATTTTCCTTATCCTTAAGGTCAACTCCACCTAGCCAAAAATCGTTAGGGAAGATACTAAACTTGTCGGCAGGATACTTAATGGCAACATATTGGTGGCCAGTATAAATTTCCATGTACCAAACTTCATCTTGGTCGCCAAAGGCAACAATGTCACCCATGGATGCACCTTGTTCGTCAATAGTTTTTGCTAAAAGTTCAATGGCACCCCTAGCTGATCTTGCGTGTGCAAGTAAGAAAGTAGTCATGCTGGCTTCATTGACACCATCTTTTACAAAAGGATCAGCCTTTAAGACTTCGTCTGATGGGCTAGCTGAAACTGTACAGAATATACCTACGCCTGCTTCATTGTAGCCAGCTGCATCGTAGACACCTTGTTCCATGTCTTTAGCTTTCTTGGAAGAGTCTGGAGTTGAGAAAA
Source organism: Peptoniphilus harei (assembly GCA_032560695.1). Taxonomy (GTDB): domain Bacteria; phylum Bacillota; class Clostridia; order Tissierellales; family Peptoniphilaceae; genus Peptoniphilus_A; species Peptoniphilus_A harei_B. The sequence goes on along the minus strand of JAWGHR010000003.1, from coordinate 120,371 downwards.
ACTTCAATGAATCTTCCTTGTGTATGTATGTAAAACCGTTGTTTACGTCAACTAACTTGTCACCTTTTTTGATTTCTCCACGTGGGTGAGTTACAAGTCTCATAGTCCTATTTCTTTCGTAGTCTTCAGTCCTTCCAAAGATAAAAGAACCATCAGTAGTTAGGTCTTTACCAACAATGATACCTGTGCAGGCAAAGGTTGGTACTGCCATGGATAAAACCATGCTAGACGCAAGACCTGCAATCAATAATCTCTTCTTGCTATTTTTCATAATTACCTCCTTGCCCTCATTAGTAAAATGTTTGCTTTCTCTATAAATGAATAATGAGAGCGTTTTTATAAATATAAATTAACATCTTACAATATACACTGTCAATGTTTTAATTTTGTACTAAATTTTTTTGATATAACACTTAAAAGCAACAAAGAAAAATCTGCAAGTTATCTTGCAGACTCTCTTATTTTTTAATCTTTAATTTTGAAATCAAGAGGCATACTAGCATGCCTAAGGAGGCAATAACCACTATTGCTCCACCTGGTTTTAGGTCAAAGTAGTAGGAGAGGATGACGCCACTTAGGGTGTAAAGGACTCCAAGAACTAGAGTATTAAGGAAGGTTGCCTTGTAGGATTTACTTATTAAGAGGGATGATGCCACAGGCAAAACTATAAGTGATGTTACCATGAGGGCCCCAATTATTTTGGCTGAAAGGGCAATTGTAAGGGCAGATAAAAGTGTGAATATTGAATTAATTCTTCTTACATTGACCCCGCTCATCTTTGCAAGTTGGGGATCAACTGCAATGGAGAGGAGACCAAAATAGTAAATTAATGATATTGCCACAACAAGTATAAAGGTTATTAGGACTATTATAAGGTCAGCCCTTGATACTGATGCAATACTCCCAAAGAGATAGGCGTCAAAGCTGCTTCCTCCTGGCGAAAAATCTGACAAGAGGGCGGCAAGTCCCAGACCCATGGAGGTTATTATGGCAGTTGCCATGTCTCCAAATTGGGGGAACTTCTTCCTGATTTTTTCAATGGAGAAGGCTCCAATGACACAGGCAAAGATGGCACCAATTAGGGGGTTGATTGAAAGGATTAGTCCAAGGGCAACTCCGGCAAGTGAAACGTGAGATAGGGCATCCCCCATCATAGAAGTCCCACGATTTACTATGACAATTCCAATTAAGGGAATGATTATAGAAATCATAAGGGAAACCAAGAGGGTCCTAATCATAAAGCTATACTGTAACAAGTTCAAGACCTCCCTTCTTTAGTTCGTAAAATTTATCCATTTGCAAATTATTTTTCACCCAGTCTAGCTCGTGAGTTATTAAAATTATGGAAACGTCAAAATTTTTGTTTAAGTCTTCAAGACTTTTGGCGAAATGCCTCTTTGAATTTTCGTCCACACCAGATGTTGGCTCGTCAAAAATTAAAATTTCTGGATTATTCATAAGGGCCCTTGTGATTACAACCCTTTGTCTCAATCCACCAGACAGATCTCTTAGGGGATAATCTGCGTATTTTTCAAGGTTCATCTTCTTTAAAAGCTCCATTGATTTTTCATAGTGGATCTTTCTTGGAATTTTTATCATCCCCATACTTTCATAGAGTTGTAGGGTTACAAGCTCCTTGACAGAAATAGGGAAGGTATATAAATTTTCCTTTTGTGATTGGGGAACGTAGCCAATTTTTTTAAGTGAATTAATATTTAAGTCTTCTTCAAAAATTTTTATTTGGCCAGATTTTAGTTTAAGTTCTCCAATAATTATTTTTATTAAAGTTGTCTTGCCAACTCCATTGCCACCAATTATAGTTATTTTCTCCTTGTTCATAAGGGTCAGATTTAAGTCCCTGAGGATAGGGTCTCTATCGTAGGCAAAGTTTGCATTTTTTATTTCAATAGCCTTCATAAGTCACCTCAATGATTCGTATATATTTTTCAAGTTGTATTCCATCATATCTATAAAATCTTCTCCGATATCTTTTTCAATATCCCTGTTAATGTATTCCATGGATATTAGGCCCCTTAGGTCAGCGTCAATTTCTTCTGCAATTATGTCTGCCCCATTTTTTGGCATCCCATATTCGTAAAAAATTGTGTTGATATTCCTATCTCTTGCGTCGTCTATGGCTCTGGTAATCTTCTTTATACTTGGAGAATCTGTACTTGTGAGACCTTGGAGAGGATATTGGATGAGGTCAAAGTCCTTGGCTAGGTAGGCAAAGGCAAAGTGACTCACAATAAACTCCTTCCTCTCAGTTTCCTTAAAGAGGTCCCTGTACTTGTAGTCAAGCTCTGTAAGCTTTCTCAAGGTCTTGGAAGCATTCTTCCTGTAGAGGTTTTTGTTTTCTGGATAAAGCTTTGACATCTTGTATTCAATATCATTTACATACCTCTTGGCATTTCTTATGCTCATCCAAGAGTGAGGATCGTAGGTAATCTTGTCCTCGCTAGTAGTTGAAGTATCACGAAGGACATGGAGCTTCATGGGGTCGCCATGGTCATCAAGCATCTTATAAGAAAGGAGGTCTGTGGAAATTCTGTCGCTAAACATAATCCACCTTCCCTTCTTAGGAAGCTTGTAATAAATTTCTCCATGCTCGTGGCCCATCTCAAGCTTGTAAGTCTTCCTGTCCTCAACCTTAATTAAAGATTTTTGTGGAATATCTTCCCCAGGGTCTTCCATGATTTTTCGTCCCATCTTAACAAGGTCCTTTTCAGAGTAGTCCTTGTCGCAATAGAGGAAGGCAATCCTCATGTTGTCTTCGTGGGTGTGGCCAAAGTCAAAGGAGTAGGTTTTCTTGTCAAAGTCGCCAGCCACCATATATTGGAAGTCTCCAATGGCAGCAGCCCCCTTGTAGGAAATTAAATTTACGCCGCTGGCAAGGTTCAGGACATCCAAAGAGGGAAGAGTCTTTGCAATTGAGTCTGCCCAGTGTTCCATATTTGCTCCATTTATAATCAAAAGGTCAGAATTTGACAGGTCCCTTATCCTTCTTGGGGTAGGTTCCCAGAGGTGGGGATCCTGGTTTTTTGGCATGAGGATCCTTAGGTCCACAGTGTCGCCAACTACGCTTTTAGTTAAGCTGTAGACAGGATAAAAGGAAGTGTAGACCACAGGTTTTCCGTCTGCATTTTTTTCTGACTTACAGGCAACTAGAGAAAAAGCCAAGAGAAATACAGTCATAATTTTTATTATTTTTGACATAAAGTCTCCTTTCTCTTAAAAAAATTTATCCCCGATGAAACATCGAGGATAGAAAAGATAGAAATATTATTCAGCAACTTCTTCATAAACTTGGTCGATAGTTACTGTTGGACTAACAAAGGTTGGATACCAGTCATCTTTAGCTAACATTTCTTCAGCACTTGCACCAACTCTTAGGTGGAAGTGTGGCATGTGATCTTCGCCATGAACTGGCATTAATAAAATTGTTGGATATTTTCCATTAGAAGAAAACTCGTACCAATAAAGAGTTTTTCCACCGTGTTCCATTGGGTGTTTGTCTACAAGTTTGTAGTCAGCCTTGTCAATTTCGTCTCCTTCAGGTCCAGTTAAGAAAGTTATGCTATCTCCATCAACCTTTAGGGCTCCAAAGTCAACTGCAACGTGGTCGGCAAAATTCTTTTTAGCTTGATCTTCAGTAATATTGTCTCTCTTGGCAACTTCTTCGTAAGCTCCCTTTAGACCAGGATCATCAAGATAGTTGGCGATGTTATTCCATTCTCCGTCCCAGTCAGCAAGAGCAACTTCATCTGCAGCCTTGTCTTCATTCTTAGCTTCTAAATTTTGTTCAACCTTAGCCTTATTTTCCACAGGCTCTTCCTTTGTATCTTCTTTGTTACAAGCAACAAGAAGAGTTGCAGATAGGGCTAATAGGCCTAGTGATAGTCTAAATTTTTTATTCATAATTCCTCCTTAATATAAGTTGTGTAATATTTTGTGAAGAATTTAAAGAAATTAGTAAAGAGTTTTATTCTATGGAAGGATTACAAAATATTCACAACATGTAAATGATTTGTATTATCATTTTATAAAACTAGTATAACAAGCATAAGATTTTTATTTTAAAACATTTATTTAAACTTATTTAATAAATGCGAAAGATTATTGTTTAGAAACTAAAAATTTTATTATAAAATTTATTAACTTTGCTTATAAAAGCTTATAGGACAATCTAAGCAAGACCTTGAAAGTAAAAAAGATTTGAAGCATAAACCCCTCTCCCAAAAGAGACTTCAAGAAGTCTTTCTATTTATTTGCTAATTTTTGGGTAAATGTAAGCTAGGTGATAATATGAAAAATATTAAAGTTATTTATCTTGCAGGAGGATGCTTTTGGGGAACTGAAGGCTACTTCAAAAGAATAAATGGAATAAAGAAGACAATAGTTGGTTATGCCAATGGACTTAGTGATGAAACGAATTATGAATCTGTGGCAAGGACAGACCACGCAGAGACAGTAAAAATTTATTACGAATTCTCTCGTATCTCTCTTACAGAGATCCTCTTCCACTACTTCAGGATTATTGATCCCAAGTCTATTAACAGGCAAGGTAACGACATTGGAAGACAATACAGGACTGGAATTTATTGGGAAGAAGGCGATGAGGAGTCAGAAGATCTTGTCAGAGACTTCGTGGCTTATGAAGAAGAAAAACTTGGCAAGCTGGCAGTGGAAGTCTCTCCTCTTAAAAACTTTGTAAAGGCAGAGGACTACCATCAAGACTACCTCGACAAGAATCCTATGGGCTATTGCCACGTCAACTTGAGTTTGGCAGAGGACCCAATAATTGATGATGAAAGAGAATTTTTAAATAAGAGCAAGAGAGAAAAGCTAGATGATCTCTCCTATGAAGTTATGGCAAAGTCTGGAACAGAAAGGCCCTTCACAAGTGACTTAAACGATGAATATAGGAAGGGAATCTATGTAGATAAGCTTTCAAGAAAGCCCCTCTTTGTTTCGTCAGACAAGTTTGATGCAGGTTGTGGATGGCCATCCTTCTCAAGACCAATACTCTCAAATTATCTTGATGAAGAGGTTGACACTTCTTATGGGATGGTGAGGACGGAAGTGAGATCTAAGTCATCAGACTCCCACCTTGGACACGTCTTTCCCGATGGACCAGCTGACATGGGTGGACTTAGGTATTGCATCAACGGTGCAGCCCTAGATTTTATTCCCTATGAAGACATGGATGAGGAAGGCTACTCCGACTACAAGATTTTTGTAAAATAAAATTTATAATTTAATAGAAATAAAATTTGAGGACCTGATTTATATTGGGTCCCTTTTATTGTATAAACAATTTTTAATTAATAGAAAAATCAGAAGACTTATAAGAAATAGGATGAAACAGGAAATAAAAATGATTTCCCAACAACAAGCTTAAAACACCAGCACTTCAATCTGTGAAATTAGTAATTGAAAAAGACAATTTATTGTGATAATCTAATTATTAAGGAAAACAATTCCAAATATAAAAAAGGAGGTGGAAAAGATGTTTTATTCAGAAGAAGTTTTGGAAAAAGCCCTCAGACTTGGTAGAAAATACTTGCATGAAGGTGCTGTTGCAGACTATATTCCTGAACTTGCAAAGGTAGATGCAAATAAGCTTGCAATTTCTACAATAGAAGATGGAAATATTTATAGCGTTGGGGATTCTAAGGTTAGATATTCAATTCAGTCAATTGTAAAGGTGATACTATATGCTCTTGCCATGGAAAACTACAAGGTTTCGGAACTTAAGAAATACGTAGGAGTTAGACCATCGGCGAAACCTTTTAACTCTGTAATTGAGTTGGAACTTTCAGAAAAGAAAATACCAGTCAATCCTTTTATCAATGCTGGTGCAATTATTATAGTAGCTATTTTATATAATGTTTATAGAGAAAAAACTTTTGATGTAATACTAGAAAAAGCCAGTGAATTTTTAGGCGAAGACGTAGATTACAGCAGAGAAATTGCCCAGTCAGAAAAGGAATCTTCCTTTACAAACAGGACCCTAATCTACTTGATGTTGGCTAAGGGAATCCTGCCAAGTGACACAAAGGTGGAAGAAGTATTAGATACATATTTTAAGGCTTGTTCAATCCTTGTAAACACAGAAAACCTAGCACACATGTCCTATGTTATTTCTAATAATGGACTAGACATAGAAGGAAAAAAAGTAATAACTCCAAACGAAGCAAGAGTTTTAAGATCCTTGATGGCAACTTGTGGAACCTATGACTATTCAGGTGACTTTGCCATAAGAGTTGGGCTTCCAGCCAAGTCAGGAGTTGGTGGAGGTATTGTAACTGCATCCAAAAACAAAACCGGCCTTGCAGTTTATGCTCCAAGACTTGACACTCACGGAAACTCCTACTCTGGAGTTAGAATGTTAGAATATTTATCAAAAGAACTAGACTTATCAATTTATTAGAGGAGTAAAAAATGAGAGAATTATTATCAGCCGTCAACGGCGTCTTATATTATCCAATATTAATTATAGTATTACTTGCCTGTGGATTTTATTTCACATTAAGGACAAAATTTGTACAATTTTCATTATTTGGAGAAGCTTTTAGAGTTATTTCAGAAAAACCAGAAGGAGAAGACGACGTATCTTCCTTCCAAGCACTTATGGTATCAACAGCATCAAGAGTTGGTACAGGTAATATAGTTGGTGTTGCCAATGCAATTTGCCTTGGTGGACCTGGTGCAGTATTTTGGATGTGGATAATTGCCCTAATTGGTAGTGCTTCAGCCTTTATTGAATCAACACTTGCACAAATTTATAAAAAACGTGGTGATGATGGAGTATCCTATGGTGGACCTTCTTACTACATAGAAAATGCCATTGGATCAAGAGGACTTGGAGTTCTATTTGCAATATCACTTATTGCAACTTATGCAGTTGGATTTAACATGCTTGCATCCTTCAACCTTCAAGACTCTTTTAGAGTTTATGACTTCTACGTACCAGGAAAAACTCCTTGGATGATAGGTGCAGTTCTTGCTATCCTAGCAGGATATTGTATCCTTGGTGGTGGAAAGAGAATTATAAAATACACATCTTTACTAGTTCCAGTAATGGGTGTTATCTTTGTAGTTATGGCTCTTGTAATGATCATTATTAATGCAAAAAATATTCCAGCAATGTTTGGTATGATTTTTGAAGACGCATTTAACTTTAAGGCAATCTTTGGTGGAGTTGCAGGTTCAGCCCTAGTACAAGGTATTAAGAGAGGTCTTTATTCCAACGAAGCTGGTATGGGTTCTGCTCCAAATGCAGCAGCATCAGCATCAGTTTCTCACCCTGTTAAACAAGGTCTAGTACAAATGATTTCTGTATTCCTTGATACAATTGTTATCTGTTCAGCAACAGCATTTATGTCACTTGCATCAGGAATAACTCCAACAGAAGAATTAGCAGGAGCTCCATTTGTTCAAGCATCACTTGCAACAGTATTTGGAAAATATGGTAATTTATTTATCACAATTTCACTTGCCCTATTTGCCTTTACAACACTTCTTGGTAACCTATACTATGTTGACTCTTGTTTAACTTATCTTAACAAGAAGATTCCTTCAAAGACATTTATGCTTTGCTACAGAATTATAGCAATCATCCTAATCTTTGTAGGAGCTGGTATGGAAATGTCACTTGCATGGGACGTTGCTGACTTCTTAATGGGAGTTATGTGCTTAATCAACATTCCATCAATTATTATTCTTGGTGGAACAGCCCTTAAGGCTCTTGACGACTACAAGAAACAAAGAGCAGAAGGTAAGAACCCAGTATTCAAGGCAGATGCAGTTGGTATCAACACTTCAAAATTAGACTACTGGAAATAAATAATATAAGAATAAGGATAAAATAAAATAATTTATAAGTGGATCTAAGCCAAGCTTAGGTCCATTTTTTATAAGTTTTATTACGGTAAAAAAATAGAAAATGCCAGAGAAGATTAAGTCTCTGGCATCTTTTATTTTAAAATTTTTATAATTTCCTCTTGGGCCTTTTTGCCTTCTGGGAAGATTGACAAAAGTGGATAGCAGTGGCAAAGACCTTCTCCCACTATTATCTTGTAAGCCACCTTATATTTTTTTAGGGCTTCTTCAAAAAGTGGAGCAAAGGCATAGATTACTTCGTAAGACCCATAATAGAGGTAGGTCATAGGGAAGTTACTAAAGTCTCCCCTGTAGGGATAAAGCATGTAGTCAGGGATGCTTTCTCCCTTAGTCATAATTTCTCGCGCAGTGTCAAAATACTTGTAGTCAACTATTATGTCCTTCTTGTTTAATTCCTTGAGCCTATCCATGTCGAGGTCTTGAGATAGACAGCCGCCGGCAGATGATGCGATGATTTCTCTTGGCATCTTCAAGCTCAACTTATTTGTGTTTATATAAAGGCCGAGACCCAGGGCAAGTGATGCTCCAGATGAAAAGCCCAAAATAGAAAGGGGATCTTCTCCATAGGTTTTTGTCATTTCTTCATAGACTCCTGCAGTGGCAGTGTAAGTTTCCACTATGGTCTTGTCGATGCAAAGGGGATAAAAATAAAACCAGACGTCTTTTCCAGTCTCGCGACAAATTTTCTTGGCAAGACTCAAGTCCCTCTTGTCGGGATTTGTTATGTAGCCACCGCCAAAAAGGTACAAAATTGCCCCGGGATTTTTATTTTTTGAATGTATTATAATTAATCTTTGGGACAAAAAAGTCCTATCCTCATAATAAATATCAGCTTCATCTTTTAGCTTGAAGCTTGGCTTTTGATTTTGCCTTCTGGCATAATTTAAAATCTTATCCTTTGGCAAGAGAAAAATTTTTTTAATTCTAAGTGCCCTTACTAGCCCTGCTATAACTTTATAAGAAATGCTCATAACAACCCTCCTATTTTCAATCATATATTATCACTCTAGTATGAAAAAGATTAAAAATTTTAAGAAAAAGGCTCTTCAAAATAAATTTTTTATAAAAACTAGGGAAAACTCCTCCGCAACCAAAAGTTGCGGCCCATTTGCTTGTTAGTCAAGGTTATTTTTGTTATTATTTCTTACATCAAAGGAAATTATAAGAGAATAAAAAGTGAGTGAAAATTATGTATGGAGAAAAAATAAAAGCTAAGAGAAGAGAATTAAATCTCTCCCAAGAAGATCTTGCCAATAAGCTTTTTGTAACTAGGCAGGCAATTTCAAAATGGGAAAATGACAAGGCCACACCAACAATGACTAACTTGAAAGAACTATCTGAAGTATTTGGAGTTGATATGGCATACTTTATAGGCGAAGCTGTGGAAGAAAAGAAGGAAGTAAAAAAAGAAGGTTTTGAAGAAATAAGAGAAGATAAGCTAAGCAAGAAAAAGCTTATTGGCAAGGGGCTTTGGGATATATTCATCTATGCCTGCCTTTGCATCATAGGGATTTTCTTTTACTCAGTCTATTATTATCTATTCATGGAAAGACTTTTGGGGAAAGACCCAAGTCAGATGCCCTACTTGATCCTAACTGTCTACATGATAGTGGCAGTGATATCCTTTCCCCAAGCCTATAAGTTTGTGGAAGAAAAAATAGATGGACTTGAATACAATTTATTCTCAAAAGTAGTCCTCCCAGTAGTTTATATTATTTCGCCTATTATAGTCGCACATTATATTATAAAAAAGAAAAACTAAGTCCACCAAAGCCGGTGGACTTTTTGCTTGGGAAATTAAAAATAGTCTAATAAGTCAATATATGTTAAAATCATTTTATATGGAGGTGTTTACATGGATACCAGTCGACCCTGGAAAATATGTATGTGCCTATGCGATAAAGAAAATCTTGTGATCTATAGTTAGAGTCTTAAGTGCATGTATCTTTACCGCTAGGCAGCGGTTTTTTATGCAAAAATTTATGATATTTGCAGAAATTAGGAGGTTACATGAATAACTTAGATAGAGAAAGATTAAAAATCTTACAAGACGAGATCAACAGGATGGACCCTGTTGATATAGCAGAAAACCTAGAAGAACTATCTAAAGAAGACACAGCTATTTGGATAAAACTTCTAAAAAAAGACCTCTTGGCAGACGCCTTTTCACTTTTGCCAAGAGAGAAGAAAATTGAAATGATAGGCTCACTTTCTGAAGAGAGGATTATGAGTCTTATGAAAGAGCTTGAAGAAGACGAGGTTGTAGATACCTTGCAAGAACTTCCTGCCAACATGGTTAGAAAGTTCATGAACCAATATATTGAAGAGGACAGAAGACCAATTATCAACGAGCTATTAGGATTCCCTAAGGATTCCGTTGGTTCCATCATGTCCGTTGGTTTCATCTTTGTTAAGTCAACAGCTACACCAACTCAAGCCTTGGAAAAAATCATTCATTCAGACCTTGATGCAGATAGACTAGAACAAGTTTGGGTAACAAACCAGTCCCTAGTCCTAATTGGATATGTAAACCTAGCTGACCTTCTTCGTAACAAGAACAAGAACATCGAAGAATTTATGCACCCAATTAACGCCAGCGTTTATGCAACTGATGACCAAGAAGTTGTTGCTAAGTTGGCCTTCAAGTACGATTTATCAGAAATCCCTGTAACAGATTCTGAAGGCAGACTTGTGGGTATTGTCCCAGCAGAATGGGCCATCGACGTTATGCACGAAGAGTACGAAGAAGACTTGGGTAACATCCACGGTATTAGCGAATCATCACCAGAACACTACTGGGACAAGTCAGTCCTAAGGCTAGCTAAGGACAGGACAATGTGGCTTATTATTTGTCTCGTGACAGCAACTTTTACAAGTTTTATTATTAAAAGATATGAGGCTCTCTTGGCGTCATCTGTTGCTCTTGCAGCCTATATTCCTATGCTAATGGACTCAGGTGGAAACGCAGGAACTCAGTCATCAACAACAGTAATTCGTGGAATCTACACAGGTGAAATTGAATTCAAAGAATTTGCACAAGTTATGTTCAAGGAGCTTCGCATTGGATTAATAGTTGGACTTATACTTGTAATTGTAAATATAGTTAGGATGTCAATACTAGATAGCGTGAGCCTAGGTGTTACATTAACAGTTTCAGTTACACTTCTTACAACAATAGTCCTATCAAAGATTATTGGAGGAATCCTTCCTCTTATCGCAGAAAAAATAAATGTAGACCCAACAATTATGGCGGGCCCACTTATCACAACAATAGTAGATACCTTGGTATTATTTGTATACTTCGAAGTAGCAACAATGTTACTAGGTGTTTAAAAATTAATAAGAAAGAATTTTCAGGAGTAAGTTATTAATAGTTTTAACTTACTTCTTTTTATTATTCGAACTTTTAATATTATTAATGGCTATATAGCTGACAAAACACAGAAGATATATTGAAAAAACAATTGTAATTTAATATAATTAAGTAATAAAGAAAACGTTAACCATATAAACAATATATAAGTTTAATCGCATTAATGTATTTTAAAAATTAAGGAGGAAAAAATGAAGCAGACAAGAAAAAGAAAGTTAAAAGACTTTCTAAAACAAGGAATTTGTGGGATTTTAGCATTTATGATGCTAATTACTGCTTTTCCTTTACAAGTCTTAGCAGGACAGTTAAATTATGACGAAGCAAAAATAACTTCTCAACAGGATTTAAACAAAGAACCTGTGACAATTATGGATGCAAAGGGAAAGAGTGCAAAAGATATTGTTAAAAATCCTGACATGCCAAAACTTTATACCATGCGTGTGGACTATAAACTGCCGAGAAATGATGAAGAGGTTATTGGTTATCAACCCTATATTGCTACTGTGGGTGATGATGAATATACATACACTGACTTAGAAGGCAATGAAAATCAAAAAGTTTTAACAGGCGAAGAAAAATCTAAGATAAATAAGACTATAGATTTGCCAGGGATTGATGGCTACATTGCTCCAACAGAAAGCTTTACTGTAAATTATGACTATATTAAAGAAAAGGCAAAAAATGGTAACTTGGATGTAAATGAATATAAGGGTCAACATACATATCTTTATAAGGCAAAACAAGGCACAATAAAGATAAAGCATACTTTCCAAATGTTAGAAAATCGTGATGAGTATGGTGTAAAAGATGGAGATAATGACTTTATCTACACATCCCAAAATGGTGTAACAGGAACATCTGTCACTATAAAGGCCCTAGATGGCGAAAGGATCAAAGGTTATGTTCCTGAAGTCAATGTCCTAACAACCCAAGTTCCCCAAAATTCAGCTTATTTTGAAATAGAAATGCGTTACAACCGCGCTATTTTTGATGTGAATTTTGATTCTGATGGTGGAACTGACTTACCGGGAATGACTCTAATCTATGGTCAAACAATTCCGAAGTTAAATTTTGATATTAAAAAGTTGGGTTCAGAGTTACAAGGTTGGAAAGCAGATAAAGATATAAATTATTTTGATGCTGATGGCAATAAAAAAACTCTTTCTAAAGATACTCTTATTACAAAAGCAGACTTTGAACCAGGTGGAAAATTTGAAGCTGGTATAATAAATGCCATGCCAGCAGAAAGTCTTACTTTTACTGCTCAGTGGACTGAAAATAAAACAGCAGAATACGTAATCCAATTTTGGACTGAAAAAACCGATTACGACGACCAAGATTACACACTTCCTTTGCGTGACCGATACGACTTTATCGGTGCAAGAAGAGTAGATAATGCTGACACAGGTTCAACACCAGATCTTACGAATTTAGATATCCACGGCATCACTTTCCCAGACTTAAACGACGGACGCTTAGAAAAGGCTCAAGATGATAAAAAAGAATTTGAAAGATATTACTTCTTAAATGAAGAATTAACCCAAAAGCAAAATGCATCTGAAAAAGACCCGAATGTTCAAAAATCCGTCTTGTCTACCGGAGAAACGGTCTACAATGTTTACTACGACCGCAGAGTCTATACCCTTTACTTTACAGCTGCGAGTGGAGAGGCATTTGATATTGTAGGTAGCTTCTGGCCGATTATAACAAGAGAAGGACAAGTCATAGGGAAAGAAGGATCTCCTTATAAAGTAGATGTTCGCTTCAACCAAAGCTTGGATAAAATATGGCCAAAGGATGCGGAAGTTTCAAATCTTCCGACTTCTGTTGGTAATGAACAAGGAGACACCGGCCTAATAGGCTGGACAATTAACAATAATGCGGGTGAACAAGCTTATCGCGATACTCCACCTTATCGTTTAAGTGCAGAAGATTTTATCGACAGTCAAGATGTAGTGGGAACAGGAGAGTTTGAGGGATTTGGTCACTCAGATCAAATACCTATAAAGGATGGAGAAACTAAGAAAAGAGATAAATATGAGATTTCCATAGGATCGACATCCTATGAAAGATCTGTTGTCCATCACATTGATATTATAAAGGACGATTTTGAAGGCAAGGAACAAATCGATTATGACATGTCCTACTGGAAGAGCGACACGAGTGCAATTGGAGCTGATGGGTATCCCTTCGGTTTGCCTCATCTTCAAGGCTTTACCCTTAAACAAGAGGAAAGGGAAGCAGAATGGATAGGACTAGGAAAAGGTTCGGGTAAATATGCGGATATACACAAAACTTTTGATGATTTAAATGAAGAAAGAAATGAAAAAACTCCTTTTAGAAGTGACGACGACAAGATAGAATACATCGATTCCTTCCCTTGGAGCAGAACGCATAAATCATTTGAAGGTAAAAATGCCTACAATTATGCAAACTACTCTCGTAACAAGTACAAGTTAAAACTAAACAACGATCCGAAGATAGTAAAAAATGACAGCGAATATGGTGCGGAAAATATTTTAGATGTGCCTTATGAAAAGCCACTAAAGGATTTAAAACTCGATACGACACACAAGCCCGAAAAACCGAATTGGGTACGTGATGATTGGAGTTTCTTAGGCTGGGCACTGGATCCAGCCGGAGACAACTTGGTAAAAGATGGAAAAGAAACAAAACTTCATTATGACCAAATTCTCTACGCCAAGTGGGGCGAACCAGAAACAATTTGGAAGGTAAAATTTGATCCAAATGGTGGAAAGTTAAGAGATTTAAGCACAAAAAATATTTCTGATGAATCCAAAAAACTTGAAATAGATGGCGAAGAGCACACTTATCCAGAAAAAGTTGCTGGAGAAAACACATTTAATTTTGTCCATAAGATGATTTTAAAAGAACCAAAAGATGCTACTAATAATATCATTGAACCTAAAAGAGATGGCTACAATTTTGCTGGTTGGGAATTTGTAAGATATGAAAAAGATAAAGAGGGAAATGACACAGAAAATGTGGACTCAAGTTACAAAGACTTATACAAGGTTCCTGAAATGTATCACTTTGGCAACGAAGTTGTTGGTAATGTTCACCTTAGGGCAGTTTGGAATAAAAATGACCTGATAACAGTTAAGTCTATCCACCACTTCTTAGACTTAAATTATGAAGAAAAATCTAAGGAAGTACAAAATCTTTATAACAGAAGGGTTGGTTCTTATACAACAGGACTGGGAAGTAGACAAGGGGACAAGTACCTCTTAGTTCCACAAGCTGAGTGGGAAGCTCTTTACAATGCAAATACTGATTATAAAAATTATAAGGATGAAACTAATAGAGATAACTCTTACAACCAAATTTTAAGAGTAGAAGCAGAAAAAGTCCATAATTCCGAAACAGGTAATTTAGTAGATAATCCTAAGGCAAAGAACAATCGATTTGAATTTTTCTACAAGCCATTTAAAGAAAGAGTTTACCAAGTAAATTATCTTGACGATAGGGGCAAGGAAGAAGTTGAAGCCTTTATGGAAAAGGCTAAAGCTGCTTATAAAGCTATAAAAGATAATGAAGAGATGAGTTCTGAAGAAAAGAGTGCTGCATATAAGGAGCTTCTTGCAAGTAATAAAGAAGAATTTGCAAAGATAAAAGAAAAATATGCCGTTATTCCTAGTGAAACAGTGGTAAATGGCAAGCGTCATTACGATGCCAGAAACTACAGAAAAATTCCTGGTTGGGTTCTAAATGATAAGCCACAACAACAACTATTCTTTGACATCTTTGAAGACACAGATACCTTTGCAGGCATTAATGAAACAGGGCTTGATGAAATTAATTTCTTCTACAAGGACGTAAGAATTATAGAAGTTAAGGAAAAGGACGATCCTCTTCCAGATGGATATAAGAGAATTACATTTATTGCAGATAAGGGTGGAAATTTCACAGATGATAAAGACAATCCAGTTAAGGAACTTTATTATGATGTAATAGTTGGACTAAAGTCAGACCTACTTCCAGTTCCAGAAATATTAAAGGATAGTGAAACAAAAGAAGAAGGCAAGTATTATATCACAGCAGACAATGGTAAAAAATTTATCAAGTGGGACAATAAGAGACTTTTAAATAGTAACACTACTATAGACAAGGACTACACATTTACAGCTTATTTCGATTGGTCAGGCCTTATTGTTAAGGAAATTGTAAGGACAGAATCCTATAAAGACTCTCAAGATAATTGGACCAATGATTTTGCTCCAACAATTGATGAATTAAAGGCACAAGTTAAGTGGGTTAATAAAGATGGCACTGAAAGTGACCTGCCAGCAGATGCTACAGTAACAATAGTTGATGACGCTGGAAGTCCACTTAGTCAAGATGATATTTTTGAAAAAGTAAAAGAAATGAACAAGTCCGACACAGAAGAACTTGTAAGAACAGAAGTCTTCAAGGCCAAAGTTACTTTTAAGGGAAATCAAGCAGATAAAGAAGTAGAAATCCCTGTAAAAATTTACAAAAACGTCTACGAAGCTCTTACAGGAACATCAAAACCACTATTCTTAAGCGATGCTGAAAACAAAACTGCTGCAGATGGTGGATTAAAAGAAATTTTAGAAGATACTGAATCAAAGTCATATGTAAAGGTAACTGTTGCTCCTACTGGCAATTTAAAGGCTAAAGACAATAAGGTTTACTATGTAAATCCAAAGGCTTGGGTAGAAATTCCTGAAATCAACTTGACAGATGAGGAAAAAGCACAATTAGGTTTTACAAATTGGACAGCAGATAAAGATGCCCAAAATGAAAATGGAATCTATGACTTTGCAAAACGTCATAAGTTTACTGAAGATACAGTAATTTCGCCGGGATTTTCTAAAGATGTAGTTCCTCAAGATGGTGAGGACAAGCCAAAAGTTCCAGACAGCTTTGTAAAAGTAATCGTCAAGACAACAGACAAGGCTACAGATGAAACAACTTTTGAAAAAACATTCTGGGTTAACCCTACTAAAGAAGTTGCACTTCCAGTAGCAGAACCAAGAGGTAAGGAAAACCAAGAAGTTGAAATTGCTGGACTTGGAAAGAAAAATGTAAATTATATTTTTAAAGAATGGCAAAAAGTACAAACTGGTGATGCTGATGATAATCTAACAGATGTAACACCAGCAGTAAAAATTGACTTAAGTAAGAACCAATACACTGACAAGGTAACTATTATTGAAGCAACTTATAAAAAATCAATTCAAGCTGAAAAAATCGATGATCCACTAAATACTAATAAGTTAGACGTACCACAAGGTAAGAAAATTGAAGATAAAGATTTAATTGATAAGATTACACCTCAAGAAGGCAAAGAAATTGCATCAATTAAAGTAATTAAAAACCCTGACACATCTGAACCAGGATCAAAAGAAGCTAAAGTCATAGTTAAATACAAGGACGGATCAAGTCAAGGAACAGATGACAATCCAGTTATAATTCCAGTAGAAGTACACAAAAATATAATTCCAGAAGTAATTCCTGGTCAAAGACCAGAAGGTGCTATGGATAATTATGTGAAAGTAATCTTCAAGGCTGGCGAAGGTGGAAGTCTAAGTGGCGACACAGTCTACTATGTATCACCAGAAGTTGAAGTCGACATGACAAAATCAGCTGATAAAATTACAAAGACACCAAGTGTTGGTTATACTTCTAACGGTGGAACATGGTCACCAGAAATAAAGTCTGAAATGATTACAGAAGAAAAAACTTATACTTTTAATTTTATTAAGTCTGATGACATAATCGAAAAGAATGATGATCCAGAGCAAATTATTCCCGATGGATATGTAACAGTAATATTTAGAGCTGATGAAAATGGTAATCTTGAAGGAAATGTCACAGAAAAAATATACTATGTAAATCCAAAGGCAGGTATTAAACTTGTTGAACTTGTAGAGGGACAAACAGCTGGTGCAAAAGAACTTGCAGTTCCAACTACTATTCCTAATAAAGATTATGGATTTGCTTATTGGTCAGAACCCTTAGACTTAACCAATACAATTACAGGCAATAGAGAATATGTTGCCCACTTCACAAAGGGTCAAGTTACCTTGACTTACGATGCAGGTGGTGCGATAGGAAAAGTACCTGACCCAGAATCTACAAGTATTGGCGGAAGAATAAATCTTTCTTCTCCAAGTGGACTAAGTTATGGAAACAAGAACTTTATAGGTTGGATGGTTGATGGAAGTTTATACCAAGCAGGAAGTCAATTGACATTAACAAAAGATAAAACAGCTGTGGCTAAATGGACAGAAGACATATACCCAGCAGATGAAAATGGAAATAAGACAGAAGAAACACCAGAAAATTATGTTAAGGTTACCCTTGTTCCAACAGAAAAGGCCATAGATTCTGCTAATAAGATTTATTATGTAAATCCAGATAAATACCTTACAATACCAGCAAAAGCTCCTACAGTAAAAGAAGATTATGTGAAAGAAGGATATAGTTTCTCACATTGGGATCCATCATTATCTGGAAAATTTGTTGATGGAACTGTTATAACAGCTAAGTACAAAATATCATCAAGTCCAATCACACCACTAGAACCTGACGCAGGAATTGTTGAAACTAGGGTTGGAATTCAACCTAAAGAAAAGGACTATAAGGATGAAATCACTCCTCCTAAGGGAAAGACAATTGAAAGAGTTGAAATAATTGAAAAACCAGACGTAAGTAAAGAAGGAGTAAGTAGTGCTAAGGTTAATGTAATTTACACTGATGGATCTTCTAGCCCAGTTGACGTTACAGTTGTGGTTTATGGAAAAATACCAGAAAAACCTGACTATCCATCTTATCCAGATAGACCAGATTATCCAGAATATCCAGACAGACCTTATATACCAATGTATCCTGAAGTAAGGTATGAAACTATTATTCAAGAAAAGATTGTAAAGGTTCCAACGCCTGTTTCTGACAGCTACTTCAAAGAAGTAAGATACATGCAAGGATTTAAAAAAGAATTTAGACCTTATGACGGACTTACTCGTGCTGAGGCTGCGCAAATTCTTGCTAACGCTCTTGTTGAAGATGGCTACAAGTACAATCCTAACTTCAAAATTTCCTACAAGGACGTAGGAGAAGCCTGGTACACTAGGGCTGTTAAGATTGTAACTGAAGCAAGAGTATTCGAAGGTTACGATGATGGAAACTTTAAGCCACAAGATAAGATCACAAGGAATGAATGGATTGCGACTCTAAAGAGGTTCCAAGAACTTGGTGATGCTAGTGGCAACAATATGAAGCTAAGAGATGACCACTGGGCTAAGGGCGAAATCCAAGCTGCTTTCAATGAAGGCTGGCTAAAGATTTACACTGATGGACTTGCAACTTACAAGGGAGATGAATTTATCCCAAGACAAGAAGTTGCAGCTGTATCTAACAAGGCCTTTAAGCGAATTGTCGACAAGACTTACATTGGCAAGAACAGCTTGAGTCTTGTGACTTACAAGGATGTCAATCCATCTATGTGGTCATATGAAGATATCCTTTGTGCAAGTAACACTTTCTTAGACAGAAAAGATCGTTACATTGCTCACTGGTACAAGGAAGACAAAAATCAATTTAATATTGATACTAGTAACTTTGATATAGTTCAAAAGAACTTCCAAAGAAATCCTAGGTAAAATAATAGAGAAGGCTTAGTCCTTCTCTATTTTAATCTTAATTTTATTGTGAAAAAATTTTTTACTCTTATTGTTTTAAAAACTTCTAATAAGATTATTTTAGGGAAAATTTAGGTTGATAAATAAAAGTTATTAGAAAGTAAACAAAATTGTTGGACAAATGAGATAGCTAATAAAAAAGTAAATTAAAAAATTAATTTGAAAAAGAGAAGGCCACTACCTTCTCTTTATTTATTCCAATTATTTACAAAGTCCTCAAAGCTTTCTCTGTCCTTGGATATTTCTTCTAGACTTGTGTTTTTTTCTTCTAGGATTTCTTCTATTTCTTTTCTATAAAAGATGAAGATTTTATCCTTTAGTTCCTTATTTTTTTCTTCTTCAAAGTCCCTGCCACTTTCTACATAATAAATCCTGTCGAGGTTTCCTATAAGGGCAAAGCTCTCAATAGCATTTATAAAGAGGTCTTCTCTATTTATGTTAGTCGTGTCCTTAACAAATATTTTAAGACCATAGGGTGACTTACTTGAAAGTATTTCAATGGCGCCCACTTCGAAGCCCTTGGGATAGTCTTGGCCCGAAACTATATGTGAAACCTTTGAGTTGTCGCCAACGAAGTCTGTCTTGTAGTTGTATATACTATCTATTCTTCTATTTTGGCAGCCACAAAGGATTAGGATTAGGCCCAAAAAAATATATAATTTTTTCAAATTCATCACCTCTTTCATAAATTATATCAAAAAAATAAAAAGTCACGAGGACTTTTTAAATTCTTTATTTACATTATTGTTCTAAAAAATATTCCAAAGATTAATAAGATTAGAAATAGTAAGGTAAATTTGTAGTTCACGTTTTTCCTCTCAGATTTTTACTTTAACATTTGGCTTAACTCATTAATAAGAGTTAGGTTAGTTACATCGTACAAGAGTGGGCTCACTGTTGCGTATCCTTGGCCTAAGAAGTGGATGTCTGAATCTTTTTCGTTGTTGTCCTTTGGAAAGCCCTTTAGTCTCATGTTGTAGCCTTCTCCTTCTTCAGAAATGTCGTAGATGGACATGACGTCAGCTCCAACCTTGCAAACTTCTATTCCCTTTAAGTCTTCGTAGTCAAGGTAAGGGACATTTATATTTAGGACTTGAAGTCTCTTTAAGTCATCAAGTTTGTTAAAGACTTCCACTGCAACTCTTGCTGCAGTTTCATACTTTGAGTGACCCTTTATCCATTGAGATGAAACAGCTATGGCAGGAATATTAAATAGGTTGGCTTCTATGGCTGCTGAAACTGTTCCTGAATAGAGGACATTTGTCGCTGCGTTAAAGCCAGAGTTAATTCCTGAGAAGCAGAAGTCGAACTTTTCATCTAGTAGGTGGACTGCTGCTCTTACACAGTCAGCAGGTGTCCCATAGACGCAAAGACTTTTTACATCTTCTAGACCTTCTAGTTTTGTTTCTTGGACCATAAGTGGACTCTTAAAAGTAATGGCGTGTGACTTGCCAGAGTTCTCAACATTTGGCGCTGCGATTGTAATCTTGTGGCCTTCCTTTAAAAGAGCCTTGGCAAGGACTTCTATGCCTTCAGCATTTATTCCGTCATCATTTGTTAGTAGTATGTTCAAAATTTTCCTCCCTTTATTATTAAAGTTCAAAGACTCTTGATGGATCCGATCTTGGAGCAACATCTATGGTGTAGTCTGTGTTTTCTTTTTTATGTTCTGATGCAAGCAAGTCATTTATTGTCCTAAGTGCTAAGTCTGGCAAGTTGTTGTCTGTAGACAAGTGACCTAGGACTACTTGTTCTTGTTTCTTTTTTAATATCATTGCAAGAACTTCGCCTGCATTTTCATTTGAGAGGTGGCCCTTAGTAGAAAGGATCCTCTGTTTTGTTGGATAGGGATAAGTCCCATTTATTAGCATGTCAACGTCGTGGTTGGACTCGAGATAAATTAAGTCTGACCCATCCATTTTCTCCATGGCTTCTTGGTTGACCCAGCCAGTATCTGTCATAAGGGAAAGTTTTTTGTTCCCCTTTATGACAAAGCCACAGCCACTTGCACAGTCGTGGAAGGTGGATATAGGCATGATTTCTAGGTCCTTAAAGGTGAAGCCTTTACCATTTTCAAAGATAAAAGTATTCTTTGGATCTAACTTTTTCACAGTTGGTAGCATGGCATCTAGGGTCATCATGTTGGAGAAGACTTTTAAGTTGTGCCTTCTTGATAGGACGCCAACTCCCTTGATGTGGTCTATGTGTTCGTGAGTTACAAAGACTGCATCAATATCAGAGGGGTTTACTCCTATCTTTT
The DNA here is from genome assembly GCA_032560695.1 of Peptoniphilus harei. Taxonomy (GTDB): domain Bacteria; phylum Bacillota; class Clostridia; order Tissierellales; family Peptoniphilaceae; genus Peptoniphilus_A; species Peptoniphilus_A harei_B. The sequence goes on along the minus strand of JAWGHR010000003.1, from coordinate 99,145 downwards.
TTAAGTTTTCTTCGATTTTTTTGCCAGAAAGTCCAGCATCTATAATAATTTTTGTATCTTTGTATTCAATGTATTGGCAGTTGCCACTTGAGCCACTTGCCAATGAGCAAAATTTCATAAAAACCACCACACTCATTCTAACACAGGGATTTAAAATTGTTAAGCTTAGTAGTCCTTAATAGTTGGAAAGAACTGTGTACTCACCATCAGAAAACTTGACCTTCCAGCCTGGTATGGCACGACCATTTACTGCACGGGTGATGTCTTCGATGTAGCCTTGATCTTCTGGGTTAAAATAAAAGCAAGGAGTGATCTTTTCTATGGTCTTGTCATAGTATTCTGTCTTATTTAACAAGGAGAGGAGGGCTCTTGGAGCAGGAGATAAAAATATCTTTTGGTCAGAGGTGTCCAAGACATTGAGCCAGAGCCTATCCATGGACATGACACCCCTTTTGTCGATGATAAAGTTGGTGTAAGAAGATTCCACTGGTATGTTTTCAAAGACCTTGGTGTAGTTTAAGATATATTTACCATCACTTTCTTCGTAATAGCTTAGGTAGATATCTCTAGTGTCGTACTTCTTGTCCAACAAAAACTTTTGGGCAATTTTTTGTGCCTCTTCTAAACTATTAATGTCGTAATTATTTTCTTCTTTTCTGTTTTCATAATAGACCCTGCGACCGTTGACAAGGTTTATATATTCGTCGCCTAGAGAAATCTCTGCCAGGTCAGTACTTGGTCTATCAACACTTCCCTTGCCATCAAAATATCTTTCCTTTATGTCTTCTTCAGATGAAGTCTCAAAGGCAACTAGGACAGAAGGAAGTTTTTTTCTCATCCTTGGTATCTTTGTGTCCAAAGTGATATTTTTTTCTTTTAAGAGGGCTGTGACTTCTCTTACAAAGTCAATTCTTGTGGACTCGTTTCTCATCCTAAACTTGTTGTAGTTGGTGTAGCAAAATAAAACCACGTTGGCAATCACAAGGGCAATTATTAAAATTTTTTTAATTTTTTTCCAATCCATAATTACCTCACCATCATTAGCCTTCCGTTCTCCACATTAAAGTAATAAAAGCTTCCCATGTAGGCCATTTCAAAGACTAGCATAGGCTCTTCTGCCTCGTCACTAGAAAAAATCAAATAAACTAGGTTCAAGTTGTCTATGGAAGATAAGATATCTATGACAGGCTTGTCATTGAAGCTGTCCCTGTTTTTCTTTAAAATATTGTGGATTCCCTCAATGGAAATTTTTTCCTTTTTATAAATTGGGTTGTCGTCCTTACGGATGTAGTATTCCCTATAATTTTTTACATATTCGGAATAAACGTCGATTTCAATAAAACTGTGGTCCTTGGAAGGAAGAACTAAAGGAATCTGACCGTCCTTTAAGTTGAAGAAAAATCTGTAGCCAAGACTGTCATTGTAGTCGCAAGGCTCAATTTTTTCAAGGTAAATCCCAGAACTTATACCAGTCTTTTGGGCAATAAATTCTACAGCCCTATCAAGGGACTTGTTGAGGTCTCTTGACTTGACGTCAAAGAGAGACTCAAGGGAGTACTCGATTATGCCGTCGCTGGAAAGTGAGAGATATTCATTTTCATAGACGTAGGTGTTTTTTCCATCTACAGACATTTCCCTGATGTAGTCAATGGGTATTCCCAAAAACCTCTCGGCCAAGTTGGACTTCATACCCTCTTCAAGATTACTTAAGCCAGATACATAGGCAACCTTTTGAAGAGATAGGTAGTCCTCATCAGGAATGTAGATGTCCTTCTTTATCCCATAGGCCTCGTAGAAGTTCACTGCATGGATTCCCTTGGCCTTGACTTCATCTAAAATTTCATTTATATCGAAGTCCACCTTAATGTCTGCTAGCTTATAAAAGTTCTTGCTACCAGAAATATAAATTTCCCCAAGATTTGAAATGTAAATGGAGTCAACGCTTAGGTTGATGTCGTTGGAGTTTCTCTTGTCTCCAATTAGGTTCACAAAAACAGAACCTGATAGGGGTGAGTTAAATTTAAAAACTAAGGACTTTTGCTTTTGAAGGTTTAAGTATTCTTCTGTGTCAATTAGCTTTAGGTTTTCTGAAGTTGCCTTTTGGAGCTTTTCAGAAATATTTTCTCCCGTCATCTTCCAGTAGGGACCCAGATTTGTAGTCATGTAGTGGTCCCTTTCGCCAAAGTTTGCAATAAGTCTTTGAGGTGTAAGGATCTCTTGCAAGAACTCATCAACATCGCCAATCTTTACCTGGTCCTCAGATTTTGTGTCAAAGGACAGCCATAGGTTTTTTGACTGAAAGACCAAGAGAAGGACTAGGCCTATAAGGATGAAGGTAGAAGTTGGCTTAGGCAATTTCTTCATCATAGTCATCACCTTCGCTTGCCTTGAAGAGGAGGGTTATAGTAGTTCCTTCTCCAAAGACAGAATCAACCTTTAGACTACCTCCAAAGGATTTTATCATCTCGTTGGCAATGGAAAGGCCAAGGCCTGTTCCACCCATTTGCCTGCTCCTGCCCTTTTCAACCCTGTAAAATCTTTCAGTAATCCTTGGCAGGTCTTCCTTAGGTATTCCAATACCATTGTCAGTCACCTTGATTTCTACAAGGTCCTCAATATTTGTTGCGTCAATAATGATTTTTCCATTTTCAGGAGTGTACTTGCAGGCGTTGGAAATAATATTTGTAAGGATTTGGTCTGCCCCGCTTCTATCTGCGTAAATATCCTTTATGTCCATATCAATATTCAATTCGATCTTGTGATTTTTTTGAACTATTAAGATTGATTGAGACTCTATTGCTTCAGCAATAAACTCATAGGTGTCAATGTTTGATAAAGTTACATTGTCCTTGTTGTAGTCAATGTTAGAAAGGTACAAGAGGTCTGTAACAATCCTAGACATCCTGGAGTTTTCCCTGTCGATAATCTTTAAGAAGTTCCTTTGTGATTTCACATCAAGGTCACTATCAAGTAGGGTCTCTGTGTAGGACTTTATAGTTGTGATAGGAGTCTTTAACTCGTGAGAGACATTGGCGACAAATTCCTTACGCATAATGTCTAACATGTGCTCCTTGTCCACGTCTTGCAAGACTATAATTAGCCCAGAGTTAATAAAGGCATCGGACTTGTAGGGGGCATATTTGATCTTGTAGAAGGAGTTGGCAATTTTTGTCAGTTCTTCCCCTCGGAGACTCTCTTCATTTTTGTAGTCAATGTTGTAGAGGTTAATGGACTTTAGGTTAATAACCCTGTTAAAGTCCTTTTCTGAAATATTTAAAATCTTCTTGGCAATGGAGTTGGCATGGATAAGCCTGTTGCTCCTGTCAATTGCAATGACCCCTTCTGCCATGTAGTTAAAAATTGTGTCAAGCTTTGACCTCTCAAGGTCCATCTTCTCTATGGATTCACGAAGCTCCTTTGTTAAGAAGTTAAACATCATACCAAGTTCGCCAATTTCGTCCTTGCTCTTGACCTCAATACTTTGGTTAAAGTTACCCTTGGCCAGGGCCTTGGCCTTCTTAGTAAGAGTTCGAATGGGACCAGTGATGGAGTTGGCAATAAAGTATCCAAGTATAGAAGTTGTCAAAAGAGAAATCAAAGTTGCGTAAGTAATAATTACCTTGGAGTCGTCTATTACAGAATAAATTGAATTTAGATTTCTCGTCATATAAATTATGGCAAGGATATCTCCATCGCCGGATAGGATTGGCCTTGCAATGTGTTTTTCCACGTCGCCCTGGTTCTTGTACTCCACGATTTTTTCACGAGTCTTGCCTGCAGCTGCATCCATAACAAGCTTTGGCTCGATAAATTTCACTGAGTAGGCATCGTCTGACTCCTTGGGAGAAATGTTTTTTGTGCTAGCAAGGATCTTTGGGGCCTTGTCTGGTGAAATTACATAAGCAGATTCTTCACTGGAAATACCCCAGTCTTTAAGCGTTGCGTCAAGCTGGGGTAGAGTTTCATAATTATTATCTTTAAAAAATGCCGATGTTGTTGTGGCAAGTGTGTCCATGGTCTTAACCATGGAAGAAGTGGCCGTTTCTATTTGCACATTTTCCAGTCTATCGATGATAAAGGTAGATGCGATAAACATGGAAATGAGAACTAGGACCACATAAATTAAAATAAATCTAGACTTAATGGAGTGGTTCATTAGGCTTCACCATTATCTGAGGCAAAGAAATAGCCAACTCCCCTTTTAGTCTTGATGTATTTAAAGCCCTTTTTCTCATCTTCGATTTTTTCACGGAGTCTTCTAACAGTAACATCAACTGTTCTTATGTCGCCATAATATTCATACTCCCAAACTTCTTCAAGGAGCTCTTCCCTAGAGAAGACTCTTCCTGGGTAGGAAGCCAAGAACTTTAAGAGTTCAAACTCACGAAGGGTAAGTTCAATTACCTCATCGCCCCTTAGGACTTGGTACTTGTTTAAATCAATTTCAAGATCCATGACCTTTAGGATAGATGAATCGTCCTTCTTGTCTGGGCTGTCAAACCTTCTTAGGACAGCTTTGACCCTTGCAAGGAGTTCCCTCATGGAGAAGGGTTTTACAACGTAGTCGTCTGCTCCAAGCTCAAGACCCAAGACCTTATCAACTTCTTCTTCTCTTGCTGTCAACATTATGACAGGCACATCAGAAGTTTTTCTTATTTCCCTTAGAGCTTCAAAGCCATTTAGCTTTGGCATCATTATGTCGAGAAGGATTAGGTCATAATTATTTTCTTTTGCAAGGGCAATAGCTTCCTTTCCATTGCAACCTGTCTCAACAATGTAGCCTTCTTTTTCAAAATTAAACTTTATAATATTAGAGATTGCAGATTCGTCGTCTACAACTAGTATTTTTTCTTCCATAAAATCATCCTTTGTTAACTATTCAGTATCAACCCTTGTAAAAATTTCGTCATTTCCCTTTTCGGAGTAAAGAATAAGAAGGGTTTTAGTATCAAGTATTCCATCGATTTTTAAAATCATATCATAAAACCTTGTGAGGTCTGAAGTATTTATGGTTTTAATTCTAAGCATGATACAGTGTTCGCCTGTGACCCTGTAGCATTCAAATATTTTAAATTTCTCGTCTTGGATTTCCATTATCTTGGAGATAAGGCCCTCGAAGTCGTTAGTGTTGACCTTGCATAGGACATAGGTGTCCACGTTGTAGCCAATTTTTTGCCAATCAACAAGGACCTTGTAGCCCTTGATGTAACCAGCGTCTTCCATTTTATATATTCTTCTATGGATAGCAGGTCTTGTTAGATTCAATTTCTTTGAGATGTCTTCGTGGCTCATGCGTCCGTTTTTTCTCAAGAGCTCAAGAATCTCAACATCAATTTCATCTAAATTGTCATTTTTTCTCATAAAAATTCTCTCCTGTTACGAATTGTATAAAATTAATTAATAACCTTACTTTATTTTATCATAAAAGCTCAAAAATTAAAGAAATTTAAACAATGTAAATGGGAGAATTTATCTTTTTGCTTAATGATATAAAAATTTTTCCATAAATTTGAAAATTCTTATACTTCTTTATAGACAAGTTAAAATAGTATATAATAATCAAAGGAGGCTCTTTATGGAAAATTATCTAGAACTAAGTTTTAGGAAGATGAACTTGAGAGATGTTTTTACTTTTAGAAATTGGGGACATCATGAATCGCCTCTTTTTTTGGAATATAATTTTATTGAAGAGTCTAAAGAAGATATAATAGAATGGTTTAAGTGGAAGACGAGAAGGCCCCTATCAGAATACTTTGTCATCGAAAGTGATGGCAAAATTATTGGCTACTTGTCTCTTAAAAATATAAATAAGATTTTAAAGAAGGCAGAGCTTGGCGTCGTATTAGATCCCAACTACATAGACAAGGGGATTGGCAAAAAAGTACTGGAGCTCTTCCTAACTTACTTAAAGGAAAGGGGCTTCAAGAAAATATTTTTATTTGCAGCCCAATACAACAAGAGGGCTATAAGAGTTTATGAAGAGCTTGGCTTTAAAAAAAGATACAGCTTCCTCATGAAGTTTCCCAATGGAAGCTACGACGAAAGCCTTCCTGACTTTCGTGAGAACAAGTCTTCCTTTAAGATTATTTTAAATAAGACTTTTAACTACGCTATAAAGATGGACTTAGATCTGGAAAGAGATTGGTGAAATATGTTTTTACTTGAAAATAATAAATACGACCTTGGAGAGACTTCCATTGAGAATATTTTTATAAATGATTTTATGCCAGGAGCCAATGGCGAATTTGTAAAAGTTTATCTCTTGGGCTATAAGTTTGCCAAGGAAAACAGGACTGATATTACAAACGAAAAGCTCGCCGATTATCTTGGTATTCTTGAGTCCGATGTCAATAGGGCCTGGGCCTATTGGAAGAAGATGGGCATAGTTGAAATGGAAGAGGACAAGGTTAAGTTTGTAAACCTTAAAGAACTCTACATCAAAAATGTCTACAACTTAAAGGCAGATGAAAAGAAAAAAGACAAGGGTTACTCAGAGGTTGTGGCAAACCCAACCTATGCCAACCTACTTACTAGGGCAGAGTTTCTCATGAGAGAGCCCATTGCCCCTATGAAGAAAATCGACATAATAAATTGGATCACAGCTTATAATATGCCAGCTGATTTAATTGAGGAGGCCTTTTTCTACACAACAGAGATTAAGGGAATCTACAACATTTCCTATGTAGAACAAGTTGTGAGAAATTGGTCCAGAGACAACATTAGGACCATGGAAGATGTTGAGCAGTCCTATATCGAACACGACATAAAATATTATAGGTACAAAAAAATCATGAGATACATTGGAGTGGACAAGCAGTTTAGTCAAGTTGACTTCAACATTATCAACTCATGGTTTGATGAGTTTAAATTCTCTAAGGATTTGATTTTTGAGGCCTGCAAGAGGACTTCAAAAATTTCCAAGCCCAATGTTAATTATGTTGATGCCATCCTCATGAAGTGGAAGGACTTGGACATTAAGTCTCCAGAAGATATTGAGGAAAAGGATCAAAAGAAAAAGAAGAGAAAGCCCACAGCCTTTCACAACTTTAAGCAAATAACAGATAATTATTCAGAAGATGACCTCTTTGATGTTGCCATGAGAAAACAAAAAGAGGGTTTTAAAAAGCTAGGTGTTGATTATGGAACTGACGGCAAAGATAAGTAATTATTATGAAGATTTGAGGAGAAAAAATTCTGAAATCCATGAGAAGAGGCTAGAGGAAATCTACAAGAAAATTCCTGAAATTAGGCAAATTGACGGTCTAATAAAAGACATTGCCCTTAGGGCATCTATGGAACAGATAAAAAACCCAGACGCTGACAAGTCCCTTGAGGCATCAGAAAAAATTTACAACTTAAAGATACAGAAGATGGACTATCTTGAGAAAAATGGCTATCCAAGAGACTACTTAGAAGAAATTTATACTTGTAAGGACTGTCACGACACTGGCATAAATGAAGATGATGAGAAGTGTCACTGCCTAAAGAAATTAATTGTATCAGAATTATACGACATGTCCTCAATTTCTTATATGCTGGACAAGGAAAACTTTGACAAGTTTGATTTAAATGTATTTTCTGAAAAAGTTTATGAAAAGTATGAAATGTCGCCAAGAGAAAACATGAAAAACATTTTGGCAATTTCTAAAAAATACATCAGGGACTTCAAAGAAGAAAATGATCTAAACCTACTTCTTTGGGGACCAACAGGTCAAGGCAAGACCTTTTTATTAAACTGTATAGCGGCAGAACTTATAAAGAGTGACGTCATAGTAATTTATCAAACAGCCTATGAGATTTTAAAGACAATAGAAGATAGGAAGTTTAAAAACATAGAAGATGACAAGTACAATCTATATTTTGAGGCAGACCTTTTAATAGTAGATGACTTGGGAATTGAGTTTGTAAACTCCTTTACAACCTCAGAGATTTTTAACATTATAAACACAAGACTTTTGCGTGGCAAGAAGACTCTTATTTCTACAAACTTGTCGCCAAAGGAATTATCAGAGACCTATACAGACAGAGTCTTTTCAAGAGTTTTTCAAAAATTTGTCCCAATTAAATTTTTTGGGCCAGACCTAAGATGGCAATGATATAGAGGGACTGAAGGGAGAAAATATGAAATTATCAAAGAGAATTCAAGAAGTAGAATATTCAGCAGTAAGAAAGTTGACACCTTACGCCGATGCTGCAAAGGCAAAGGGAATAAAAATTTATGAATTAAATATTGGAGCACCAGATATTGAAGTGCCAGATGTTTATTTTGATTCCTTTAAAAATGTAGAAAAGGGACCTCTTCCTTATGCCCATGCCCAAGGACTTATTGAACTTAGAGAGGCAACTGCTAAATATTATAAAAACAGGGGAATAAATTTTGATGCCAAGGACATCTACATCACAAATGGTGCCAGCGAGGCCCTTCTATTTACCTTCCAAACAATTTGTGATGAGGGCGACGAAGTTCTTACAACTGACCCCTTCTACACAAACTATAGGACAGTTTTCCAACAACTTGGGATTGAAGTTGAGGCCTTTAAGACTGATCCAAAAGAAGGTTTTGCCCTTCCAGAAATTGAGGAAATAGAAAAACACATAAATGACAAGACTGTAGCAATCCTACTTTCAAACCCAACTAATCCAACGGGAGCCCTATACTCAGAAGAAGAAATTATGAGAATAGTTGAGCTTGCGAAAAAACACGACCTATACATTGTTGCAGACGAAGTTTATAGAGAATTTGTCTACGATGACAACGTCTATAAGTCTTTTGGAGAAGTTCGTGGTATAGAAGATAACCTAATTTTACTTGACTCCATCTCCAAGAGGTTTGGAGCTTGTGGAGCAAGAATTGGTTCTATCGCAACAAAAAATGATGAAATCAAGGACGCAATAAACAGGCTTTGCAACTGCAGACTTGCTGCGCCAACTTTAGAACAAAAGGCAGCAGCAAAATTATATGGAATAGATTCTTCTTACTTTGAAGAAGTGAACAAGGAATACCAAAAGAGGCGTGACGTTATCTATGAAGAGCTTATTAAAATTCCTGGAGTTACAGTAGAAAAACCAAAGGGAGCATTTTATGTTATGCCAAAGCTTCCAGTTGATGATACGGAAAAATTTGCAATTTGGCTAATCGAAAACTTCCAAATTGATGGAGAAACTTTAATGTTTGCACCTGCTGCAGGTTTCTTTAAGAACAAGGAAGAAGGAAGACAAATGGTTAGACTTGCCTTTGTCCTAAATGTAGACGACATAAAAAAGAGCATGAGAATTTTAAGAGAGGGCATGGAAGCCTATGCGAGGGAAAATGAATAGGGATAAGATTTTAAAAATTTTAGAGAAAATAATAATATTTTTAGTTACTCTTATAATGATTTCTGTCCTAGCAAATAATTATATAAAAGTAAGTCAGGGATCCATAAAATCTAGCCTCAGGATGGCACAAATTGTTTTATCAATTGCTATAGTTATCCTAACTCTTATTATGGCTGGCCTTACAAAGAACAAGAAGCTCTTCTTTGTCCTAGTTGGCTTTTATATTTTGACTGGAGCACTCTTCTATATATTTAAATCGGCAAACAGAATTTAAAATGTTTGAATTTATTTTACACTTTAGCAAGATTAAAAATGTTATAATCACATTAATGGGGACTGTCCTTGGGCAGTTCCTTTTTAAAAATAGATTTTCAAATTAGAAAGAGGAGACTTATGAATCTATTACTAATAACAGTGATTCTTTTATTGGCAATGATGGCCACAAAAATATCCAACAAGTCGGGCCTACCTGCACTACTACTTTTCTTGGCTTTAGGGGTATTGTTCTCGGCGCTAGGTTACGACTTTAACAATTATAAAATCGCAGAAAACATTGCAACAATGGCACTTATGATAATAATTTTTTACGGGGGCTTTGGTACCAACTGGACCATGGGACGTGAGAGAGCAAGAGAATCAATTATACTTGCCAGCCTTGGAGTTCTTGGGACAGCCTTGATAACAGGAGTTTTCTGTCATTATGTCTTGAAGTTTGACTTCTTAGAGTCCATGCTACTAGGATCAGTTGTGGCATCGACAGACTATGCCTCTGTATCAAATATTCTTGTATCAAAGAACCTAAACTTAAAGTACAAGACAGCATCCCTACTTGAAATCGAAAGTGGGTCCAACGACCCCACAGCCTACACCATGACCATGGTCTTCTTGTCCATGCTACTGGGAAGTGACCTTTCAGTTCCAATTATGGTATTGAAACAAGTAATCTTTGGACTTGTAGGTGGTTTCTTATTGGGCTCTATCTTTATGAAACTTATAGAAAAATTGTCCCTTGATGAAGATGGAATATTCTCAGTATTTATTGCAACTTTGATGATAGGAACCTATGCCCTTACTCAAAGCCTTGGTGGAAATGGATTCTTAGCACTTTACGTCCTTGGGATTTACATTGGTAACCACGAGTTTAAGAAGAAGAGAGACGTTGTATTTTTCTTTGACGGTCTTTCAACAATTTTTCAAATTGCCATGTTCTTCTTATTGGGGCTCTTATCAGACATTCACCTAATAGTTGAGGCCCTTCCTATTGGCTTTATCCTTGCAATCTTTATGCTAATAATAGCAAGGCCACTTTCAGTCTTCGGACTAATGGCACCTTTTAAACTGAAGAAAAACCAACTTACAATAATTTCCCTAGCAGGACTTAGGGGAGCAGCTGCCATTGCCTTTGCCATAATGGTGGTAAATAGTGGAGTGGCTCTATCAATAGACATCTTTCATATAGTTTTTGTAATTTGTATTTTTTCACTTCTCATCCAGGGGACAGCTCTCCCTTTTGTTACCAAGAAGGTTGACATGTATGATCCAGACGACAGTGTCCTAAGGACCTTTAACTATTATTCAGACAAGACAGACATTGGATTTATAAAGACTCACGTTACAAAAATATCTCCTTGGGTGAATAAAAAAATATCAGATATTGAACTTGCCTTTAACGTTATAATTGCAAAGATAGAAAGAGACAACAAGAGCATAGTCCCAAGGGGAAACACCTACCTAAGGGATGGGGACATACTTGTCCTTGGAGGAGAAACTTACTTTGATTACACAGGCGAAGACCTTCTTGAGATAAAAATTTCTGAAACTCATCCTTGGGCAGGCAAGAGGGTAAAGGACCTCCACATAAGAAAAGATGAACTTATAATTATGGTTCAAAGACCCGACGGAGAAATAATTGTCCCAAGGGGCAACACGCTTTTAAACTCTGGGGACAGGGCAATAATCTCTAGGGAGACAAAGGAAATAGAAGACCCAGCTAAGTAAAAGAAAGTATAAAGGAGTAAATTATGTCACAAGAAAAAGAATTGAGAGAAGCAAGAGAAAGTCTAGTAGACCTTAAAAATGAAATTGATAAGACTATAAAGATGACAGAAAGTGCATCCAGGTGGGGAATTTTTGACCTTTTTGCAGACTCTGGACTAGTTGGACTTGTAAAACGAGGAAAGATAAAAGACATAAATAGAAATTTAGAACTAGTTAGAGATAAACTAGTTGTTGCAAAAAAGGAACTAAATGACATAAGGATTGATCTCGACGAAGAAATTCCTGACTCAACTTACGACTTTTTTGTAGATATAATTTTCGACAACATCTTTACAGACCTTCGTGTAAACAGAGAAATCAAAGAAATTAGAGAAAAATTAGAAGACCTTGGAGACAGGGTTGATGAACTTTTGAAAAAAATAAATTAAAAAATTTCTTGACAAGAAAAATTAATGCTGCTAACATGAAATAAAATTTAAACCATTTGAAGAGAAGAGTAATCCATTTTGGAATTTTACAGAGAAGCCCGTTTAGCTGAGAGGGTCAAAGGAAGATTTGGGTGAACATGGCCTCTGATGGGATTAGTCGATATTAGACTTTTCCGGGAGCTCCCGTTATAGAGATAGAGTATGTTGGTACTTGAGAGTGGCATTCCATATGCAAAATAGGTGGTAACGCGGAAATAATTCGTCCTTATTGTTTTTATAAACAGTAAGGACTTTTTTTTATACATTCTCAAGATGGATTTTAGAAAAAGGAGAAAGAAAATGACAAAAATTTTAGCACCAAGTAAGTTCGACGTTGTAGGATCTTTTTTGAGACCAAGAGAATTAAAAATCGCAAGAGAAAAGTTTTCTAAGGGAGAAATCTCAGGAGAAGAACTTAAAAAAGTTGAAGACAGAGAAATAGAAAAACTTGTGAAGAAGCAAAAGGGAGCTGGCCTAAAAATAATTTCTGATGGAGAATTTAGGAGAAGCTGGTGGCACTACGACTTCTTCTGGGGACTTGAAGGAATAGAAAAATACACCTTGAGTCAAGATGAACTTATCCATTTCCATGGAGAAACCCTAAGACCTGATGGAATAAAAATTGTAGGAAAGCTTGGAGGTAAAAACCATCCCTTCTTAGACCACTACAAATTCGTAAAAGAATTTGAAGACGAAAACACTGTGGCAAAACAAACAATACCAGCACCAGCTCAACTCCTAAGAGGAGTTTACAATCAAATAAAAGCTGGCAACCCTTACGAAGACGAAGACAAGTTTGTGGACGACCTTGCAAGAGCTTATGGCGAATTCTTCCAAGAAATTTATGACCTAGGCTGCAGGAACCTTCAACTAGATGATTGCACTTGGGGAGCCCTAGTAGACGAAGATGCCACAAGGCTTTATGAAAAAGACGGTAAAAATATCGAAGACCTTAAGAAGATTTATCTAGAAATAAACAACAAGGCCATAGATTACGCGCCAGAAGGACTAAATATTACAACTCACATCTGCAAGGGCAACTACAAGTCCTCCTTCCACTTCAAGGGAGCCTATGACGCAGTATCAGACTATGTTCTTGCAAGAGAAAAGGTATCTGCCTTCTATCTTGAATACGATGACGAAAGGTCTGGCGACTTCAAGGCCCTTAAAAAGATTCCAGCAGGCAAGAAAGTTGTACTTGGCATAGTTACATCAAAAAGACCAGAACTTGAAGACAAGGAAGAACTAATAGAGAGAATAAAAGATGCAGCAAACTATATAGCTCTTGAAAATATTTGTATCTCACCCCAATGTGGATTCTCATCAACAGAAGAAGGCAACGCAGTGACAGAAGAAGACCAATGGAAGAAGATAGCCCTACTAAGAGAAGTAGCTGAAGAAGTTTTAATTTAAAATTTTGAAAATATATGAAATTTTTATGACTTGCAAAAGATTAGAAACTCGTAAGAAAATATTAACTAACAAAAAAATTTTAATTATCCAAAAAGCACAAAGTCCTAGAAAAGTATGACCTGATAAAAAACTATAAAGTTGTAGAAAAGTATGAAGTCATAAAAAAATATAGAGTCATAGAAAAGTATGAAGTTATAAAAAATAGCAGACTTATAAAAAACTATAAAGTCATAAAAGCTTATAATTATTTAAAATCATATAAAATAGAAAAGAATTTATTATCTAAATTAAAAAATTATAAGCATGCTAGTATTTTAATTAAATTAATAAAAATATTTTCCCAAGAGAAAAATCCCTCCTAATTTTATTAATAATATATAAAAGATCTCGGATTTTTTCGGGGATTTTTTATTAGAAAAATTCTTGGAAAAGTTTTAAAAATTCAATAAAAACTAATGATAAAAGACAATCTTAAGCTCTCTTGAAAATTGTATTTTTTGATAGGTTAAGCTTAAACAAGTTTATTACAAATAAAAACTCTGTTCTACTTAAAAGCAATATAAACTTGTATTTTAAGAGGCTCAAGACTTTAATACTAAACTTATATAAAGTGAGACAATTTATAATCTGAAAAAGAAAAATGTTTTTCTTATTTTGTAAATATACTAGACGGTCTATTTTTTTAAGGTTATAATTAATTTAATCATGCAATTATTTTTATGAGAGGAGAGTTAAAATGCAAGATTCACAAAAGAAAATTAAGTGGAGTATGCTGGCATTCATGGCCTTTTCCACTTTATGGGGTTTTGGAAATGTTGTTAACGGTTTCGTATTCTTTAACGGAATTCAAGTAATATTTTCATGGATCCTAATGTTCGCACTTTATTTTATTCCTAACGCTCTAATGGTTGGGGAACTTGGTTCAGCCTTCAAGGATGAGGGTGGTGGAGTTACATCATGGATAAGATCAACTTCTAGCGATAAGTTAGCTTATTACGCAGGTTGGACTTATTGGGCATGTCACATCACTTATATCGCTTCTAAGGGTTCTGGTGGTCTAAAAGCTATGTCTTGGATGTTCTTCCAAAACGCAGAAGTTTATGACTCCCTACCAACTGTTTATGTACAAATCGCAACTCTAGCAGTATTTTTAATTTTCTGCTGGGTAGCAAGTAGAGGTCTTAACCCACTTAAAAACCTTGCAACTATTGCAGGTTCAAGTATGTTTGTCATGGGTATTCTTTACATCTTAATGATGCTAGCTGCTCCAAAGATCAATCCGAATGGTGGATACCAAGCTATGGACTGGTCACTTGACAACTTAATACCAACATTTGATATGAAGTATTTCACTTCTTTATCAATCCTTGTTTTTGCTGTTGGTGGTATTGAAAAGATGAGTCCTTATGTAAACAATATGGAAGGTAACTCTTCAAAGGAATTCCCTAAGGCAATGATTTTCGCTGCTGTAATGGTAATTATTTCAGCTATCTTTGGTACTATTGCTATGGGTATGATGTTTGATCCTGCTATTATTAATTCTGACCCAGCAACTTTTGACTCTTATGCAGCTAATGGTGCTTATTGGGCTTTCCAAAAAGTTGGAGAATATTATGGTCTCGGAAATGCTATTATGATTATCTACGCTCTATGTAATATGATTGGTCAATTCTCTACACTTGTTGTAAGTATTGATGCACCACTTAGAATGTTACTTGATGATGATAAGACAAATAAATATATACCAAGAAAGCTTCTTAAGAAAAATAAATACGGAGCTTACATCAACGGTATTAAACTTATAATTGTTCTTGCAGGTTCAATTATCCTTGCACAAATCCTTGTGCCAGGTGCTGCAACTGTATTAAGACAATTAACAAAACTTAACTCAATCACAATGCCACTTCGTTATCTATGGGTATTCTTGGCATATATCTTCTTGAGAAAGAACAGGGGCGACGTAGAAAGAGACTTCTACTTCACTCGTAAGCAAGGACTTGCTCTATTCTTTGGCTTCTGGTGCTTCATAGTAACAGCTGCTTGCTGTATCCTAGGAATGATTTCAGATGACCCAATGCAAATGGCACTTAACGTAATTACACCACTTGTGCTTGTTGCACTTGGAGTAATCTTACCAATGATTAGGGCAAAGGAAGATCAAAAACTTAGTTAAATTCTAAAAGGAGGAAGTATGAATTATTTAGAAACTTCAAAGGAATTGTTAGAATTTATTAGAAAATCTGCAAGTATGTTCCACACAGTTGACACTGTAAAGACATATCTTGACAAGGAAGACTTTATTGAATTAAAGGAAGGCGAAAGCTGGACTATTGAAAAGGGCAAAAACTATTACACTACAAGAAACGACTCAAGTATTATTGCCTTTAAGGTAGGTAGTGACCTTTCAGATTACCACTACCAACTAGTGGCATCTCACTCTGACTCACCAACTTACAAGGTGAAAAGTATGCCAGAGCTAGATGGCCCAGGAGACTATGTAAAATTAAATGTAGAAGTTTATGGTGGACCAATTGATTCAGTTTGGTTTGACAAGCCACTTACTCTTGCAGGAAGAGTCCTAGTAGAAGAAAATGGCGCCATAGTTTCAAAACTACTTCACATTGACAAGGATATTTTAATTATCCCTAATGTTGCCATTCACATGAATAGGGACGTTAACAAGGGCTATGAATATAATAGACAAGTTGACCTTCTTCCACTATTCACAAGTGGCGCTATGAAAAAGGGCGACTACAACAAGATGATAGCTGAAGAACTTGGAGTTAGTGAAGAACAAATTATTTCTAAGGACCTATTCTTAGTAAATAGACAAGAAGGAAAAATCTGGGGCTACAAGGATGAATTTGTTTCATCTCCAAAACTTGACGACCTAGAATGTGCCTTCACTTCACTTAAGGCCTTTATTGCAGGATCTAATGATAAGGCAGTAAATGTTTACTGCTGCTTCGACAACGAAGAAGTTGGATCAAACACTAAACAAGGTGCCATGTCAACACTTCTTCATGACACATTAAAAAGACTTAACGCAGGTCTTGGCTTTGAAGAAGAAGAATACCACAAGGCTGTTGCAAAATCCTTCCTAGTAAGTGCTGACAATGCTCACGCAGTTCATCCTAACCACAAGGAATTAACTGATGACGAAAACAGAACTTTCATGAATGAAGGTATAGTAATAAAGGAAGCTGCTAACCAAAAGTACACATCAGATGCCTTTTCACAAGCAGTTTTCAAAAAGATTTGTGCCCTTGCTGATGTTCCAGTTCAACACTTTGCCAACAGAAGTAACATGCAAGGTGGTTCAACTCTTGGAAACTTATCAAACACACAAGTTTCTCTTCACGCAGTTGACATTGGACTTCCTCAATTAGCAATGCACTCTAATTATGAAACAGCTGGAGCAAAAGACCCAGCTTACATGATTAAGGCTCTTACAAAATATTACAACTCAAATATTAAAATTGAGGGAGCATCAAAAATTACTGTTGAAGAATAAATAAAAGAGATTTAAATTCTAAATTTAAATAAATACTTTTTTAAGAGTAGGCTTAGGCCTGCTCTTTTTTTATTCTTCTCTTTTGTGGAATTTAATTTATAATTTGTTAGTGATTAAGGCTAACTTATAAAAATTTATAGGCCGCAAAATATTTAATTGATAAAAGTTTAAAATTTAAAAGCTATTTTCACATTATAAAAATTTTATGATATAATTAATTCATTACTTTATGGAGGTTATTAGCTATGTTCTCATGTCCTATGGATTCAACAATTTTTACGGATAAAGCTCACGGCCTAATAGACTCTATATTTGTGACTAATTTTTTAATAGGTATTTTTGGCTCATCTTTTTGATGGGCTTTTTTAATTGGAGGAAGAATGGAAGATTTTTATTTTAGGAAGAACGAGGTGGCAGAATAATGTGTGGCGTTATAGGCATTTACTCACAAAAAGATGTGAGCAAAAAATTATTTTATGGACTCAACTCCCTTCAACACAGGGGACAAGAAGCATCAGGTATTTGTGTTTTTAATGGAGAGAACATGATTCTTGACAAGGGTATGGGACTTGTCTACGATCATTTTGATGATGAAAGCTTTTTGAAGCTAAAGGGAAATGTTGGAATTGGTCACGTTCGCTATGCAACAGCAGGCGGATCCTATAGGTACAACTCTCAACCCCTACTTGCCTTTTCAAAGAACAAGGAGTTTGCCCTTGCTCACAATGGTAACCTTGTGAACCACAAGTCAATTAGGGCTGAACTTGAAGACGAAGGCATGCTTTTTCAAACTGCCATTGATACAGAAGTTATCCTTTCACTAGTTGCAAAATATTACAAGGGCGACATTGTGGAAGCAGTTAAGAAGACTATGGCAAGAATCAAGGGCGCCTACAGCGTTGTAATGCTCTTTGAAGACAAGCTTATTGCCTTTAGGGACCCAAATGGTTTTAGACCACTTCTTATTGGAAGGGCAAAAAATGGAGAAGTAATAATTGCTTCTGAAAATGCACCTCTTGAAATTATTGGAACTGATGCCATAAGAAATGTTGAACCTTCAGAAATTATTGTTGTTGATAAGAAGGGAATCCACTCAGACTTTTTTGAAAAAGCTGATAAGAAACACTGCATCTTTGAGTATGTTTACTTTGCAAGAACTGACGCCAACTTAGACGGAGTTAACTCCTACAACTTTAGGAGAAGATGTGGAGAAATCTTATCGAGAGAAGCTCCCGTTGAGGCTGATCTTGTAATTGCAGTTCCAGACTCTGGTACTCCAGGAGCCATGGGTTATGCCCAAGAATCTGGTATTCCTTTTGCCGAAGGTCTTGTGAAGAACAGGTACATGGGAAGGACCTTTATCAAACCAACTGCTGAAGAAAGAGAGCTTTCTGTAAAATTAAAACTAAACCCTCTTGAAACTGTTTTAAAGGGAAAGAGAATTGTCTTAGTTGATGACTCCATTGTAAGGGGAACAACTTCCAAAAATCTCATCAAGAGGATGAAGAAGGCTGGAGCCAAGGAAGTCCACATGAGAATAGTTTCTCCTCCAGTAAAATTCCCTTGTTATTATGGAATAAATACACCTTCTAGACAAAAACTTATTGCTGCAAACTATTCTGTAGAAGAAATGCAAAAGAAGATTGGAGCAGATTCCCTTGCCTTTATATCCATGGAGGGAATGTTAAATGCTACTTTGATGAAAGAAAATAAATTCTGCGAAGCCTGCTTTAATGGAACTTACGCAGTGGAGCCAAAGGAGTTAGTTGAAGATGAAAAATAATGTTAAGAGAATTTATATCTGCAAGAAAAATGAGTTTGACCACCAATCAAAGGCCCTAAGAGAAGAAATTAAAAACTCTCTTGGAATCGAAACTACTTATATAAAAACTTATAGGAGATACGACGTCGACATAAAAGATGAAAGCCTAGAAAAAACTTTGGCCAGCGTTTTTTATGAAGCTCCAGTAGAAGAAGTTTACTACGAAGACTACAAAAAATTAGAAGATTCCTTTGAAAATCCTATTGGAATCCAATACCAAGCAGGACAATTTGACAACAGGGAAGACGGACTTATCCAAACTCTTGCTCTTTTCACTGACGAAAAGCTAAGAGCCAAGGTCACAGAAGTTTACGACATTGGAGGAGTAAGTCAAGCTGACCTTGAAAAGATTAAGGCCTTCTTGATTAACCCTGTTGACTCCCAAGAAGTTGATGTATACAAGGCAACTGAACTTAGGGAAGATGCAAAGGAAAATCACGAAAATCTAGTTTACGATGGCTTTAATAAACTTGACAAGGATGGACTTGTTAAATTTGTTGAAGAAAAGTCTCTTGCCATGAGTCCAGAAGACTTAGAAGTATTGCAAGACTACTTTAAGTCAGAAAACAGGGACCCAAATGAAACTGAAGTGGCAATAATTGATACTTACTGGTCTGACCACTGCAGGCACACAACTTTTAACACAGAACTTGATGTTGACTTTAACGTAGTGACTGAACTTGACAAGGAAATAAAAAGAGTTTTTGACGACTATATAAAAATGAGAGAAGAACTTGGAGTTAAAAAGCCAGTTACCCTTATGGGAATTGGCACAATTTTATCCAAGGAACTTAGAAAAAATGGAAAGCTAGATGACCTAGAAGTTTCATCTGAAATAAATGCCTGCTCTGTAAAGATCAAGGCAAAGGTAGAAGTGGACGGCAAGATAGAAGACCGTGACTACCTACTTATGTTTAAAAACGAAACCCACAACCACCCAACTGAAATTGAACCTGTTGGAGGTGCCTCAACTTGTCTTGGTGGTGCCATAAGAGACCCACTTTCTGGCAGGTCCTATGTCTACCAAGCTATGAGGGTAACAGGAGCAGGAGATCCCTTCACTCCAATTGAAAAAACTCTTGAAGGAAAATTACCACAAAAGAAAATTGTCACAGAAGCAGCCCTTGGATATTCTTCTTATGGAAACCAAGTTGGAGTTGCAACTGGACTTGTTGATGAATTATACCACCCAGGTTATGTGGCAAAGAGGATGGAAACTGGTGCAGTTATAGCAGCTTGTCCTCTTGAAAATGTAAAGAGAATTGAACCTACTGAAGGAGATGTAGTCATCCTTCTTGGTGGAAGAACTGGTAGAGATGGAATTGGTGGAGCAACTGGCTCATCAAAGTCTCACAATGTTTCTTCTATTGAAACAGAATCTGCACAAGTGCAAAAGGGTAACGCTCCAGAAGAAAGAAAAATCCAAAGATTATTTAGAAATCCTGATGCAGCAAAATTAATCAAAAAGTGTAACGACTTTGGTGCAGGTGGAGTTTCCGTTGCCATTGGCGAGCTTGCTGACTCCATCGAAGTAAAACTTGACAAGGTTCCACTAAAATACATGGGACTAAAGCCAAGGGAAATTGCAATCTCAGAATCTCAAGAGAGAATGGCAGTTGTTGTTGATAAAGACGACGTAGATAAATTTATGGAACTTGCTGACAAGGAAAACCTTGAAGCAACAGTAGTTGCTAAGGTTACAGGCGACAATAGACTAAAGATGTACTACCAAGACGAACTTATCTGCGACATGAGTTACGACTTTGTAAATCAAACTGGTGCCAAGAGATTTGAAGAAGTTGAAGTTGTAAGCGAAGACCTTCCTAAATTCTTAAATAACAAAGACGGACTTGAAGACCTAGAAAAATATTTATCTGATTTAAATATAACTTCTAAGAAGAATATGATTGAGCTCTTTGACTCATCAGTAGGTGCATCAACAGTCTTACAACCTCTTGGAGGTAAAAAGCAAAATACACCAGCCCAAGTTATGGCAGCCCTTATCCCAACAGATGATGGCGAATCAAGAACAGCTTCAGTCATGTCCTATGGATTTAACCCGAAATTATCTGAAGAATCACAATTCCTTGGAGGCTACTATGCAGTTATTGAATCAATTGCAAAACTTGTGGCAGCAGGAGCACCGCTTGATGGCATTAGACTTTCCTTCCAAGAATTTTATGAAAAAATGGAAAACAAGAAGTCTTGGTCAAAACCACTTAAGTCACTTCTTGGAGCCTTAAAGGCATCAAGATTCTTTGACGCACCACCAATTGGGGGCAAGGATTCCATGAGTGGAAGCTTCGAAGACATAAATGTTCCACCAACATTAATCTCCTTCGCAGTTAATACTGCTGATGCAAAAAACATAATCAGCCCAGAATTTAAGGGCAAGGGCAAGATTGGTATTATAAGAACTAAGAGAGATGGCATTGGAGGACTTGACCTTGACATGGCAAAAGAAAACTTCCTAAGCCTTCAAGAAGAAATTGAAGCAGGAAATGTAATTTCTGCTGCAGCTATAACTCACAAGGGAAGCCTTCCACAAATTTTTGAAATGGCAATAGACCATGTTGGCTTTGACATAAAATTAGATGACCTTTACTCACCACTTTACGGATCCTTTATAGTTGAGTACCTAGAAGATAGGGACTTCATAGAAAAACTTGGTGACTTTAAAGAAGATGAAATGATTGTTAACGGTGAAAAATTAGATATAGAAAAATTATCTAAGGCATATCTCACAACAATGGATAAAATCTTTAAGCCACTTGACTCACATAAACTAGAAAAGATTGACCAAGCTAAGGCTCCAAAGAGAAGGATGAAGTCAAAGAAGCCAGTTGATGAAGTTAAGGTTGTTATACCAGCCTTCCCTGGCACAAACTCAGAATACGATACAGCCAGAGCCTTTGAAAGAGCTGGAGCAAAAGCAGAAGTTGTAATCTTTAGGAACAAGGACGACAAGGCCCTTCAAGAATCTATAGAGGAATTGGCAGAAAAAATTTCCAAGGCACAAATCCTTGCAATACCTGGAGGCTTCTCACTAGGAGATGAGCCAGGTGGATCTGGTAAATTTATCGCCAATGTAATTAGGTCCGAAAAAGTTAAGAAGGCAATCGAAACTCTATTAGAAGACAACGATGGATTAATACTTGGAATTTGTAACGGATTCCAAGCTCTAGTTAAGACAGGACTTCTTCCTTATGGCAAGATCAAGGACCTTGAAGAAGATGACCCAACTCTAACTTACAACACTTGCTCAAGACACATTGCAAGAGTTGTTGACACAGTTGTAATGTCCAACAATTCACCATGGCTTGCTAAACTTGATGAAGGCAAAACTTACAAGGTTCCAATTTCTCACGGAGAAGGAAGATTCATTGCAAGTGAAGAAGCTATCAAGGAAATCTTAGACAAGGAACAAGTTGCGCTTTGCTACCAAGATGCGCCAAATGGTTCATCATTAAACATAGAAGCACTTATGTCAGAAGACGGAAAGATCCTTGGTAAGATGGGACACAGCGAAAGATTTGTAGAAAATACATTCAAGAACATTGTTGACATGGAACTTGAAGACATCTTCACAGCAGGGGTAGAATTCTTTAAGGCAGACTAAGTTAGGAAAGCTTAAAGAAAATGAAATATGAAAATTTATAGGGGAGGCTTTTGCTTCCCCAATTTTTTTAAAACGAGGTTGATATGAAAAAATTTTTATTTGGAATTTTATTTTTGATTTTACTTGTAGGTGGATTTTTTATATACCAATTTGGATCCGATTATGGACTTAACTTTGGAGGAAAGAAATTAGAGGCCAAGACTTATGAAGAGATAAAAGAAGATTTTGAAAAAGATCCAAAAAATATCTCCATAGAGGATGCCTACCTTTTGGCAAAGAATGAGGACGACGAAAAATATTATAGGGCCCTTTATGAGGCCTACAAAAAAGAGGACAAGGACCTGGGCCTCCAGTACCTCTACAATGAATTTGTAATGAATAATAATAAGAAGGTCTATCCTATATTAAAGGAAGAAGCCAAGTCTGACGTGACCTTTACAGCTACAGAAACTCCTTATTTAAATATAGCAAGGAATTCAGTAAAGGAAGAGGCTAAAATAGAAGATTTTACCGGATTTTATGACTATATTTTTTCTCCGAAATTTTATGATTCAAAAACAAAGGATGAATGTGTTTATAGTTTTAAATGTTTTGAATTTCCTGAAGAACCAATAGACTTTACAGACGATAGTTACAATTGGCCAAAGCTAAAAATTAATTTTATTGATTCCAATGGTGTAAAGAGTTTAGGTGGAAGTCCTATCGGATATCAGGCTGGACATAAAAATATATTTTTCAAAAATTTTGATGGAAAAACAGTTTTAGCATTATCAATGACCGACTTCGCACCTAAAATGGCTATGGAAGGATTTATTCCGGTAATTGAGCAAGTTTATATATACAAGGATTACTCAATGACTTCTACCCTAGTGATCCAAGGTGGATGGGGAACTGAATACAGAAGTTGGGGAATAGGAAGCTACAAGCCTTTTGGAGTTATGGATGAAATTAACTACTACAAGGGAGAAGAAGAAATTTCAAAGGAAGAATTCGAGAAAAATGTAGTTCCAACCAATAAGCTTATTAATCTTTCAAAAAAAGAAAGCAAGTCTTGGATAAAAGTTAGCACAAATAAGATGAGAGGACCAAATGATTCGGTTAATGAGAGCATAAGAAATAATTTAATCTTATATACTTATAATATTTCTTTAAGTCAAGATGTAGATCTCCCCTACCTAAGACCTTATTTAAAACATATTTATACAAATCAAGTCGATGATTTTATAATGCGAAATGAGGATAACAATGGTAATGATTTGGGAAAAGATTTCGAAGCCTTTATAACTGACCTAGACCATGATGGATAT
Organism: Peptoniphilus harei; assembly: GCA_032560695.1. Classification (GTDB taxonomy): domain Bacteria; phylum Bacillota; class Clostridia; order Tissierellales; family Peptoniphilaceae; genus Peptoniphilus_A; species Peptoniphilus_A harei_B. Next base: position 75,687 of record JAWGHR010000003.1, on the reverse strand, counting down.
CCAGAAATAATTATGAACTATGGATTTAATTTTTACAGCTTAAATATGAGGGAATATCACACGAAGATTATTGCTTATGATCCTGAAAAGAAAAGCACTTATTCTTTAGGAGATTTCATATCTTATGGATTTGATTATGGTGGGTATGATTTTTGCTCGGGTGGAGTCTATAGAAAAGATGGGAAGAATTACTTTGTAATAGCTTCAGAATCTGGAGGATCTAGTGACATAGAACACCTTCTAGCCCTATACGAAAAGGAAGGAAATAACTTAAAATATATTGATTCAACTATTAAAATGGATGATGCTTATGAAGAACGAATAATTTTTTATCCAACAAAGAAAACTATAAATAAAATGGGTGATTACTATTCATGGCTAGCAAAAGATGGAATTGCAACTAATTTTACTTGGCCTATACCTAATGAAAATTCAAAGGAAAAGTTTGAATCCTATGCTAAGGAAATATTAAATGATAGTTTTGCAAAAAGCTATATAGATCAGGACTATGAAGAACCTGTAGACTACAGTGAAACACTTGTAAAAGGAATATCTATAACAGACATTGACGAGATTAAGGACATCTTGCTTGCCAACAAGATGTTATCCCTTCCAAGCTACAAGAGGCTTGCCATTGGAGAAAAATATTATCCAAAGGAAGTCATCTTAACTCAAGATGGAAAGACCTACCTTGACATGAATGTCTTAAAAGACATCAAGGGCTTAAAAGTTAACAAGGATGAGGCTAATATTTTGGAAAAAGATAATAAAAAATACCTTGACCTTCAAGACTTAACTAAACTTGATCTAGTGACAAGTGAAAACCAAGACCTAGTAAGGCTAAAGGAAAATTTATAAAATCAAGTGGGGCTAGTTTTCTAGTCCCTTTAAAATACAAATTTTTAGGAATATAATTTAGTAAAATAAAAATTAAAGAGGGAAGAATATGTTACTTAAAGAGATTTTTGATGAGATAGATAAGAGACAAGATGAGATGGTAAAGCACCGTCGCCATATTCACGAGAACCCAGAACTTTCCTTCAAAGAAGTTGAGACTGCAAAATACATTGCAGACTACTACAAGGACAAGGACGTGGAAGTTACAAAAAACATGGGAGGCAATGGGGTAAGAGTTGTCATCGACACAGGAAAACCTGGCAAGAATATTGGGCTTAGGGCAGACTTTGATGCTTTGCCAATCCAGGAAGAGACGGGACTCCCCTTTGCATCAAAAAATCCTGGCGTCATGCACGCTTGTGGTCATGATGCCCACACAGGATACCTCATGGTTTTGGCAGACATCTTGCGAGAAAAGAAAGACCAACTAAGGGGCAATATTGTAATTATCCACCAACACGCAGAAGAGACACCACCAGGGGGAGCAAAGCAAATGATTGAAGCTGGAGTCCTTGATGGAGTGGATAATGTCTTTGGTATTCACCTAATGTCAGACATGGACTACGGAGATGTCCAATACCACAAGGGCAACACTCAAACAGGTAGGTCAAAGTTTTCTATTAAGTTCCAAGGCAAGGGTGGACACGGATCTATGCCTCACCTAGCAAATGACTCCATAGTTGCAGCTTCACACTTTGTCACAGCAGTCCAAACTATTGTATCAAGAAGATTGTCTCCCTTTGAAAATGGAGTTGTTACAATTGGATCCTTTGAGGGAGAAGGAAGTTTTAATATAATAAAGGACTCTGTGAGACTAACAGGAGATATAAGGTCCATGTCAGATGAAACGAGAGAAAAAATTGAAAAAGAAATAGAAAGAATTGCCAAGGGAATTGGCCAAACCTTTGGCATGGAAGTAGAAGTTGAATGTAAAAGCGACTACCCAGTCCTCTACAACGACCCAGCTATGACAGACCTTGTAGTAGATGCAATTAAAGAAGCAGATATAAAAGAAGTGAGAGAAATTTACGACGGCGGACCTCAAACAGCATCAGAAGATTTTGCCTACTACGCAAAGGAAAGACCATCTTGTTTTTATTATGTAGGAGCAAAAAAAGAAGATGCACCCTATGCAAACCACAATCCTAAGTTTGACATAAGAGAAGATGCCATGGTGATTTGTGCAAAGACAATGGCAGCAGTAGTAGTAAAGTATTTAATGGAAGATTAATAAAAATTTTGTAGCTGATTCCTTTAGGGGTCAGCTATTTTTGTTAAGTTTAGGTTAAATTTATAGAATCCACTACACTAACAAAAATTTTATATTATAATCATAGATACAGAAGAATTTTTCTTATTTTATAAAAGGAGGATATTATGGATCCTGTTAAGAGAATTAGTGAGATGGAAAAGATTTTAAATGATCACAATGATTTAATTGTAGAACTAAGGGCGGCAATTGAAAAGTTTGCTGACCATCAAGAAGAATATATGAAGCTTAGCAATTATTATAGCTCTCAAGAATATTTTGACGACCTAGAGAGGTATGACAAGGGAGAATTGCCAGAAGACCTTCCATGTGGAGTTCTCTCTGAAGATGCTGTCTTTGACCTCTTTGGTGAAAACTTTAATGTTGCCATTGAGATGCTTGAACTTGCAACTGATGTAATTAAATACCGTTAAAAAAAAGCCGCAGGATTTTTCTCCTACGGCTTCTTTTAATGTCTTTAGTTAAAATTATTGCTCAAAAATTCTCTTATAGCACTGTTTATAAAACTTAGAACTATTGATGCCCAGAAGGCTGTTCCAAAACTTCCTATGGATGCAGTTGAAACTAGTTTAAAGGCAATTTGAAGTACAACTGCGTTTACAACTAGAGAAAATAAACCCAAAGTCACAACTGTTATTGGAAATGACAAAACCTTTAGGATTGGTTTTATTGTAAGGTTTACCAGTGAAAAGATTATTGCCATTGCCACAAAGGCACTTGTTTTTTGAAAATATATATTGCTAAACATTAAATCTAATAAATAAAATGATAAAAAGTTTGCAACTAAAGCACCAAATACTTTTTTCATGTCTTCCTCCTTTATGTATCGTCTATATCTATTATACCCAAAAGAAAATTTTTTATAAAAGCTTTTCTATTTTAATATTGGCATAAATTAAAGTGCAATTTTAATTATTTAACAAGTTAGAATAGTTAATGAGAATTATTTATTGATATAATTATTTGTGTTATACTTGTTTTAAAGATCAAGGAGATGATACTATGAGAAAATTTAATTACAGTTCAGTTATACTTTTAATGATTTTAAGTGGAATTATAGTTGGGATTTTTGAAAATATTTTTGATGGAAATCTTACTGTAATTGGAACGATATTTGCTTGGATTATTAATTACATAATTTGTAGAGGTCTTTTATATAATAGAGAAGGCAGCTTTAGCGAGTATTTTAGAGGGATAAAAACAATTACTGGAAGAGTTTTTTTGATGAATATTTTAGTTGCCCTTATAAGTGCAGCTGCGCTTATTTTTTCAGCTTTAACTTCATTCACTGGAGCTGATCTTGCTGCATCTGGAATGAGAGGAATTGTATTCATTTCAATTTTATATCTTTTGGTTACAGTATTTCTTTCACTTATTTTTGCTTATTCAAATTTTGTTATGGCAGATATGAGATATAGAGATTTGCCATTTTTTAAGTGTTTAAAACTTATTATTAAATTAGGCTTTAAATTATTTTCTGAAACTTTTATAATGGGCTTAAAAGTTTTTAAGGTTACAATTATTTCTTCGATTGTGGCAATTTTTATGGCAATTCTGGGAAGGACTATGCCGGCGATGTTAACAATATCTTTTATTGCCTTGGTAGTTGCAGTAATTGCAGCTGTTATTATGGGACCAAACTATATTGCAAGGCTCTCTGATATATACTTGGACAATATCGAAGGTATTTATGATGACATGAAAGAAGATATAGAAGTTATATAAGACTTATAAATTTTCCACTACTTAATGTAGTGGACTTTTTTTAATAAAAATTTTAAGGGATAATAAGGAAGATTTTTACTTTATCTTCCTTGGTCTAATTATAGTTATCCTCTTGGTAATTTTTAGGGGAAAGTCAAAATTCATTGGTGACTTCGACTTAATCAACCCCAATGTTTTTGATTATGTTTATTTATAAAGAAGATTTCCTAAGCTTATGGATAATTAGAAAGATCACACCTGGGTAAAAGTTCTATAATAGCAAATTAATTTGTGATAGAATAATTTTATAAAAAGATCTAAGGAGATGGTTTAATGAGAAAGTACAATTACGGATCTATTATCTTAATACTTATTGTCAATGCAATAATTTCTGGAATTTTGCAAAATATTGCTGACAGCAACTTATCAATTCTAAGTGGCTTTGTAGCCTTTATTTTTGATTACATAATTTGCAGGGGACTTCTTTATAACAGGGAAGGGAGCTTTTCTGACTATTTTAGGGGAATAAAGACCATGACAGGCAAGGTCTTTTTGATGAATATCTTGGTGGGCGCCATAACTGTAACCCTAATTTTGCTTGCCACATTTGCATCAGGTGCAGGCTTTTTACTTACTTCTTATGCAGTAAACAGCCCCAAGATTTTTATAAGTTTTGTAGTTTTAATTGCCCTAGTGACAATCTTTACTTCTCTTCTTTTTGCCTACATGAATTTCTTTATGGCAGATGAGAGATACAGGGATCTTCCTTTTTTTGACAGCTTAAAGCTTATTCTTAAGGCTGGTATAAAATTATTCTCTGAAAGCTTTATGGCAGGTGTGGAGGCCTATAAGATTACTTTAATATGTGGAGTAGTTGCTTTCATTTCGCTTATTTTTGTCATGAAAGGAATGGAGATTCTTTCTATTTTAGCAATTATATTTGGAGTAATTGCAGCTATCGCCTTCTTCTTCTGTACACCACCTTTCCGTGCAAGCCTATCTGACATTTACATCGACAGGGCAGAAGAAATTTACAATGAAGTCATAAGACGTGAAGATTAAAAAAAGAAGTCACTTCAATGTGGCTTCTTTTTTCATTTCATTAGTATTGGCTTATGTCCTCAACTGTTTCCAAAGTACCCATATAATCACCAGCTTCATCATAAACTGCAAGGTACTTAACTAAGATTTTCTTTCCCTTAATGTCTTTACATATAACTAAACGATCTCTCTTCTTGCTCTTAAAATCATCAAGCAAGGACTTTACCATTGGCACAACTTTTGGAGGATGACAAGAAGCTACATCTCTATTTAAACAAGACTTAGGTCTAGGAAAAATTTTGTCCTTTCCCTCGGAATAATATCTAACGAAGTCATCCTTATCTATAAAGGTTAGCTCGACATCAATGGTCCTAAAAATTTGAAGGGCTTCCTTTATCTTTAAACTTCCAGTTTCGAATTCAAGACTTCCATAAGAATTTTCTTCCTTTGGTAGGATTTCTTTGGGTTTGTAGTCCTTCCAAAGGGGTACATCATCCACTAGGTCTAGTCCATATTCTCCGAAGTCGCCATAGATTTTATTCCACTCTTCTTCTGTGAAGTTTTCTTTTAAAAGGGGGAAGAGGATATTCTCTTCCTTATATATCATTTCATAGATCCTATCTAAAACCTTATTTAAGTTTTCCTCATTATAAGAATTTGTTTTTACAATACGTGACAGGTCACTTCTTATTTCATCATCGACAGCCCACATAACATCACTGGGACCAATAATATCATATTTAGTTTTCAAAAGGGGATAAATGAGTCCAGCCTTTTTGCCGTAATGAGAATTTATTTTTAAAAGTTCTCTTATCTTAGCTAACTTGTCTTTGCTATTTTTGACTTCGTCTGCCAAAAATTTAATTTTTTTATTTTCTGCACTTAGGATATTTAGAGGATGACCTGGAATTTTTTCCAAATCCTTTTGACTCTCATCTACAATATTACTTTCGTGGAAAAGTGCAGAATGTATGTCACAAAGTTTTTGTACTTTTTCTAGAGGAAGGCCACTCATAATTAGTTCTTGTTCAGCATCAACTATTTCCTTTGAAGAGACATCCTTAAAATTTTTTACAAAATCACTTCTAACAGCTTCCAAGTCTTCGCCCTTAGAAAGTCTTTCGATATAGGATTTTAAGAGACTAAGTCTATCATTATCTTCTTTGGTATCATCACTTACATTTTCAACATCAACTAGATTAAAGCCTTCTTCTCTCAACTTCTCTTTAATTAAATCCAAGTCTATATTTTTTATTTTGGCTCCTTTTTTTATTGAAACCATTTTTCCAACAGTAGAAAGGGCTATGGGATTTGTAATTTCAATAAAACCTAAATCCTTTAAAATGTTTTTTAAATATGGAAATTTTTCAATGAGATTTGCTACAGGTTCGTCTACGTTTATGTTCTTCATATTTCCTCCTAAAATTTTGTTAGGCATATTATACCCATTATTAGAAAATATTTATTAAATTTAATCAAATAAAAAGAGACTCTGTTGAGCCTCTAGACTTTATTTAGCTTCTAAAATCAAAGCTTCTATTAACTTGTAGACAGCAACAAGGCAGATATAGATAAAGAAGCTTAAGAAGGGGTCCTTTGTGTAAGTAACAAGTCCCAGTCCAAGAAGTATGCTTATTAAACTCCCTAAAAATTTCTTGTTTTTCATGCTTATCCTCCTTGTCAAATTTTATCTAGTCTATAAAAGTTTTTCTTGTTTATCATTATAGACCTCTTGAAAACAATTTTAAAGGATAAAGATTTAATTTGATAAAGAATATTAAAAATTTGTAAAATTTCCCCATATAAAAATATTTCTCACAATTAAATGTTATCATAGATAAATGGAGGATTTATGTTAATTAATTTTTTTCACGGGATAGTCATGGCAATAGCCGACTCTGTGCCTGGAGTCAGCGGGGGAACCCTTGCCTTCATCCTAGGTTTTTATGATAAATTTATAGATAGCTTACACGAATTTTTTGGAGGTCAAGGAGAAGAGAGGAGACAAGCCTTTAAGTATCTTTTTAATCTTGGACTAGGTTGGTTCTTTGGCCTCTTGTTGAGTATTTTTTTCTTATCAGAACTTTTTCAAAGGGAAATTTACTTTATGACTTCAGTCTTTCTCGGCCTAACCCTAATGTCCCTTCCCTTTTTAATTGCCAGCGAGATAAAGATTTTAAGGGATAATAAAGAAGACTTTTATTTTATCTTTCTTGGCCTTATCATCGTTGTTCTCTTGGTGATCTTTAGGGGAAATTCCAAATTTATTGGGGACTTCGACTTGGTTAATCCCAATGTCTTTGACTACATCTATCTCTTTCTAGCAGGTGGGATTGCCATCTCTGCCATGGTCTTGCCAGGGATTTCTGGCTCATCAATCCTTCTCATAGCGGGAGTTTACATACCCGTGGTTGAAGCCCTGGGAGAGGTCATGAGGTTTAACTTCGACAAGCTTATGCCAATTATTGTCATGGCACTTGGGGTCTTCTTTGGAATTTTTATGTCCATAAGGATTATAAGAGAGAGGCTGAGGAAGAACCGAGACAAGATGATCTACCTTATCCTTGGCATGATAATAGGGTCTCTTTATGCAATTGTCATGGGCCCCACAACTCTTGGGGGAAATCCACCATTAAATTTATATAATTTTTCAATCCCTGGATTTTTCTTGGGAATTTTAATCTTGTTTATTTTAGAAATCATTAGAATATTAAGACTTAAAGAAGAAAAGAAGACTGGTCATTAATCAGCCTTCTTATTTTTTTACAATCTCTATTAAGTTGTCATTAGTCATTAAGTTCTTGCAGTAGTCGATACATATTTTTGCCCAGTCTGATTCCTTCTTTGCCTCCTCGAGGGGAAGGGGCTTTCTCGTCTTCCTGTCAATCAATCTTGAGTTTTCAAAAACTCCGTCACGAGAATATTCAAAGACCTGGTCCCTATTTATATAAGAACCCTTTAAGAGGTAGGTTTGGGGATGTACAGCGTTGTTATATATTTCCTTACCCCAGCCAAGCAGGTCAATACCAAATGTAGGGATTTCTTTTCTGTCCCAGCCCATGAGATTTAAAATAGTGGGATAGAGGTCAAGCTGTGAGCCAACACTGTGTCTTGTAATATTTTTATTAAATCCAGGGACATGGATGACTAGTGGGATGTTCATCATGTCGTCGTAATAGATTTCTCGTCCCAGCCACCTCTCCATGGACTCTCTGTCCTTTTCCTTGTTAAGTGTGTAGGCGTGGTGGTCTCCGTAAATAACTATGACAGTCTTATCTAAGATTCCAGATTTTTCTAGCTTGTCAAAAAATTCTTCCATGGCCCTGTCGGTGTAGCGGGCACAGGAAATATAATCGTAGACGAAGTCCGTTTTATCATCATTTTCTTTTGGGATCTCACGCAAGTTGTCTGGCAGATTGTAGGGAGTGTGGGTTGTCAAGGTAACCATAAGGGCGAAAAACTTTTTGCCTTCATGGTCAACTTCTTTTATCTTGTCAAAGGATTGGTTGAAGAAGGACTTGTCTGATAGGCCCATCATGACTTGGTCAGTCTGGTCATAAGTCTCCCCAAGATAAATCCTATCGAAGTCGAAGCCCTTATATATTTCTTCCCTGTCATAAAACTTGCCTGTGTTGCCGTGCATGGCCAGGGTCTCGTAGCCCATTTTTTTGGCAATTTTTGGCAGTCCATAAGTTTTTTTGTCCTTGTAGACAGAATAGGCCTGGCCGTCAAGAGTAGGATAGACAGAAGTCATGGATACAAACTCTGCATCAGATGTGTTGCCAAAGCCAAGGAGTTCAAAATAATTATTAAAATAGATAGAACCCTTCTTCTTTATCAAGGAGTTTAGGAAGGGAGTCACCTCTTCTCCGTTATAAGTTCTATTGACTACGGCATTTTGCAGGGACTCGCATTGGATGAAAATTATATTTTTGTCCTTGGCAAGTCCTGTAAATTCATTGTCCTTAATCTCTTGAAAGCTAAAGTATTTTTTTATGTCAGTCTTTTCTAGGGACCTGGCATCTTGTCTGGCTTCCACTCTCGTGTAAAGGGGAGATAAAAAAGTTGAAGTGTAGACTTCTGTTCCCCTTAGGGGTTTTATAAAAAGTCCAGGTAAGATGAGAAGTGCAAAAAATGCTCCAAGGTCCTTATAAAATCTTTCTTTATTAAAGTCTTCTTCCCAATAATATTTATTTATTAAATAGGCAAGTCCTAGGCCAGCTAAAATCATGAGGAAGTAGGCAGGAGAAAAGTCCTTAAAGATAACTGGAAGGACTCCACCAGCTTCTCTTGCAAGCCCAAGTCTGCCAAAGATATCAAAGGAATGGAACTCCCTAAAGTAAATGGAGAGGCCAATCTTTAAAAATACAATTAAGCCCACCACAGTGTATTTATATTTTTTCTTGGGATAGAGATTTAAAAGGATATAGTCGAGACGACCTGTCAAGATAATAGAAATAATTAATATGTAAAGTCCCTTGTCACTTGTGGGGCTTCCCAGAGAAGTCTTATAGAAAAAAAGATTTATAATAAAAAATAAAGTTTTTGTAAGATTTTTATAGTGTTTTTCCATGAGGTCCTCTTCTCCTTAATAATAAGCTTAAGGAAATTATAAAATAAGAAAGATTTTTAAGCAAGAAAAAACCAGCCCTTAGGCTGGTATGACTTTATATACTTTTTCTGTTAAAGGTATCCCATTCTGATAAGTCGCCAGCCTCGTAACCTTTCTTGAACCAACGAACTCTTGCTTCACTGGAACCGTGGGTAAAGGACTCTGGCCTTACATAGCCTTGGGCCTTCTTTTGGATTGTGTCGTCACCAATGGACCAAGCAGCTGATACTGCCTCTTCAATGTCGCCTGGGTCAAGATAGCCCTTGTCCTTTTGGTATCTTGCCACAACGCCTGCCAGGTAATCTGCTTGAAGTTCAAGCCTAACTGTTAGGGCATTTCTCTCTTCTTCAGACATCTGACTAGCAAGCTCTTGGTACTGTTTCATGATGCCAGTGACTTCTTGGACATGGTGACCAACCTCGTGACTAATTACATAGGAGAGGATAAAGTCTCCCTCGTCAGCCCCAAAGTCCCTTATGAGTGAGTCGTAAAAGGAAAGGTCCATATAGATAGTCTCATCACGTGAGCAGTAGAAGGGTCCCATGCCTGAGTTGGCAATCCCGCAACCACTTTTCACTTGGCCCTTAAAGATTTCCATCTTGGGCTCCCTATACTTTATTCCTTCTTTTTCTAAAATTTCGTGCCAAGCATCTTCGGTGTCAGCCAAGACAACTGATGAATAATCGTAGAGAGTTTGCTCTCTATCAGACAGTTGGTATTCCTGTTGAGAGTTTTGGGCTCCACCTCCAAGACCTGACCTAATAGCATCTCTTGGACTTCCTGTTATTAAAAAAACTATAAGTGCAATAATAAGTCCTCCGCCACCAAGGGCAACGCCGCCACCCCTAGACCTGGAGACATTTGAACTTTTTCTTCTACCTTGCCATTTCATAATATCCCTCCAAGGCTTTCTTACCCAATTTGATGAGAGATTATTGGAAAACATTTAAAGATTTACTATAATAAAATACAAGTGATGAATATGAAAAAATTATTTATAATAAGTTCCAAGTCTGGCAGGGGCCGTGACAAAAACTTTGAGAGGGAACTTTTAAAATATTTTAAGGAAGATGAAATTAAAATTACAGAAAAACCCGGGGACACAATCTCTTTTGCAGAGGACTTTAGGGATAGTGGCGGCGACCTTCTCTTTATAAAGGGAGGAGACGGCGCCTTATCAGAAGTTGCTAGTGTTTTAAGGGGAAGCGAGACAGCCCTTGGACTTGTGCCAGGTGGAACGGGCAACGACTTTTCCAAGAATTTCAAGCCCTTTGATCTTTCAAATATTTTAAACTATGAAATCTCTCCTATTGATTTAATAGAAGTAAATGGAAAGACTTGCATAAATGTAACCAGCCTTGGCTTTGACACCAATGTCTTGAAGTATGTCTATGACCTCATGAAGAGGAAGAATATATCAGGCAAGCTTGCCTACCTCTACGGGGTCATAAAGAGTGTGGCAAACTTAGAAATTGTAAATTTAAAAATTTCTTATAGGGACGAGGATAATACAGAAAGAGAAATCAAGGGGAGATTTTTGGTATCTGCCCTTTGCAACGGGTCCTATTATGGAAATGGATTTAATCCCTCGCCAAGGGGAAGGCTTGATGATGGTCTTTTGAACCTAATCTTGGCTCATGAGATGGGACCAATGGGTATAATAAAATTATTTTTATCTTATCGGAAGGGGACCCACCTAGGAAAGCCTGGAGTTAGAGAAATCATTACAAGGTCTGGAGTGATTTCATCGGACCGAGAATTTTTATATAACATTGACGGAGAAATTTATAGGGCAAGAGAGATAGACTACAAGGTCTTGCCCAAGGCTTTAAAGTGGATTTATTTTAAGGAGTGAGAAGATGAAAGTTGGAGTATTCGCAGGAACTCATGAAGACACAAGGATGGGAGTAGACCTCTTGAGGGAGAGGGGATTTGAAACCTTACCCTATCCCATTTCCAAGAACCCCAAGGACCAGTCCCTACTTCAATATTATTCAAGAGAAGAACTCACAAGACTTGTTGAAGAAAAAATTGTAGATGCAAAAAAGTCTGGTGCAGAGAAAATTTTTATCTACTGCAATTCACTTTCAGCATCAATAGATCTAGGGGACTTATCTCGCCGCCAGGACATCCAAATTATCACTCCCTTGGATTTTTATAAGGAACTGGACTCTAAGTATAAAAAGTTAATTATCCTTGCAGCAAACTCAAAATCAGCCCATGGAGTTGATGCCCTTCTTTGCCAAAAGAATTTTAGGGACACAATTTCTATTGGGATCCTAAGTCTTGTTGAAGAAATCGAAAAGAAAACTGCCACAGAAGAAATTGTAAAGAAACTTGGACTAAGAGACCTCTTTAACTTTTTTAACAAGATGGAAGAAAGGCCTCATGGAATTATCCTTGCCTGCACCCACTTCCCCTACATGAAAGAGGAATTTAAAAAATTGACAGATATAGAAATCTTGGACCCGGCAGAAGACATGATAAAAAGACTTTAAAGACAAACAATCCACAGAAAATTGAAAAATTACACAAAAAAAAGAGCTTTTTCTTAGCTCTTTTCTTTTTTTACCCACAAAAGTTGATAACTTTTATGAAATTGTGGATAAGATTGTATAAATTTTATAAAATCCCCTTAAAATTCTTGTAAATTTACAAATTTTTCTTGTTTTATGATAATTTTTTCAAAATGTGCATGAAATGTGCAGAACTTTTCAAGACAAATGTTCATATCCTTGTGGATAATGTGGATAAAGCTGGGGATAAAGTCTATATCACAAGTAGGCTTGTGGAAAGAAACTTGATAAGATTTTTATCAGCCCTCAAGTTCCATCCACTTTTCATAAAGCTCTTCTAGAGTATTTGCAAGGCTTTCACGCTCTATTGATAAATCACTGGCTAGTTGATAATCGCTGTAAGTGTTAGAGTCTGCAAGTTTTGAGTCAATTGTGGATAACTTTTCTTCTAATGTTGAAATCTCTTTTTCAATTTTTTCTTTTTCCTTGCGAAGGGCCTTATTTTTTTTGCGTTCTTCTCGCTCTTCACGCTTTTCTCTTTCAATTTCTGTCCTGGACTTGTAGTCTTCGTCATCAGACTCCACTTCTGTAGTCTTTTCAAGATAATAATCGTAGTTGCCAAGGAAGGTGTTGATACCAGACTCAGTCATCTCAAAAATCTTATCAACAGTCTTATTTAAAAAGTACCTGTCGTGGGAGATAGATAGGACAGTTCCCTCGTATTTTAAGAGGGCGTCTTCAAGGATTTCCTTGGAGTCAATGTCCAAGTGGTTGGTAGGCTCGTCAAGGACAAGGAAGTTTGCACCCTTTAGCATAATTTTTAAAAGGGATAACCTTCCACGCTCTCCACCCGAAAGCTCGTCAATGGTCTTGAAGATGTCGTCACCCACAAAGAGAAATTCTGCCAGGTACTTCCTAATTTGGAAGTGCTCAAGCTTTGGGAACTCGTCCCAAATTTCATCCATGACAGTCTTGTCTAGGCTTAGGTTGTCAAGCTCTTGGTAGAAAAATGCAACATCCACATTAGACCCAAGTTTAATTTCTCCAGAACTTGGAGAAGTTTCTCCGGCAATAATCTTAAATAAGGTGGACTTGCCCACACCGTTGGGACCAATGAGGCCAATCTTGTCGTTTTTGTAGACAAAGGCATTGAGACCTTTGAAGACTTGGTGGTCGCCAAAGGACTTTGCAAGATCCTTGATCTCCAAGACGTCTCTTCCCGAAGTCTTCTTGGGAGTGAAGTGGAGATTGGTCTTCTTGTTGGAAGTTGGCATCTCAATCCTCTGCATCTTATCTAGCATCTTCTTACGGCTCTTGCCCTGCTTGATAAACCTGTCACGGCCAAGGTTCATGTACCTCTTTATAATTTCTTCCTGTCTCTTGATTTCCTTTTGCTGGTCCTCGTATTGCCTCTTTAAGACTTCGAAGTCCTTCTTCCTCTGCCTCATATAGTTGTCGTAGTTGCCCTTGTAAGTTTTAGTTGCCCCATTTTCTAAGAGGACAATCTTGGAGACAATGTTGTTTAAGAAGTACCTGTCGTGAGAGATTATGATGACAGCCTTGTCAATGTCCTTTAAGTATTTTTCCAGCCAAGAGATGGCCCCGATGTCCAAGTGGTTGGTTGGCTCGTCAAGTAGGAGCAGGTCTGCATCTTCAAGGAGGAGCATGGCAAGGGCCACACGAGACTTTTGCCCACCAGATAGGGTGGAGATGTCCTTGTCAAAGTCCTCTTCAGTGAAGCCAAGACCAATTAGGGTCCCCCTGATCTTGGAGTTGTAAGAGTAACCATCCCTCTTGTGAAACTCGTCTTGGAGCCTTTGGTACTTCATGAGTTCTTCATCTAAGTTGTCTGGATTTTCTGCAATTATGTGCTCTTGATTTCTCAAGTTTTTTTCAAGTTCTATTAGGTCAGCAAAGATTGAAAGGCAGTTGTCGTAAATAGATCCTTCAGTGTGAAGGCTAAGCTGTTGCTCCAGGTAGCCTATCTTTAAATCTTTTTTCCTAAAAATTTCTCCCTCGTCGTAGGATAGGTTTTCTGTAATTATATTAAAAAGAGTGGACTTGCCACTTCCGTTGATTCCAATAAGGCCAATTTTATCCTTATCTTCCACTATTAGGTTTCCGTCTCTAATAGTTTCTTCATCAATATAGGATTTTTTTATATTTGTTAAACTAAGTATTGGCATAATGACCTCCTGGATATATTTTATCAAATTAGGAAGACCTTTAAAAGAATCTAGACCTGGAAGGGGCCTTAGAAAAAAATGAGTAAGTAAAAAATTATGACTTAATAAAAAATTATAATTTGATGGAAAATTGTGTCTTGATAAAAAAATACGACTTAATGAAAGTTTGTGACTTGATAATAAATTGTAAGATGATAAAAAATTATGAGTTGAAGAAAAGTTATGAGTTGATGAAAAATTGTGACTTTATAAGAATTTGTGAGTTAATAATTAATTGTAACTTGATAAGGAAATATGACTTAACAAAAATTTATAAAATAAGAAAAATTCCCAACAAAAAAACTCTACCATTAAAAGTAGAGTTACAATCAATCTGAATAGCCCAAATTTTTTGAAAAATCAATGCCGGCATTTTTCACGGCCTCAATATATTCTTTTTTGGACTCTTCTGTGATCCTTTCCTTGGGGATAACCACACCAATGGCGCCAACAAGTTGGTCCTTGTAGTTAAAGACAGGAGCACCAATTCCAATGACAGAATCGATATATTCTGAATCAGAGACAGAAATTTTATTGTTTCTTATGTGCATTAAGTCATGCATCAGGGCTTCCTTGTCAACAGGTGAGTCAAGGTAGTCGGAAAGGTCCTTTTTTAAGTAGTAGTTTATATAATCGTCAGATTGAAAGGCAAGTATAGTTTTTCTAATTGCTCCCTTGTGGAGGTCAATCTCTATTCCAAAATTTTCCACAATCTTTAGGGAATGCTTGCCTTCAGCCTTTGAAAGCATAAGGCCCTTGTCCCCAGACTTAATAATAAAATAGGAATCCTCCATAGTCACATCAGATAGTTTTTCTAGGACTGCCTTGCCAACAGCTTGTGGATCAAGCTTGGATGATGCCTTAATCCCTAGGGGAATTAGGGCTGGACCTAAGCCATAGAGGTGGGTCCTCTCATCCTTTGACACATAACCAACACCAATTAGGGTTGATAGGATCCTGTGGGCTGTGCTTGGGGGTATATTTAAAAATTCAGAGATTTCTGCAATTGTAAGTTCTCGATTTTCACTTTTTAAGATGTCTAAAACATTAGCTGCCTTGACTAAACTTTGAATCATAATTTCACCTTCCAGCTAAAATTATACCACATAATGGAAGCTATTTCACTTGTAGAAATATCTAGGCGCCAACTTTATCCATAAGTAAGGAAAAAGGAGAGTCTTTTAATTATTATAAGTTATATTTTTATTTTTTGTGGGAAAAGTTAATTAAAGTTAATTTTTTTGATTGGTTTTTTAAGAGCTGGAAGGATAAAGTTTTTAAAAAATAATTTGTGACTTGTGAAAATTTTAAAACACAAAAACTATTTAGACAAATTTCAAAACAGTCTTGACAAGAAAAATAAATTTTATATAATTAAATTAACCATTTAGATAATTATCGAAATAGAATTAATGGAAGGGAAGTGGTCTAGTGTTTTCTGATACCTTTAAGGCCTTGTCAGACCCAGTTAGGCTGGAGATTTTAAATATACTTAGGTCGGGCAGGATGAACGCAGGAGAAATTGCTGATAAGTTTGACCTCTCCAAGGCGACGATCTCCCACCACCTAAAGATTTTAAAAGACCAAGACCTGATCTACGAAGAAAAAGAAAAAAATTTTATTTACTACGAACTCAACACTTCAGTTTTCGAAGAAATACTTACATGGATTGTGAAATTCAAAGGAGGTCCAGATGAAAAATAAATTTAAACTAAGAAAAGATTCAATAATTTCCATTGTCGCATCAATTTTACTTGTAGTAATTTTTAATCTCTTGTTTTACGATAAGATGCCTGCAGAACTCCCAACTCATTGGAACTTCCAAGGTCAAGCCGATGACTATAGCTCAAAGTTCCATGCTATGGTAGTAATTCAAGGCTTTCTTGTACTTATGAATGCCTTCCTCTGCTTTATGTTAGACAGTGACCCAAAAAATAATAAACAATACAACCTTGTAATGACAATAAGTAAGCTTTCCATGCCCGCAATAATGCTTTTGATTTATATAATAACAGTTATGGCAGGATTTGGAAGAGAGGTAAAGGTGTCAACGATACTTCCAATTTTTATTGGCCTATTATTTATCGCCATTGGCAACTACCTTCCAAAGATAAAGAGGAACTACACTATGGGGATCAAGCTACCTTGGACCCTTAACAGCGATGAGAACTGGAGAAGGACTCATAGACTTGGTGGAATTTGCTTTGTAATAATTGGACTTTGTCTTATTCTTTCAGTATTTTTAAAAAGTGAAATTGTATTTTTAGTCCCACTTTTTCTTGGTTCAATAATTCCAGCAATTTACTCTTATTACCTCTACACAAAGGGAATTTAAAAAAATAAAAAAGCCTTTATAGATTTTCAAGGTAAAAAAAACTCTTGCAGATATTTTTGCAAGAGTTTCTTTTTTATAAATTATAATTTTCTATTTTTCCTAGATACTTCAAGGGGAAGTTTTTCTCTTTCCCTCTTAACCTTATCGTTTTCTAACTTTAAGACTGCGTAATTTTTGTCTTCGCCAAGGTCCACTTCAATCTTGCCACTTGGGTCAATTATCAGAGAGTGAGCGTAGGCGTTCTTTGACAAGTCATCATCTCTTGCTATGGCAGGAGAGACCACGTAGCATTGTGAGTCCACTGCACGAGCCCTATTTAAGAGGTGGAAGTGAACTTCTCCAGTCTTCTTCATGAAGGTTGATGGGACGAAGATGACTTCTGCTCCATAGTCCCTAAAAGTTTGGAAGAGTTCAGGGAATCTCAAGTCAAAACAAATTGCAAGGCCAAAAGTCCCGTACTCTGTTTCAAAAACTCCAAGGGACTTGCCGCCAGAAATTGTGTCAGACTCCTTGTAGCCCTCTATGTCAAAGAGGTTGATCTTGGAATATCTGTAGATTTCTCGGCCCTTCTTGTCAAAGACATAGGACCTGTTGTAAATCTTGTCGCCTGACTTAATGGGGATGGACCCACCAATTAAATAAATTTCATTTTCTTTTGCCACTTGGCTCATCTTTTCATAAGTTTCGCCAAAGTCCTCTTCAGCAAATTTTGTGAAGTAGGAATTTTGGTAGGGGCAGTTCCACATTTCTGGAAGGCAAACTACATCAGCCCCTTCTTTTTTTACAAGGGCAACATATTCTTCCATAGTCTTTAAATTTTCTTTTTTGTCGCCCTTAGCAGGCAGCTGAATTATTCCAACATTAAAATCTTTCATACTTTTCACCTCAAATTATATTGAAAAAGCCAAGGCATAGGACCACTAGGCCAAGGACAATCCTGTAATATCCAAAGGGGATAAAGTCGTGTTGACGGATGTAGCCCAAGAATTTTTTGATAACAACAAGGGCAACGATGTAGGAGATAACTCCTCCCACAAGGATCAAGAACCATTGCCATAGGCTAAAGGAAAATCCAATTTTTAAAATCTTTAGGGCAGTGGCACCAAGCATTGTTGGGACTGCAAGATAAAAGGAAAACTTGGCAGAGCTTGTTCTTGAACAACCAAGTAGCATGGCACCTATAATTGTTGCTGCTGAACGAGATGTGCCTGGCACCATGGCAAGGCATTGGAAAAAGCCAATGAAGAGGGCAGTTTTAAGTCCAATGTCATTTAGGGTCTCGTACTTAAAGTCCTTGTTCTTGTTATTTTTTTCCATGACAATAATTATTATTCCGTAAAAGATAAGTGCAATGGCAACTGTAATAGGGTTAAAAAGGTGGGCGTCGATGAAGTCATCTAAGAGGAAACCAAAGAAGGCTGCCGGCAAGAAGCCCACAATAATTTTTGCAATTAACCTCATTGTTTCAAGGTCCCTGTACTTAAACTTTTCCTTGAAGCTAAGTTCATTGTACTTTTCTTCTCCAATGACTGGGACAAGCTTGCCTTTGGCTATGGGGTTGATGTCATAGAAGTAGAGATAAACTACTGCTAGGATGGCACCAAGCTGGATGATGACGCTAAAGGCATTGGAAAAAGCCTTGGGTTCAAGTTTTATAAAACTGTCTGCAATTATAAGGTGGCCTGTTGATGACACAGGCAAAAATTCTGTAAGTCCCTCGATTATTCCAAGGAAGATTACTTTTATTAAGTCTAAAATCATATTTACCTCCAATATTTTTCAAATTTTATTATAACATTTGTGGCAAAAAATAAAAGACTCTCGCCTGTGCAAGAGTCTTTAAAAATTTTATTTACTTATTAATCGCTTCTCTGCAAGTTCAAGAATTTTGTAAATTCCTTCTTAAACATTAACTCAACAGTTCCCGTTGGACCGTTCCTGTGCTTGGCAATAATAACTTCACCAACATTTGGCTTTTCCGATTCTTCCTTTGTGTAATATTCGTCCCTGTAGAGGAACATTACAATGTCGGCGTCTTGCTCTATGGCACCAGACTCACGAAGGTCAGATAGGATTGGCCTGTGGTCAGTCCTAAGTTCTGGAGCACGAGAAAGTTGAGAAAGGGCAATGACAGGAACTTCTAATTCCTTGGCAATGGCCTTTAGGTTTCTCGATATGGCAGAGATTTCTTGTTGTCTAGATTCAGACCTTGATGACATCTGCATAAGTTGGAGATAGTCAATTACAATTAAATCAAGTCCCTTTTCCACCTTCATCCTTCGGCACTTGGCCTTGAGTTCTAGTGGAGAGATCCCAGCTGTGTCGTCGATTTCCATTTTTAGGCTGGACACAATGGGCATGGTGTTGATTATTTTTGTCCACTCTTCTTCGTTTAAGTTACCACTGATTACCTTTTGGAGGTCAACGTGGGAAGTGGAAGAGATAATTCTCTGGAAGAGTTGGTTCTTACTCATTTCAAGAGAAAAGACGGCAACAGATGCCCCACCTCTTAGGGCAGCATTTGTTGCAATATTAACCATTAGGGCAGTCTTACCCATGGAAGGTCTTGCCGCCAACAAAATTAAATCAGACTTTTGCAGTCCAGATATTTTTCTATCTAGGTCCACAAAACCAGTTGTAAGTCCCGTAAGGGCATTGGGGTTTTGTGCTTTTTTTTCCATTTCAGAGAAGGAGTCTAGGGCGATGTTTTTTATATTTACAAGGCCATTTTTTGTGGAGTCCTGAGTTATGTCGAAGACAGATTTTTCTGCAAGCTCAATGATGAGGTCTGCCTGGGCATCAGGAGAATAGGCAGCAGAAATTACCTTGTCCGATGAGTCTATTAGCTCTCTAAGGATTCCCTTCTCCTTGATGATCTTGCAGTAGTATTTCATATTGGAAACTGCAGTTACATTAGAAGAAAGATCTGCAAGATAGGGGATACCACCAACGACTTCAAGGTCGTCAGTCTTTTTAAGTTCCTCTGCAATTGTAATTACATCGGCTGCTTCATTTCTGTTGTAAATATTTAAGATGGCACTGTAAATCTTTCTGTGGGCTTCTTGATAGAAGTCCTGGATATTTAATAACTCAATGGATGTTGTGATGGCTTCCTTGGAAAGCATCATGGAACCAAGGGCTGACTCCTCTGCCTCCAAATTGTGGGGAGGCATCTTTAAATTTGAAACAGAATTAAAATTTAATTCTCCCTTTGCATCCATATCAATCAAGATTCCGGTCTAACATTTACTTTTAGAGTAGCGACAACGTCTGGGTAAAGCTTGATGTCAATGTTTTTCATGCCAGCTTCCTTGATGTTTTCTGCAAGCTCGATTTTCTTTTTATCAACGTCAATTTTGTGGTCTTGTTTTAATTTTTTTGCAATATCAGCAGAAGTGATGGCACCAAAGAGTCTTCCACCTTCTCCAGCCTTTGCCTTAATAGTTAAAGTGATTTCGCTAATTTTCTTCTTGATTTCGTTAGCCTTAGCACGGTTTTCTTTTTCTAATTTTTCTTCTTCAAGCTTATTCTTCTTCCATGTTTCCATGTTTTCTGGAGTAGCTTCAATGGCAATACCTCTTGGTAGCAAGAAGTTTCTAGCATAGCCAGTCTTTGCGTTAACTATTTCGCCTTTTTTGCCTAGAGTTTTGTCGTCCTTAATTAAAATTACTTTCATATTATTCCTCGCTTTTATTATCAATTAAATATTCGTCAATTGCATTTACTAAAATCTTTTCAGCTTCGTCTAAATCAGTTGTGTCAATTTGGGCTCCAGCCATATTCAAGTGGCCGCCTCCACCAATTTTTTCTAGTATAAGTTGGACTGAAACAACCTCTCCACGAGACCTGCCTGATATGTGTACCTTGCCATCATTTATTGTGAGAACAAAGGATGCGTCTATACCATTGATATCAAGTAGGGCATCAGCAGCCTGTGCTGCAACGAGAACCGAGTTGTTGGCTTCCTTGTCAAATCTTGAAACGGCAATGTTGTCGTGGATCATCTTAGTGTTGTGAATTACTTCTGCCCTGTAAACCATGGTATCTAAATCGTCTTGGAAGAGGGCCTTTACCTTTAGCATATTTGCCCCAGCTCTCTTTAAGATGGAAGCTGCTTCAAAAGTCCTCACACCAGTTTGGAAGGAGAAGTTCTTAGTGTCAACAACTATACCACTCATTAGGGCATCGGCCTCAAAGTGAGTTAGGTTTAAGTCGTTTGACATATAAGTTAGCATCTCAGTTATAAGTTCACAAGTTGAAGATGCATAGGGTTCTACATATTGAAGAACGGGATTGTCAACAAATTCCTTGCCCCTCCTGTGGTGGTCAATAACAACAATTTGGTTGGTCTTGTCCAAGAGTTCTGGACACTCTGTAAAGGATGGCTTGTGGTTATCCACTAAGACCAAGAGGGAGGAGTGCTTGATTCTATTAATAGCAGTTTCTCTAGAAATTACTTTTTCATAAATTTCTGCTTCCTCTTCCTTCATCCTGTCAATTAAATTGTCAATTGAAGGATTGGAGTTTTCAAGAACAATAAAGCCTTCCTTGTTTCTATTTAAGGTTGCACGAAGACAACCAATAGCAGCACCAATTGCATCCATGTCAGGGTTTTTGTGGCCCATGATGTAGACATTTTCAGACCTGTCAATTAATTGTTTTAGGGCTTCACCAATTACCCTTGCCTTAACCTTATTTCTCTTTTCCATTGCCTTGGATTTTCCACCAAAGAATTCGTAGTTGTCGTCAACTTTTACAACAGCTTGGTCGCCACCACGACCTAGTGCTAAGTCAAGAGAAGAGTCGGATTCAATATAGGCATCCTTGAAGTTAAGTCCATAAGAAGAAACTCCAATAGAAAGAGTAATTGGAATTGAGTTTCCCTTGTTGAGGTCTCTTAGGTCATCTAGGATGTCAAATCTCTTTTCCTTAATTGCCCTTAAGGACTTAAAGTTCATAACAACAAGATATAAGTCTTCGTCAGATTTTCTTACGAGGGCATCGTACTCTTCAAAGTATTGAGAAATTGTGGAGTCAATTTCTGCAATTAGAAGGGGTCTAATTTCTGATGGGGCAGAAGATATTGCCTCATCGAAGTTATCCACTTCAACCTTTGCCACAATGGCAAATTCATCTGTGTACTTGTCCTTTAGGTTTTGGTAGGCAGTGTTGTCCACTAGATAAAATAGGACAGACTTGCCATCTCCCTTTTCAGACTTGTTTTCAACGATGTTAGTATAGATGTTGAAAAATCTTTTATTCACTTCAACAGGTATAGTCCTTTGGCCCTCAGAGTTTAAAATATTTGCAATATCAATATCTCCAATTAGGTTTTCAAGGTCACCCTCCAAGACGCTGCTTTCATTAAAGAGGTTAATGAAGGGAGTATTGTACCAAAGTATTTTTGCCTTTTCATCTGTAACAACTAGGGGAAAGGGCATGTCGAAGATTGCCTGCTTAGTCAGAGAATCAAATCTTTCGTTTAAGTTTTCAAGGTTTTTTAAATTTTCTTCATTTTTACTATTTATTTTGTTGTAGGCCAAGAAGGCTACATAGGCAAGGCCTAAGATTCCCAAAAGACCAAGGACGGGCCTTATTAAAAGCAAGGCCACGACAAGAATTATTCCAAAAATAAAAAATGGAAGAAAATCTTTAAGTTTATAATTATTTTTCATAGCATTCCCACTTATTTAATTTTTCTAAAGTTAACAATTTGATCAAGTCCACCAAGGATAATTAAAAAAATCTGTAGGCTTGATATAGTAAAGCTTAGCCCTATTAAAAGGAATTGTAAAAATCTCTTAACTCCAAATCTTGTCATGTAAAACTTGGCAAGAGCAAGGCCAGAAGCATAAAGCATAAAAAACACTAAGTTCATTAGGTTAATCATAAAGACTTGACCTGTGGGTCCAAAGTAGTCGCCAGTTAGTGAAAAGAGGGCGAGACTCACAAGTGACAAGGCTATAACTTCCTTTGGGAACTTCAAGAATTCAAGAGAGGATGGTTGAATAATAAAAATCCCCCTTGCAAGAAGACTCCTTCCAGCCCATGTATAAGTAACATAGGAAGTCACAATAGATGTGATAATTAGGACAGATGGAAGAATTTGCAAGAATCTCTTGTAGTAGAGTTCTACATTTTCTGTGAAAATCGCCATAGTCCCTGAAGATAAAATATCTTCGCCTGCTAGGTTTTTATAAAATTCTGTAATGGAATTTATGGTTTCCTTTGAATTTAGGACTTCACTATTGATCCCAAAGGCAAAAAATAAAACCATTATTGATGTAAAAAATATTAAAGATGTCGCCAAGATAGTCATGGAGACAGACCTTTTCGTTGTAATCATGTAGTGAAAAATTAATATGAAGGGGCCAAAAATTGTAAAGACAACTATGGCTTGGACTGGTCCCATAAAACCAGCAATTAAAAGAACAACGGCGAGAAGCGTCGCCATGACTTTTAAGATTCCCTCCTTCACAGATTCAGCTACATACATAGAAGGAAACAAAATATATAGAAAGGGAAAAATCATTCCAATCATGGAAATGAAAATAGATCTTGTGAAGAGTCTAATGAGTCCCTTATAGTCAGTTTCTTTTTCCAATAAATCAACTCCTATCCACCCTATTTTACCATAGAATTATAATTTGATAAAGAATTCTAGCTTCCATGTGCCTATTTAAGACAAATAAAAAAAGTCCCTAAAGATTAGGAACTTTATAAGTTAAAATTATTTGCTAAAGTAGGACAAGAAAAGGGCGCCAGGACCTGTGTGTGTCCCAACAACACTTCCAATTTGGATAAACTCTGGTGAAGAAATCTTATCTTCCCAAAGGCTCTTTGTCTCTCTTAGGTATTTTTCGATTTTGCTACCGTCGCGACCTGTGTAGCCAAGTTTGATTGGCATGTCAAAGTCAATGTATCCAGTCTTTTCTATTTCACTAATGAAAAGATTGTTGGCATTTTTAATTCCCTTGGCCTTACCAACTGATCTAATTGCTCCATCCTTCATAGAAAGTAGAACTTTTACAGAGAATAGGTTTCCAAGAAGGGCTGATGTCTTTGAAATTCTTCCTCCTCTTTCAAGGTATTCTAGGGTGTCAACTAAGACAACTAGTCTAAGTCTCTTCTTTGCTTCATCAAGAATTTCTTTTATTTCTCTTGCAGACTTGCCTTCTTTAACAAGTCTTGTGGCATAGTCCACAAGGGCACCTTCTGCGTTAGAAACATTAAGACTATCAACTATAAATATTTTATCTTCAAGACCTTCGCTAGCAAGCTTGGCACTTTGATAAGTTCCCGATAATTTTGAAGATAAGACAATTACCACTGCCTCGTCTCCATTGTCTATTATTTCCTTGTAGACATCCATAAAGGCCACAGGAGTTGGTTGACTTGTCATAGGAAATTCTTCCTTTTTCTCAAGTCTTTCATAAAATTCGTCTTTTGTAATATCAACTGAATCTAGGAAGTCTTCATCTCCAAAGGTAACGTGAAGGGGAACTACAATTAAGTCCTTCTTAATACTTTCTTCCACATCACAAGTTGATCCCACAATTATTTTTACTGCCATATATTTCCTCTCAATTATAAATCTATAGTCTAAATTTGAATTCTATCAAATTAAAGGTTTTCTTCTGTCAAGTTTTCAATATTTTCTGAAAGAGCACCTAGGACCTCGTAAAAGATCTCCTTCTTGTCCCTTGAAATATTTTTGTTTGCAAGCTCAATATATTCCATGGTCTTTTCACTTATCTTGGAACCTATAAGCCTACCCTTTTCTGTGAGATAAAAGCTGCCACCGTAGTTGTTTTTATTGGTTGACTTTTTCTCTACGATGCCAGACCTTATCATTTGGTTTAGGTTTCTCGACACGTCAGACTTGTCCTTGCCGCTTATCTTCACAAGCTCCTGGGAGTTAAGTTTGTCGTGGTCGTAGAGGGCCAGCATATAGATGAGCTGACTTGCGTTTAAGCCAAAGTCCTTCATGACTTGGCCAGCTAACTTTTGCCAGTTTTTTACAATATTAAAGACCTCACTGGAAAAGTAATTAAATTTATCTAGCATAAGCACCTCACTAATTTAATGCAAGCTTAAGTATAATTAATACTTGTTGACATGTCAACATTTAAATCTTTAAAGATTTTTTATTAATCATATGTGTTAAAATGTCATGAGAGATTAACTTCTTAAGGAGATGATTTTATCAATAGGTATTCAAAAATAACTAACAAGACAAAAAGAGAAATTGTCCTCTTAAAGGCGAGACCTTGCAAGTGGGGCAAGTGTACTTTTTGTGATTATATAGAAGATAATGAGATAGACAATAAAAAGATAGACGAGATAAATCTTGAAGTTTTAAAAAATGTAACAGGAGAGTTTGGAGTCCTTGAAGTCATTGATTCTGCGTCAGTTTTTGATTTGACAGAAAACACACTTAAAGAAATAAAAAAAGTAGTTGAAGAAAAAAATATTAAGAGATTATTTTTTGAAGCTCATTGGATTTATAGGAACAGACTTGACGAGATAAGAGATTTTTTTAAAGTCCCTATAACTTTTAAAACAGGAATAGAAACTTTTGACAATGACTTTAGAGAAAGAGTCCTAAGAAAGGGCGCAGACTTTAAAGACTATAGAGAAGTCCAAAAATATTTTGACTCTCCCTGCGTCATGGTGGGCATAAAGGGTCAGACTAAAGAAATGATTGACCGCGACATGGAGATTATAAAAAATTTCTCCCACGCAACAGTAAATATTTTTATGAACAACTCCACAGATATAAAAAGAGACGAAGAACTTGTTAATTGGTTCGTGAAGAAATATAGGTATCTTGAAGATGACCCAAGAGTTGATATTTTATTTGAAATAACAGATTTTGGTGTGGGTTGATAAAAGTTTTAAATTTTATTTTGACTTCTAAGCAGGAGTCTTTTTACAACTTAATGAAAGGATGACATAAAAATACCCGATGGAATCTCCCACCGGGTTTATTATTTGAGAATATTTTATTTTAGATAAATAACATTGAAACCATGTCTTGTACGTGAAGTGGTGCTTCAGGTCCAACAGGGATTCCAATTAGATACCAAACTATCATTAGAACTGTCCATCCAACTAGGAAGCACATGGAGTATGGAAGCATCATTGATGTTAATGTTCCGAGTCCAGAGTCTTCGTCATACTTTTGCATGAATACAACGATCATTGCAAAGTAAGACATAAGTGGTGTGATGATGTTTGTTGAAGAGTCACCAATTCTATATGCAACTTGTGTAAGTGCAGGTGAAAGTCCAAGGTTGTACATCATTGGTACAAAGATTGGAGCCATGATTGCCCATTTTGCTGAAGCTGATCCCATGAATAGGTTAAGGAAGGCTGATAGCAAGATAAACATTATTAGAAGTGGAAGACCTTTAAAACCAACTGATTCTAAGAAGTCTGCTCCGTTTTTTGCAAGTATAAGACCAAGGTTAGTCTTGTTAAAGTAAGATACGAATTGTGCTGCAAAGAATGCTAGTACAAGGTATCCGCCCATTCCTTGCATTGCCTTAGTCATTTTAGCAACAAGGTCGTGAGAAGTTTTGATAGTTCCAACAGTTTTACCATAAACAAGTCCAGGTACTAAGAAAAGTAAAAGCATTGCTGGGATAAGTCCATGACCTAAGAAATTCTTAAGAGTCATTGCATTTTTACCTTCTTCAAATTCTCTAAATGGTGCATTTGCTGGGAACATTAAGAATGCCATTACAGCTACAAAGATAATTAGGGCTATAAGTGCATTTTTAAGACCCTTTCTTTCTAAGTCAGTAAGAGGGTGTTCATCTGCCTTATAAGATCCATTGTATTCTCCTAAGTTCTTTTCAACTATTTTATTTGTTACAAGAGTACCAACAATAGTGATTAAGAATGTAGAAGCAAATAGGAAGTACCAGTTACAAGTAGCTGCAAGTTCCATATCAATTCCACCAGCTCTTAAGGCTTCGTTTGTGATATTAGTAAGAAGTGGGTCAGTTGTTCCAAGAATTAAGTTGGCTGAGAAACCACCACTTACGCCTGCAAAACCTGCTGCAATACCAGCAAGTGGGTGACGACCTGCGTTAGCAAAGATAAGTGCTCCAAGTGGAACTACTACAAGATATCCTGCATCAGATGCTATATTTGACATAACACCTGCGAAAACTACTGTAGCTGTTAAAAGTGTAGGGTTTACATTTGATAAAAGTCTTTTTAATGTAGCATCAAAAAGTCCACTGTTTTCAGCAACACCAACACCAAGCATAGCTACAAGAACTGTTCCCAATGGAGCAAAACCTGTAAAGTTTTCTGTTGCAGAGTTAAAAATGTAACGTAGACCTTCCCAGTTAAGTAGGGAAACAGCTTCTTTAGTTACTTCTTCTTTAGCTTTAGCATCAAAATAAGTTACGCTCATGCCAGATTTTGCTGCAAAATATGAAACTATGATTACGATTACACTAAGTATTGCAAAAATCATGGCAGGGTGAGGTAATTTATTACCAATTTTTTCTACGCCTTTCAGAAAGCCGCCAACGTCATTTTGATCTTTGACTTTTTTGTTTTGTTCTTTCATAAATTCCTCCTTTAATGAAAATAATATCCTCATAATTTAATACTATAATATCTATGATATACTTGCAAGAAATATTTGAGTTCATCACAATTATTTGTATTGCGTTAATAGATTAAAGTATATCTTTAAATTTTTCAAAGCATGTATAAAGAGAAATAAGATAATTATCCAGTCTCCAAGCGTAATTTCATTTCACAAATTAAATTTATTATGCTAAAATAATGTCTAAGAAATAAGGAGGAGTCCAATGAAAGAATATAGTTCGTTTGAAATTCTTGGCCCAATAATGGTTGGCCCATCGTCATCCCATACTGCAGGCGCTTGCAAAATCGCTATATTAGCTGCAAAAATTTGTCCAGCAGATTATGAAAGCGTTGAATTTTATCTTCACGGTTCCTTTGCTTTTACATATAAGGGCCACGGAACAGACAGGGCACTTCTAGGTGGTATTATGGGTTTTAGAACCTATGACAGCTCTATAAGAGATGCCTATGAAATTGCAGATGAGAGGGGAATAAAGTATTCCTTCATACCAATGAATCTAGGAGAAAATTATCATCCTAATACAGTTAAGATTAAATTTAATTACAAGGACAGAGAAAGCGAATATGTAATCGGATCCTCAATAGGTGGTGGAAACATGAAAATTGTTGACATCAATGGAATCCAAGTTGATTATGATGGCAAGTTCCCTACACTCTTGTTCCAATACCCTGAACAAAAGGGCGTTATAGCAGATGTGTCAACTATACTTGCTGAGGAGTCCTACAATATTGAATCTATAAACACAAAGAAGAATGAACTTACAAATATAGTGACTCTTACAGTTGAACTAGATGAAAGTGCAAGTGAGAGCGTACTAGACAAATTGTTAAATAATTCCAGATATATTACAGCTAAATATGTGGAGGTTTAAATGTTAAATACAGCTAGAGAAGTTATTGAAGTATGTGAGAAGGATAATATCCACATCTATGACTTAGTCTTAAGAGAAGAAACTCTTGCTCTTAAGATAACTGAAGAAGAGATGAGGGATAAAGTTAGAGAAGTCTTGGAAGTTATGAAAAAATCTTCCCAGGAAACATTAGAAAAATCCTTTGAAACTGAATATAAAATGATAGACGGATTTGCCAAAACAATGAACGACTATCAAAAAGAAAAAGACCCTTTAACTAGTAAATTCCTAGTTAGGGCAATGGCTATGGCCTTTTCCACATCTGAGACTAATGCAAATATGGGAACTATTGCAGCAGCACCTACTGCTGGAAGCTCTGGTATTATGCCGGCAGCCTTAATGGCAGCCAAGGAAAAATATGGCTTAGATGACGAGGTTTTAATAAATGGACTATTGACATCAATAGGAATAGGGCAAATTATTGGTAAATATGCAACGTTCGCCGGTGCTGAAGGTGGATGTCAAGCAGAATGTGGATCTGCCAGCGCAATGGCAGCTGCTGCATTAGTTGAGATGCTTGGCGGAAGTCCAGAAGAAGCACTAAACGCAGCCAGCATTACACTTATTAATGTAATGGGGCTAGCCTGTGACCCAATAGCAGGACTAGTAGAGTATCCATGTACCTTTAGAAACGCATCAGGAGTTATGAATTCTTTTATATCAACTGATATGGCTCTTGCAGGTATTAAATCAATTGTTCCCTTTGACGAAGTTTGTCAAGCCATGGGAGAAGTTGGTCACTTGCTACATGAATCTATTAGGGAGACTGGTCTTGGAGGTCTTGCAGGCACAAAGACTGGCCAAGAAATCAGGGCTAAGTTTTTAAATATTAAGGAGGATTAAAGAAAATGAAGGAAAAGAAAAAAATAGGTCTAATTCCTAGACTTATTATTGCAATTGCACTTGGTGTACTTGTTGGACAATTTTTACCAGAAGTAGTAACTCAAGTAGCAATTACAATCTCAGGATTATTTGGAAAGTTCTTAAACTTTATAATTCCACTAATGATTATTGCCTTTGTATCTAAGGGTATAGCAGACCTTTCAGAAGGCGCTGGAAAACTTTTAGGAGCAACAGTTGCATTAGCTTATGGATCTACACTAGTTGCAGGTTCATTATCTTATACAATGGCAAGAAACATATTCCCAAGCTTTATTAGACCAGAGCTTGCAGAAGAAATTCAAAAAGCAACAGCAAACGAAGTTGCGCCATTATTTGAAATTCCACTTGGACCTTTCATTGATGTAACAGCAGCACTTGTACTTGCATTTATGATTGGACTTACAGTTTCTGCCCTAAGAGCTAAAGGATCTGGAGAAGTATTTTACAAAGCTATTAATGAATTTAACGAAATAATAAATCTTGTACTAGCAAAATTTGTAATTCCACTACTACCATTCTTTATCTTTGGTAACTTCTGTAACCTATCATATTCAGGTTCAGTATTTGCAATTCTTGGAATATTCTGGAAGATCTTTATCTGCATCATTGCACTACACCTACTTTACCTAATAGTACAATTTTCTCTTGCAGGAGCATACACAGGAAGAAATCCTTTCAAATGCTTAAAAGAAGCAATCCCAGCTTACCTAACAGCAGCAGGTACACAATCATCTGCAGCAACTATTCCAGTTAACGTTGCTTGTAACAGAAAAATGGGTGTTACAGCTCAAATTAGAGAATTCTGTATCCCACTTTGTGCAACAGTTCACTTAGCAGGATCAATGATTACTCTTA
This sequence comes from Peptoniphilus harei, assembly GCA_032560695.1. Taxonomy (GTDB): domain Bacteria; phylum Bacillota; class Clostridia; order Tissierellales; family Peptoniphilaceae; genus Peptoniphilus_A; species Peptoniphilus_A harei_B. Next base: position 45,807 of record JAWGHR010000003.1, on the reverse strand, counting down.
CAGCTTGCGTATTCACATTACTTACAATGTTTGATATGCCACACTCTTTCCCACTAATACTTAAGTTTATCGCAGTTCTTGGAGTTGCCATGGTTGCAGCACCAGGTGCGCCAGGTGGAGCAGTAATGAGTGCCCTTCCATTCCTACCAGTTGTTGGAATCGAATCATCAGGAACACTTGCTACAATTTTAATTTCACTATACCTAACTCAAGACTCTTTTGGTACAGCTTGTAACGTAACAGGCGACAACGCTATTTCAATGGCAGTTGAAAAAATCTATTACAATCACATTGTAAAGAGACCTATCCCAGAAGAAGACTTCGAAGATGGTAGAATAAACCTATAATTTAAAAGCATATTTACCGGAAAAAGCTATGTTCTTGACATGGCTTTTTTCTTTTGCAAAATTATTAGTATAAATTTGGTATAATGAAGTAAAGGTTGGTGGAAGACGCGAGATGAAGACTGTACTTATTACTGGTGCCTCACGAGGTATTGGAAGGGACATTGCAAGAAGACTTGCAAGAGAAGACTACAGAGTAATTATTAACTACAACAAGTCAGAAAAAGAAGCAAAAGAACTAGAAAATGAAATTAGAGACATGGGTAAAGATGCCCTTGCCCTAAGAGCAGATGTGAGAAAATTTTCTGAAGTTGAAGACATGTTTAAAGAAGTTGAAAGAAGATTTAAGGGAGTTGATATCCTAATCAACAACGCAGGCATATCTTCCTACGCCCTCTTCCAGGATATTGACGAAGAAACTTGGGACGAGATTTTCGATGTCAATGTAAAGGGAGTTTACAATGCAATTCATGCAGCCCTTCCCTATATGCTAAAAAAACACTCGGGGAAAATTTTGAACATGACATCAATTTGGGGAATAGTTGGTGGATCCATGGAGAGTCACTATTCAGCAACAAAGGGAGCCATCAATGCACTTACAAAGGCTCTTGCCCAAGAACTTGGTTACTCGGGCATAACAGTTAATGCAGTTGCCCCAGGTGCAGTTGACACACCAATGACAAGGGAGATAGGGACAGACAATCTCTGCATTTTATCAGAAGACATACCCATGGGAAGACTTGCAACTACAGAAGAGATTGCAGAACTTGTGGCCTTTATGGTTTCTGACAAGAACTCCTACATGACGGGACAAATAATTTCTCCCAACGGTGGTATGATTGTTTATTGATATAAAAGGGGCGTTTAAATGAAAATGTTATTTATCTATAATCCAAATTCTGGTGATGAAAGTGGTAAAGACTTTGTAAAAATAATAGAAGAAAAGCTTAAAAATTATTTTGACGAAGTTGTTATAAGAGAAACAAAGGAAGCAGGAGATGGAACAAAATTTGTAGAAGAAACAAAGGATGTAGATTCTATTGGTATTTTTGGTGGCGATGGATCTGTTAACGAGGTATTGCTTGGAATGAAAAATGTTAATTCTAAAGCAAAGCTACTAATACTCCCAGGTGGAACAGGTAATTTGTTAGCAAAAAAACTTAATATTCCACAGGAGATAGAAGAAGCGCTAGAGTCTTTTGATTTTAAAAAGACAAAAAGGATTGACTTAGGAATAGTTAACGATAAAATTTTCAGCCTTTTTGCTTCAATCGGTGCAGTGCCAGAGGCAATCCATGAAGTTTCATCTGAAGAAAAATCAAAATTTGGAGGACTTGCTTATTTAAAAAAATCCATTGAAAAATTAACGACGTCAGAAAAATATAATCTTGATATAAAATCAGACGGTGGAAATTATTCTGGTACAGTGGACCACCTAATAGTTGGACTTTCAAATAAAATTGGACAACTTGAATTCACTTCTGAAAATAAAGAGATGAATAATGGATATGCAAATTTATTTATTTTAACAAAAGATTCTATAAAAGATAGGATTGAATTATTAAAAGACTCATTAGAAGGAGAAGTGGAGCAGGGTAAAAATGTTTTAGACTTCACCGTTAAAGAAGTAGAAATTTCTTCAATAGATAATGAAGAAGTAAGACTTGACATAGATGGAGATGAGGGACCAAAACTTCCAGCAAAGATAAAAATTTTAAAGGAAGCTGTGGAAGTTTATATTCCAAGTAAGGAGTAAATATGACAAAGATTTTATATGCCAAGGACTATGTTGATCAAAAGACTAGGGACCTAGTGGGAAAAGTTGATAAGTTAAAGGACAAGCCAATAATTTCTATTATAAGGGTGGGTGAAGACTATGGATCTCTTGCCTATCTAAAGGGAATAAAAAAATCTGCAGAAAAACTTGGAGTAAGTGTAGATGTAAATGAATTTAAAGAAGATGTAAGTCAGGAAGAAATTTTAGACTGCTTAAAGGATTTGAACCAAGACAAAAAAATTGGAGGCATACTTGTATTTAGGCCTCTTCCAGAGTCTATTGATGAAGATGTGATATCTCTTGCCATTGATTCTCATAAGGACATTGACTGCATGAATCCCATTAACAGGGCCAAGGTCTATAGTGGTCATCTTGATGGCTTTATCCCTCTTGCATCAAAGGCAGCTCATGAGCTCTTAGAATTTTATGGCTACGAACTAAAGGGCAAGGATGTTGTAGTCATTAACCACTCCAACGTTGTTGGCAAACCCCTTGCTATGATTTTGTTAAGTGAACTTGCAACTGTAACAGTTTGTCACGTGGGCACAAGGGACCTTAGGAAGCACACTAAGTCTAGTGATATAATCTTCACTGCCATGGGAAGGGCAGAGACTCTTGACGAAACTTACTTCAAGGAAGACGCAGTTGTTATCGACATTGGGACTTCAAAGAACAAGGAAGGCAAATATCGTGGCGATCTTGATGAAGCTTCTGTCATGGGAAAGATTGGAGCCTTCTCCCCAGTACCTGGTGGAATAGGAAGCATTACCAACCTCCTACTTCTTGAGAACGTAATTAACTATTACTTGTGATTTAAAATTTTATAAATGAAAAATTTATCCCTCCTTGGTGGAGGGTTTTTTATTGGAAATTTGTTATAATTATTCTGTAACTTAAATAAAGGAGAAATTATGATAACAAATAAGGTAATTTTAGTTAGGCCCTACGCCTTTAATTTTAATACAGAGACAGCAGTGGATAATGTCTACCAAGTTAACCCGGAGAAAACTTCTGATGAAGAAATCCAAGAAAAGGCTTTAAAAGAATTTGATAGGGCAGTGGAATCTTTGCGAGAAAAAAATATTCATGTTGATGTCATCGAAGACTTTGATGATAGGACACCAGATTCAATTTTCCCCAACAATGTCTTTGTGACCTTCCCTGGCAAAATTTTTGTATCAGAGATGTACACAGACAACAGGAATGAAGAGTATGACAAAATTCTTCCAGAGCTTAAAAAAATTCTAGACTACGACAGGGCAGAAATTGTTGACTTTAGAAATGAAGAGAGAAAAGTCCTTGAAGGGACTGGTGCTGTAGTGATAGACAGGTGGAATAATATTTGCTACGGAAGTCTTTCTAAAAGATGTGACAAGGATGAATTTTTGAAATTCTGTCATAGCTTTGACTTAAAGCCAGTTTATTTCAGGGCTAAAGACAAGGGAACCTATGTCTACCACACCAATGTCATGATGATGGTGGGAGAAAAATTTGCGATTATTGCAGATGAATTAATTGTAGAAAACAAAGAAGAAGTTCTTAAGTCCCTAAGAGAATCTGGAAAAGAAATTATTTCTCTTAACAAGGAAGAATTTGATAACTTTGCAGGAAACTCCCTAGAGTTAGAGGGAAAGGATAAAAATATCCTTGTCATAGCCAAGTCAGCCTATGATCATCTTAGAAAAGAAAATATAGAAAAAATTGAAAAATACGATGAGATACTTCCAATTGATGTTGGAACAATTTCAAAATATGGTGGCGGATCAATTAGGTGCATGATAGCAGAAAATTTTTTTGACATAGATGAGGCTTAAGATGGATTTATTAAAATGCCTGGCTTTTATAATTTTTGCCATCTTTTGGGCAAGACAAGTCCCCGAAAATTATAAAATATATAAGGAAGACAAGTCATGGGAAAATTTATTGGCCTTATTAGGAAGGATTATAATGGTAGTAGCTTCTATAATCTTGGCAATAGGAGTTTATGTATAATATTGAGAGATAAATTTTATCTCTCTTTTTTATTATAAATTTTTAAAAAAGCTAGTCCCAAAAATAACCAAAAAAAGAAAATTATCAAGGCAGTGTAGCCCATAAAAGAAGGGGTTTTTGGTATGAATGTAGAGATTACAATCACAGCAGAAATTATTATTGCTGGATAAATAGTTAATTTTCCACCGGGAGCCTTAAAGGAAGTATAATAATCCTTTTCTTTATTTATTAAAACAGCAAGAGATAAGCAAGTTAAGAACCATCCAATTACAAAAGAAGCTGAACCGAGGCTAGTTAAGGGATCAATTAAATTCATACCCACAAAAGGACCGACAGCAGCAAAGAAAAAGCAGAAAATAAGAGCTGTTACAGGAGTGCCATATTCAGCATGTTCCTTTGCAAAAATCCTTGGGATTAAATTGTTTTTTGCCATAGATTGGATTAGCCTTGCCGATGCCATAAACATTCCATTCCAAGTTGAAAAAAGTCCTGCCAAAGTTCCTATTACAATTAATTTAGAGAGAAAATAACCGAGTTTTCCGCCATAAGCCTCTTGAAGTAAATATCCCATTGCCGGAGGACTTGCAAGAGAATATGCTTGCCAGTTGGAAACACTTCCTGTTGAAAGTATTACAAGTGAATAAAAAATCCCTGCTGCAATTATGGAAAGAACCATGGCTATGGCAACATTTTTAAATTTTTTATCTGGTGATGTTTCTTCCACTGACTGTGCAATTGTGTCAAAGCCTGACATAAAAAATGGAACTATTACAATAACTGCTATTATTCCACCGAAAAGTGAAGAGTGACTCCCTTCGCCAACATTCTTATAAATTGGATACAAATTACTGATATTTCCTACCTTAGAGGAAAATATAATAACAATTATTCCTATTATAATTATTAAGATAGAAAGTATAGATTGAAGTTTTGAAGCAAAATTTGAACCTTTAAAGTTTATAAAAAATAACAAAAGGGCAAGCCCTATACCAAGAAAGATAGAAGATGCTTGTATAGGATAACCTGCTACATAATAAAGAACTTTTGAACTTGAGAGCAAAGGAATCAATTTTTTGAGAATGGTGTTTATATAAATTGCTTCCCAAGGAAGGATTGTCAGGTAGGAGAGTGCCAAGAACCATGATGAAATAAAAGACAAATTTCTTCCAAATGCCTTACTTGTATAAACTAAGACGCCGCCACCTTGAGGAAGGGTTGCAAGAAGTTCACCGTGACATAAGCCAATTGGGATTAAAAGTAAAGTGGCGATAATAAAACCCAAAAATGCAGGTATAGGGCCACCAGCTTGTGCAATCCAGTGGTTAGACGAAACAGCCCAACCAACGCCAACCATGGATCCAAAACCAAGCATGAAAAAATCTAGATAACCCATATCACCTTTCTTTCTACTTTGTCTTATTTTCATTATATTTTTTATATTTGGAATTTTATTTTTCATCTCTTGATATTTGTCTTTTTTCAAAATAAACACCTCAGTTTTAAGCTTTGCATTACTTTATTGTGTCAAACTATACTATAATAATAAGTTAAAAAATACTAAATTGTCAAATTTGCAAGAATTTTATGTTTTGTTAATTTTTATTAATAATTTGTATTAAAATTAGGTAAGTATATAAATAACTATTTGATTTTTATGATAGGAGTAACAATGAAGAGGAAAATTATAACTATATTACAGATAATTCTTGTGATAATCTTGCTCACAAGTCTTTATAGGATTTACGACTACAACAAGGATGATAAGGAATTTAAGTCTGCCACAATAGAGGTCCAAGAAAAATTCGAAAAAGAAGAAATCAAAAATCCAGAACCAGGACTTGATGATAAAGAAAAAAGAGACCAGGAAGCCATAAAAAAAGTTGAAGAACTTAGAAAAGAATACCCTTCTATCCTTGGTTGGATAAGGGTTGGTGGAACAGAGATAGACTATCCCTTAGTAAAGGGAAGTGACAACGACTACTACCTTAACCACAATTACAAAGATGAATACAATGTTTTCGGTGCAATCTTTATGGACTATAGGAACAAGGAAGATTTATCAGATCAAAACACAATTATTTACGGTCACAACAATCAACGTGCCGGTAATTTTAAGGACCTTCACAGGTATGAGGATAGAGATTTCTTTAATGAAGACAGGTTTATAGAAATTTATTCCCTCAATGGCTACAAAAAATATAAGGTCTTTGCAGTTTATAATGCTGACCCTTATGACAAGTTTAGGAGTCCTTCTTACACTATAGAAGAAGGCGAGAAACTTTTGACTTACATCAAGGAAAAAAATCTTATAGGTGGAGAGATGCCAGAGGAAATCAGGGACATGCTAACCCTACAAACTTGTTCGCCAGGAGACACAAGGCTTGTGGTTCATGGGATTTTAGTAGAAGATTAAAAAGTCGCCTTAGGGCGATTTTTTTGTTGGAATTTTTAACTTATTGAAATAAAACCAGGCCCTAAAGTTTTATAAGCTTATGAATATTTGTATATGGAGAAATTTTTATAAATTAGTAATTAAATAGGAGTTAGTAACAAAATGCAAAGTCATAATATAATGCAGGCTCATAAAAATCTACAAGTTTATGAAAAAGTATAAGTTCATAAAAAACTACAAGTTTATAATAAAATGCTAAGTCATAAAAAATAATAAACAAAAAAAGATATTTTCCTTTAATTTACAAAAGTTGCAAAGATTGTTATAATATAAACAATTAGGAGGTGTTAATTTGCCGAAGAATGCAAGGGGTATTTCCGAGACCGTAATAAGGAGAATGCCAGTTTATCATAGATACTTAAAAGAACTCATAGAAGATGGAGTTGAAAGAGTTTCTTCAAAGGAACTTAGTGGACTCACAGGTTTTTCTGCTTCGCAAATTAGACAGGACTTAAATAATTTTGGGGGATTTGGCCAACAGGGATATGGTTACAACACCGAGGCCCTTAAAGACCAGGTTGATAAAATTCTTGGAATAGATAAGTCTTACAAGAGCATAGTTATTGGTGCTGGTAGACTGGGACAGGCCATTGCCAGGTACAATGGATTTAGGGATTCTGGTTTTAATGTGATTTCGCTTTTTGATATCAAGGATAACATAGCTGACATAAGCGGAATTAAGGTCCGAAAGATGGAGGACTTGGAAAAATACATAAGAGATGAAGGAGTAGACGTTGCCATAATCACTGTGCCTAGAGAAGTATGTGAAGACGTGGCTAAGAGAGTGATTGACGCAGGGGTAAGAGGAATTTGGAACTTCGCACCCTACGACTTAAAGGGACCAGAAGGCATTGTAGTTGAAAACATAAGACTTAACGATTCACTTCTAACCCTATCTTATTTTATGAAAGAAATTAGCTGACCTATTATTTTATAATAGGTTTTTTATTTATAGGAGTTTTATTTTTAATGAAGATAAATTTTGATGAAGGTCTTTGCAAGATTAGTGACCTAGAGGAATTTGATCCCAAAGATATTTTCACTTGTGGTCAAGCCTTTAGGTGGTATGAAGAAGAGGATGGGTCCTTTACCTTTGTAACTCATGGCATAGTTGCCAATGCAAAAAAAGTTGGAGATGAAATAATTTTAAAGGGAGTAGATGAAAAATCCTTTGAAGAAATTTTTTATGACTACTTCGACCTTTCTCGTGACTACAAACTCGTAATGGAAGAGCTGGCCCAAGACGAGGTCATGAAAGATGCCACAGACTATGGTAAGGGGATAAGGATATTAAACCAAGATAAGTTTGAGACAATTATTTCCTTTATAATTTCTGCCAACAACCAAATACCTAGGATCCAAAAGGCAATTGAAAAAATTTCAGAGATGTATGGGGACTATCTTGGAGAAGATGGGAATAGAAAATACTACTCCTTCCCAAGCCCAGATAAGCTTTCACTAGCCAAGCCAGAGGACCTTCGTGAGTTTGCAAGAGTTGGATTTCGTGACAAGAGGATAGTTGAAGCCTCAAAGCTAATTGCATCAGGTCAAGTCGACATAGAAAAGATTTCTGAAATGGACCTAGAAGATGCCAGAAGAGAACTTCAAATCCTTCCTGGAGTGGGTCCAAAGGTTGCCGACTGCATCCTCCTCTTTGCCTTTGACAGGAAGGAGTCCTTCCCAGTTGACGTTTGGATAAAGAGGGTTATGGAAGAATTATATTTAAAGGAAGTGACACCAAAGTCTAAAATTGCCATGCGTGGCAGGGAAGTCTTTGGCAAGAACGCAGGCTTTGCCAACCAATATCTATTTTACTATGGAAGAGAAAACAAACTTGGAAAGTAGGTTGAAATGCTAGGAGTTTTTGTAAATGCAATAGCAGTCTTAGTCCTTGGACTTTTAGGGTCCCTTGTGGGCCATAGGTTTCCAGAAAAGACTCAAGACTCCATAATGAAGTTCTTGCCCCTTTGCGTCCTAGCAGTGGGGATAAAGTCTGCCCTTGAAGGAAATGTCATCGTCATTATAACTTCCATAGTTATTGGACTTATTATTGGGGAAGCAATAAATATTGAGGACAAGCTCGATAGCTTTACGAATTTCTTAATGAAGAAGTTCGTAAAAGGTCAAGATGAGAATTTTGCTGAAGGTTTCATCAGTGCCAGCTTAATTTTTTGTGTTGGGTCCATGGCAATCCTTGGAGCAGTTGAAGCTGGCGTCAAGGGGAACAATGAAATCCTATTTACTAAGTCCCTTATGGATGGAATCACTGCCTTCTTTTTGGCAGCAACTTATGGCAAGGGAGTTGCCTTCTCTGCCCTTCCCGTTTTTATTTATCAGGGCTTGATGGTGTTTTTGTCTTCCTTCTTACTTCCGATTTTTACGCCAGAAGTTGCAGCCAACCTTTCGGGTACAGGTGGCGTAATTATTATTGCAATCTGTATCTCAATGCTAAAGCTTGTTGACTTTAAAATTGAAAATTCAATGCCGGCAATTTTTATTCCTCTGATATACGGTGTGATTTTAAGATTTATGTAAAAAATTAAAAAAAAAGACTGAGTTTTTATGACTCAGTCTTTTTTGATGAACTTCTATTTATTATTTTAAATTTTTAATTTGTTTTCAAAGCAAATTACTTTTGAAATATGTCTAACTTTTCTATCCTATCAAAGGCATCGTTAATCTTGTCCTTATTAACTGTTACGGCAATTCTTATAAAGCCGTCGCCAGCAGAGCCAAAGGCCTTGCCATCAATTAGGTTCACGTGAGCCTTTTCCAAAATTTCTTTTACAACTTCATCTGTTGTCATGCCTGGTACAGAAATTTTTGGGAAGATGTAGAAGGTTCCCTTGGGTTTCATAACTTCAACATACTTTAATTTTTTTAGTCTGTCATAGGCTAGGTACATCCTCTCCTTGTACTCTTCTGCAAGGGGTGGACAGATCCTCTTCCTTTGATTTATTCCAACAACTCCTGCGTACTGACAAATTGTTGGGACTGCGTAAACTGTATTTGAGTGAATTGATGTCATGGACTTGATAAGGTCCTTGTGGGCAAGAATGGCCCCAAGTCTCCAACCTGTCATTACATAGTCCTTGGACATAGAAGAGATGGAAATTACTCTTTCAAAGTTTTTGTCCCACTTGATCATTGGAGTAAAGGCAGACTCGTAGGAGTAAATTGTGTAGATGTCGTCACAAATAACTAAGATGTCGTGCTTAACTGCTAGGTCGTAGATTGCCTTTAGGGTCTCGTCACTATAGACTGCTCCCGTTGGATTGTTGGGAGTGTTTATGATAATGGCCTTAGTTTTTTTATTTATTAATTTTTCAAGTTCTTCTGGAATTATGTCAAAATCATTTTCAAACTTTGTGTCGTAGAAGACAGTCTTACCTCCAGCCATGTCGATTTGGTCTGGGTAGACGCTAAAGTAGGGTGATGGAACTATTACCTCATCGCCTTTTTCTAAGAGGGCTTGAAGGATTAAAAACATTCCTTCAGTTCCTGACATGGTAATCAAGACTTCTTCTGGGTCGCAAGCTACTCCAAAGTCTTCTTTATAGAAATTTGCCACAGCTTCCCTTAGACCTATGTAGCCTTGTGGATCTGCGTAGTGAGTGTTGCCTGCCATTTGTGAGTCATAAGCTTCTTTTATTATGGCCTCGTCAGTCATGAGGTCGGGGTCACCAACACCAAAGTTAATAAAGTCTGGATAGATGCTAGAGTAGTCCACTGCATAAATGGATTCTTCTACTTCTCTATATTTTTCACGGATGAATTTCTTCATAAAAAACCTCCTTTTAATATCTAATTATTCATTTTATCATAATGGGGTATTTTATTAATAGCATTGTTTTAATTCCTTAATTTAATATAATCTCTATGATATAATTAAATTAGTATAAATAAAATTTTTAGGAGGAATCCTTTTGGATAAAATATTAGTAAAATCAAAGGGCCCGCTAAAGGGCAATGTTAGAATTTCAGGTGCAAAGAACGCAGCTCTTCCAATTTTAGCTGCTACAATTCTTGGTACAGAAGAAATTGTTTTAGAAGACGTGCCTGAGTTAAAGGACGTTGAAATTATTACAGAAGTTCTTAAAAAGCTTGGACTTAAGATAGAAAAAGATGGCAACAAGCTTGTAATTGATCCAAGTGGTCTTAACTCTTATGAAACTGATTACGAACTCATGAGCAAGATGAGAGCGTCTTTCCTTGTCATGGGGCCACTTCTTGCCAAATTAAACAAGGCCTATAACTCCCTACCTGGTGGCTGTAACATTGGCTCAAGACCAATTGACCTTCACTTAAAGGGCTTTAAGGCGCTGGGAGCAAATATAGAAATGACTCACGGAGAAGTCAAGGCTGAATGCGACAAACTTGTGGGCACAAGAATCTATCTTGACTTTCCATCAGTTGGAGCAACAGAAAATATTATGACAGCTGCAGTCCTTGCTGAAGGTGAAACTATTATGGAAAACTGTGCCATGGAACCGGAAATTGTTGACCTTGCAAACTTCCTAAACAAAATGGGAGCCAAGGTGACAGGTGCAGGAACTTCTACAATAAAAATCAAGGGCGTAGAAAAGTTAGGAGGATGCACTCACCAAATTATTCCAGACAGGATTGAAGCAGGAACCTTTATGGTAGCTGCAGCAATTACTGGTGGAGATATAACTATTGAAAATATAATAACATCCCACCTAAAACCAGTTATAGCAAAACTAGAAGAAACTGGTGCCAAGGTAATAGAAAATGGAGACACTGTTAGAGTTGTAGGGACAGATGATATTAAACCAATTGAAATAAAGACTCTACCTCATCCAGGTTTCCCAACAGACTTGCAGGCACAATTCATGGCTCTTCTAACTCAAGCTGAAGGACAATCCTCTATTATAGAAACAGTTTTTGAAAATCGCTTCATGCACGCAGAAGAACTTAAAAAGATGGGTGCAAAAATCAAAGTAGTAGATAGAGAAGCTATACTTTTGGGTAAGAACAAATTATACGGATCCAAGGTTGCTGCAACAGATTTAAGAGCAGGAGCTGCCCTTATACTTGCAGGACTAGTTTCTGAAGGAGAGACTGAGATCTCTGAAATTCACCACATCGACAGGGGTTATGAAAAAATCGAAGAGAAATTTAGAAATCTTGGAGCAGATATAAAAAGAATCTAAGAAAGGACGATGATAATGAAGAAGAGAGTAATTATTGGAATGCTTTTAGTGCTTTCTCTATTTATGACAGCTTGTTCTTCTAAGGACACGGCTGATGGAGAAGGAGAGGTATTAAAAGTTGCAGTTTCTGAAGATACTACAACGCTTGAGCCTAATGCACTAAATGATGATTACGCAGAAAATATTTTAATTCAAGTTTATGATACTTTAGTAAAGAGAAACGCAAAGGGCGAACTTGTAAATTCACTTGCAGAATCAATAGAAAACCCAGACCCACAAACTTTTAAGATTAAAGTTAGAGAGGGAGTTAAGTTTTCTGATGGAAGCCCACTTACCGCTGATGATGTAATTTTTACACTTCAAAGAGCAGCAGGAAGTGAAAAGTTTAAATCTTTTTATGGCAAGATAGATCCAAATTCCTACCAAAAGGAAGATGATTTAACTTTTTCCTTTAAGTTAACTGAAGCAGACGCTGCCTTTTTAAATTCACTATCACACCCAGCTGTGTCTATTGTGTCTAAGGCCTATGTAGAAGGTGGAGCAGACCTTGCTACTGCACCAATGGGAACTGGACCTTTCGTATTAGATGAATGGGTTCAAAATGACCATGCGACTTTCTCAGTAAATGAAAATTATTGGGGAGACAAGCCAGGCATTGCTGGAATCGAAATGAAGGTAATACCAGAAGCTTCACAAAGAATTATTGAGCTTGAATCTGGTGGAGTAGACCTTGCATATAAAATCGACCCATCAGAAGTTTCTAACATAGAAGAAAACAATGATTTAACTCTTTACAGAAAATTAGATAACTCAGTTCACTTCATTGGATTTAACATGGACAAGGCTCCTTTCGACAAGAAGGAAGCAAGAGAAGCTATGGTAAATGCTATTGACATGAATTCAATTTTTGAAACTGTTTATATGAACAGTGGAAAGCTTGCAACAAGTCCAATTAACCCTAACTTCAAGTATTCTATAGCAGATTCTCTTGAAGCAAACAAGGTTAACAAGGAAAAGGCAAAGGAACTTTTTGCAGCTGCAGGAGTAGGCGATGGCACAAATATTTCCATCTACACATCTGACAACACTCAAAGAGTTAATGTTGCAACTATGATGCAAGCCCAATTGAAGGAATATGGAATTGGTCTTAACATAGAAAGACTTGAGTGGGGAGCTTTCATGGATGCTCTAAAGAGAAAAGAACACAACATGTTTATTATGAGCTGGAACCCATCAATTGTGGATGCCCACTATGAACTTTTCCAACCTTTCCATTCATCAAACAAGGGTGAAGGACCAAACTTTATGTACTTTGGAAATGAAGAACTTGATAATTTAATAAAAGAAGGTCTTTCAACAGTTGATGATGCAAAGAGAGCTGAAATCTATAAGAAGGCTCAAGAGCTTATAAACCAAGAATATCCATGGTTATACATTTGCTATGGTGAAACACTTGTGGCAGCTAATAGTAGAGTAGAAGGACTTCAACTACTTCCAAAATATCCACAAGAACTTAAAGATGTAACTTTATTAGAAAAATAATTTTTTTGAAATTCACCAAGTTCTTATTTGGTGAATTTCGTCTTTTCTAGGAAAGAAAGGATTAGATATGACAAAATATATTTTAAAGAGACTCCTGATTTTAATACCTACTCTCTTGGGAGTAAGTTTTATAGTCTTCTTGCTCCTCTACCTTTCTCCAGGTGATGCTGCCCTTGCTGCAGCTGGACCCAATGCACCAAAGGAAACAGTAGAGGCAATAAGAGAGAGTCTTGGTCTAAATGAACCCTTCCTGGTTCAGTATGGGAATTATTTAAAAAACTTGGTCTTCCACTTTGATCTGGGAACAAGTTATCAATCAGGAAGGTCTGTTACAGCAGCTCTTTTAAGAGTTTTTCCAACAACAATTAAGCTTGCAGGTGGCGCCCTTATAATTGCTATTGTAATGGGAATTTCCTTTGGCGTTCTTGCGGCTTTAAAGAAAAACACCTTTATAGATTCTATAATCACAGCCTTTGGAATGGTGGGCCTTGCCATGCCAATCTTTTGGTCAGGCCTTTTACTTATAATAATCTTTTCTACTAAGTTAAAGATCTTGCCTGCTTCAGGGTTTTCATCTATTAAGCAGATGATTCTACCGTGGTTTGCCCTGGGATTCCAATCCTCTGCAGTTATTATGAGGATGACAAGGTCGGCAATGTTAGATGTCTTGGACAAGGACTACATTAGGACAGCCTATGCCAAGGGACTTTCAAAGTCCAAAATTATTTTTGTTCACGCACTAAAGAATGCCATGATTCCAGTTATAACTACTATTGGACTACAAGCTGGTGGACTTCTTGGTGGAAGTATTTTGACAGAGACAATTTTTTCTATTCCTGGCATTGGAAGACTAATGGTTGACTCCATAAAAACTCGTGACTATCCAATAATCCTTGGGGCAATTATGCTCATAGCCATAGTTTATTCGGTGATTTCCATTGTGGTTGATATACTCTATGGATTTATAAATCCTAGAATTAAGTCAGAGTACAAGTAGGTGGACTATGTTAAAGAGATTTAAAACATTTTTTAAATATTACAGTAGGAACAAGGTTGCAGTATTTGCCCTTGGAATTTTAATTTTAATAGTTCTTTCGGCAATTTTTGCTGATCTCATAGCACCCTACGACTACACAGAGCAGTTTCCAAAAGACAACTTTTTGAGACCAAGCTCAGAACACTTAATGGGAACAGACAACTTTGGTCGTGACATATTTTCAAGAGTCCTAAAGGGAGGACAAATTTCTTTAAAAATTGGATTTTCTTCTGTAATTATTTCTACCTTTATTGGAGTAATAATTGGAGCCTTGGCAGGTTATTATGAAGGAGTCTTTGACGCCATAATCATGAGGGTAATGGATACAATTTTATCGATTCCACAACTTGTCCTTGCAATTGCACTTGCAGCAGCTCTTGGTGGTGGAATGAAGAACTTGATCTTAGCAGTTTCTCTTTCATCAATACCATCTTATGCAAGGATTGTTAGGAGTCAGGTTATGGCTGTGAAGAACTTGGAATATATTGAATCGGCAAGGCTTGCTGGAGTTAAGACCTTTAAATTAATTTTTACAGAAATTCTTCCCAATTGTTTTGCACCAATAATTGTTCAAGCCACAATTGGAGTTGGAACTGCAATCCTATCAGCAGCTTCACTTTCCTTTATAGGAATGGGAATTATGCCGCCAGAAGCAGAGTGGGGTCAAATGCTTTCTGAAGGAAGGGCCTATATAAGGAACTATCCTCACATCACTCTCTTCCCAGGTATTGCCATTGCCCTAACTATTTTAGTTTTAAATATAGTTGGCGATGCCTTAAGAGATGCCTTTGATCCAAAGTTCAGGAGGTAGTATGTTATTAGAAATAAAAGACCTTGAAGTTTTTTTCAAAAGCTCCCAAGGTATTGTCAAAGCAGTAAACAAGGTTAATATAAATACTCGTGATGGTAAGACAACTGCCATAGTAGGAGAAAGTGGTTCAGGCAAGTCAGTAACCTCTCTTGCAATTATGGGTCTTCTTGACAAGTCATCTCTTGAAAAAATTTCTGGAGAAATAAATTTTGAAGGTAAGAATTTACTTAAGTCTACTCCCGAAGAGCTTAGACATATTAGGGGGAATGAAATCTCCATGATTTTCCAGGAGCCCATGACTTCACTTAACCCAGCCCTAAAGGTTGGCTACCAAATGTCAGAGGTCTTTAGGACTCACTTTAAGATGGATAAGAAGACTGCCAAAGAAAAGTCCATAGAAATGATAAAAAAAGTTGAGATAGCTAGGGCAGAAGAAGTTTATAATTCATACCCCCATGAGCTTTCTGGTGGTATGAGACAGAGGATTATGATTGCAATGGCCCTATCATCATCTCCCAAACTCTTAATAGCTGATGAGCCAACAACGGCTCTTGACGTTACTATTCAAAAGGAAGTCCTAGAACTCATGAAAAAATTAAAGGAAGACATGAACACTTCTATTATTTTCATAAGCCACGACTTGGGAGTTGTATCTGATATCGCAGACTATGTCAACGTAATGTACGCAGGCAAAGTTGTGGAAAGGGCCAAGGCTGAAGATATTTTCAAAAGACCTCTTCATCCTTACACAAAAGGACTTATTAAGGCTATACCAAGTGCCCACAAGAAGAAGGATGAGCTCTACACAATTAGGGGATCAGTTCCCAATCCAATAGGACTCCCTGACTGCTGCAACTTCTGTGACAGGTGCGACGAGAAAATGAAAATTTGCGAAGAAAAGGCTCCTGAAGAAGTTGATGTTGACGGACAAAAAGTAAGCTGCTTCTTGTACAGGTGATACTAATGGAAGATAAAATAATTTTACAAGTTAAGAACTTAAACAAGGAATTCAATATTGGCAAAAAAAATAGCCTAAAGGCAGTTAATGATATTTCCTTTGACCTTAGGACTTCGCACACCCTTGGCGTAGTTGGAGAAAGTGGGTCTGGTAAGTCAACTCTTGCAAGGTGCATTATGGGACTTTATCCAGATGCCACAGGTCAGATTATTTACAATGGAAAAAATATTTTAGAAGAGAACCAAAGGGAGCTAAAAGAATATAGGAAAGACGTCCAAATGATTTTTCAAGATCCCTACTCATCACTTAACCCTAGAAAAAAGTGCAAGGATATAATTGCATCGGGAATAAGAAATCTTTTGGGAGAGAGGGACAAGGACAAGATCCACAAAAAAGTTTTAGAGACTATGGAAATATGTGGACTGTCAGAATACCACATGGAGAGGTATCCTCACGAGTTCTCAGGAGGACAAAGACAGAGAATTTCTATTGCGAGAGCCCTTGCAGTTGATCCAAAAATAATTATTGCTGACGAACCAACTTCAGCCCTTGACGTTTCTATCCAAGCGCAAATAATTAACTTGCTGGAAAACCTTCAAAGAGATCTAGGACTTTCTATGATTTTCATCTCCCACGACCTATCAGTTGTTAGGCATGTTGCAGAAGAAGTTCTCGTAATGTATCACGGCGATTGCGTGGAATACGACGAATCAGAAGAAATTTTTGAAAAACCAAAGATGGATTACACAAAAAAACTCTTGTCATCAGTGCCTGGCAAAAAGTTGGCAGCTCTTGATGATGTGTAAGATGTGTGGAAAATTTTAAGCTTGGGTATTATAATTAAATAAAGTAGAAAAACTGTAGGTTTCTACAGTTTTTTATTTTGTAGGTGAAAAGATGCAGGACTTTGACGAGAAAAAAATTTTTTATAGTGATGAAGATAATAATATTGATCTTCCTCTCGATATAATTCAAGATATTTATGATAAAAGAGAAGAGATGTCTTTGAGTTCATGTGAAAACATTGAGCCGGAGAAGACAAAGGAAGATGAATCTTTCATAGATGATGTTTGCGAGACTTGCAAGACTTGTCATGAAGCTTTTGAAGAAGGCAAAGATGAAGGCCGAGAAGATAAAAGAGAAAAAATAGATTTAGAAAATGATAGTGACGAGGACTCCTATTACTTTGAGAGGATCGATGAGGTAGAAGAGTTTTTGGAAGAAATTTGCGAGTCTATACCATCCTACGCCTTTGATCATCTAAATGGTGGTATAATCTTATCAGAAGAGAAGAAGTACCACGCCGAGGCCCGCAATGATGACCTATTAATAATGGGAGAGTACCAAAGGTCTATCCTAGGCAACATGATAAAAATTTACTACGGGTCCTTTATGGAGATGTACAGATTTTCATCGAGAGATAGACTTAAGGAAAAACTTGAAGAAGTTCTCCTCCACGAGTTCACCCACCACTTAGAATTTTTAGCAAATGAGTGGGGACTTGTCATTGAAGACGAAAAGTTTTTAGAAGAATATAGAAAAGGGATAGATAATGAATAAAATTTTAGGATATTTTTATAAGGGTTTGGGGAAATTTTTAGACCTCCTCTTGACCTTCTTAATTGTAATAGTAAATATTGCCGTGGATCTCTTCTCGGCAGTGAGAAGATTTTTCTTGTACATAATTTCTATGGGAGGCTGCTTAATAATATTTTTGCTTTTAAACCCCTTTGCATGGAGGGGCTTGGCGAAAAATGAATGGCTCTCAACCCTAATCGTTTTGGCAATATTTGTGCCAATACTTGGCAATGTGTCAGAATCCTTCTTGAAGTACGCCCACTATGTGGTGACAGAATTTTTCTACGACAGGGCAGACCATTATCTCCTTGGCAAGGAAAATGAATTTGAAAATATTTCTGGCTACGGAAGAGCCTACTGGGAAAAGAAGGAAAGAGAGAGAATTAAAGCAGAAGAAGAGAGAAGAAGGCAAAGAGAAGAAGAGTACAGGCAAAGGTTCAAAGACTTTGGCGGCTTTACCTGGACGACTTTTGACGACTTCTCACAATTCGAAGAATTCTTTAGGCAATCAGGCTACGGAGGATTTTATGAAAATCAAGGAGGTCCTTACGGCAATAATTACGGTGGATCCTATGGTGGCTCTTCATCATCAACTGGAGGCTACGGCTTCAAGGACCAATACGAATCTGCCTGCGACACTCTTGGCGTAAACTACACAGCAGATAAGTATGAAATCAAACTTGCCTACAGGAAGATGGCAAAAAAATTCCACCCTGACCTAAATAAGGAAGAGGGAGCAAAAGAAAAATTCCAAAAAATAAATGCAGCCTACGAATTCTTAAACGACACAAATGTGGAAATGTATAAGAAGATGACTGGGGCAAATTAAATAAAAAAAGAAAGGACCGCGAGGGTCCTTTTTTGGTGTCTAGATTTTTAAAATTTACAACTATTATATATATAAGAAAAATGTTTTAACTAACTGCGAAAAAATTATTTTATAATTTCTTCTGCCATCTTATAAAATTCGTTTACGTCCATATCATCTCCAGCCATTAAGGCATATTGGATTCCTTTGTAGTCAAAGATTAGGTGCTTTGAAGCATCTTCTTCTCTTTTATCTGAACCAATAGCTAGGTTAAAGAAAGGATCCTTCTTTGATCTTTCGAGTTCTTCTTTTGTTGCATCTTTTTCATCTGGTAAAAAGACACTTTCCAATCTCGAATAATAAACTTGCACGCCATTAATTTCTCTCATTTCTTGATAAGGCTGTTCTGAAGTAGCTACTGAACTTTCTGGATACTTGTCAATTGAAAGAATAACTTTGTCGTCTGCTTCGTTTTTATAAGTTACTCTAATTGCCTTTCTCTTATTTAGTTTTGCTCCAGTGTCATCCATGTCTGCTATATTATCTATTGTGATTCCTTCAAACTTATAATCTCCTAAACTTTCTGGGGCATAGACATCAAAGCCAGCCTTCTTTTCTGCCTTTGCCATGTCGGTATAGTTTGTGTAGTTATAAAATGATGTTGAAGACGAAATTGTTCCAGTAATTTTTCCTGCAGCAAAAACGCCTGCTGAAAGGACAAGGGCAGCGGCTGCCACTAATACAAATCTCTTTTTCATTTTAAATTCTCCTTTTTCTTCTTGTGAATTGATTTCTAAATCAATTTTATTTTTAAGATAATCAGAAGGAGAAGAATCTTCAACAGACTTATGCAGTTCATTTTTTATATACTTATCAAAATCTTTCATAATAACTCTCCTTCATATTCTTCTTGTGTTTTTAAAAGTTCTTTCTTTAAATTTCTTCTGGCCCTGTAGAGTCTAGACTTCACTGTACCCTGGAAGGTCTTGCAAATGCTTGCGATTTCTTCTATGGAAAAGTCGTTGTAGTAATAGAAGACTAGGACTTCTCTTTCCTTTTCCTTTAGAGTCATGAGGGCATCTTGGATCTCTGACCTCTCTGCAATCTCATCTTCTCCAAGATAGGTGGGACTTTCTTCTGCCTTATCAAGGACAAATTCATCGGGGAATTCCCTCTTTCTCTTCTTGTATCTTGTGTAGGAAGTGTTCTTTAATATAGAGAAGATCCAAGGCCTTAGCTTTTCAAAATCAGAAAGAGTTCTTGCATTTTTATAAATTGATACAAAAGTGTCTTGGAGGACGTCTTCTGCATCTTCCCTATTGCCCAAGATCAAGAGGGCAGTCCTATATAAGACTAGGTAGTAGTCTTGGTAAAGGAGGTCAAAGGAATCCTTGTCGCCAGTTTTTAATTTTTTGAAATCTTCTTCTGTAAATTTTATTTCACGATTCATTTTATCCTCCTCTCTTAGATGCATCTACTTATAAGACTATTTAGGACCTAAAAAGGTTCATTTATTTTAAAAAAATTTATAAAAAAATCTCCACGCCTTGTGGAGATTCTTAGTTTAGTGTTTTATTTGATATCCAGCCCTTTATTGTGCCTTGTGAAATGGCACTTTCCACTTCGACATGGCACCAAATCCTTTGTCCTTGTTCGATTTTTGTCTCAAGTACGTAGAGTTCTGTTCCCTTGTCGAGAATTTTTAGGATGTCAGAGTCAACGCTAGGTTCGGCCCTTAGGTTGGCTTTCTCTGTTGAGACAGTCCTATAAGTGTGAAGGAGGTCGGAAGCTTTTTTTGCAGTTTCTGCTGCATCCTTATCACTTTCTTCTTTCTCGAAGTTTTCTTCTTGGTTTTTGTCTCCTTGCAAGCTGTTGGCGCTTTCAATTTCTCTTTTTAACCTTTCCGCCTTAGCTGATTCAGGAACCACATTCAAGTAGGAATTCAAAAGTAAAAGCGCATCGGTTTTGTCATTTTCATAAGAAGACTTAACTTCATTTAAGATTATATTTTCTATGGAAAGAAGCTTGTCTTGTGCAGGCTTATAATTTTTCTCGTCCTCTTGGATTACCTTTTTATAATTGTAGGCAGCATCAATATAGTCACCTTCTTCAAAAAAACTAGATGCCTTTTGGAAAGATTCGTCTGATGACACTAGCTTTTTAAGCTTTTCCATCTCATTTAAAATTTCTGGGCTTGTCTTGTCCTTTGTAGCAGAATTATACATCTCAAGAGCCTCGTGGTAGTTGCCGCTTAGGGCAAGCCCTTTGGCATCTTCAATCTTGCTCTCGTTTCTAGATTTCTTGATTATATTTAGTGCAAAGATTGAGACAATAGACAAGAAGATGAGGAAGATAAGGGTAAAAAATATTTTTTTCCAAGGGATAGACCTTGGCTTTTTTGGTGTTTCTTCATTGGTCCTGTCAAGCTTAAGACTCTCTGTAGTGGGAGCGATTTTGGAAAGATTAGTTTGTGTTAAGTGGGTCTCAAGAGTTTTTAAATTTATACCATCAGTTGACCTATTGTTTTCTATAACATTTAGAATTTTAGAATTTATCAAGGGCTCTGTGAGGTTGTTTAAGACGAAGCTCTTGTTTCTGCCACAAAATTCACACTCGCTGGTCTCATTTTCATTTATAAAGCCACAGGCACAACGCCAAAAATCTATTTGGTTTTCGCCGTAGGTCTTGATTCCTTCGCCAAGGGTTTCCTTAATTTGGGCCCTTTTCTTTTCAGGGATAACTGGGAGATTAATTTCAAATTCCTTATCCCCACAAATAATAATTTTTCCGTCAGCAGTGTATTTTGAAATGTAAATATCAATGGCCCTTGCCTCGTGAAACCTCTCGTCCAAGATAAAAGGATCTAAGAAGTAACGAGTGAAGGGAGAAATATTGACAGCTTGTTGAAAATAAAACTCACGGGCATTAAAGAGATAGGACCTCTCAATGGACTTGAACTTAACAGCAAATTCAATGTTAGTGACAAAAGAGTCTTGGGCATTTAACACGTCAATTGCTAGAGCAAAGTCGCCAGATGTGAGCTCTGCATTAGCTATTTGAATTTTTTCGCTTGTATTAAAGCTAAGTTTTGTGGGTAGTGTTCTAAAAAAACTCATAAAGACTCCTTTCGATTTATCTAATAAATTATATTATATTTAAAAAACTTTTACAATAAGCCTCCTATTTACTAAAATTCTTCCATGTCCTATAATTTAATTAGAATACGAGTTAACATAATAAAGAAATTTTTTATAAATATGGAGGTAAAAATGAAAGTTTTAATGGGCCAGGGTCTGGCAAGGAAATATGGCGAGAGAATAGAAAAACTAGGCTACCAAGTCCTAAGCTACGATGAAAAAAACCCCAACGAAAAGTCTGACTACGGCGAAGATATTTTAATTGGCGCCATAGACTTGAAAAAAATCAACTACAAGGACCACGAAAATTTAAAATATATATTTTTAACCTCAGTTGGAATAGACTTCCTTGACCTAGACTACATCAAGGAAAAAGAAATAACCCTGTCCAACAACAACGGAGCCTACGACGACCCCATAGCAGAGTGGATAGTCTACGGACTCCTACAAATAAATAAAGACGACAGAAGGAACATAGAAAACCAAAAAGAAAAACTTTGGAAGAAGAGGTCCTTCGCATACAACCTATATGGGAAGAAAGCCCTCTTTATGGGGACAGGAACTATAGCAGTAGCAGGAGCAAAAAGACTCAAGGGCTTCGAGATAGAATTAAACGGATTCAACACAAGTGGTAGGAAGGTTGAACCCTTTGACAACGTCTATTCATTAAAAGAACTTGATAGGATTTTGCCAGAGATGGACTACGTCATCATGTGTCTTCCTGGAACAGAAAAAACCCATCACATTTTAAATGCAGATAGATTTAAAAAATTAAAAGATGGAGTAGTGGTTGTAAACATCTCAAGAGGATCAACAATAGACGAAGATGCCCTAGTTGATGCAGTAAAATCAGGTAAGGTAAGAGGAGCAGCCCTAGACGTCTTCGAAGAAGAACCCCTAAGCAAGGACTCAGAACTTTGGGAATTAGAAAATGTCTACATCTATCCACACATCTCCTTCGCCTGTGAAGACCTAAGTACAAGACAATTTGCCACAGCTTATCAAAACCTCAAAGCCTTGAAGAATGACGGCGACTTCAAAAATATAGTGGACTTCGATAAGGGTTACTAAAATTTATCAATTTAAAGTTAAAGAATTATAAAAAATACTTGCCGCAAACTTAAACTGTGAGTGGATTGAAATAGAGATATGAGGTTATTTAATATGAAAGTGAAATTTATTGGCGAAACCGATCCTGTTTATATGATTAATGGGAAGGTCTACGATGTTATTAGTATTGAAAAGGAATGGTACAGGATTATTGATGAAGAAGGGGAGGATTATTTGTATCCACCTGAGCTTTTTGAAGTTGTTGATGAGAAGGAATAATTTAATAAGTTTTTATTTACGAAGTTTTTGGTGTAAATGAGATGCCTAGTTAAAGAAATTAGTTTTCCTAGAGGGGCATCTTTTTTATTTTCAAAGAGGTATCCTATGTGTTATAAAGTGATATTAAAAAAATGAAATTAGAAAATTTGAGCACTTATTAAAAGCTATGAAGTAAAAAATTTTTACAAGCTTACTTAAAAATACAAAGCAATGGGATATTATAATGTTGTTAAAGTTTATGAAGTAATGAAACTTTGTGAAGTTGAAAAAACTTATGAAGTTATAAATTTTTGTGAAGTTGCTGAAGCTTAAGAAGTTATAAATTTTTATAAAGTCGTTAAACAATGAAGAGTAATAAATTTTTGAAAGGTAGTTATATAATACAAGTCAAAAATTCTTTATTTATTAAATAGAAGAAAACTTGCAAAGTCTTCTAATTAAATCTAACAATTTTGTGAAGTCTTGGGGTCTTTATAGTATAATAAAAATAGCGTGCTATGAGATTTTACCTAAAAACTTGTAGAATATAATTTTATTTATTATAATACTTTTATTATGGAGGTAATATGAGATTATCAAAACTGTATATGCCAACTCTTAGGGAGGATCCACAAGATGCTGAGATTGCATCTCACAAGTTTCTTCTAAGGGCAGGTATGATTAGAAAATCTGCTAGTGGTGTCTATACATACTTGCCACTTGGCTATAGATCTATTAGAAAAATTGAAAATATTGTTCGTGATGAGATGGATAAGGCTGGTGCTATGGAGATTTTAATGTCTGCCATCCAACCTGCTGAGATCTGGAAAGAGTCTGGTAGATGGGAAAAGTTTGGACCAGAAATGTTTAAGTTAAGAGACAGAAATGATAGGGAGTTCTGCCTTGGACCTACTGCTGAGGAATATTTCACGACTCTTATTAGGGATGAGGTTAAGTCTTACAAGGACCTTCCTCTTAATCTTTACCAAATCCAAACTAAGTACAGGGACGAAAAGAGACCTAGGTTTGGTATTAATAGGGCGAGAGAATTCTCTATGAAGGATGCCTATACTTTTGACACCTCACCTGAGACTCTTGATGTGGCTTACATGAATATGTACGATGCTTATGAAAAGATTTTTGACAGACTTGAGCTTGATTATAAGATTGTTGAGGGCGACAATGGTGCCATGGGTGGTACTGGTTCTCACGAGTTCATTGCTCTTTCTGAGACAGGCGAAGGTGTAATTGTTTATTCTGAGTCTGGCAAGTTTGGTGCAACTGAAGAGAAGGCTCCTGTTGAGTATCTTCTTCCTCAAGCTGAAGACAAAAAGGACTTAGAAAAAGTTCACACTCCAAATGCTAGCACTATTGAAGAGGTTGCTAACTTCTTAAATCTAGACCAAAAGAAGTGTGCCAAGGCAATTGATTTAATGTTAGGCGATGAACCTGCTCTTGTATTTATTCCTGGAGACAGGGAACTTAATCTTGCTAAGCTTGTTGCTTACACTGGTACTGCTGAACACGACATTAGGATGATGGAAGATAGCGAAATCGAAGCTATTAAGTCTAAACCAGGCTACACTGGTCCTATTGGTCTGGATGTTAGAGTAATTATAGACAAGAGACTTACTGAAATGGACAACCTTGTTGTTGGTGCCAACGAAAGTGAATACCACTACATCAATGCCAATTACGGTCGTGACTTTGAAGGAGAAGTTGTTGATGACCTTCTTCTTGTTGCTGAAGGGGACAAGGTTCCTGGAACTGATGAAGTCTATAAGTTTGCAAGAGGTATTGAAGTTGGTAATATCTTTAAATTGGGTACTAAGTATTCAGAAGCCCTAAATGCAACTTACCTTGACGAAAATGGCAAGGCAAATTACTTCTACATGGGCTCTTATGGTGTTGGTATAACAAGATCTGTTACAGCTGTCATCGAACAAAACCACGATGAAAATGGAATCATCTGGCCAATGTCTGTGGCACCTTATGAAGCAATTGTTACTATAGTAAACACTAAGGACGAAGAACAAGTTGCTCTTGGAGAAAAAATTTACAAGGAACTTGAAGCTAAGGGCGTCGAAGTCCTACTTGATGATAGGAAGGAAAGACCTGGAGTTAAGTTTAAGGATAGGGACCTTATTGGTATTCCTCTAAGGATTACTTGCGGCAAGAAGTCAGGAGAATCTATTGTTGAATATTCTACTAGAAAAGAAATGGAAAATTCTGAAATTTCTGCTGATGAAGCAATCAAAAATATTTTAAGTGAAATAGAAAAGGTTAGGTAAGATGAGCGATTTTAAATTTGAAATTACTGAACACTTGGGAACTCTATCTGAAAGTCCTAAGGGCTGGACTAAGGAACTCAACAAGGTTTCTTTTAACGATAGACCTGCTAAGTATGATTTAAGAGAGTGGGACCCTGACCACCAAAAGATGTCCAAGGGTGTAACTCTTAATGATGAAGAGATGGAAATTCTCTCAAAGATACTAAAGGACAGAGGTATTTAATAGGTTTTTAAAATAACTTATGTTATAATATAGAGATGTGAAAAACGCGAGAAGCGAGGAGGCAATTGAAATGGAAATTAATAAGAAAGAAAATAACACTGTCTTTTTTGACATTGTTTTAAAAAGAGAAGATATAAAGAAAGCTGAAAACGAAGTGTACAAGAAAAATAAAAAACACTTCCAAATTCCTGGATTCAGAAAAGGTCATGTTCCTATGAAGATGATCGAAAATATGTACGGCAAGGACGTATTCTTTGAAGATGCTATCAACGAACTTCTTCCAAAAGAATATGAAAAAGCTATTGAAGAGCTAGACCTTAAGGTAGTTGACCAACCAAACATTGACATCGACGAAGAAAGCATTGAAAAGGATGAAGATCTTGTTATCAAAGTTTCTGTTGATGTTAGACCAGAAGTTGAATTAAAAGACTACGAAGGAATTGAAATCGAAGACCCAACTATTGAAGTAACTGACGAACTTATTGACTCTGAAGTTGAAAACCAAAGAGCAATGAACGCAAGAATCATCAATGTTGATGACAGAGCTGTAGAAGATGGCGACACTGTAAACATCGACTTCAAGGGTTCTGTTGATGGAAAATACTTCGAAGGTGGAGAAGCTGAAAGCCAAGACCTAAAGATTGGTTCAAACACATTTATCCCAGGCTTTGAAGAACAATTAATTGGACACGAAATTGGCGAAGAATTTGACATCACTGTTAAGTTCCCAGAAGACTACCACCAAAAAGATCTTGCTGGTAAAGACGCTAAATTCGAAATCAAATTAAATGGAATTTCTTATGAAGAACTTCCAGAACTTGATGATGAATTTGTAAAAGATATTTCTGAATTCGACACTCTTGATGAATTCAAGGCTGATCTAAGAAAGAAAAAGGAAGAAGAATTCAAGACAACTTCTGAAATGGAAAAACAAAGAAGAGCTATTGATAAAATTGGTGAAATGATTGAAGCAGATATTCCTGAAGGAATGATCAACGCTCAAATCGACGACATGATTAGAAACTATGACCAAAGTCTAAGAGCTCAAGGCATTAGCTTTGAAGACTACATCAAGATGATTGGTCAAAGTCTTGACGACTTCAAGAACACTATGAGACCTGAAGCAGAAAAAACTGTTAAAAATGACCTTGCTCTAGAAGCTCTTGTTAAAGACATGAAGATTGAAATCACTGATGAAGAAATTGAAGAAGAAGTAAACAAGGTTGTAGAAGAATACTTCAAGGATGACAAAGACCACATGGAAAAAATGAGAGAATATATGCTTAACGACAACAAGGACGTTGTAAGAGATGACCTTGAAAAGAGAAAAGCTATTGAAACTCTTGTTGAAAAGGCAAAATTTGTTGAGCCAAAGGAAATTACTGAAGAAGATATAGAAGAAGTTAAAGAAGATAAATAATCAAGGATGTGATTAAATGGCACTAGTGCCAATGGTAGTAGAACAAACTAATAGAGGCGAAAGATCTTACGACATTTACTCAAGACTTTTAAAGGATAGAATTATTTTTGCAAGTGGCGAAGTAAATGACACTATGGCAGATCTAATTGTTGCCCAACTTTTGTTCTTAGAAGCTGAGGACCCAAACAAGGACATTCAACTTTATATTAATTCACCTGGTGGATCTGTATCTGCAGGCTTTGCAATTTACGACACTATGAATTATATAAAGCCAGACGTGTCAACAATCTGTATTGGGATGGCAGCATCAATGGGTGCATTTTTACTTGCATCTGGTGCTAAGGGTAAGAGATTTGCTCTTCCAAATTCTGACATTATGATTCACCAACCATCTGGTGGAGCACAAGGTCAGGCAAGTGACATCCAAATCAATGCAGAAAAGATTTTAAAAATTAGACATAAATTAAATGAAATTC
This sequence comes from Peptoniphilus harei, assembly GCA_032560695.1. GTDB lineage: Bacteria > Bacillota > Clostridia > Tissierellales > Peptoniphilaceae > Peptoniphilus_A > Peptoniphilus_A harei_B. Next base: position 18,480 of record JAWGHR010000003.1, on the reverse strand, counting down.
TTGCAGAAAGAACTGGTCAAGACCTAGAAAAAATCGAAAGAGATACTGACAGGGACTACTGGTTAAATTCTCAAGAAGCAAAGGATTATGGTTTAATCGATAAAGTTATTGAAAAAAGGGTTTGAGGTGAAATATGTCTAATACAGATGAAATTTTAAGATGTTCATTCTGTGGCAAAACGCAAAACCAAGTGAATAGATTGATTGCCGGACCTAATGTCAATATTTGTGACGAGTGCATCGAGAGATGCCACACAATCCTAGAAAATGAAATCCCCCATGAAATCAGCAAAGACTTTGACCTCAAGAAGCCTGCTGAGATCAAAGAAATCTTGGATCAATATGTTGTAAAGCAAGAAGATGCCAAGCGTGCTCTTGCTGTTGCAGTATATAACCACTACAAGAGGATTTCATCAAATAGGAAGGTAAGCAGCGACATTGAACTTCAAAAGTCCAACATCCTTATGATTGGACCAACAGGTTCTGGTAAGACCCTACTTGCACAAACTCTTGCTAGACTTTTAAATGTTCCCTTTGCCATTGCCGATGCCACAACCTTAACTGAGGCTGGCTATGTTGGCGAAGATGTTGAAAATATTATTTTGAAACTTATTCAAAATGCTGACTACGACATTGAGAGGGCAGAAAAGGGAATTATATATATTGATGAGATAGACAAGATTGCCAGAAAATCTGAAAATGTATCTATCACAAGAGACGTAAGTGGAGAAGGTGTTCAACAAGCCCTCCTAAAGATTATTGAGGGAACTATTGCCAATGTTCCTCCACAAGGTGGAAGGAAACATCCTTCACAAGAATTTATTCAAGTTGATACCTCAAACATCCTATTCATTGTTGGTGGTGCCTTTGACGGAATTGACAAAATTATAGAAAACAGAACTGCCAAGTCTTCTATGGGCTTTGGATCTGAAATTGTAGATAAAAAGGCCAATAAAGAAAATATTTTACAAAAAGTTGAAACAGAAGACTTATTGAAGTTCGGACTAATTCCTGAACTTATTGGTAGACTACCTGTTACTATTACTCTTGAAGAGTTAGATGAAGAGGCACTAGTTGAAATTTTAACTAAGCCAAAGAATGCCCTTGTAAAACAATACAAGGAACTTCTAAAGTTTGACGACGTTGACTTAATCTTTGACGACGAAGCCCTAAATTATATTGCTAGAAAGGCAATAGAAAAGAAGGCTGGAGCTAGAGGACTAAGAGGCGTTATTGAAAACACAATCATGAATGTCATGTACGAAATCCCTTCAAGAGATGACATCAAAGCAGTTAAAATAACAAAAGAATCAGTAGAAGGAACTGCACCTGCTGAATTAATAAAAAAATAAATAAATAATTAGCCGTGCTTGCCACGGCTTTTTTAGAAGGTGAAAAATGGATAAAATTAAATTACCACTTATCCCACTTCGAGACCTAGTTATCTTTCCCCACATGGTGATGCACTTTGATTGTGGTAGAAAAATTTCTCTCAACGCAATTGATGCTGCAGAGATGAAGGATTCAAAGATATTTTTGGTGGCTCAAAGAGAACTTGAAATCGAAGACCCAAAGAGGGAAGACCTCTTTGAAATTGGGACTGTGGCTACTATAAAACAAATTTTAAAACTGCCTGGTGGAATTGTCAGAGTCCTTGTTGAAGGAGAAGAGAGAGCAAAAATTTCTGAGCTTAACATCACAGAAGAGATGATAGATGCAGAAATTGAAATTCTTGAGGACAAGGAAAGTGACTTCACAGAAGACGAAGAGATTGAAGCTGCACTTAGGCTTGCCCTTAGTGACTTGGAAGCCTACTCATCTCTTGATGACAAATTCTTCCCAGGACTTATTTCAAATATTGCAGACACAGATGACCCATCAAGATTTATCGACACAGTTGTGGGATATTTGAATTTTAAATTACAAGACTATCAGACACTTTTGGAAACCACAGATATTTACGAGAGACTTGTGGTATTCCACGAGATTATGAAAAAGGAAATTGAAATTCTTTCTATAGAAAAGAACATCAATGACCAGGTTAAAAAGAAAATGGACGAGGTCCAAAGGGAATACTACCTAAAGGAGCAGTTGAGGGTAATCCACAAGGAGCTTGGCGACGAAGAAGACGAAGCTGAGATTACAGAGTCCTACAGAAAGAAAATTGAAGAGAAGGTCCTCCCTGATGAAGTAAGGGAAAAGGCCCTAAAAGAAGTTAAAAAGCTTGGCAACTTAAACTCACAGTCGCCAGATTATTCTCTTTTAATAAATTATCTTGACTGGATTCTCGACCTACCTTGGCTTGAGTCTGGAGATGAAAAGAGAAATATTTCTGATGCAAGAAAAATTTTAAATGACGAACACTATGGACTTAAAAAAGTTAAGGAAAGGATCCTAGAATTTATTTCCGTTAGGATTTTATCTGGCGACAAGGGAAGGGGACCAATCCTCTGCCTAGTAGGACCTCCAGGAGTTGGTAAGACTTCCATCGCTCAGTCAATTGCAAATTCTCTTAACAAGGAATTTGTCCGCATGAGCCTTGGTGGAGTAACTGACGAAGCAGAGATAAGGGGTCACAGGAGGACTTACATTGGAGCTCTTCCTGGAAGAATTATTTCTCTCTTAAAGAAGGCTGGAAAAAATGATCCAGTATTTTTATTTGACGAGATAGACAAGGTGGGCAATGACTTTAAGGGCGACCCTGCCTCAGCCCTACTAGAAGTTCTTGACCCAGAACAAAACAATTCCTTTACAGATAGGTACTTGGAACTTCCCTTTGACCTATCAAAGGTATTTTTCATTGCCACAGCCAACACAAGGTCAACTATACCAAGACCACTTCTCGACAGGATGGAAGTGATCCAACTTGAAGGCTACACTCCTAACGAAAAATTCAATATTGCAAAAAAATATTTAATATCAAAGCAAATTGAAGAAAATGGACTTAAGAAAGAAAACATAAGCATTTCTGATAGGGCCATCAAGGACATAATAGATTATTACACTCGTGAGTCTGGAGTAAGGGGGCTTGAAAAACAAATTTCAAAAATTGTTAGAAAGGCTGCCCTAAAGATTGTGGAAGAAGATTTAGACAAGGTTTCTGTTTCCACAAGAAATATCGAGGACTATCTTGGAGAAAAAATTTACAGGATTTCTGAAGCAGAAAAAACTCCTGAAGTTGGTTCAGTAAATGGACTTGCTTGGACAGAAGTTGGTGGAACAAGCCTTGTAATAGAAACTACAGTTATGCCAGGCAAGGGCAAGCTAACCCTAACAGGATCACTTGGAGATGTTATGAAGGAGTCAGCCATAGCTGCCATCTCTCATATTGCATCCAATGCAGACAAGTTTAAGCTTGACCCAAACTTTAGGAGCACAACAGACATCCACATACACGTGCCTGAAGGGGCAGTGCCAAAGGATGGTCCATCGGCAGGGATCACAATAGCCACATCAGTCCTATCGGCTCTAACAAAGAGGCCAGTTAAAAACGACGTAGCCATGACGGGAGAGATAACTCTTCGTGGTAAGGTCCTTCCAATTGGCGGCCTAAAGGAAAAACTTTTGGCAGCAGAAAGATATGGAGTTAAGACTGTAATTATTCCAGAAGATAACAAGAGAGACTTAAAGGAAATTGAAGAAGAAGCAATAAAGAGGTTAGACGTGAGACCAGTTTCCAAGTTTGAAGAAGTAGCAGAGATTGCCATAGGTGATTTTAATGAAGATAAATAAGGCAGAACTAGAAAAAGTTGCAGTAGAAGAAAAACAATATCCCGACACAAACATCAAGGAGTTTGCCTTTGCAGGCAGGTCCAATGTTGGCAAGTCATCTTTTATTAATGCAATGTTAAATAGAAAAAATCTTGCAAGGACTTCATCAACACCAGGCAAGACTAGGACTATAAACTTTTACAGGGTCAATGATGATTTGCGTCTCGTGGACTTGCCAGGTTACGGCTACGCAAAAGTTGCCAAGGCTGAGAAAGAAAAATGGGCAGGTATCATAAACAGGTATCTTGAACATAGGGACAACTTAGTTGAAACTATCTTACTTGTTGACATAAGACACGAGCCAACAGCCCTTGACAAGCAAATGTATGACTACATCATTGAGTCGGGTTTCTCGGGCATAGTTATAGCAACAAAAAAAGATAAAATAAAAAAATCTCAAGTAGATAAACACATTTCAGTGATTGCCAAGAAGCTTGGAGTCAAGCACAGGGAGAATATAATTCCTTTCTCCTCATCAAAGAAGGATGAAGTAAAGGACATGTGGTTTATCTTCGAAGATATGCTGAGATTTCATGAAGAATAAAAAATTAAGAGCTGGGCGACCGGCTCTTTTTTCTTGTAAATTTTAAATCTAGAAAACAAAAGCTTATTTAATTTTACAGTAGCTAGCTTCGTTGACATTCTGAAGCCAGATGGCTATACTTTGATTTAACGAGACAAATCAATATAGGAGGAAGGGCGATGAACAAAAGAAAAATTTTCCTTATATTTTTTGTGTTTTTACTTTTTATAGGTCAGGCAGTTTTTGCAGCTGATGATTTGGATAAGTGTCAAATAAGAGAAGAAAAAATTCCTCGTGAAGTAAAAGTAGATCGCAAACAAGGAAGTCAATATGGGGATTTTTATTTAGGAGCTACACTATCAAGAGGTTTAGAGCTTCAAGAAGACTCTATTGGACTTGAATTATATGCCAATATTAATAAGAAAAAAATTAGGTTATCAGATTTAATTGATGAATTTAAAGTCTTTGAAACTAATGAGGATTTAGAAGTTTATTCCTCAGGTTTTAAATATAAATTAAGTAAAGATCAACTGAGACTTTTAAATGGATTAGATAATGATGCAGAAATAATCTTGAATTATATGGTAAAGATAACCAAGGATGCATATTATTATATTCAAGAAACAGAAAAGTGTGGAGTAAATTATAGTATTAATGATAGTAGTGGGTCAAGCCCAATTCCAGTTAATAATAAAGATAGTGAAATAATTACAGTTGTTTGGGATGACGACAATGATAGGGATGGAATAAGGACAAATCAAGAAGTCTATTATCTAAAGTTAGATAATGCAAATGACGACGAGAATGGACCTTTATTCAAAGTTTTGGAAATCCCATCAAGAGGAATGAATAAAGAAAGTCAGGTCTTTGGAAATGTTCCAGCTGGATGGGAAGCTTATGAACTAGATGGAAGAGAACTTGAGAATTATAAAAAAATAATTTCAAAAGATGACTTTACAATAACATATAAGCATATTCCTGAAAAAACTGATTTTAATGTGAATGTAGTTTGGGAAGATGAAAATAATAAATATAATACAAGACCTAAGCAAATAAATTTTACAATATCTCCACAAGGAATGGGTAAAGACTACTCTGTAAAGGCAAGTAATAATTGGTCTAAATCTTTTCAAGAATATAAATTTGATGAAGGCGAAGAACTAAGATATAACTTAAAATTCCCAGACATTGGCAAATATAATAAAGAAGTAAAAAAAGCTGGGAACAACTACACTGTTACTTACACTATTAAGCCAATAGAAGCTGAAGAAATCAAACCAATAGCTACAAAAGACCTTGTCGCAACAAAGACTTGGGTTGGTGGAAAAGAAGAAGACCATAAGGAAGTTAATCTAGAACTTTATAGAAGTATAAAAGGGTCTGATGAAGAAGAAAAAGTATCAGAAAACTACGAAGTAAAAGAAGAAAAAGGTAAGTTTACTTACACTTGGAATAATATGAGAGTTACAAATGATGATGGAAAGGAATACAAATACTTTGTCAAAGAAGCAGAAGTTCCAGAAAATTATGAAGTGACTTACCATGGTCTTGATGTAACTAACAACTACAAGAGTCCTACTAAAGATATAACAGTTAATGTAAAGTGGGTTGGTGGAGATCCTCAAGATACAAAAATTATTTTATATAGGAAAAACACTAATTCAGACTTAGAAGAAGTTGGAGTTTTTAATTCAAATAAGGACAACTTGTCAAAGATTTTTGAAAAACTGCCAGTAACTGATAACAAGGGTCAAGACTACACATATTATGCCTACGAACCAGAAGTTCCTGAAGGATTTACTGTTTCTTATAGTGACGATGAGTTGACAGTTACAAACACAAAAATGCCAGAAGTTAAGCCAGAACCCAAACCTGAAGTAAGACCAGAGCCAAAACCTAATCCAAAACCAGATACTCAAGTTGTAGAAAAAATAGAAGAGCCTATATTTAAAAGACACGACTACACTCCGACTTATCCAGTGGTTACAAGAGTGCCAGAAAAAGACAGCTTGAAGTATATTTTCACAATTGATGACTATAACTACGAGGAAATCAGAAACGGCCTTACAAGATATTATAAAATGGATGTAGCTCCACTTATAAAAAATGAGAGGACTATGTTGCCACTTAGGTACGTTGGGGAGGCTCTTGATGCAGAAGTTAAGTGGAATGAAGACACTAGGACTGCAACATTTATTAAAAATGGACGAAGGGCTGAAATCCAAATTGATAATGATGAGATAGTTTTATCAAATGGAGAAATTTTAAAGATGGATTCCAAACCCTTAAATATTAATTCACGAATCCTAGTACCAGTATCAAATGTTGCAAATGTTTTTGGTCTAACAAATGGAAACACAGAGGATAATATTAAGCAAGACATAGAATGGGATAAAGACACTAGGACAGTTACAATTTTTGTCAGATAAAAGTTAAGAGCTGGGAGACTGGCTCTTTTTCATTTGTGATAATTTAAAAATTTATGAGACAAGAGTTTTTAAAACTTATAATGCCACAAGATTTTAATAATTTCTTAATAAGTGATAGATAAATTTCACATACTTTTTAAGTATTATTCATATATAAGTGCTATTATAATAAAAAAATGGAGGATGTTATGAAGATAAGAAATAAAATTTTAACGGCGGCACTTTCTCTTGCCCTTATACCTGGCTTTGTTTTTGCCAAGGAAGGCGACGAGATTGTAACACTGGGTGCCGACCTAAAGGAAAGTCAAAAAAGTGAGATGCTTCGTGAGATGAATGCAAGTGAAAATGCAAAAATCATCGAAGTTACTAACGCAGAAGAGTACAAGTATCTTGGAGATGTTTTGTCATCCAAAGAAATTGGCAACAAGGCAATTTCCTCTGCTATTGTTAGATATGAAAAAGCTGGCAGTGGCCTAACTATTGAACTCTCAGACAACATTAGGGTGGTAAAGGAAGATGCCTTTATCAATGCCCTAAACACTGTTGGAATTGAAGATGCTGATATTTATGTAACTGCGCCAGGAAAGGTTAGTGGAACAGCAGCCTTGACTGGAATCTTAAAAGCCTATGAAGCAAACACAGGTAAGGAACTTCCAGAGGACCTCAAGAAGGTTGCTAATGAAGAACTGGTTGTTCAAACCAAATTATCTGAAGAGCTTGGCGATGAAAAGACTAACGACATAATTTATGAAATCAAGGATGCCATGGCAAAGAATATGCCAAAGGACGAGAAGGAAGTTAGAGTCATAATCGAAAGTGTTACTAACAACTACAATATAAATCTTACAAAGAGCCAAGAGGACAAACTTGTTGGACTCTTTAACAATATGAAGAACGCTGACGTTGACTGGAACAGGATGGCAGACACTGCTGTCAAGTACAAGGACAAGGCTTCAAAGTTTTTAAACTCCCCTGAGGGAGAAAAGGCTGTTGAAAACACAAAGAGCTTTTTGGAAAAATTAATAGACTTTATTGTCAGTTTATTTAAATAAGAATTAAGAATAGAGATTCACCTGGGGGTGGATCTTTTTTTATTGAAGAAAAACTTGAAATGAAACAGGTCCAGTGGATTTTAACTAAGCCTGTAGGCCATAATAATTTGTTTTCTAGTCTTGTCTTGCTTTTTATTAGGCTGATAACTTATGATAAAGATATACAGGTTATTATATATTTTACTAAATAAAGGAGAGATAGGATGTTAGATATTTTTACAAGACTTAAAGATGACAAGAGAGAGAAATACGACACGAGCTTCTTAAATGAAGAGGTGGCAAGAGAGGTTCACGACTACCACATGGGCTTCCCTATGTATGAAGAAACTCCCTTTGTCGACTTAAAAAATCTTGCAGAAAAGGCTGGAGTGAAAAACATTTTAGTCAAAGATGAATCCTATAGGTTTGGTTTAAATGCCTTTAAGGTTCTTGGAGGAAGTTTTGCCATTGGAAAGGTAATTGCTGAAAAGCTTGGGATGGATATAAAGGACCTGACTTTTGAAAAGCTTACATCTGAGGAAATTAAGGACAAGCTTGGAGAAGTGACTTTTATAACTGCAACTGATGGAAACCACGGTCGTGGTCTTGCCTGGGCTGCCAACCAGCTAAATCAAAAATCAATTGTTTACATGCCAAGGGGATCAGCTGAAGAAAGAGTTAAAAACATTGAAAAAGAAGGTGCCACTGTAAAAGTTTTAGACCTAAACTACGACGAATGCGTTAGAGAAGCCAACAAACTTGCAGAAGAAAAGGGCTACATAATGGTCCAAGACACAGCTTGGGATGGCTATGAAGATATTCCTAAGTGGATTATGCAGGGCTACATGACCCTTGCTTGGGAAATGTACGAAAGTTTGCAAGAGAAAAATATTAAACCAACTCATGTTTTCTTACAAGCAGGTGTAGGGTCCTTTGCAGCAGCAACAACAGGATTTTTTGCAAATATGTATGGGGACGACAAGCCGATAATTACAATAGTTGAGCCAGATACAGTGGCTTGTATTTATGAGTCAGCAAAGGCAAATGAAAGAGTTTTAGTTGGTGGAGACCACAAGACAATAATGGCTGGTCTTGCTTGTGGAGAACCAAACACCTTTGGCCTTAAGGTACTCTTAGATAACTGCGAAAATTTCATAAGTGCATCAGATGAGTTTGCTGCCTTTGGCATGAGAGTTCTGGGAAACCCTTACAAGGATGACCGAAAAATTATATCTGGCGAAAGTGGGGCAGCGCCCTTTGGAGTTATTGCAAAGATTTTAGCTGATGAAAGATATGAAGATGAGAGAAAAAAATTAAATATAGATGAGAATTCAAACTTAATATTTGTTTCAACAGAAGGCGACACAGATGCTAAAAATTATTTAGATATTGTTTGGGATGGAAAATATGAAAGCACAAGCAGAAGAGAATGAGCAAGGTAGATGGAGTTGACTTAAGGCAAAAGTAATAAGACATAAATGCTGCCGTCCAATGAAATGTTATAGCTTCTTATGAAGGAGTAATGAAAGTCCTCCTATTAGAGATGTATAATTTTATAGGATTCTTAAATAAAATTAAAAACAAGAAAAAAAGATTCACCTCATAGAAGATGAATCTTTTTTAATTAAAATTCGTTGTAGTGAACCTTTGAAGAAACGTCAAATTCTTCGTGGTCCTTTGTGCCTGATTTTTTGTAGCCAATTGGGATTAGGCATTGAGCCCTATAAGGTTTTTTCACACCGAAGTTTTCTGCGAAGTATTCTTCATAAGAAATCTTGCCAGCAGTGTTCCCTTCTTTTACATTGATCCAAGAAGATGAAAGGCCTTCCTCTTCAAGTAGAAGTTGTAGGTAAGCTGCTGTAAGTGAAGCTTCTTCTACCCAAGTTTTGCAAATATCTGTGTTAGCGATGACAATTACAACTACTGGCGCATCTTTAAGGTAAAGAGTTGCGAAGGAGTCCATGTTAGATAGGTCTTCAATCTTGTCCTTGTCGTCAACTACTATGAATTCTACTGGATGGGAGTTGCCGTTGCTTGGTCCCATGGAAGCGTACATTAAAAGTTCTTCTAACTTTTCTCTGTCAACTTCTTTGTCTTTATATTTTCTAACGCTTCTTCTTTTTAAAATTATATCTTTTAACAAAATATCACCTCTTCTATCATTCTACCATAAAAAAACTCCTAGGGAAGTCTATGAAAATATATTCATAATATTCTTAATAAACAGGATAAAAACTTTCACAATATTGAAAATAAGCCAATATATAAAAGATAAAATATTTTGAAAATATTTTCATAAAACCGTTGACAAAAATTATTAACTAAAGTACAATATACATGAAGTGAAAACTTCATCATCTTTTTTCTTCCCTTAGAGAACAGTTATTGAATACATAAGCTGTTCTCTTTTTATTTGCATAATTTTAAGAAAGGAGTTAAATCTTATAGCTCTATAAAAGAGAAGAACTTTTTAATGAATTTAAAATTTATTATTTTTTAGAGAAGAGTTACAATATAGACTCTTTTTTTAAATTACAAAGTAATTTGAGTTATTGAAAAAGAAATCATCTCTATTTTCTTGTAAATTTATAAACGTTAACTAAGCTATATAAATTTACTAAGTCATAGAAAATTATAAAGTTATAAATATTTACAGGGCAATAGGAATTTATAAAGTTATAAATATTTACAAAGACATGGGAACTTACTAAACTACAAGAAATTAAAAGGTCATGAATCCTCACAAGCTTGTCCTATCTTACACGTTAAAATCCAAAGAAAAGCGACAAAATATTATATTATGATAATAAAGGAACTAATGTTGCAAGAGTGTTACACCAAAAAATCCTTTGTAACAGAAACTTAAAATAGAAAGCCTGTTATATAGATGACTTTGATATATAATAAGAGTGAAGGTGATAAAGATGAAGATTTTTAAGAGGACTTCATTGATCATTATCTCCTCAGCATTGATTTTGACAAGCACTGTATCTGCAAAAACTTTTAGAGACACAAGAGGTCATTGGGCAGAAGCTTCAGTCGACTTTATAACTGACAAGAAGATTATGTCTGGTTACCAAGATGGGACTTTTAAACCTAATGAAAACATGTCAAGAGCAGAGTTTTATGCCACTGTTAATTCTTTAGCAGCTTATGATAAGACTTATACTGTGACTTTTTCTGATGTAAGTACATCTGATTGGTTTTACAATGATGTAGCTAAGGGCATAAAGGCAGGTTACATTACACCAACAACTGGTAAGCTAAATCCAAATAGGGAAATTACACGAGAAGAAGTTGCAGAAATTCTTGGGTATGTATATTCACTATCACCGAGGGAAGGTTCAACAAATGAGTTTGGCGACAGGGCAAGGATAAGCCCTTCGGCAAGGGGCTACGTAGGTGCCCTTGTGGATGCAGGGATTTTAAGAGGTTACTCTGATGGTAACTTTTATCCCGCAAGATCAATTAGGAGGTCGGAAGCTGCTACGCTTTTTAGGTCGATGATTTCTAATTACAACTATCCACAAAAGAAGGCTCTAAATAATAGCAAAATTAAATTTGGAGGCAGGAATCTTTATGAATAAGACAGGCGACTGTCTTATTTTTTTGTGCAAATTTATGTGAATGTTTTAAAATTGAAACTTGTAAATCAATAGCAAAAAAAAGAGACCGAAGTCTCTTTTTTATTTTATAGTCTTTAAATTTTATAGGTTTCTAAAATAATCTAGTAAGATTTCTGAGGTTTCTTTGTCGTAATTTTTTATGACTCTTAGGTCCTTATACATATCAAATCCGCCGGCTCCTGTGGCCCTGTAGTTATTCATAACAAGGGAGAAAGTGTCTTTGTCTTTAACTTCCTTGCCCTTGAAGAAGATTTTGCCAATCCTCTCGCCTACTTTTTTTGTAAGGTCCTTTTCGAAGTCTATGCCGTAGAAGTAGTCAAAGTTGTAGTGCTCTTCCTTTGGCTCCAAAAACTTCTTTGAAATTTTGTAGGAACCATCATACTCGATGTAGGAAAAGTTTTGTTCTAGGGCATCTCTTAGTCTTCTGCCGTCTATTTCAAGTACCACTGTTGTGTTAGGGAACCTGTAGGTGTTTAGGACGTCTCTTGTGGTCAAGTTCTTCTTTAGACCTGAGATGACATTGGCAAAAGAAGTGATGGAAATATCTGCCCCCGTGTAGTCCAACTGAATCTTATTTATTAGGTCTGCAAGGTCCGAACCCTTAAGAGCCATTTTTATCCTGTCCTCTGGCATGTAGTCACGACTGAGCTTTGCTATTGGCACGTCGAGATAGTCTTGGACTTTTTCTTCCACGTCTCTATATTTTTCTATTAGGGCGTTTTCTCCAAGCTTTGGCTCTATGAAGGAGGCCTTCATTTCTTTAGTATCAAGATTAACTTCAACAAAGGCTGCCTTGGATCCATTGGCTGGAGTTTCAATAGCAAGTGTATTACTAACGTAACCTGCAATCTCCATGTGTTGGTGGCCTGCCAATATTAGATTGAAGTCCAATTCCTTTGCTAGCCTTCCCCCAATATTTTCTGTAGTTTCTGAAAGTTTCTTGCCACTCTCTAAGTCGATTTCGTAACCACCGTGATAGATTAAAATATTAAAATCTGTATTTTCTTTTTTAAGTCCATCAAGGGCTCTCTTGGCTCCTTCAAAGGCATCTGTTACTTCAAAGTTCACAAGATTTTCTTTTCTCTCCCATAGGTTGACCCAATCTGTAACCACGCCAGCAATCCCAATCTTGTAGCCAGCAATTTCTTTTATAGCATAGGGATCAAATTTAATTTGCCCAGTCTTGTCTTTGACGTTGGCACAGACTAGCTTGCCCTTCATGTTTTCTACATAAGTCTTAAGGTAGTCGTAGCCATAGTTGAAGTCGTGGTTGCCCAGTGTGTAGTAGTCTACATTTTGCATTATGTCTGCAATTATTTCTGAGCTTAAATTTTCTTTCACATAATAGGCGAAGGAAGACCCCTGAAGGATGTCCCCTCCGTCTGTTATGATTGTCGTGTCATCTTTTTTTATGTTATTTAATAGGGACAGGTAACCTGTGTTTTTTTCTTCCCTATCAAGATAGTCTGTTGGGAAAAAATATCCATGCAAGTCTGATGTGTGAATTATTTTTAAAATCATTTTTCACCTACTAGTCTTGCTCTTATTTTTGTTGAGAAGTACTCAATAAATAAAACTAGAACAATTAGTCCCAAGAGGATAGCTCCAACTTCACGCCACTTGTAGGAGTTAATAGCGAACATAAGTGGTGAACCGATACCACCTGCTCCAACAAGTCCAAGGACTGAAGCATCTCTTAAATTTATGTCGAAACGATAAATTGTTGTTGATGCAAAGTTGGCAAAAAGTTGTGGAATTATACCGAAGCGAATCTTTTGGAAGGTTGTGGCTCCAATTGATGAGAAGGATTCTAGTATTGCCTTGTTAAGGTTCATTATGTTATCTGAAAATAATTTTGTAAGCATACCAATAGATGTAAAGGACATGGTCATAAGTCCTGCAAAGGGACCAGGTCCAGTTACTCTAATAAACATTAGGCCGTAAACAATTGCTGGAATTGTTCTAATTAGGATAATAAACATCCTAACTAGATAAGCCACTGGAGCTGGAACAATATTTGATGATGCCAAAAAGCTAAGTGGCATGGCAATTATTGCTCCCACAAGGGTACCCAAGAAGGCTATACAAATAGTTTCAAGTAGGAGGTAAGGAACACCCTTTGTAGTTAGATTAAAGAGCATGTCCCTATTGGGGTTAAAGATTCCCTTAATAATATTTTTGGCTACTTCCATCCCATCTTTTGTAGCAGAATCAAAATTAATTACAGAAGATGACCAGATTATCATAAATAAAATTACTGCCACAATCATCAAGATGTAGGCATGATTTTTTGGTTCTGATTTTAGTTTTTCTATTACTTTTTCTGACATATTAATTCAACTTTCTTCTAAAGTAGGAGCTGATATTTTCGATGATAAATACTGTTATAAGTAACATCAAGAGTATCATGCCCACACGGTTGTAGTCTCTCCAGTTAATGTTTTCGTTAATAAGAAGTCCCAGTCCACCGGCACCAACATAACCAAGGATGGCAGCGTATCTCACGTTACCTTCAAAGTTATAAAGGGCAGTTGATAAATAAAAGGGAAGGATCTCTGGCACAATGGATTTAAAAAATGCCATAGTCCTAGTGAAGCCCATGGATATCATTGCCTCAAAGGCTCCCATGTTAACTGTTTCGATTTGCTCATAAGTTAGCTTTCCAACATAGGAGAAGGAAAATAAAAATATGGCAACTGTACCAGCAAAGGCACCAAGTCCAAAAATATAAGTTGCTATAAGTGCAGACACAAGTGTTGGAATGGTACGTAGGATTGAGAAAAGTAATTTAACAATCCAGTTTATGACCTTGTTATTTACCATGTTATTTGATGCCAAGAAGGCAAAGGGCATTGCCAAAACTGCACCTAAAAAGGATCCCAAGAAGGACATCTTTATTGTGTCTAAAAGTGGCCCCACTATTGAAGGAAAGTAGGAGAAGTTTGGCTTAAACATAGGAGATAAAATGGCAAATAGCTTGTGAATATTTTTCGCAAGAGTTGCCAGCGAAAAGTTTGTCACCCTTACAGAAAGCATGGTAAATAGAAGCAAGAGAACAAGTATAGGTATTGTCAAAGTTGGCTTCTCATAGACTTCCTTACCAGACTTTAGGGTATGTTTTTTTGGTTTAAAGATTTTGTAGTAGAGGCTCATAGTTCCTCCATTTTTATTTCTTCAAAGGAATCTCCATAAATAGATTTTAAAACTTTGTCGTCCACATCCTTGGCTGGGCCATAATAGATTACTTCTCCATCACGAACGCCAAGAACTGTTGTGGCATATTCAAGGGCGAGCTCAACATGGTGGATATTTAATAGGATAGTGATTCCAAGATTCTCGTTGATTTTTTTGAAATAATCCATAACCTGTCTTGCAGTTACAGGGTCAAGACTTGCAACAGGTTCGTCAGCAAGGATAATGCTTGGATTTTGGACAAGAGTCCTAGCAAGGGCTACCCTTTGTTGTTGTCCACCAGATAGGTTGTCAGCTCTTTCAAAGGCCTTGTCAAGGATGTCAACTTGTTCAAGAGCTTCAAGAGCCTTTAGCTTACATTCCTTTGGATAAATTCCAAATAGGGACTGGATGGGATTTAAATCAGGAACAAAGGAAGACATTACGTTTTTAATAACAGAAATTCTCTCTACAAGGTTAAAGGATTGGAAGATCATACCAATATTTCTCCTAAACTTGCGAAGGTCCTTTCCCTTTAGAGATTTAACGTCAACTCCATCAACAGTAAGAGTCCCTGCATTAATGTCGTGCATCTTATTTATAGTTCTAATTAGGGTAGACTTACCAGCACCAGACCTTCCTATTATGGCTACGAATTCGCCGTCCTTAATAGTCAAGTTAATATCTTTTAGGGCCTTAAATCCACCAGGATAAACTTTATCTACATTCTTAAATTCAATCATAATTCTCCTCATAAAAAAGAGCTTCTAATGAAGCCCTTTCTTAATTTTTAAGTTCTCTTAATAAATTTTGTGCTTCTCTTTCGCCATCATAGTTCTTATCTTCAGCAACCTTGTAACCTTCGTGGCTGTAGATAGCAATGATGTCTTTACCTTCTTCACTTTCACCGATTTCAATGAAAGAATCTTGAAGAGCTTTTTTGAAGTCATCTGTCATAATTTCTGAGTTCTTAGAAACTGAAATTGTATCGTTGTAAATTTTATCAGTTACACCAATTACATTAGTTTCATCCCAGATAGACTTAGTCTTGCCAAATTCATTTTGCCATTTTTCAGCATTGTCCACTCTAACATCAGCGAAACCTACCATAATATCAACTTGGCCAGAAGCAAGTCTTGCCATAGAAGATGGGTAAGAGTCAGCTTGAACAACTGAAGGAAGATCAGTTAGACCCTTTTCATAGTTCTTTTGTAGCCATAGGTATGGGTAAATGTAACCAGCAGATGAAGATGATCCCATTACAGACCATTTAGCACTTGCAAGGTCTTCCCAAGTTAACTTTTCTCCATTGTTTACTTTTGCAGCAAGTTCCATACCCTTTTCAGATGGACCAGCAATTACAAGTGATCTATAGAAGTCAACTTGTTCTTCAGCCTTTTCTGTAGGCTTCTTGTCGTTCCATTCCTTTGGATCCTCAGAATCAACAGAAAGGCCCTTTCTTGTTGCAGTAAGAAGAACTTCAGCACCATCATCGTAGATAGCATAAGTTCCACCAGGGATAAACCCAATATCAACTGAACCAGCACTTAGAGCTTCACCAGTTGATTCGTAGTTAGTACCAACTGTGATGTCAATGTTTTTAACATCGTAACCTTTTTCAGCAAGCTTAGCCTTTAAGATTTCCTTAAGTGGTTCAGTCTTAGTTACAATTTCATCTGGTTCTCTAGAAGGAACAAATTGGATTTTTAAATCTTCAATAACATTTCCTTCGCCATCAGCTTTTGCCTCTTTCTTGTTACCGCCACAAGCAGTAAGAGTCATTAGCATTGCAAGTAGCAATACCAACCATGATTTTTTCATATAATACCTCCAAAAAATTTTCGTGGGACTCCCCACCAACAAAGTCTTGTCAAATTTATTATACCAAATAAATAAAAAATATAAATTAAAGACTATAAAAAAATTAAAAAATGTAACAGATTATTCTTAATCTATTAAATTGAGGAGGCATATATAATTTGATATAATTTCTCTAAAGGAGTGACATAATGAGTATCATAGTTAAAATAGATGAATCGAGATTTCCTAACCTATCAAGGGGAAGCTTTGAAGATAGAGAATACCACTTTAAGGGTGGAATAGTTGGACAAAGAGTTGAAATAAAAGCAAGAGGCAAGAAGTCAAAGAAGGCGAAGCTTCTTAACATAATAGAAAGATCTGACATAGAAATAGAAAGCCAGTGCCCTCACTCAGAAAAGTGTGGCGGATGTACTTATCAAACTCTTAGATATGAAGATGAACTTAAATACAAAAAAGAATTAATAGAAAACCTATTTAAAGAAAATGGAATCGAAAGAGAAATGGAAATTATTCCATCGCCAATCCACAAGAACTATAGAAACAAAATGGAATACACCTTTGGCGACGAATACAAGGATGGACCCTTGTCACTTGGACTTCACGTGAAGAATAGATTTCACGAAATCATAAACACCACAGGCTGCAAGATTGTTGACGAGGACTTTAACACAATAAGAGCAGAAGTGAGAAATTACTTTGAAGACCTTGGAGAAGCTCAATACAATAGGAAGAGACACGAAGGATTCCTCCGTCACCTCCTAATAAGAAAGGCAACAAAGACGGGAGAGATAATGATTTTACTTTCAACATCAAGCCAAAGCAAGCTTGATGAAGAAGCATTTATAAAATTTTTACTTGACCTAGACCTAAGGGGCCAAATAGTTTCAATCTATCACGTGAAGAATGATGCCCTATCAGATGCCATAGTGCCAGAAGAAATAAAATTAATTTACGGCAAGGACCACATCGAAGAAGAAGTCCTCGGACTAAGATTTAAAATAAGTCCCTTCTCCTTCTTCCAAACAAATACAAAATCAGCAGAAGTCCTCTACAAGATGGCGAGAGAAAAAATCGACGCAAAGGACAAGTTAGTCTTTGATTTATATTCAGGAACAGGAACCATAACCCAAGTCCTAGCAGAGTCAGCAAAAAAAGTTATAGGCGTAGAGATAGTAGAAGAAGCAGTAGAAGCAGCAAGAGAAAATGCGAAGCTCAACGGGATCGACAATGTAGAATTTATAGCATCAGACGTCTTAAAAGTATTAGACGACTTAGACAAGAACCCAGACCTAATAGTCCTCGACCCGCCAAGAGAGGGAATAAACCCAAAAGCCATAGACAAGATAATAGACTTCGACCCAGAAAAGTTTTTGTATATATCCTGCAACCCAGTAACCCTAGTCCGAGACCTTGGAGTCTTTAAAGAAAGAGGCTATGAAATAGAAGAACTAGAAATAGTCGATCAGTTCCCAAAAACCTCCCACGTGGAGACTATAGCGTTGATACAAAAGATGTAAATTTAGAAATCCTGCATTTTAAGCAGTTTTATAAGCATTTTGTCTTCGATAAAGATGAAGAAGGATACGTCAAAAAGACTCAAAAAAACTACATGGACGTAAGAGTAGTTTTACAACTGGTATGAGGAGACACAAAGGAAAATATAATAAGATAAAACCCATTTTATACTTTCTACAAGAGTAGCTTAAATAAGGCTACTCTTTTTTTATTCAAAGTAAGGAGGTAGAGATGAATTTTGATTATTTTTATAATAGGCAATCTGAGATGTATAACTTCATTAGGTTACCTATGGTATTAATGGAAGATGAGCTTTTTGATAGCATATCTATCGAAGCTAAAGTTTTGTATTCATATATGCTTAATCGAATGGGTCTTTCATATAAAAATGGCTGGATAGATGAAGATGGAAAAGTCTTTATTTATTACACGATTGAAAGTATAAAAGGTCAATTTAATTGTGCCAGTGAAAAAGCAAATAAATTAATAGCTGAACTTGATATTAAATCAGGAATAGGACTGATTGAAAAGAAAAGACAAGGACTTGGAAAGCCTAACAGAATTTATGTTAAAGACTTTATGAGCATATTTAAT
>JAWGHR010000002.1:0-199049 GCA_032560695.1 Peptoniphilus harei | reverse complement strand
ACAGTAACACTAATCACACCAATCGCAATGGACGAAGGACTAAGATTCGCTATTCGTGAAGGTGGAAGAACTGTAGCATCAGGAGTAGTATCAAAGATTATTGACTAATCTTTGGATTACAAATCTTAAATAAATAAAAAATTAGAGGGAGTTAATGCTCCCTCTTTTTTCTTGTGAACTTATATTTAAAAACAAGTAGCAAATATTTAATCGTAATCCTTTGTTTTAAATTTAAAATAATTAAAGAAAAAGACCTCTGTAAAATTTTTAATACAGAAGTCTTTTTTGCTTTTATGAATCTTTTAACTTAGAATTTTAAATTAACTCTGAAATTTTTTTATCAACAAGATCCATTTTTGCAGTTGGTTCAAATCTTTCAACTACATTGCCGTCTCTATCAATTATGAATTTTGTGAAGTTCCACTTTATGTCGGGATTGTTCTTGTAGTCCTTGTCCCTAGATTTTAAAAATGTTGCCATGGCAAGTGCCTTGGGACCATTTCCAAAACCTTCAAAGCCCTTTTGAGATTTTAAAAACTTGTAGAGTTCAAGTTCATTTTCGCCATTAACTTCAGCCTTTTTCATTTGTGGGAACTCAATATTAAAATTCAATTTACAGAATTTTGTGATTTCCTCATCACTTTCTGGAGCTTGTTCCTTAAATTGGTTGCAAGGTATGTCTATTATTTCAAGTCCCTTGTCGTGATACTTGTCATAAAGGTCTTGCAAATCATTGTATTGGGGTGTAAAGCCACATCTAGTTGCAGTGTTTACTATTAAAATAACTTTTCCCTTTAAATCACTTAAATCTAAAAAAGATCCATCTTGTTTTTCTACTTTATAATCATAAATCATTTTAAATCCTCCTATTTCTTATTAAGTACCCATTAGTGAAAAATTAACAACATGTAAATACTTGAATGAAATTAAGAAGGTCCACTGATTAAGAGTCAGTTGGTAAAATAAAAAAGAGATGGTTTCCCATCTCTTAATAAATTTTTATTAAAGTGCAAGTTTATATAAGTTAGTAATTCTTCACTACTTAATGAATTTTTACAACTTTTAATAATTATACAAGTTAGTAATTATTTATAACCTAATAAGTTTTTACAAACTAAATTTTTCTTATGAGCTCGTAAATTTGTATAAACCTTAGAATTATTTATTTTCTTCTAATAATTTATCAATTGTTGCAGCAATTGATTCCTTGTCTTTTTGTCCGACGAAGCCACCTAAGACTTTTCCCTCAGAATTCACAAAAAATGTTGTTGGAATTGCAGTTATATTCACAAGGCTGTCTTCTGTAGTTGGGTTTGGCATAATATTTGTATAAGTAACTCCAGCATTTTTCATAATTTCTAGAGCTTCTTCAACATTTGTATCCATGCTTGCATTAGTATCAACAACTACTCCAAGAAAATTAATCTTGTCCTTATATTCTTCGCCTAGGGCAGCAAGGTCTGGCATCTCAGCTTTACAAGGTCCACAGAAAGTTCCCCAAACATTTACAAGAGTAAGAGGTTTTTCCTTATAAAAATCTTCAGACTTTACAACATCTCCATTTTCAATTTCAAGAGTTTGGAAGTCGAACTTTTCAATTGGCATGTCCTCTAAGTCAATTGCAGCTGCAGTTTTTTCTGTTGTTTCTTTAGAATTTGTTTCCTTTGGATTGTCTTCAGTTTTTTTATTGCAGGCGAATAGACTTAGCGCAACTGCAAATAGAATTAGGATTTTAAATAGTTTTTTCATTTAATCACTCCAGTGTAAAATTTTTTAATTTTGCCTAAGTCAATTATACTTGATAGGCAAAAGCTTGTCTATTTATTAAAAATAAGGTATAATTTATCTCACTTGTTCGGGAACTCCAAGTATAAAAAACTAATTGTTCTCCAAAGAAATGGAGGTTATTATGAAGAAAATTATTATTGACGCAGATCCCGGGATTGATGATTCCATTGCAATTATGCTAGCCAGCATGGTAAAGGAATATAAAATCCTCGGGATCTCTTTGGTTTCAGGAAATGTTCATGTTGAAAAGGGAAGAAAAAATGTCCTAAGGCTTATGAAGTTCTTGCATGAAGATTTTAAAATCTATATAGGTTCAGAGGGACCTCTTAGTAAGGATTTTATAAATGCTGAAGACACTCACGGTGAAGATGGACTTGGTGAAACTTATCTAGACTATGATGAAAAAGAAGTTAATGGAGATGCCATTGATTTTTTAATTGAGGAAGCAAGAAAGGGCGAATTGACAATTTTTGCCTTGGGCCCCCTAACTAATCTTGCAAGAGCTCTTGAAAAAGATAGGGAGGCCTTTAGGGACACTAGAATTATTGTAATGGGTGGTAACTTTAGAAGTCATGGCAACATGAGTCCTGTAGCTGAATTTAACTTTTATGTTGATCCAGAGGCAGCAGATTATGTAATAAAGAATGCACCTAGAAAAATTGAGATTGTCCCTCTTGATGTCACAAGAGAGTTTGTCTTGACGCCAAGCATACTTTCTTATATAAATAGACTTAATCTTGAAGTAGGAAATTTTTTAGAAAAAATCACAAACTTCTACATGGATTTTCACTGGGAATATGAAAAAATTATTGGGTCTGTGATAAATGATCCTCTTACAATTCTTTTAGAGAGAAATCCAGATTTATTTTCGGGAAGGACTTATCATGCAGAGTGCATATGTGACGGGCCTGCTAGAGGGATGCTCATGGTGGATGCCATGGACTTCATGAAGAAAGAAAAAAATGTAATTATATATGAAGAAATAGAAGTCTTTGAAGTATGGAGAGATTTTATAGAGCTCATTACTGGCGAAGAAGTGGACATAGACGTTTTAGGTGATTTGCTATGAAGTTTTCAACAAAAAAAATCACTCTTTTGGCACTTTGTATAGCTATAAATATGGTTGGATCTTGGATTGGAGTTGTAGTTAAGCTTCCAATTTACCTTGACTCTATAGGAACAATAATGGCAGGCTTTGCCTTTGGACCAGTCTTTGGTGTTTTAGCTGGACTTGTAACAGCCTTTGTAAACACCATAGGTGATCCAATTGCCCTATACTTTATGCCAACTCAATTAATCGTAGGTTTTACTGCAGGTTATTTTGAATTTTTAAAGCGAGATGACTACAAGTCTAAATTTTATCTAACTCCTTTTATGTCGATTCCTGCAGCAATTTCATCGGCATTAATTGCAACATATCTCTTTGGAACTGTCACAACTGCTGGCTCATCCTATATCGTCCAAGCCCTTCGTGCAGTAATGGACCTGCCAGACTTTTTAATAGTTTTTATAATTCAAATCATCACGGACTATGCGGACAAACTAATTTCAATTTTATTAGTTTCAAAAATTTATAACATGACAGCTTTTCAAAGTATTTTAAAAAATTAAATTTATTATTGAACCACTTCCTAAGAGGTGGTTTTTTATTTTGGAAAAATCAGTTTAATTTGTTAAAATGTTAATAGGAAACTAGTTACGTTTATTTTCAAAATTGGATTTATAGTTTACTTTTTTCCTAAATTTCAAATAAATAATAATAATTAGGGTAATACTAAATTATGTACAAATTAAATGTTAAAAATATTTAGTTAAATATAGTTTTAACAAGTGATATAATTAATTTGTGAAAGATTTTACACTGGAGGTGATTTAGTGTCAGATGATGCAGTAAAAAAAGTTAAAGACACTGAAGCTGAGGCAAAAAAAATAATTGGCGATGCTGAAGTTAAAGCCAAAGAAATTATGGAAAAGGCAAAAGAGGAAGCCGAAGAAGCCTATCAAAAAATAGTTGATGAAGCTAGAGATAGAAAAGATGCCTATGTTGAAAAGGCAAGGCGTGAAGCTGGAGAAGCTATTAAACCCATAGGTGCTGAGGCAGAGAAAAAAATTGCTGAGATTTCAAAAAATTCTAAAGGCAAAGAAGCTGAAGTTGTAAAGTCAGTGGTAGAGAGGATTGTGAATAATGGCAATAGTTAAGATGAAAAAATTCAAACTCTTTATCTTTGATGAGAACAGGGAAAATTTAATAAATAAGTTTCAAAAATTTAACTATGTTCACATTGACGAATCTGATTTTGATGAAGATAATTTTTCAGAAGATGATTTCACAAGACCTAGGTCATCAGAAGATTTAATAGAAATTGATGACAAAATAAAGAGATCTAAAGAAGATATTGATCTTTTACTTAAGTTTAAGGACAAGGAAAACCCAATTAAAGCTATGAAAGATGAGGTTAATGATATAAGCCTTGAAGAACTTACGGCTAGGGCGATGACCTTTCCCTTTGAAAAAATTGACGGTGAGATTAGGGACTTAGTTGATCGAAAGGATAAGAACAAGAGTAAGATTCAAAACATTGATTCTAAAATTGCAGAGTTAAAACCTTGGGAGGGCTTATCATCTTCCTTAAAAGACTTAAATAAGCTGGGTTCTGTAAACATTTACACAGGAACAGTATCATCAAATCATGCAGATGACTTTGAAGGAGAAGTCATAAAAAATGACTTAGCCTACCTTGAAAGAGTATCTAAGGACAAAAACTTTAACTACTACTTAATGATAGTTGAAAAATCCATAGATGATGAAATTAAGACTCTCATGACAAGTTATGGATTCACTCCTATAAACATCAAGTCAGAAGGAAAAGTTGAGGAGACTATAGGATCCTACGAAAAAGATAAAGAAGTACTTTTTGAAAAAAATAATAAAATAGAAGAGGAATTAAAAACTTACTTAAAATACTTAGAAGACTTTAAGTATTCTTATGAACATTATAGAAATGAAAAAGTAAAGATAATGTCTGAGAGAAAGTTTTTAAAGACTACTGAAGTAAATCTAATTGAAGGTTATGTACCAGAAGACAAACTGGAGGATTTGGAAAGAGAAATCCAAAAAGTTTGCAAGGACAACTACTATCTAAGGGCGGAAGATCCTGATAGGGATTCAAAAGAGGTTCCAATCTTACTTAAGAACAACGCCTTTGTAAGTCCTTTTGAACTTATGACAGAAATGTATGCCATGCCAAAATACAATGAAATAGATCCAACACCTTTCTTTGCACCTTTCTATTTTATATTTGCAGGGATAATGGTTGGAGACTTTGGCTATGGTCTTTTGGTATTCTTGGCAACACTTTTTGCCTTGAAGAAGTTTAATCTAACAGATAAGAAGAGAAGGTTTTTCAAGTTTTTCAACTACCTATCTATTTCAACAATTATATTTGGACTAGTATTTGGTTCCTTCTTTGGAGGAATAATTGAATTACCAAGCTTGATTGACCCAGCAGAGGATTCTACACTCTTGGTAATATTATCAGTTATCCTAGGTGGAATCCATATATTCTTTGGTCTTGGTATCAAGGCTTATATGAATATTCGTGATGGCAAACCAAAGGATGCCTTATATGATGTAGGATTTTGGTATATGGCAGTCTTGGGAGCAATTGGTTTTATACTTGGAAAGTTCCTTCCACAATTTGCACCTTACAGCAAGCTACTCATGATAATAATGATTGTGGGCATGGTTGGAATTGTTGCAACAGGTGGTAGGGATGAAAAGTCAACTGGAGCAAAGATTGGTTGGGGAGTTTATTCCCTTTATGGAATCACATCTTATCTTGGTGACTTTGTATCTTATCTAAGACTTATGGCACTAGTTTTATCAGGTTCTTTCTTGGGACTTGCTATAAATATGATTGCGGGAATGCTTTTTGAATCAAATATAATTGGTAAATTATTTGCCATAGTAATTTTTGTGGCCTTCCAATTATTTAATGCCTTTCTTTCTTATTTGTCAGCCTATGTTCACACAGCAAGGCTAACTTATGTAGAAATGTTTAATAAATTCTATGAAGGTGGAGGCATACCTTTCAAGAAAATGATAGAAAATTCAGATTACTTTAATATAGACTAGGAGGATTTATATGTTTAATGGACTAATGGGAGAATATGGCGGATTGATTTTAGGATCAATTGGAATCTTTTTAGCAGTTGCACTTGCAGGTGCAGGTTCTGCTAAGGGAGTAGGTTTAGCAGGGGAAGCTGCTGCTGGAGTTGTAATTGATGAACCAGAAAAGTTTGGTAAGTCACTTGTACTTCAATTGCTTCCAGGTACACAAGGTCTTTACGGTTTCGTAATTGGACTATTTATATTATTTAGACTTGCAGCTGACACACCAGTTAACACAGGTTTCATGTATCTAGCAAGTGGTGCGGTTATTGGTCTTGCAGGACTTGTATCTGCTGTTGCACAAGGAAAGGTAGCTGTTGCAGGTATCAACATCCTTGCTAAAAACGAAGAACAACAAGCAAAGGGTATTATCTTTGCAGTAATGGTTGAGCTTTACGCTATTCTTGCTTTTGCAATTTCATTCTTTATCCTATTTAGAGCCTAGGTGATACTATGGCAGGACTTGAAAATATTTTAAATAAAATAATTAAGGATGCAGAGGAAAAAGCCCAACTTATAATAAAAGAAGCTGAAGAGAAAAAAACAACTATTATAGAAAATAGAGAAGAAGATGGCAGATTTCTTGCCAACAAAATTGATAGGATCGCCGAGAGAGAAAGAGAAGATATCTTCAAGAGAACTAAGTCATCAGAAGAGCTTAAGGCAAGGGACAAAATATTATCTGAGAAAAACAGGATAATTGATGAAGTCCTTGATAAAGTTGTTGAGGAGCTTGAAAATCTATCTGAAGATGATTTTGTTAGCTTCCTAAAAAATAATTTAGGAGACGAAAATCTCAAGGGTGGCACTATTGATATACCTAAAAAGTACAGGGATGCCGTAGAAAAGGCAGACCTAGGATTTAAAATATCTGATAAGGATATTAAAAGTGGATTTGTCCTAAACAAAGACAACCTTATTTACAATGGAGACTTTAGGTCTATTGTAAAATCTGAGAGAGAAGATTTAGAAAAATATCTAGCTGAAGAACTATTCAGTTAAGAGGAAAAGGTGATTTAATGGATAGAAATAAATTTATCCAAAGTTCCACAAGACTGAGAGTTTTGGAAAAGGAACTTTTAAAAAGTGAAAACTTTATAAGGATATCTGAACAAGATACTTTGGAAGACGCACTTAGATCTCTATCTGATACAGTTTACAACAAGTTTATAAATAAAATATCTTCTCCCACAGAATATGAAGTCATCTTAAAAGAGGAACTCACGAGATTCTATGATGAGGTCTATGATATTTCCCCATCGAGGATCCCTGTGGACCTAGTTACTTTAAAATACTTCTACCACAATCTTAAGGTCCTAATTAAGGAAAAGATTGGGGAGGAAGATTTAAAGGACCTCTTTATGACAGTTGGTGGATTTGATATCAAGGAATACAGAGATGGAATCTTAAAGGGCAGCAAGAGAAATAAATATTTTGAACTTATAGGAAAAATAGAGGAATCTTACGAAGAAAAGAAGGACCCTCAAATTATTGATATATATCTTGATAATGCTTACTTTAAGGACCTACTTGAACTAGCAGAAGAATCTGAAGTTGATCTATTTATAGATTATGCAAAAAATCTTATTGATTTTACAAATATAAGGACCCTACTAAGGGCAAAAAAACAGGAAAAAGATGTAGAATTTTTAAAACATGTTATTGTTCCTGGAGGCAAACTAAGAGAAGAAACTTATTTTGATTTATTAAATAGAGATATAAGTTCAGATACTGAAGCCTTCAAGAGGCTTGATATTTATAAGTATATAAAGGATGGCCTTGACGATTTTAAAGAAAAGGGAACCCTATCAAACTTTGAGAGGGAGATGGACAATTACTTTATAGACCTTATTAAAGATGTAAGATACATTACCTATGGTCCAGAAGTTGTATTTGCCAATGTCTTGGCAAAGGAAATGGAAATTAAAAACCTGAGAATTATTTTGGTTTCTAAATTAAATGGACTTGACGGTGAATTTATAAGAGAAAAGTTGCGTGATAGTTATGTATAAAATTGCAGTTGTAGGAGACAAGGACTCGGTTTTATCTTTTAAGGCAATAGGCATTGACGTCTTTGTTGCTTATGAAGATAAGGAAGCGAGAAGACTAGTAGATAGTCTTGCAAAGGAAGATTATGGTGTAATTTATATCACAGAAGATCTTGCAGCAAAAATTCCAAAGACAATAGAAAGATATAATGAGGAATTAATACCAGCCATTATAGTTATCCCATCTAATAAGGGAACTCTTGGCATAGGTATGAAGAACTTAAATAAAAACGTGGAAAAGGCAGTTGGAGCGAATATATTAGGTGACTAGTCACCTTTTTATAAAGGAGGAGCTTTATTGAAATCAGGAAAGATAATTAAAGTATCCGGACCACTTGTCGTAGCCTCTGGCATGGAAGATGCCAATGTCTATGACGTGGTAGAAGTTTCTAAAGACAAACTAATTGGTGAAGTTATTGAAATGAGAGGGGACCAAGCCTCTATTCAAGTATACGAAGAAACTACAGGCATAGGACCTGGAGATGAAGTTTATACAACAGGAGCACCCCTATCTGTAGAGCTAGGACCTGGAATGGTTGAGCAAATGTTTGATGGAATTCAAAGACCATTAGTTGGGCTTAGAGACGAAGCCGGAGACTTTCTAGAAAGAGGAGTTACAGTAAATCCTTTAAATAGAGATAAAAAATGGGAATTTAAAAAAGTTGCCAATGTTGGAGATGAAGTTGAGCCAGGAGATGTTCTTGGTACAGTTGAAGAGACTCCAGTGGTAACTCACAAGATTATGGTTCCCAATGGAATAAAAGGAAAGGTCAAGGACATAAAAGAAGGTTCCTTTACAGTTGCTGATACAGTTGCAGTTATTGAAACTGAAGAGGGCGACAAGGAACTTAACATGATTCAAAAGTGGCCTGTAAGAAAGGGAAGACCTTACAAGAAAAAGATTGACCCTAAGGAACCACTTATAACAGGACAAAGGGTAATTGATACCTTCTTCCCAATAACTAAGGGTGGTACTGCAGCTATACCAGGACCTTTTGGTTCAGGTAAGACAGTTGTACAACATCAACTTGCCAAGTGGGCAGATGCACAAATAGTTGTGTATGTTGGTTGTGGCGAACGTGGAAACGAAATGACAGACGTACTTATGGAATTTCCAGAACTAATAGATCCAAATACTGGCGAATCTATTATGAAGAGGACAGTTCTTATTGCCAACACTTCTAACATGCCAGTTGCTGCTCGTGAAGCCTCAATTTATACAGGAATAACAATTTCTGAATATTTTAGAGACATGGGATATTCTGTTGCCATGATGGCTGACTCAACATCTCGTTGGGCAGAGGCTCTTCGTGAAATGTCTGGTCGTCTTGAAGAGATGCCTGGTGACGAAGGTTACCCAGCCTATCTTGCATCAAGAATTGCAGAATTCTATGAAAGAGCAGGACGTGTTCTTGTAAATGGTAAGGAAGAAAGAGAAGGAGCTCTATCAGTTATAGGTGCAGTTTCTCCTCCAGGTGGAGATATTTCTGAACCAGTTACACAAAACACACTTAGAATTGTAAAAATATTCTGGAAGCTTGACTATGACTTGTCATATCAAAGACACTTCCCAGCAATTAACTGGATAGATTCTTATTCTTTGTATCAACCAAAGATTGATGCTTATCTAGATGAAAATATAGACAGAAGATTTTCTAAACTTAGAAAGAGATCTATGGCACTTCTACAAGAAGAAACTTCTTTACTCGAAGTAGTAAGACTTGTTGGTCGTGATTCACTTTCTGATGAAGATCAAATGAAGTTACACACAAGTAAGTCAATTCGTGAAGACTTCTTACAACAAAATGCCTTTCACGATGTGGATACCTTCTGTCCACTAGAAAAGCAATTTAAGATGCTAGACACAATTCTTTACTTCTACGATAGGGGACAAGAAGCCCTTGTTCAGGGAGCCTACTTCAGCGAAATCGAAGAGCTTGAAGTCAAAGAAAATATAGCGAGAATGAAGTATGTTCCAAATGATGAATTGGAAAAACTTGATGAAATAAAGGACAAAATTGATAGTCAACTTAAGAAATTAGTAGAGGTCGGTGATACAGATGCTTAAAGAATATAAATCAGTAACAGAAGTTGTTGGACCTCTTATGACTGTTGAAGGTGTAGAAGGTGCAGCCTATGAAGAACTAGTTGACATTGAGCTGCAAAATGGAGAAAAGAGACGTGGTCGTGTAATCGAAATTGAAGGCGACAAGGCCATGGTACAAATCTTTGAAGGTTCTAGTGGAATCAACCTAAAGGACACAAGTGTTAGGTTCTTAGGTAAGCCTCTTGAACTTGGAGTTTCACCTGATATGATTGGTAGAGTCTTTGATGGACTTGGAGAACCAATTGATGATGGTCCAAAGATTATTCCAGAAGAAAAAATTGATATAAACGGTACTGCAATTAATCCAGTATCAAGAGACTTCCCATCAGAATTTATTCAAACTGGTGTGTCTGTAATTGACGGCCTTAACACTCTTGTTAGGGGACAAAAACTTCCTATTTTCTCAGCAGCAGGACTTCCTCACAACGAACTTGCAGCTCAAATTGCAAGACAAGCTACAGTACTTTCTGGAGGAGACTTTGCCGTTGTATTTGCAGCTATGGGTATTACATTTGAAGAAGCTCAATACTTTATTGATGACTTCACAAAGACAGGTGCCATTGACAGGGCTGTTCTATTTATGAACCTTGCAGATGACCCGGCAATTGAAAGACTTGCAACACCAAAGATGGCTCTTACGGCAGCAGAGTACTTGGCCTTTGAAGAAGGTAAGCACGTCCTTGTTATCATGACAGATATGACAAACTATGCAGAAGCCCTAAGAGAAGTTTCTGCAGCAAGAAAGGAAGTTCCAGGTAGACGTGGTTACCCAGGTTATCTATATACTGACCTCGCAGGTATTTACGAAAGAGCTGGAAGGATTAAGGGCAGAGAAGGATCTATTACACAAATCCCTATCCTAACAATGCCAGAAGGTGATATCACTCACCCAATCCCTGACTTGACAGGATATATCACAGAGGGACAAATAATCCTATCAACAGAATTATTTAAACAAGGCCTAGAGCCACCTATTAACGCTATCCCATCCTTATCAAGACTTAAGGACAAGGGTATTGGTAAGGGCAAGACTCGTGAAGACCATGCAGATACAATGAACCAAATTTATGCTGCCTACACAGCAGGTAAGGAAGCAAAGGAACTTTCTGCGATCTTAGGTGAAACTGCTCTTACAGAAACTGACAAGGCCTTTGCACAATTTGCAGATATGTTTGAAAAACAATATGTATCTCAAGGTTTTGAAACAAATAGGTCTATACTTGAAACCCTAAATCTAGGCTGGGAACTTTTATCTATAATTCCTAAGACAGAACTTAAGAGAATTGACGACAAATTAATTGAAAAATATCTGGGCGATAAGGAGAAAAAAGAGGAGGATTCTAAGGATCCTAAAAATTTAGAAAATGAGGGATTATAATGGCAAGACTAAATATAAACCCCACAAGGATGAACCTATCCATTCTAAAGACGAAACTTGAAACATCAAAAAGAGGCCACAAACTTTTAAAGGACAAGCAAGATGAACTTATGAGACAGTTCATAACTCTTATTAAGGAAAATAAAAAGTTAAGACTTGAAGTGGAGGATAAGCTTCAAGAT
Source organism: Peptoniphilus harei (assembly GCA_032560695.1). Lineage (GTDB taxonomy): Bacteria > Bacillota > Clostridia > Tissierellales > Peptoniphilaceae > Peptoniphilus_A > Peptoniphilus_A harei_B. Next base: position 187,375 of record JAWGHR010000002.1, on the reverse strand, counting down.
TCCTTCAAGGCCTTCTTAATGGCATCAGCTGCCATGAGTCCTGAAATGTTAGAAGAAGCAATTGCTCTTCCAACAACAAGGACTTTAGTTGATATAAAAAAGAAAAATATTATGTCTGTTGATGTACCTGAAATGGAATTTATTACAAAGAAAACATCGGAAGATGCATCAAGATATCCCTATGGATATGCACAGACAACTTCAGACCTTGACTCAGCTATAGATAATCTTACAGAAGTAATGGAAGAATTATTGACTTTAACTCAAAAAGAAAAGTCGTCCCAACTTCTTGCCAACGAAATAGAAAAGACAAGGAGAAGAGTAAACGCTCTTGAGTACAAGACAATTCCAGACCTAGAAGAAACTATAAAATATATTCGCTCAAAGCTTGATGAAAGTGAAAGGGCAAATATAACAAGGCTAATGAAGGTTAAGGACATTATCTCAAAGGAAGAGATGAAGGAAGAAAAATCAGAAAAAGTAAATGCAGAACTTGTATAAGAATAATAAAGCTAGAGAAAATTCTCTGGCTTTTTTATTTTGCTGGTCTAAATTAATTATAAAGTTACTTTATACTTGCTTGTTATAAATTATTACAGATTCACTCTTTAAGTTTGAAAGGACACTTATGTGTAAGTAAGCTAACTTTTGGCTATAAATAAATTATAGAAAAGAAATAAGAGATAGACGAGATGGAGGAAGAAATGAAATTTTTACACACAATGATTAGGGTTAAGGATCTAGAAAGATCAGAAAAATTTTATAAAGAAGCATTGGGTTTTGTTGAATCAAGACGCAAGGACTTTCCAGAAGATGAGTTCACACTTTTGTATTTAAAGTTAGAGGACTCACCTTTTGAATTAGAGTTAACTTATAACTACGACGGCAGAGATTATACAATTGGTGATGGATACGGTCACATTGCAATTTCTCATCCAGATATAAAATCCTTTAGAGAAGAACTAAAAGAAAAGGGGTATGATGTAACAGAGCTTAAGGCTCTTTCTGACAAATCAGATTCTTACTTTTTTGTAAAGGATCCAGACGGATATAAGATTGAAGTAATTGGAGAAAAAAATAAATAAAACAAGAGCCACCTTGTGAAAAAATTTCATAGGGTGGCTTCTTTTTACATATTATTATTTATTTTATCATTTAATCTTGAAATGTCCCTCTTGTAAATTGAGTATTCAATAAACCAAATTACAAGATAAATTAAAATGTAAATAGCAAGAAAGATGGCAAGGGACAAAAAGGAATTTTGGAACCAGTAGAGTTTGTAGCCTACAAAAATCATAGTTGAAGCAGTTAAAAGAAAGTGAATAATAGTACTTACAAGTATTGAATATTTTTCTTCTTTCCAAACTACAGAGGCAAATCCAAATACTAAGCCAAGGAGTCCAACAAGACAAATTGACAAAAAGCTTGCTGAAAAAACTGACTTAGAGTTTTCGATTAACATAGGGTTTGCAATGGAAAAATCTCCATCAGTGAAGATGTGGGACATAACAAGAGAAATAACAAGCATAACACATTCACAAATCAAAAGACCATTTATCATTGAACTAATAATTTTTTTCATAAAATCACCTCATATACCAAGAGTTTCTTTAATTTTTTTAACATACCTTCGAGAGACAAAGGTCTTGGACTTATTTTTCATTTTTACAGAAATAGTTCCAGAGTAGGATAAGTCAAAGCTATCAACTAAATTTAAGTTGATAAGTTCAGAATTTGAAATTCTAACAAACTTTTTAGCTCTTAATATATCTTCAAGCTGATAAATTCTTTTCTTTACTAAATATTTTTTATCTATAGACTCAGCAAAAACCCTTGAATCCTCTGTATAAATTCTATAAATTTTTGAAGGATTTAGAATTTTTATTTTTTCATCAAGAAAACCAATTAACAGACTTTCTGAATTTTCCAGTACAAAAGACTTGAGTATTAAAATTTCTTCCGTAATCTTATCTGTGTAAACAAGAGTCTTGGGCACTTTATAAGCTTTATCTATTTTTATTTCAAAATCCATATATGACCTCCTTTACTTATAATATAAACTATGAGGAGAAAAAGTAAATAAATCTAAGCTAAGTGGTTAAAATTTTTATATAAGTGGCAAAAGAAAAAGTGTAGGAATATTCCCACACTTAATCTAATAAAATACCTTTTAAAATTCCCTGAAGAAGATGGTCGCCCTTTTCATCATAGACATCGGATTTTATATCTATAAAATTTTTACCATTTTTATTTTCAACTTTTTCAACAAGGTTTACACATTTGAGTTTTCTATTTGTGTAAGCCTTCTTCAAGAAATCAAATTCCATTCTGTACATCAAAATATCGTAATCTCCACCGATTTTATTAGTAAGACTTGCAGTTAGAAGACCCTGCAAGAGATATTCACCCTTGTCGTTGGGACTTTCGTGGTGCTTGCCCCAAAAGTTTGCATTTTCTGCATAGTCTCTCAAGTCTTTTTCAGTGAAAACTCTTTCGTAAATAACTTCGTCTCCCTTATTTAATCTCATAAAAACACCTCAATAATAATATACCCAATAAATAAATTAAATTTGGGTAAACTAATATAGAGGTGTTAAAATGAAGAAAATTTTATTATATGGACTTGATAGTCAAAAAACTAAAATCACTGAAGAAGTTGCAGGTGACTTTGGAATTGAATTAAATAAAATAAATAAAGAAAACCTAGAAGAAAAAGTTGGAGAACTTTTTGGGGAAGACTTAAGCAAAAATGAAGGACTAGAAGCTGAAGAAAAACTTATGGTTTTATCAGACATGGATAGGGAAGAGCTGCGTGACTTCCTATTAGGTCTTAAGGGCAAGGGAGTCATGGTAGACCACAAGTGCGTCCTTACAAAGACTAATGCAGAATGGACCTTTGGATTTTTAATGGGACACATTGCTGATGAACATAGGGTGGTTACAAAATTTAGAGAACTTGGTGGACTTGTAAAGATTGCCCTTGATAAACTTGAAAAAGAAGCTGACCAAGATCTAAAAAAACTTGTGGATAGGGCAATGGAAAATAGAGATAGAGAACTTGACGAAGAAAAAATCGACAAGGATATAAGAGACTTGAAGAATAAATTAAATATAAAATAAAAGAAAATATAATCGATGCAAAATATTGCATCGTTTATTTTATTCTATGAAATCAAAAATTTGTAATTAGAAATTTTTTAGAATATAATGTTTTTAAACTATATGGAATAATTAACACAAAATGGTAAAGGAGAAGTAGGATTTGAAAAATATAATACTAGCTCCCATATTAAAATGGGTTGGCGGCAAAAGACAACTTTTAAAGGAAATTAATCCTCTTTTACCTAAAAGAATCACAACTTACGTGGAACCTTTTGTAGGTGGAGGAGCAGTTTTATTTAGTTTACAACCTAAAAAAGCTATAATAAATGATTTTAACAAAGATTTAATAAATGTTTATAACATTGTAAGAGATAATCCACAAGGACTATTAGATATTTTAAAAGAACATGATAAAAATAATTCTGAAGATTATTATTACGAAGTAAGAGCTTTAGATAGATCTGAAAATTATAAAGACATGAGTGACTTAGAAAAAGCAGCGAGAATAATATATCTTAATAAAACTTGCTATAACGGACTTTTTAGAGTGAATCAAGCTGGACAATTTAATAGTCCTTATGGAAAGTATAAAAATCCAAACATTGTAAATGAGCCAGTAATACTAGCTATGTCTGATTATTTTAATGATAATAATATAAAAATAATGGAAGGTGACTATAGAGAAGCTTTAAAAAATTTACGAAAAGGTGCTTTTGTGTATTTTGATCCACCTTATATGCCAATATCCTCATCATCAAGTTTTACTGGGTACACTGAAAATGGATTTAATGAAAAAGATCAAGAAGATCTTAAAATAGAATGTGATAAGTTAAATGATAGAGGGATAAATTTTATGCTATCTAATTCAGCACATCCATATATATTAGAACTTTACAAAGATTATGAAATTACTCTGGTAAAAGCTAGGCGTTCAATTAATTCTAAAGGTAATAAAAGAGGAGAAATAAACGAAGTATTGGTGAGAAACTATGGCAAAGATAAGTGCAAATGATGCTTGGAAAGAATTATTTAATAAATACGATATAGAAAAAGAAGTAAATGACAATGGATTTTACAACATTACAGCAGAACAAATAAAAGAATTTAAAGAGCCAAGGCTTATGGCAAAATGGGACAGCTCAGAATCTTTGCCTGGCGTTTTAAAATCTAAAAATATAAATATTTTACCGACATCAAGAAGTTCGTATATATTAAGTGATTTTAAACTTTACGAAGATCTACCGAAATATGTTGAAGATGTAACAAAGATGCAGAAGGTAGAGATTAGGGATTTAGAGAGCATTAATATTGAGAACATTACTTCAGAGGCTAATGCAATAAATGTTTTAATGCTGTCTCCAATTCTCGAAGATTTTTTAAGAGATGGAGAAAATTTTGCGACTTTTAATGGGAGAATGGGAACTGGAGAATTTAATTTTTCAGTAGATAGAGATTCAAAGAAGCCTTTGTACATTGACGTTAAAAATGCACAGTGTGAAATTGATGCAGGACTAGAAAATGATAACTCTATAGTAATTATTGAAGCAAAAAATGTTATTCATCCGGACTTCCATGTAAGACAATTGTATTATCCATATAGATTATGGAAAAACAAAGTAAGGAAGCCAATAAGACTGGTTTTTTCTATATATTCTAATCAAATATTTAGGCTATTAGAATATAAATTCAATGACTTAAATAATTATTCTTCAATAGAATTAGTTCAAGAGAAGAATTATACTTTGCAAGATACAAGAATCACGACCGAAGATCTTTTTAAAGTATACAAGGATACCAAAATCAAGATTGATGATAACATGAAGGTTTATAAGACTCCTTTTGTTCAAGCAGATAGTTTTGAAAGAATTATTTCATTAATTGATTGTTTAAAGGAAGAAGACATGTCTTCAGATAAAATTGCTGATATTATGCAGTTTGATATAAGACAATCGGGATATTATTTTAATGCTGGCAAATACTTAGGTATTTTTGAAAAATATGATGGTGAAGAGTTCGATGAAGAAACTAGCCAGTGGAATAAAGTCAGAAAGATAAGGTTGACAAAAAAAGGTTTAGAAATAGCTAAAATGAATTATAAACCTAGACAGTTAGAACTTGTTAAGTTAATATTAATACACAAAATTTTTAATGAATTATTTTTTGAAACCTACTCTACTGGTAAGTTACCAAAGAAAAATCATATAGAGTATTTAATGAGAAAGTACAATGTATGTGATGAAGGTCAAATAAATAGACGAGCAGGTTCTGTAAGTTCTTGGTTAAAATGGATTTTTAAACTTCCAAATATTATAGAAGAATAGTTTAGTCTTTTAAATTTATTAAAAGAACTCTTAAATATATTTTTGATGAGGTATTTAAGTAATGACAAATAAAATAATAAAATGGGAGCCTGAAAACTTTGAACTAGAAAAGACAACTCATTGGTCTTTCCCACAAAGAGGAGATTGGGCAACGCATGATGCAAAGTGGAGAGGTAATTGGTCACCCTACATACCCAGAAATATAATTTTGAGATATTCTAAGGAAAAAGATCTCATTTTAGACCAATTTGCAGGTGGAGGAACAACCCTTGTTGAGGCAAAGTTATTAAATAGAAATATAATAGGAATAGATGTTAATGATGTTGCTCTTAATCGTTGTAAAGAAAAAATTAATTTTGAGCATGAAGGTGCTGATGGAGAAGTTTTTCTGAGAAAGGGAGATGCAAGAAATTTAGATTTCATACCGGATAATAGTATAGATTTGATCTGTACTCATCCACCATATGCAAATATAATAAAATATAGTGAAGATATAGATGAAGACTTATCTCGTTTAAAAATTAATGATTTTTTAGTAGAAATGAAAAAAGTTGCATCTGAAAGCTATAGAGTTTTAAAAAAAGATAAATTTTGTGCAATGTTAATTGGTGATACTAGACAAAAAGGGCATATGATACCACTTTCATTTTATGTAATGCAAGTTTTTGAAGAGACAGGGTTTAAAATGAAAGAGATGGTAATTAAAGAACAACATAATTGTAAAGCTACCGGATTTTGGAAAACGAATAGTATAAAATACAATTTTTTATTGATAGCTCATGAGCACCTATTTATATTTAGAAAATAAAACATAAAAAAAGAAAACCTCGATGTATTAATTACACCGAGGTTTTTCTTTATAATAAGTCTTAAATAGATTTGAAATTAAAATTCTGTTATGTCGTAGATATCCATGTTTTCTTCATGGAATTTTTTATTTTTCACAGCAACTCTTGCTGCCAATGTGTCAAGTGATGTCACTATGTCGATGCCATATTCTGTAGCCATCCTTCTGATCTTGAAGCCATCTCTTGTTGAATCGCCACCCTTTGTTGGAGTGTTGACAACTAAGTCGATTTCTCCATTTCTTATTACGTCAAGGATATTTGGTCTTGGGTCATTGATCTTGCCAACTTCTTTTGCTTCAATTCCTGCTTCTTTTAAGAATTTGCAAGTTCCCTTAGTTGCTACAAGCTTGTAGCCCATTTCCTGCATTGTCTTAGCAATTCCTAAAAATTCTTCCTTGTCATTGTCATTTACTGTTGCAAGTACACGAGAAGCATTGTCTTCTATTGCAGAGCCCCCTGCCAAGAAGCCCTTGAAAAGTGCTTCGTCAATGTCTTTTCCAACTCCAAGAACTTCGCCAGTGGATTTCATTTCAGGTCCAAGAGAAATTTCTACCCTGTTGAGTTTTGACATAGAGAATACTGGAACCTTAACAGCCATTAGTTTTGGTTCTTTGTAAATTCCTGTGCCGTAACCAAGATCTTTTAGCTTTTCGCCAAGCATTGTCTTTGTTGCAAGGTCAACTATTGGCACTCCAGAAACCTTTGAGATATAAGGAACTGTTCTTGATGCACGAGGGTTAACTTCTATGATGTAAAGGTCATTTTTGTATTCAATGAATTGTATGTTAATCATGCCCTTAACGTGAAGCGCCTTGGCAATTTTCTTTGTGTAGTCAAGAATTTTATCTTTGATTTCACTGGAGATGTTAATACTTGGGTAAATTGTTATTGAGTCGCCAGAGTGGACCCCCGCCCTTTCAAGGTGTTCCATGATTCCTGGTATTAGAACATCTTCGCCATCAGAAATTGCATCAACTTCGATTTCACGACCTACTAGGTACTTGTCAATTAGGACTGGGTTAATTGCATCTCTTTCGAAGGCACCCTTTAGGTAAGTCAAAAGACTATTTTCGTCATAAGTTATTTGCATACCTTGACCTCCAAGTACATAGGATGGTCTAACAAGTAGTGGGTAACCAAGTTCCTTTGCAGCATCAAGTCCTTCTTTTATTGTGAAGACCCCGTGACCCTTAGGTCTGTTAATCTTTAATTCTTCAAGCATCTCGTCAAACTTTTCTCTGTCTTCAGCTCTGTCTATGTCTTCAAAGTCTGTTCCAAAGATATTAATCTTTTGGTCGTGAAGATATTTTGCAAGTTTAATTGCAGTTTGGCCACCAAAGGCTAGGATAACGCCCATAGGTTTTTCTGTTTCAATTATTGATTTAACTTCTTCTTCTGTAAGTGGTTCAAAGTAAAGCTTGTCCGATGTGTCGAAGTCCGTTGAAACAGTTTCTGGGTTGTTGTTTATTGTAATTGTTTCGATTCCCATATTGATTAGGGCCTTAATTGCATGAACACTACAGTAGTCGAACTCAATACCTTGACCAATTCTTATTGGGCCAGATCCAATTACAATTATTTTTTTATTCTCAGAAATTATATTTTCGTCTGTCTTTTCATAAGTTGAGTAGTAGTAAGCACCATTTTTTCTAAAAGGAGAAGTGTCTACTCTTCTATAATTTGGAAGGATATTGTTCTTTTTGCGAAGATCTACTACCTTATCAATGTCTACGCCAAGAGCAGAAGCAATAGTCTTGTCTGAGAAACCTAACTTCTTAAGCTTAGATAATTCTTCAGGAGTCATTGTGTCAAGGATTAAGTTTTTAAGTTTTTCTTCTTCGTGAACAATTCTTTCGATTTTTTCTAAGAAGTAGAGGTCAATGCCTGTTATGTCGTGAATCATTTCTATAGAAAGGCCACGTCTAATGATTTCTGCAACATCAAATAGTCTTTCATCATCAGGAAATTTTATTCTTTTCTTTAATTCTTCAGTAGTTCTTTCTTCGGAGAATTTTGATTCAAGAGAGAATTTGGAAATTTCAAGAGATCTAATACCCTTTAAGAGAGCTTCTTCAAAGGATGAGCCAATGGACATAATTTCGCCAGTAGCCATCATCTTTGTTCCAAGCTTTCTGTTGGCATATTTGAATTTATCAAAAGGCCATTTAGGAATTTTAACAACTACATAGTTACATTTTGGTTCGTAAGTTTCTATAGTTTCGCCAGTAGTTTCGTTTTGGATTTCATTTAGGTTTAAGCCAAGAGCAATCTTTGTTGCGATTCTTGCTATAGGATAACCTGTCGCCTTTGATGCAAGGGCTGATGAACGAGAAACTCTAGGGTTAATTTCAATTATTGCATAGTCAAGAGTTTCAGGATTAAGGGCAAGTTGTACGTTACAAGCTCCAACAACATTTACACTTTCTACTATATTAAGAGCAGATTGTCTTAGCTTTTGTAGAACTTCTTTATCAAGACTTTGGCAAGGAGCAACAACTATGGAGTCGCCTGTATGAACTCCAACAGGGTCCACATTTTCCATGTCGCATACAATTATTTTTTCGCCAGCAGAGTCCCTAATTACTTCGAATTCAATTTCCATCCAGCCACGGATAGATTTTTCAAGAAGACATTCATTTACTGGGCTAAGGCTGAGACCGTGAGATAAAACTTCTTCTAGTTCCTCTTCGTCATAGGCAAAGCCACCACCAGTTCCTCCTAGGGTATAGGCAGGTCTAACAACTAGTGGGTAACCAATTTTCTTTGCAAGTTCCTTACCTTCTTCAAGGCTTGTTGCAATTTCAGAATCAATTATTGGTTCTCCAATATCTTGCATTGTCTTTCTAAAAATATCCCTGTCTTCGCCCTTCTTTATGGCTTCAATGTCAGTACCAATAATTTTTATTCCATACTTATCAAGAATTCCACGTCTGTCTAGTTCAAGGGTCATGTTGAGACCAGTTTGTCCACCCATACCAGCTATTAATGAGTCAGGTCTTTCCTTTTCTATAATTTTTTCTATAAAAGAAATGGTAATTGGTTCGATATAAATTTTATCGGCAACACCCTTGTCTGTCATAATAGTAGCAGGATTTGAGTTGACAAGAACAGTTTCAACTCCATTCTTCTTTAGAGTTTCACAAGCTTGCGTACCTGAATAGTCAAACTCAGCAGCCTGGCCTATGACAATGGGACCAGATCCTATTACTAGTGTCTTCTTAATTGAATTATCTCTTGGCATTTTTTTCTCCTTTTTCCAAATAAAAGATCAAACATTCTTAAAAATGGGCAAAAAAAATTTAGGTCATTAAATTTGCTCAAAAAAAAATCATGCACAAGGACATGATTTTACGTCAGTCCTTGGACTGATTTTTTATTTTTTTATCTTTATTATTAAATCACTTTTTAGAAACAAATGCAAGAACTTTTTTACAATTCGGCAAGTAATTTTAATTTATAATTCTTAAGAACACAATGAAGACATATTTATAAGTTATGCTTAGCTTAAAGAAATATATAATCTTCTGGTAAAGTGAAACTTAGTAAAAACTTTTAGACTTACAAAAGTTTAGACACTCGTAAAAAATTATAGGCTCATAAAAAGCTATGAAGTCCTTAGAGTTTATAAAGTAATAAAAAGTTATTAAGTCCTTATGATTTACAAAGTTATAAAAAATGAAAAGTTATTAGAATTTTTAAACCTGTAAGACTTAAGGGAAAAATAAAAAAATTAAGCTTAACTAAGAGGCTTCTGACATAAAACAAAAATCTTAAAATTATTTTGAATATAATGTATAATAAGAAAGGTAAGGAGGAGAAGTTATGACAAAGGTTCTCCATTTAATTAGTGGCGGCGACACAGGTGGTGCAAAGACGCACATCTTCACCCTAATGAAAGGACTTAGTGGAAAAGTCGATACAAAAATTATTTGCTTCATAAAGGACACCTTTTACGAAGAAGCAAAGGAAAGAGGCATTGACATAGAAGTCTATCCACAAGAAAAGAGGTCAGACCTTTCCGTCGTTTCTAAATTAAGTGACGAAATTGATAAGGGCAAATATGATTTAGTACACGCACATGGAGCGCGAGCTAATTTTATTTGCATGTTTTTAAAAAAGAAAATAAGGATCCCCATGGTCACGACAATTCACTCAGACTACATGCTTGACTTCAAGGATTCTTTTTACAAAAATTTAATTTACACAACTTTAAACAAGATGTCTTTAAAGAAATTTGATCATTATATTTGTGTGAGTGATAATTTCAAAAAAATGCTAGTAGATAGGGGCTTTGATAAGAATAAGATTCATGTCCTCTACAACGGCATCGACACAGAAGAAAAAATTGATCATGCTCCTAAGGATGCTTTCTTGGAGAAGTACAAGATTAATTATAATGGCGAGCTTTTAGTTGGTATTGCAGCAAGGCTTGATAAGGTTAAGGACCACGAAACTTTTATAAAGGCCTGCAATGAAACCCTAAAGGTAAATCCAGATATAATTTTCTTAATAGCAGGAGAGGGAGAGGAAAAGAAAAAGTTAGAAGAGATGGCAAAGTCCTACGGGATTGAAAAAAATATTTATTTTCTAGGTTTTGTAAGGGACAAGTATTCTTTCTTTAATGCCATTGACATTAATGTGCTAACTAGTTTATCAGAATCTTTTCCTTATGTAATTCTTGAGGCTGCTCTTCTAAAGGTACCAACTATTTCAACAAAGACTGGTGGCATACCAGAGATAGTAAGAGACGATTACACAGGATACTTATTCCCAGTTGGTAATTTTAGGTCTCTTTCAAGGTATATCTTGGACCTCTATGACAAGAGGGACAAGCTAGAAGAACTTGGAGAAAACATAAGAAGAGAAGTAATAGAAAAATATTCTCATGAATCCATGGGGAATAGACAAAAGGAAATTTACGAAGAAATTTTAATGGGAGGAAAATATGAAAATAATTGACAAAAAGGGCAGACTTTTTGGCTTAATTAATATAGTAGACTTACTAGTAATAGTTTTGCTACTTGCACTTGTTGCTGTGGGAGCAAAGAGATTTGGAAACAAGGGTCCTGTTGGTGAAACAACTACTAAGAAGGGTGTAATCACAGCAGAGGTTAAGGATGTTAGAGATGTAACTGCTAACAATATTAAGGTTGGAGATCCAATCTATGATTATGACAAGGGAACTTACCTTGGCAAAATTGCTACAGCTGAAGTTGAACCTTACAAGGACAAGACAGAATACCAAGGCAAGTTTTATAACGCAGTAGTTCCTGACAAGTACAGAGTAATTATGACAATTGACGCAGATGTTAAAGACACTCAAGATTTTTATCAAGTTGGCACTGAACAAATTAGGATTGGTGCTGAGATGAGAATTAAGAATAAGAACATCACAACATTTATGACAATACTTGGTGTAGAAGTAAAGAACTAGGTGATTACTATTAACTCATTAACTATAAGGTTTTTAAATAAAATCTACAGGTCTTTTAGTGGATACTATGAAGATTCCTTTACTAAAAGATCCCATGATTTTATAAGTAAGCCAATAGAAAAAACTTTTGCAAATTCAAAGACCAAAGTTGTACTTAGTGGCGAAAAAGTTTTATTTGCAAATACCTTTATCTATAAAATTTATAGGGGACTATTTAAGCTAATAGAAAAATTTATGAATTTTCTTGGCAGGGTCTTTGTGCCCTTAATAAAAAATTCATTTTTTCTAGGTGGAGCTTTTAAGGCCCTTGATGATTTTGATGAAATTGCAGGTATTATTTCTAACATAATGTTTTATTCAGGAGCATTAACCCTAATTATTTCTCTTATTGCTGGTGCTAAAATTATTTTTCCTCTAGCTTTTATTGTCCTTGGACTAATTCTTTCTCTATTTAAGGGAAGATATATGGACATAATTATGGGTTCAAAAGTTTTAGAATTTTTCACAAGCTTTTTTAAATTAGATGAAGGCGGTGAAAACTGGTGGTAAGATCAAGAAAAATTAATTTTATTTTATTGTCTGCAGTTTTCTTAAGCCTTATATACTACTTCTTAGGCTTTAAATTATTTTTAGTAGCCTTTGTGGGTATAAGTGGACTGCTTTTAGTTATTTACGACATTAAAATTGGACTTTTTGCATCAGCCTTTCTTTATCCCTTTGTGCCCGATGCTTTGGGACTGATTATGCTTTTGTCCATGGGATTCTTTGTCCTACTAAGAACATTTTTGTACAAGGAAGACTTTAGTGTAGGAGAGAGGTCAGTTCCTCTTGCGATTTTTGCCTTTATTATACTTTTCTCAACTATAACATCAATTGACCCATCAGGTTCAGTTCGTGACTTGGCATTAAATGCTGCAGGTATTTCCTTTTTATTTGCAATGACAAATTCAATAAAGACAAAGGGTCAGCTCAATGCCTTTATATCAACTCTACTTTTGTCTGCTCTTGTAGTAGCACTCCTAGGAGTCCTTCAATACTTCACTGGAGTAGAGATGAGACCAGAGTGGCTTGATACAGAAAACAACACAGACATAGCAGTAAGAGTTTACTCAGTTTTCTTTAACCCAAACATTTTGGCTGAGTACTTGGTACTAATTACTCCAATTGCTGTGGGAATGACTTGGTACACAAAGAGCATGAGAAAAAAATTTCTTTTTGCAGCATCCACTGGCATACTTTTAATTTGTATTGTCATGACCCTATCAAGAGGTGGCTGGGTAGGAATTGCCCTTGCAGCTCTTGCCTTTATCCTATTAGTTGACAAGAGGCTGCTACTTCTAGCAGTGCCAATGGTCTTGGGAGGACTAGCATTTCTTCCACAAAAAGTTGTGGACAGGATAACTTCCATAGGTTCAACAGTAGATAGCTCAAATATGTATAGGATAAAAATTTGGCAAATAACTACAGATGTAATTAGAGATAACTTAATTGCCGGTGTTGGTTTTGGATACGTGCCTTTCAAAGAAACCTTTGAGAGATATATTAGGACCATGCCAATCTACCACGCCCACAACACCTATCTCGAAGTTGCAGCAGAAATTGGTTTAATTGGATTTATCTTTTTCATGCTTTTGCTTTTGGCAAGTTTAAAGTATGCTTATGTAAATCTAGTTAAGTCAGAGGACAAGTATTATAAGTATCTTGGAGCAGGACTCTTTGCAAGTATAATCGGAATTATGGGCCACGGACTAGTGGAACACTTCTTATACATCCCAAGAATTATTTTTACTTTTTGGATTGTACTAGGAATAATTTTTACTGCTATTAAAGTAGAAAAACTTGAAAAAGAAAAGTCACGTGAATTAAATGCAGAAGATGCAGGAAGTTTAGAAAATATTGAAAATTTAAAAGCAGAAAGTTTTAGAGAAGCAGAAACTATTTAGAGAGTGATTAGACAGAGTGATCTTATGAAAAAAATTGTAATATCAGGATACTTTGGCTTTGACAATTCTGGCGACGATGCCATATTAAAGGCCATGGTAGATGATTTTAAAAAATTAAATATTGATTTAGAGATGACAGCACTCTCGAACAACCCTGAAAAGACAAGGCGGGTTTATGAAATAGGGGCAGTAAATAGATTTTCTTTTAAGGAAGTTCGAAGAGCTCTAAAAGATGCTGACTTGCTTTTGTCAGGTGGTGGATCTCTTCTACAAGACATCACCTCAACAAGGTCTATTATCTACTATCTTTCTGTTATTATCTTGGCGAAAATATTAAAGAAAAAAGTTTACATCTATGCCAACGGTATAGGCCCAATAGACAAGAAATCAAATAGGATTTTGACAAGGTGGGTTCTTAATAAGGCAAACTACATCACCCTGAGAGATGACTTGTCCTATAAGTTTGTGAGAGAACTGGGAGTTACAAACAAAAACATAGAAGTAACAGCTGATCCAGTCTTCACTCTCGAAGCAGCAGGAGAAGATAGGGTTGAAGAAATCTTACAAAATGAAAATATAAAGATTACAGATAAAACTATAGGATTTTGCATAAGGGATCAGAAAAATATTGACGAGATAAAGGATAAGTTTGCAGCAACAATTGATAAACTAATAGAAGTTGGCTACGACATCCTACTTGTTCCCTTCCACAATCCAAGAGACAACATCTATTCAAGTGAAGTAGCAGAGAGGTGCTGTCACAAGGACAAAGTCATGCTAATTGAAAATACCTACTCAGCAGGAGACTTAATGGGGATTTTTAGAAAGCTAAAACTTCTAGCAGCCATGAGACTTCATTCACTTGTATATGCAGCTAGCGTTGAACTTCCAATGGTGGGAATAATTTATGACCCAAAGGTAGAAGCTATGGTGAAAGAACTTGGCATCGAAGAATCCATTGACGTAGAGAACTTCACTCCAGAAGAACTTTTTGACAAAATAAAATTGGCTTTGGAAAACTTAGAGGAAAGAAGAAAAGTTTTAAGTGAAAAGACAGAAGAGATGAGACAGGAGTCAAAGAGAAATGTAGAGATAGCTTTGGACTTGTTAGGTGAAGGAAAACTATAAACAAAGTAAATAAATTTTTAAATGGGAAGGGAGACCTTCCTTTTTAAATGCAAATATATTGAAATAAAAATATTTAAGGGACAAAGTACCCATTTATTTTGTTATAATTACTGAGAGGTGACTTATGGTATATTTTATTATCTTATTAATTTTAATTATTTTTTTGATTCCACAAATTCACTATAGAAAGTCCAACAAACTTTTGCAAAATGAAGGCGTGGATTTAAAATGTGACTTAAAATTTATTTCTGAAGTTGAAAAAAATGATGACCTTATAGAATTTGGTAATGAGAAAGATTTTTATGAACTTCCAAACTTTGAAAGAGTTAAAATAAAATCCTACGATGGTTTTGTTTTAGACGGTGGATATTTTCCAGTAGAAGAGCCCAAGGCCTTAGTGCAAATTATCCATGGAGCTCTTGAGCACAAGGAAAGATATTATTTTTTAATTAAATATTTAAACGAGAGTGGTTACTCCTGCTTTATATCTGACAATAGGGGTCACGGTAGGTCCCTTGGAGATAAGTACACACTTGGTTACATTGACGGAGTGGAAAAAGTTGTTGATGACAATCTTGCAATTACAAGAGAACTGAAAAAGAAATTTCCAGAAACTGATATTTATTTAATTGGTCATTCACTGGGAACTGTCTTTGGAAGAATTTATCTTGAAGAGGGTGATGATTTAATTAAGAAATTAGTTTTATCAGGTCCACCAAATTATGTCCCTGAAGTTCCTCTAGCAATTTTCCTTGGAAATTTTATAAACTTTTACTTTGGAGAACAAAGAACAATTTATTTAATGAAAAAACTTTATACTGGAGACAAAAAACACTTTGATTGGTTGTCTTACTCTAAAGAAAACATAAAAGATGCAGAAAGAGACCCTCACATGCCTCCAGTCTTTAAAAATAGAGGCTACCTAGCTGTCTTTGAAGGTGTAAGAGAATTAAAAAATACAAAAAATTATAAATTTAGGAATCCTGACCTTGATATATTTTTTATAGCCGGAGAAGATGACGTAGTAATTGGTGGAGAAAAGGGATTTGAGTCATCAATTAATCTCTTAAAAGAAGTAGGCTACAAAAACATTGAATCAAAACTTTACAAGATGATGAAGCACGAAATTTTTAGGGAAGAAGAGAGGGAAGAAGTCTTTAAGGATATTGTGGACTTCTTAAAAAAATAAAATGAATTCTTATTTAATAATTGGAAACTTAAAGAAGGATAAAGAGCTTGATATAAATTTTGAAAAAACTCTCGAAGAGCATTTAAACTACCATGAGAATGAAGTTGACTTGGGAAATTTAATTATCTCTGGGCCTAAAGAAGAAGGTGGAGGAATAGGGATCTACTTGGGAGATGAAGTAAAAGATTTTTGCGACAATGATCCTCTTGTTCTAGAGGGATATCTTGACTACGAAATTACAAAATTTTATCCCAACCTTATAAACAAAAACTTAATAGAACTATTTATCCAATAAACAAAGCTGAGGAAGTAAAATTTCTCAGCTTTGTTTTTTATCATTTAAGATTAGTCAAAGGACAAGTCGCCGCTTGTGTCATTGTCATTCATAAAGTAAACTAGGAGCTCGTTGGCTGCGTCAAAATCATCTTCTGATACATAGATTCCCTTTTCATAAAGAGAGAAGCCAGAGATAAGACGCATGTAGTCGCCCTCGTCTTTAACAAAGTAGGGGATGGAATTGTCTTCTAAGAAGGCACAAATTTCATCAAAGATAAGTTTATTAGTTGAAGTAACAAGTTTTACATACTCAATGTCTTTTTTCATATTATCACCTAAAAAGATTATACCACGAATAAGCTTTATAATGAATTTAAGAAAAATAAATAAAATTAAAAAATTTGTCGCTTTAAAGGGGAAAATATACTAAATCTATTTAAAAAAATTAGCTTTTGTGTTAGTATTTCTAATATATAAAAAAGGAGAGAGCGTATGTCAAAACAAAATGAAGGATTTTCATCAATCCTAGGATTTATTATGGTTGCCATTGGCCTTGCCCTTGGGATAGGAACTCTTTGGAGATTCCCCTATGTAGTTGGCGAAAACGGTGGAGCAATTTTTATATTTTTATATATTTTAATTATCTTAGTCATAGGAATTCCCTTAATGACTTGTGAGGTTACTATAGGTTATGCAACGGGTAATGCTGCCATAGACGCCTATAAGACTTTAAAGCCAAATACAAAGTGGTACTTAGCTGGTTACTTACACACACTAGCTGCCTTGATAATTGTAGGCTACACTTCAGTTATCTATGCTTGGATAATGAAATATATTGCAGGAGCCTTTATGGGTGACTTTATTGGACTTGATAGCCAAGGAATTCAAACTTACTTTGATGCCTTTAATGCCAATAAGACAATGGTTTTTACATTTTTCTTAATTAACTTTGCCCTTAACAATGCAGTTATTATACTTGGGGTTCAAAAGGGAATCGAAAGAGTTTCAAAGATTTTAATTCCAGTTTTATTTGTCATAATGATAGTTATAATTTTCTTTGGACTTAGACTTCCTGGTGCAAAAGACGGAATTACCTTCTTATTTAAGCCAGACTTTTCTAAATTTTCCTTTAACTCAGTTATAACTTGTTTGGGACAGGCCTTCTTTGCCTTGGGACTTGCAATGCTTGGATCCATGGTATTTGGATCTTACATCAAAGAAAAGGATGAAAACATCTTTAAGGACTCAACAGTTATTTGTCTTGCCCTAGTTTTTGCAGGAATCTTATCTGGTTTTATGATTCTTCCAATAGTTTTTGCAACAGGACTAACACCAGGGGAAGGAGTTGGACTTACATTTTTAACTCTTCCACTTGCCTTTAACGTTGTGCCTTTTGGTAGAATTCTTTCAATCCTATTTTACTTCGGTTTCTACATTGCAGCCTTTACTTCATCAGTTGGAGTTCTTGAAGCAATTGTAGGACAATTTATGGAAAGATTTAAATTAGAAAGAATAAAAGCCCTAATGCTTGCAAGTGCAATAATAGTTGTTATTGCTGCTGTATCAATTTTTTATGATCCAGCCTTTGCCTTCCTAGACAATGTAGAAAGTAATTATATCTTAGTAATTGGTTGTCTCATCATTGCCCTTTTCTCAGCTAGAGCTTGGAAGATGGAAAATGTCATAGAAGCAGCAAATATTAAAAGTCCTTTTGTTAAGGCTTGGATGAATATTAGTATTAAATATATTTCACCAATTGTTATTGTAATAATATTCTTTAGTCAATTTATAAAATAAAAAGTCGCATGCTTGCCATGCGATTTTTTTGTGGGAAATTTTAAATTTTATTTACTTGTCTAAGTGTGAAATAAAAAATTTTATTAAGTAGAAGCTAATGAAAATAAAAAAATTGAAATAAAAAAGTGGGGGACGAACCTCCACTTTTAAATAATAAAAAAGACCCTGGCAGGGTCTTTTCCATTTTCATTACATGTTCTTTGAATAGAATTCAACGATTAATTGGTCTTCAATTTCTATTGGAATATCTTCTCTATTTGGTAGAGAAACTAAAGTTGCTTTAAAGTCTTCGTCCTTAGAAATGTAAGGGTAGTTTACAACAATGTTAGTGTTGTAGTTTTCTTTAAATAGGTCAACTTTTCTTCCTTTAGCAGATAATGCAATAACATCGCCAGGTTGACATCTGTAAGAAGGAATGTTTACTTTCTTTCCATTTACAGTTAGGTGACAGTGGCTAACCATTTGTCTTGCTTGTCTGATTGAAGATGCGAAGCCCATTCTGTAACATAAAGAATCTAGTCTAGTTTCAAGGAATGTTACAAGGTTAGGACCAGTTTGGCCTTGAGTTCTTTGAGCTTCTTTGAATAGATTAACAAATTGTTTTTCAAGTACACCGTAGTATGCTCTTAATCTTTGTTTTTCTAAAAGTTGCTTACCATATTCAGTAAGTTTTTTATCGCTTCTTGCAGTACCTCTTGTAGCTCTTTTCATTGCCTTTGGGTGACCGCATACATTTAGTCCAAGTCTTCTTGATTGCTTGAACTTTGGATCCATCATTTTTGCCATTTTTATCAAACTCCTTATAAATCTTCGCCGCGATAATTTATAAGCCGATAGCATTATACTAAATGAGAAAGGCTTTGTAAAGAGAATAATAAAATATAATAAAAACTTTACGAGACAACAAAAATTATTTGTTAAAAAACAAGTTATAGTATGAAAAATTTTGAGCAATTTATGTTATACTTATGTTAACAAGATAATCTGAACGTATGAAATACCTAGGAGGATTTATGAAAAAAATAGAATTTGTTGATACTATTCTTCGTGATGCCCACCAATCACTTATGGCGACACGAATGACTTACAAGGACATGGAACCAGCATTAGAAAGACTTGACAAGGTTGGTTACAAGGCAATCGAATGTTGGGGAGGAGCTACTTTTGACTCCTGCATAAGATTCTTAGATGAAGATCCATGGGAAAGGCTTAGAAATATTAAATCGAACTTTAAAAATACAAAGACACAAATGCTTCTAAGAGGTCAAAACCTTTTAGGTTACAAAAACTATCCCGATGATATTGTAGAAAAATTCGTTGAGCTTTCTGTTAAAAATGGAATTGACATCATAAGAATTTTTGACGCTCTAAACGATTTAAGAAACATCGAAACTTCACTTAAGGCTACAAAGAAGGCTGGAGCTGAAGCTCAAGTTGCAATTTGTTATACAACTTCAGAAGTTCACACTATTGAATACTTTACTGATCTTGCAGTAAAAATCCAAGAAATGGGTGCAGATTCTATTGCCATCAAAGACATGGCTGGAATTTTAACTCCACCTGTTTCAAGGGACCTAGTTAGGTCAATGAGAAAGGTAATTGATATTCCAATAGAACTTCACACTCACGAAACTACTGGTTGCGGATCTATGACTTACCTTAAGGGGATTGAAGAAGGAGCAGACATTATTGACACAGCAATTTCTCCTTTCTCAGGTGGAACAAGTCAACCACCAACAGAAACTCTTGCTCTTATTTTAAAAGAAGCAGGATACGATGTTGACCTTGACCTAGACATCCTAAATGAACTTGCTCCTTACTTCCAAGAAGTTAAGAATAAATATCTCAACAATGGAACAATGAGAGTTAAAATGCTTACAGTTGATCCAAAGGGACTAATTTATCAAGTACCTGGTGGAATGCTTTCAAACCTAAGCTCTCAACTTTCTGCAGCTAAGCAAGACCACTTATTTGACAAGGTTCTTGCAGAAGTTCCAAATGTTAGAAGAGACATGGGCTTCCCACCACTTGTTACTCCAATGAGTCAAATGGTTGGTACTCAAGCTTCCTTTAACGTTATGACAGGAAAGAGATACAAGATGGTTCCAAATGAAATCAAGGATTACCTAAAGGGACTTTACGGCAAGACTCCAGTGGAAGTTGACGAAGCTTTTAGAAAGTCTATAATTGGTGATGCAGAAGTTATTACTGATAGACCTGCTAACCACTTAGAGCCAGCTTTTGCTAAGTACAAGGCAGAAATTGGTGACTTAGCAAGATGTGACGAAGACGTATTGACTTACGCACTTTTCCCACAAGTTGCTAAGGACTTCTTGACAAAAAAATATTCTAAATAAGTTTATTATAAAGATGCTACTCGTTTTGGGTAGTATCTTTTTTTGCATCTTATTATATTTTGTTGTATATTAATTTTGAATAAATTAAAAATCGAAGGGATGATTAAATGGACTATAAAAATTTTAAAGTCGAAGATTATATAGAAAAATATGTTGAACTAATTTTAAAAGTTGGTTTAAAAATTAAAGATGGGGACAAACTTGTTGTTAGATGTCCCATTGAAGCAAGAGACTTTGCAGTGGAGTGCACAAAGAAGGCCTATGAGCTTGGTGCTGGCGAAGTTGTAGTTGATTACAGAGACCAACTTATCTCAAGACTTAAGTATGAAAATGAAAGTCTTGATGTTTTGACAGACGTACCAAAGCACAAGGTTGACAAGGAAAATTACTACATGGAGAAGAAGGCAAAGTACCTTTCAGTTACAGGTTCAGACCCAGATGCCTTTAAGGGAGTAGATGCTGAGAAATTATTTAAGTCTAATCTTGCAAACTCCAAAGCCTTGAGAGACTTTTCTGCAAAGATGATGGCAAACTACGTATCTTGGATTGTTGTGGGAGCTAGTATTCCATCTTGGGCTACAAAAGTTTTTCCAGACTTAGAAGGAGATGAAGCTGTTAGAAGACTTTGGTTTGAAATCTTTAACTCAGTGAGACTTTTTGAAGAAGATCCAATAAAAGCTTTAGAAAATCACGTAGACAACCTAAACAGATACAGTAAATTCCTAAATGAAGCTAAGTTTGAAAAATTAATTTATAAGTCTCAAAAAGGAACTGACCTTGAAGTTGGACTTCCAAAGGGTTATATCTTTGCAGGTGCAGGAGATGTAAATTCAGATGGAGAAGAATTTATAGCCAACATGCCAAGTGAAGAAGTTTTCTCTGCTCCAAGACTCGACGGAGTTAACGGTAAAGTTTATTCAACAATGCCACTTAACTACAACGGCAACCTAATAGAAGACTTTTATTTAGTTTTCAAAGATGGGGAAGTAGTTGATTATGATGCAAAAGCTGGTAAAGAATATTTGCAAAATATTTTAGACACAGATGAAGGAGCTAAAAGACTTGGAGAAGTTGCCCTAGTTTCTTACAATACACCAATTTCCATGAGAAAGGTTCTTTTCTACAACACACTTTATGATGAAAATGCATCTTGTCACTTTGCCTTAGGTAAGTCCTATCCAACTTGTCTTGAAGGAGGAGAAAAACTTTCAATAGAAGAATTGAAGGAAAGGGGAATGAACGACTCTCTAACTCACGTTGACTTCATGGTGGGCGATGAAACAACAGAAATTATTGGAGTCAAAGAAAATGGAGACCAAGTTCAAATCTTTAAAGAAGGAAATTTTGTAATTTAATAATATATATTAGATAAATTTTCATTAAGACCTCCTTGCTGATAACAGTTGGGAGGTTTTTATTTTTTTTATTTTTTTTTTGAAGAAATCTCCAGAGACCTCCTTAAAATTTTGTAAATCTTAGATTTTAAAATTTAATGTGATAAAATGTTATTGAAGAAATAAGATATTAAAAGGAGGATTTTTATGAAAGGATTTAAAAAATTATTTTTTGGGCTTGCCTTGGTCCTAACTTTAAGTGCCAATGTCTATGCCTACGACTTTGACACGCCACTTGTAATTGATGGTGTGGATTGCGAGACTGCCTACAAGGGAGACAGGAAATTTTATGGATTTATATCAAACAGTCGTACCTATGTGCCCTTAAGATTTGTCAGTGAAACTTTGGGATTTGACGTAATTTACGATCATACTACTCGCAATATTACAATCAAGGGAAATGGCCAAGAAGTTGGCATGAATGTTAAAAGTAAAGACTTAGAGGTCAATGGAGTAAAAAAGACAATGGATGTGGCGCCAATACTTTATAAGGACAGTACCTATGTGCCAATTCGCTTTGTTGGAGAATCTCTTAACAAGCCAGTTACTTGGAATCCTAATGATGGAGCAGTTTATATTGGTAATGGATTTAATTCGAGAAATATAGACTACTCAAACTTAAAAAAATTAGATTTTTCAAAATTTGGATTTGCTCTTTATGTTAAAGATAATTTTGAAAACAATATTTTAATTGAAAATTCTTCTGGAGATGGACTTGTAAACTTTTATGACAAGTCTCTTTACAAGAAAGGCACTATGAATGGTCTTGTGGGATCCATTGGCACAGAAGATGAGAAAGCTTTTTTTCCAGCTATTAATATTTACCAAGAGGATGGTAAGGTCTTAGTTAGGTATGAATTTTCAGATGGAAGCCTAAAGAAGTTTGACACAAGTCTAAGGGGAAGCGACAATATTTTAAAAGTTTTCCAAGAGTCAGTTGCTGTTCCAACTAATAATATCTTTACAAAATTCGATTTAAAAAATATTAACAAGCCGAAGGCAAGTGAGAAGACTACACAAGTTAAAAAAGTTGAAACAAATTCTAATAAGGCAAATCCTAATAAGGAAGACTACACAGTTTTCACTTTTGGAAATCCTAAGGTAACAATTAAGATACCTAATGATCTTATGCAAGAACTTGTAGTTGAGAAGTCAACTTGGAGACCAGGTTACTTTATATTAGACAAAAAAATTGTCCAATCTGGAAATAAAACTTTTGGAGGATGTATTAAGTTTTACGAGCAATTTGAGCAAAAAAAGGGCGAATATGAAATGTATGATGAACTCTACAAACTTATAAACTCTAAGGGCACAATTAAAACTGCTCAAGGAGTTCCAAGGGACGCACAAGTGGACTATAGGAACAAGGAAATGACTAAGCATTATCAAGAACTTTCAAAAAGAGTTGATAAGGAAGTAATAGTTACAGTTGAAAAATAAAATATTTAGATTTAATGAAGTCAGGCAAATTCGCCTGGCTTTTTTTAATTATTTTAGAATTTGTAAAGGTTTTCTGCTAAAATATAAGTAAGTAAAACAAAAGTAATTTACATAGATAAGGAGGCCTTATGTATTCTTGCACAAAAACTTGCACCTTAACTGGACTTAATGGCTATCCAGTTGACGTTGAAGTAGACTTATCAAATGGAATGCCAAAAATTATTTTAGTTGGACTTGCTGACACTGCCGTCAAGGAATCAACAGAAAGGGTTAAGTCGGCAATAAAAAATTCTGGATTCGACTTTCCAAAAAAGAGAATTACAATAAATTTAGCTCCAGCCAACCTTAGAAAGGATGGAACACAACTAGACCTTGCCATAGCAGTGAGCCTTTTAAGCTGCGATGAGAGTCTTGAGATGGACTATTCACCCTATGTTTACATGGGAGAGCTTGCACTCGATGGAAAGATAAATAAAATTCAAGGAGCCCTTCCCATGGTTATATCCATGAGGGAGAAGGGATATAGGAAATTTATAGTTCCCTATGAAAATCGTAAGGAATGTGCCATAGTATCTGATGTTGAAATTTATCCCGTAAAGACATTGGAAGAAGTTATTTCTTTTATAAGGGGTGAAATTCAAATTGAAAGATGTATTGGTAGTCTAAAGAGGGAAAAGGTTTCTTATGACATGGATTTTTCTGATATTAAGGGTCAAGAAAATTTAAAGAGAGCTTTAGAAATTTCTGCATCAGCAAAATCCAATATTTTAATTTTAGGTTCGCCAGGATCAGGTAAGACTATGGCAGCAAAAAGATTTCCAACAATTTTGCCAGAGCTTGACTTTGAAGAAGCAATTGACGTTACAAAAATTTATTCAATATCAGGACTCTTAGACGACAACTCATTAATAACAAAGCCACCCTTTAGGTCACCTCACCACACAGCATCAGCAGTTTCCCTAATAGGTGGAGGGAGAATACCAAAGCCTGGAGAAATTTCCCTTGCTCATAAGGGTGTCTTGTTCCTAGACGAACTCCCAGAATTCTCCAAGTCAGTCTTAGAAGTTTTGCGTCAGCCAATGGAATCAAAGGACATAATAATATCTCGTGCCAACGCAAATGTTAAGTACCCTGCAGACTTCCAACTCGTCGTAGCTTTAAATCCCTGTCCTTGCGGATACCATAACTCAAAGACTCACGAGTGTACTTGCTCGCCTTATGAAATCCAAAGATACCTTTCAAAAATTTCTCATCCACTTTTGGACAGGATCGACATCCACCTTGAAGTACCAGAAGTTAATTACAAGGACATATCTTCAGAGAGGTCTGGGGAATCTTCTGAAGCTATAAGAAATAGGGTGAAGTATGTTAGAGAACTTCAAAAGGATAGGTTTAGAGATGAGTCCTTTAAGTATAATTCAGAAATTCCTGAAAATAAATTAAAGAGATATTGTCCTCTAGATAAAAACTCAGAAAATATACTTGAACTTGCCTTTAAGAAGTATGGGATGAGTGCCAGAACTTACAACAAAATTTTAAAGATCGCAAGGACCATCGCGGACATGGATGGCTGTGAAAATATAAAAGAGGATCACGTACTCGAAAGTATCCAATACAGAACTATGGATAAAAAATTCTGGGGCAATTAGGAGAGAGCCAATGAAGGAAAGAGACTTACTTATTTTTTTAAATGCAATCAATTTTTCCAGTGAAAATTCTCTAAAGGTTTTAGATTATTTATTGGATAAAAACATTCCTCTTGAAGATTTTTATAAGGTAGACTTCTTAGAAGAGAAAATTCTTTCAGAAAGAAGTAGTAATCGCTTAGATGAGCGAGCTGAGGACTTTGATCTTATAATAGAAAAGATTAGTGAAAAAATAAATTCAATTGGAGTTCACATAGTCACTATTCTCGATGAAGACTATCC
Organism: Peptoniphilus harei; assembly: GCA_032560695.1. GTDB lineage: Bacteria > Bacillota > Clostridia > Tissierellales > Peptoniphilaceae > Peptoniphilus_A > Peptoniphilus_A harei_B. The sequence continues at coordinate 162,218 of JAWGHR010000002.1, read as the reverse complement.
AGATGAACTTAGATACATTGAAGACCCGCCTTCTGTCCTATATGTTAGAGGAAATTTAAAAATTTATAATCCCATTGCCTTTGTAGGAGCTAGGTCACATTCTTCTTATGGGAACATGGCTGTCAATAAGATAATCGATGATCTTAGATTTTATGACTTTACAATTGTTAGTGGAATGGCCTATGGGATTGACACTCTATCTCACAGGAGGGCTTTATTAAACAATCTAAACACAATTGCCGTTTTGGGAACGGGGATAGATGTAATTTATCCAAAGTCAAACAAGGCTCTTTATGAAGAAATTTCTGAGAGGGGAGCTGTCATTAGCGAGTTTCCTCTTGGGACTCAAGCTAACAAATTTACTTTTCCCATGAGAAATAGAATAATTTCTGGACTTTCAAAAACTGTTGTAGTTGTCGAGGCCAAGGACAAGTCAGGTAGTCTTATAACTGCAAGGCTTGCAGCAGAACAAGGAAGGGAAGTCTTTGCAGTTCCAGGAAATATTACTTCTATTTATTCAGTGGGAACCAACAAGCTCATTCGTGACGGAGCCATACCCCTTGTTGAGATAAAAGACATTCTAGACTTCTATCCAGGCATCCTATCTAAAAAGGATAAGGAAGAAAGGATTGACTTAGATCTTGAAGAGAGAGCAGTCTACAATCTCATAGAAAAGGGGATAAATAACACAAATGATATTTGCATTAATTTAAATAATGAGGTATTTTATATAAATAAGATATTGACTAAGTTGGAACTTAAGGGAATTATTGAAAAAATTTCTATGAATGAATTTCAAATTTTAAAATAAACAAGAGGAAGAAGGAGATGATATTTTGGCAAAAAATCTTGTGATAGTGGAGTCGCCCACTAAGGCTAAGACAATAAAAAAGATGCTTGGCACAAATTACAATGTAATTGCATCTGTAGGTCATGTTAGAGACCTACCTAAGTCAAAGCTTGGCATTGATATAGAAAATGATTTTGAACCACAATACATGAATATATACGGTAAGGGACCCCTTATTAAAGAAATTAAGGCTGAAGCAAAAAAGGCTGATAAGATATTTCTCGCAACCGACCCCGATAGGGAGGGCGAGGCTATCTCTTGGCACCTTTCTTATATATTAGATATGAAGGAAGATGACAAAAACAGGGTTACCTTCAATGAAATAACTAAGGACACAGTAAAAAGAGAAATCAAAAATCCAAGGGCCATTGACATGAACTTAGTTGATGCTCAGCAAGCAAGACGTGAACTTGATAGGCTTGCAGGCTATAAGATTTCTCCACTACTATGGAAAAAAGTGAAGTCTGGACTTTCAGCCGGTCGTGTTCAATCAGCTGTCCTAAAATTAATTTGCGATAGGGAAGAAGAAATCAACAACTTTATCCCAGAAGAATATTGGACAATAGAAGCTGATTTAAGGGCTGGAAGGCGAAAACTTCTTGCAGACTATTATGGAGTTAAAGAAAAAAATAAGGCTAAGAAGGTTGACCTTAAGAATGAAAAAGATGCTGACAAGGTAATCAATAATATTGATAGGGATAAGTTTACAGTGGACTCTATAAAGAAGGGAAAAAGAGTTAGAAAATCTCCAAATCCTTTCACAACTTCTACAATGCAACAAGAAAGTTCTAGGAGAATTAATTTTTCTACAAAGAAGACCATGATGGTTGCACAAAGTCTTTATGAAGGTGTAAAACTTCCTAAGGAAGGTTCAGTGGGACTTATAACTTATATGAGAACTGACTCCGTTAGAATTTCCCAAGAAGCACAAAATGCCTGTCTTAACTTTATAGAAAAGTCCTATGGCAAAAACTATCTTGGCAAGACAAAAGCACCTGCCAAAAAAACTGAAAACATTCAAGATGCCCACGAATGTATTAGGCCAACAGATGTTACAAAGACTCCTTACTCTATTAAAGATTCTCTTTCAAAGGATCAATTTAAATTATACTCTTTGATTTGGAATAGGTTTGTTGCATCACTTATGGCGAATGCAATTTTTGATACAATATCAGCTGATATAATTTCTAATCTTGAAATATTTAGGGTAAGCGGATCAACTTTGAACTTTGATGGATACTTAAGAGTCTATGATTACAATCCTGAGAAGGCAAAGGAAATTCCACCTCTTGAAAAAGGACAAGTTTTAAAATTAAAGGACATTCAAAAGGAACAACACTTTACAAACCCACCTCCAAGATACAATGAAGCTTCACTTATTAAAGAACTAGAAGCCTTGGGAGTTGGAAGACCTTCTACCTATGCACCAACAATTTCTACATTGCAAAGTAGGTATTATGTGGTTCTTGAAGAAAAGAAATTTGTTCCAACAGAGCTTGGAAATACAGTAAATGAAATTTTAGTAGAAAACTTCGACAACCTTGTTGATAAGAAATTCACAGCACAAATGGAATTCGAACTTGATGAGATTGCTGAAGGCAAAAAGCCTTGGAAGGAACTTGTAAGATCCTTCTATGGAGATTTAAAGGAAGATCTCGACAAGGCTTATGAAAACATAGAGAAAGTTGAAATTGAAGATCCAGTAACTGATGAAGTCTGTGACAAATGCGGCAGAAATATGGTTATAAAAATGGGTCGATATGGAAAGTTTTTAGCTTGTCCAGGCTTTCCTGAGTGCAGGAACACTAAGCCTCTTGTTGAAAAAATTGGAGTTAAGTGTCCAGACTGTGACGACGGAGAAATTGTAGTTAAGAGGTCTAAGAAGGGAAGAATTTTCTATGGCTGTGACCAATATCCAAAGTGTGAATTTGTATCTTGGAACAAGCCAATTAATGAGAAGTGTCCAAAATGTGGCAGCATCTTGACAGAAATGAATTCTAGAAATAAAAAAACAATAAAATGTAGTAACTCTACTTGCGACTACAGGAGAGAGGAAAATGAATAAATTTTCTTTTGATATTAAAAAGATTTTGACAGAAAATTACTGCCGAAAGAATTTTATAGCTCCCAATAGAGAAGAAGGCGACCTAGTGGTCTTCTACTCTTTACATATTAACGACGAGATTTTAAAATACAATCTCAGCGAAAAGCTAGGAAGGGAAATTTCTTTTGAAGAAGCTCCTTTAGAAAAGATAAATCAGGTCTTGGATGAAATCTACAAGAGCGACAAAAAAGATTATCTCTTAGAAGATATAGATAATAAATATGAGGACCTGATTGCCTTAGAAGAAGAGGACAAGGAAGATTCACCAGCAGTTAGGGTCCTTGACTATATACTTAGAGAAAGCATTGAGAAAAATGCCAGCGACATTCACATTGAGCCAAGATTTGAAAACATAATAGTAAGAATTAGGATTGATGGAGCTCTAAATAAACTGATAGATTTACCGAAAAAGATTTATCCTTATCTTGTTACGAGGATAAAAATTTTGTCTCAGTTAGATATTTCTGAGAAGAGGCTTCCTCAAGATGGAAGATTTTCCTTTGATTTTAAGGGAGAAAAAATTGACATTAGGGTTGCAACCACACCAACTGGCAATGGAGAAAAAATAGTCTTGAGAATTTTGGATATCCAAAGAATCTCTTATACACCAGAAGGCATTGGACTTGTTGGAGAAAATTATGACAAGGTAATGAAACTAATTTCTCAACCATCAGGATTGATTTTAATTTGTGGACCAACATCTTCTGGCAAGACCTCATCACTTTATACACTTCTAAGAAAGATCCAAGAAGATGATATTAACATCATGACTATTGAAGACCCAATTGAATATAAAATCGATGGGATAAATCAAATAGAAGTAAACCCTAATACAGGCCTAAGCTTTGAAAAGGGACTTAAGGCAATTTTGAGGATGGACCCTGACAAGATTATGATTGGTGAGATAAGAAATGAAGACACAGCCCACATTGCAATCTCATCTTCCATAACAGGTCATTTAGTTTTGTCTACCCTTCATACAGAATCTTCTCCTGCATCAATAGGAAGACTTCTTGATATGGGAATTGAACCCTACCTAATCTCTGCAGGGCTTATTGGAGTCATATCTCAAAGATTGATAAGAAGACTTTGCCCTCATTGCAAGGAAAAAATCAAAAATACTAATCCTCTTGTGAAAAGTGAATTTATTTATAGGGTAAAAGGATGTCATAAGTGCAATCAAGGTTACTTAGGCAGGACGGCAGTCTTTGAAATAATGATTGTTGATTCTGAAATTAGAGAAATGATAAGCAGGAGAGAATCTGTTAAAAATATAAAAGAATTGGCAGTAGAAAAGGGAATGAAGACCCTATCAAGTGAAATTTTAAACTTAATAGAAGATGGCGAAACAACTTTTGACGAGTATTACAAAAACATACATACTGTTGGTGAATTATGATTTACAAGTACAAGGCCTTTAGGGGCAGCGAAAAAGTTAAGGGAAATATTAAGGCTGAAAACTTAAAAGAAGCCAAGGAAAAATTAAAGAGAGAGGGACTTAGGCCCATAAAGATAGAAGAAAACATTGAGTCATCGAATTCCTTTGAGTACAAAAAGAAATTTAAAAATGAAGATCTCTATATTTTATTTAGACAGCTTTCTCTTTTTATAAACTCCGGCATAAATATAGAAAACGCCTTTGAGATACTGTCTTCACAATTTTCAAAGGACAAGGGGAAAATTTTAGTTGACATAAGAGATAGCCTAAGGTCTGGAAGCGACCTATCTGATTCCATGAGGATGACAGGAGCCTTTCCAAGTCTTGTGATAAATATGGTTTATGTAGGGGAGAACACTTCTAGCTTGGGTAAAATTTTTGACAAGCTATCTGACTATTACATAAAAAAGAGGAAGACTCAGTCTAAGATAATTGAAGCCATGGCTTATCCCTGTATCCTCTTGGTGACTTCAATCTTTATAATTAATTTTTTAATTATAAATGTCATCCCAAGTTTTGGAGAAATTTTTTCTGATAATAATAATTTGCTCCCACTTCCAACAAGAATTTTAATGGGATTTTCAAACTTCCTCTATAAAAATTATTTATTTATAATTTTAGGAATACTTCTTGTGGTAGCGATTGCATTTATTCATCATAAAAGGAAACCCAGGACATTTCATTCCTCACTACTCAAGTCATCCTACTACAAGATGACAAGAGCTATGAACCTGTCCTTTAACATGGACCTCTTACTTGGGTCAGGCCTAACAGTGGACAGGAGTCTTGAAATAATTTCTAATATGGAAAAAAACTCTGTCTTAAAAGAAAAGTATCAAGATATTTTAATAAAGTTAAAGTCAGGAGAGCCTTTTTACAAAAGTGCACAAGAAGCAGGTGTATTTTCAAAGGTTTTAGTTTCCATGATTAGGGTTGGAGAAGAGTCCTCAAGCCTTAGAGAAATTTTTTCCATTATGTCTTCATACTATGAAGAAGAACTAAATTCTCGCAACCAAAAAATTCTCGGTCTAATGGGACCAATTTTAATAATAATTATGGCATTGATAATTGGATTTATAGTGCTATCTATTGCACTTCCAATTTTCGATATGGTAAATCAATTTTAGGAGGGACATATGAATAACGCAAAGAAAAATAAGGGCTTTACCCTAATTGAGTTGGTAATTGTAATAGCCATTATTGCAATTTTAATTTCTATTGCAGCGATGAAGTACAGCTCTACGAACTTGGCAGCAGAGGCAGCAGCACATAACGCCAATGTCAAAGTCTTAAAAAGTGCAGGCATCTTATACCTAATTGATAACCCAGATGCTGATAAAAATATTAGTGTTGAAGCATTAAAGCCTTATCTTGAAGGAGGAAAGATACCAAAACCTGCTAAGCATTATGATGGTGCAAAGGACTTTACCATTACTTCAAAAGAAGATGGCGACGTTGAAGTCACTCCAGGTACTCTAAAAGTTCAAGATAAGAAGTTAGTTCCCGATAATGAAAGCTAATTTTTATTTTTTATTTATATCGATATTAGTATTTTTATTTGGAGGGGCACTTGGGTCCTTTTACCAAGTTTTTATTGAGAGAAGAGAAAGAGGAGAAGACTTTATATTCTCAAGAAGTTCTTGCGACTCTTGTAACAAGACCTTAAAGTTTTATGAAATGATTCCAGTTTTTTCTTATATTTTTTTAAGAGGAAGGTGTTCTTCCTGTGGAGAAAAAATTGGAAGAGAGAACTTTTATATCGAAGTCTTAACTTCTCTCTTGGCTCTCTTGGTTTTCATAAGATATAGGATTTCTCTTGAAGCTTTAATAATTATTTTTATTGTGACTGTGGCAACTTTTATAGGAGTCCTTGATTACAAAACTGGTTACATCTATAATCTTGACCTCTTTATAATTTTATTCTTTGTGATAATTTATAAAATTTTTGTCAGTGGAGGGATCCTTGTTTCTGTTAAGTTTTCTCTTGGTATGGGATTAATATTTTATCTATTATATTATTTCACAGGAATGATGGGATTAGGAGATGTTTACTATGCCTTTATCATGGGTTTAGTTGCAAATAATTTATTTGAAGCCTTTTTATTATTTCGCGACTCCTTCATAATTGCTGGGATTGTATCTATGATTTTGATTTTACTCAAGAAGAAAACTCTTAAGGACTCGATTTCCTTTGGACCCTTTATGACTACGGCTATAATTTTTTTCTTTATTTGTAGGTGAATTATGTTTGACAGAAAAATAAAAATTAAACTTAATGATGGATTTATAAATATTTTTGACGAGACAAAAAGTGAAGAAGAAAAGACTAGTATTCCCATGCCCTATAGGATTTATAGGGATGGGATTATTTTAGATTATCATCATTTTTTCTATAAGATTAGCAAAGTTTTTAAGAAGTTAGACTTAAATAAGAAGGATAAGGTCTATGTGATTTTTGATTCTACTTCCTTCATCCACATAAACTACAAAGTTCCAGAAATTGATGAGAGTGAGATAAGGGATTTTTTAAAGCTTGAGTTAGAAGATTATGGCGACTTTAATCTAAGTGATTATGAAATTTTTTACAAGAAAAATTCTTTAGCAAATACTTTGAATCTTTCTATCGACCTTGTTCCCAAGAAAATTTTAGAAGAATTGAAAGAAGTTTTGGAAAAGTTAGAAGTTACAAACTATGAAATTCTTCCAGAAAGTCAAAGTTTCACTAGTGATGGCAAGTTTGTAGAAATACAAGCTGCCTACATAAAATTTATTTCTGTAGAAGACAAGTTGGTAAAAGCTTACGAGAAAAACTATGATGAGAACATTGAGAGAATGATAGGAGACAATGAATTAGAAGAAAAGAATGCCTCCAACATAATCAATCTTTCCTACGACATAGAAGAACAAAAAGTTGAAGAGGACTTTGTCTTCAAGTATAAGAATTTTTTCCTTAGACAAATTAGCAAGATAGAAAAATTTGCTGGAGGAGATAAAATTTATCTCTTTGGGAAAATTGCAGACTCAGAAACCATAAAAGACCTTCTAAAGTCTTATAGTAATTTAGACTTCCAGTATATTGGAGAAAAGTTAGAAATTAATCTTCCGAATGCTAAAGAAAAGAAGAAAGTTATACAAAATAAAAATATAAATTATATTAATTTTGTCCTACCCTTGGCGATTTTAATTTTAATAATTTCCAACCTTATTTATTATAATGGGCTCAAGAAGGAAAAGGAACTTACAAGCAAAATAATAAGTTCTCAAGAAATAGAGAATGAAAAGATAGATGTATCATCTGATAGGTTTCAGGAAAAAAATAAAAAATTTATAGAAAAGATTTCTGAAATCCAAAAACTTGAAGACGACAACTTAGTTATAACTTCTTACAATTTTGACAAGGGAAGGATAACGGTTAAGGGACTTGTAAAAGACGAGGCTTATTTTAACAAAAAGTTTAAAAACCTAGAGATTATTAGCAAGAATTTTTACAAGGAAAATGGATTTAACAAATTTGAAATGCAAATCAAATAAGTGTAAAATTCTTGAGAGGTGTAAAAAATGCAGATTGGAAAATTAAAAACAGATTTGTTGGAAAAATATATTTTTGACAAGCTAGTTTCAAATAGACAAGAAGTTATAATGGGTGGAGGTACAGGCCTTGATAATGCAGTGATGGACTTTGGTGGAGACCTTATTGTTGCATCAACTGATCCCATAACAGGAGCATCAAAAAATCTTGGATCTCTTGCCATAAATATTTCTGTAAATGATGTAAGTTGTCAATGTGCAGACCCTGTTGGAGTTTTGATGACATTATTAATTCCCCCAACAGCAGATCTTGATGACTTAAAGGAAATTGTAGATGATGCAACAAGAACTGCAAGAGAATTAAATGTTGATATTGTAGGTGGTCACACAGAAGTCACTGACGCTGTAAATAAAATTGTAATTTCCACAACAGTTATTGGAAGGGTTGATAAAAATAAAAGGCCAGACCTAAAAACTGTGAAAGCAGGAGATGTACTTGCTGTTTCTAAAAATCTTGGAATAGAAGGAACTAGCATAATAGCCCACGAGAAAGATGAAGTAAAAGAAATTTTAAGCAAAGAAGAATATGAGTTTGCAAAATCACTTTCAAAGGAAATTTCTGTTTTAAGGGAATCAAAAATTGCTGGTAAGTATGGTGTTAAACATATGCACGACATCACTGAAGGTGGACTTTTTGGTGCAGCATGGGAAACTTCTAAGGCTCTAGGTCATGGGATAAGAATTTTTGCTGACTCAATTCCTCTTCTTGATGTGACAAAAAAGATTTCTGATTTTTATAATATTAATCCAATGAAATTAATTTCATCTGGGTCCATGTTAATGGTTTTCGATAGTAAAAGCTTTGATGAATTTAAAGAAGAAGCAGAAACTAGTGGAATAAAAATTACAAAGATTGGCGAGATAAATAATGAAAAGCAAGCTGTAATTAAGTATGATGACAGGGAAATTATCTTGCAAGATCCAGATCCTGACGAACTTTATAAAGTAGTTTGAAATTATTACAATTTGGTTACATTGTTGACAATAATTACAAAAGTTTATAAACTTTATCTAGGTGATTAAATGAAAAGAATTATTAAAATTTCAATATTATCTTTGGCACTACTTGTAAGTCCAGTATTTGCCAATAATTTATTTAACGTGAGCATAGGTAGAACCCAGTTTCAAGTGAAGAAGGCTGGGGTCCTTGTGAACGACAGACTATTAAAAACTGAATTTTCTCCCTACATAAAACAGGGAAGGACCTTTGTGCCTATTCGTGAAATCACAGAAAACCTTGGGGCAGACGTAAAGTGGAACAACAAAGATAAGTCTATCAAGATAAGTCTTAATGACGATGTAATTGATATGAAGATTAACAGTCCCAATGTAAGTGTAAATGGAAAAAAAATCAGTCTAGATAATGCACAAGCTCCTCAACTTGCTCTATATTCAAGTCCAAGAAGAGAAACTAAGACAATGGTTCCTTTGAGGTTTATATCAGAAACCTTTGGTTATGACGTAGATTGGAACAATGACAAAGTTAGGGCAGAGATAAGCACTAACAAGTCTAAGTCAATCGTTGAAGATGACGAAAAAGAAAATTCTAAGAACACTAAAAATAATAAGAAGTCAAACAATAAGAATACTAAGAATAATAAGAAGACGGAATCCAAGACTAAGTCCATTAGTTCAAAATCTATTTTTGACAGTAATTATTTTCAATCAAATCAAGAAAAGAGAGAAACTAATAAGATAAGAGATGAAATCAAGAGTGGAAACAAGGACAAAATCTTTGACCAAGCAGATCTTGATAAGTCAGATGAAGAAGAAAAAAGAATAATAAAAGATAGACTCGAAGTAAATGGAAAATTAAAAATTGTAATTGACCCAGGACATGGTGGAAAAGATTCAGGAGCAGTTGCTCTTGATGGAGAGACATATGAAAAGACGTTAAATCTTTTAGTTGCAGAGAGATTAATGGATAAGTTATATGAAAACAGTGAAATTAGTCCAACAATTACAAGAACAAGAGATGAATACGTCAAGTTATTAGATAGGGCTGGAACTTCTAATGATGGAGATGCTCACCTATTCCTATCAATCCACTTCAACAGTGCTGACAATTCTAGTGCAAAAGGAATAGAAGTCCTTTATGCATCAGAAAAGAACGTGAGAATAAAAGATACAGTTCAAAAAGACTTTGCATCCTGCCTTCAAAAGGCTCTTATAAAAGAAACGGGAGCAGTAAATCGTGGAATTAAAAACAGGCCAGCAATTATTGTATTAAATAAGACAAAAAATGTTGCAGCCTTGGCAGAACTTGGATTTTTATCCAATGAAGATGACCTAGATAATATTAAAGACCCTGACTACATTGATAAATTAGCTCAAGGACTCTATAATGGTATAGTAGATTATATGAATACCTATGTAGACAAGTAGAAGGGGAATTATGAGAGACGATAGACAAAACGATGAAGCAAGACAGATTAGGATCACTCCAAATTATTTAGACCATCCAGATGGATCAGTATTAATTGAATGTGGCAAAACAAGAGTTATTTGTAGTGCCATGATTGAAAATAAGGTCCCAGGATTTTTAAGAGGAAAGAATAAAGGATGGCTTTCAAGTGAATACTCAATGCTACCTGGATCAACCCCTACTAGAAAAGTTAGGGATATTTCCAAGGGAAAACTTGATGGAAGAAGCAGCGAGATTTCTAGATTGATTGGAAGAGCCTTAAGAACTTGTATAGATTTAGATAAAATTGGTGAAAGAACTATTTGGATTGACTGCGACGTAATTTCTGCTGATGGAGGCACAAGGACTGCAGCGATAACAGGGTCCTACATTGCCCTTAAGCTTGCAGTTAAAAAAGCTTTAGAAAACAATAAGTTTGAAGAAGATCCAATTGTTTCAAAAGTTGCAGCTATTAGTGTTGGGAAAGTCAATGGAGTAAACTTAGTTGACTTGGACTTTAAAGAAGATTCTAATGCAGATGTAGATTTAAACGTTGTGATGAATGATGACTTCCAACTTATAGAAATTCAAGGAACTGGAGAAAAAGATACCTTCTCCATTGAAGAGTTAAATGAATTTTTACAAGGAGCTAAAAGAAGCATTGGAGAAATTTTTGATTATTTTGAAATTTTGGAGCAAAACCTATGAAGAAAATAGTTTTATCTACTGACAACAAAAATAAATTAAGAGAAATAAGGGAAATTTTAGAGGACCTAGACATAGAAATTTTTGGAAAGTCTGATATTGAAGGACTTGATTTTGAAGTTCTTGAGGATGGAGAAACTCTCTATGACAACGCGCTAAAAAAGGCGGATGCCATGGCGAAAAGAGTGGATCTAGCAGTCCTAGCAGACGACACAGGGCTTTTTGTCAATGCACTTAAGGGTGAGCCAGGAGTTCATTCAGCAAGATATGCCTCAGAGCATGACGACAAGAAAAACAGAGAGAAACTTTTAAATAATTTAAAGGACAAAGAAGACAGGTCAGCCTACTTTAAAACACAAATAATTTTAATTGATTCTGAAAAAAATATAATTCCAATTGAAGGAGTTTGCCAAGGAAGGATTTCAGAAGTCGAAAGAGGAGACAACGGTTTTGGTTACGATAGCATCTTTATTCCAGAAGGTTTTGACAAAACTTTTGCAGAAATGTCTCACGAAGAAAAAAATAAAATTTCTCACAGGGCAAGAGCCTTGAAGAATCTAAGAGAAAAGCTAGAGAGCTTATAAATCTTACAAAAATATAAAAGTTTGTTGACAATACATTTTTAATTTGCTATTATATATGTATTGTTCGTGGTGGGTATGGCCTAGCTGGTTAAGGCGTCAGATTGTGGTCCTGAAGATCGTGGGTTCGATTCCCACTATCCACCCCACAATATTAGAAGTGCCTGGCACTTCTTTTTTTATTTTGCTAGAGTGGCGGAATTGGCAGACGCACCAGACTCAAAATCTGGCGGTCGAAAGATCGTATGGGTTCAAGTCCCATCTTTAGCACCATTTTCTATTATCGTGTATTATCGTTAATTGCCGTTTATTTGTATTTCATACGGTTGATGATAGTGCACGATTTTTTATTGCCGTGTAATATTGTTTTTTTGCCGTCTATTTCTGCCAAAATCCACACTAAATGTCCACTTTTTTAAGAAGAGGTTATTCATATTAAGCTTTAAAAAATTTTTATACCACTTTTACACCATTTTTTTGGTCAATTATAATTAATTAAAAATATAAAAATTTAAATTTTTATTTATTAAGTCATTAGTAAATAGAAGTGTGCTATAATAAATTTATGAATAAGATGAAAAAAGCTGATATTTTTGTTATTTTTTTAATAATTATTTCTTCTTTTCTTATTTATTTTTTTACGAATAAACTCCCAAAAGAAGATAATGCAGCATCAAAAAAAGTTGTAATTACTGTTGATGGAAAAATTTATAAGGAAGTTGAATTAAAAGAAAATACACATTTAGATATTGATATAAATACACAATATGGCGACAATGAAGTCCATATTGAGAATGGAGAGGTCCAAATGTTTGAGTCTGATTGCAAAGATAAAATTTGCATGAAGATGGGAAAAATTAGTCTCACAGGAGATTCAATTATCTGTCTACCTAATAGGCTTATGGTTAAGATTGTGGAAGACAAACCTAGTGATGAGAGTTTGGATATGATTATAAAATGAAAAAAAATACAAAGTTAATTTACTTATCCCTCTTAAGTGCTCTTGGTATTGTGCTTGGTCTTTTTGAGTCCATGATTCCACTACCTGTAGCTATTCCAGGAGCAAGGCTTGGTCTATCCAATATTGTTGTCCTGGTTACTATAGTTGCCATTGGCTACAAGGAGGGATTTTTTGTAGCTATTTTTAAGACTATACTTTTGGGGCTTGTTACTGGAGCAATTTCAAGTTTATTTTTCTCAATGGGTGGAGCAATATTAAGTTCTCTTTCAATGATATTAGCTCACAAATTTTTGAGAAAATATTTATCTTTAATTGGCATTAGTGAAATAGGTTCCTTTTTTCACAACCTGGGGCAGGTTCTTGTTGCATCCTTTATCATGAGGACTACTGCAATTCTTGCCTACTTACCAATTTTGGTAATTCTTGGAATTTTCACAGGTTTTTTTGTTGGACTTACTTCTATTTTTATAGTTGAGAATACAAATATTTCTAAGTAGAGGAGCATATGGAAAAAATTATTTTAGCATCAAATTCTCCAAGAAGAAGGGAAATACTAGGAGAATTTATAGACTTTGAAATTATCACAAGAGAAATAAATGAAATAAAGGATGATGCCTTTTCTCCTTGGACCACAGTTATGGGTCTTGCCTTTGGAAAGGGGATAGAGGTTGCCAAAGAAAATGAGGATTCTATAATTTTATCGGCTGATACCCTGGTGGAACTTGATGGAAAGTTAATGGGAAAACCTAAGGATAGAAACGAAGCAAGGGACATGATAAGGTCTCTTAGTGGAAAAGTACACAATGTCTTCACAGGATATGCAATTTTTAAATTATCTCTGGGGATAAAATATGTAGATTATGAAAAATCTTCAGTGAAATTTTATGATCTAAGTGATGAGGAAATTGAAGATTATTTAGATACTTTAGAGTATAAGGACAAGGCAGGTGCCTATGGTATTCAAGGAAAGGGATCGCTATTAGTCCAAGAAATCAACGGAGATTTTTTCAATATAGTGGGACTTCCTATTGGAAAAATAAATAGAGACTTAATTAAATTGTTTAATTTTAATTTATGGTGATAAATTTTTAACGGTGATTTAAATGAAAGAGAGAGATTTTGAAAAGTACACTATAAAAGAAATGCCAGAAGATGAGAGACCTCAGGAGAAACTAATTAAGTTTGGGCCTGATTATCTTTCCAATGCAGAGCTTCTTGCCCTTATTATAAGGACAGGAAGTAGAAAGGGAGATTCTGCTATTGACACTGCCACTAAAGTTTTAAGGTCTCTTAGGTCAGCTAATGATTCCAATGGTCTAAATTCTCTTAAAAATGCTAGTCTTTCGAATCTTATGGAAGTCGATGGAATTGGTGAAGCCAAGGCTGCCATGATTCTTGCAGCAGTTCAATTAGGTATAAGACTTGCTGTTTCAAGCAACGGAACTAAAATAAGAGTTACGTCACCTTCCATCGCTGCCAATTATGTTTTAAGTGAGATGAGTGTCCTAGAACAAGAACACTTTAGAATTATGACTTTAAACACAAAAAAGGAAATAAATTTTATTAGAGAAATTTCTAAGGGAACTATTAATATGACCATAGTTCACTCCAGAGAGGTATTTAGGGCGGCTATATCTGACAATGCTCACAGCATAATTTTACTACATAATCACCCAACAGGTGATCCAAGTCCATCAAAGGAAGATATTAAACTAACGAAGAATTTACTTGAAGCTTCTAAGATTATTGGAATAGACATTTTGGATCACATAATTATTGGGGACAACAAGTATTTTAGCTTCTTGGAAGAAGGACTTTTATAGGAGGGCTTATGAAGTTTTGTGCCTTAGGCGATTCTATTTTTGAAGGGTTTTTAGTTGGAGGAAAATCCTTAATTTATTATTTATCGGGAAAAGGTTACGATATCGACAACTATGGAGTTAATGGATTAACCACTGATGAATTGCTTTTAAGTCTAGACAATTTAATACCCTACGATGTAAATTTAGTTTGCATTGGTTTAAATGATTTTTACAACGGCAAGTCTCTCAACCATGTTTTAAATAATATTTTTAAAATTGTAGAAAAACTCAGAGAGAATAAGGGAAAAATTATTATAATAACTCCTTATCCCACTTCTTTTTTAAATCTCGATGAAGCTTATAAGAGCTTTATCAACTTCACATCTGTAAATAAAAAGATAGAAGAATTTGATAAGATTTTAAAGGAAAGAGAAGGGGACTACAATCTTATTTCTTTTTATGACTACGCAAAATCTAAATACATTGAAGAAGATTTGATCGACGGAATCCACCCAAACACGAAATTACATAAGGAACTAGCAGATTATCTTGAGGAAAAATTAAATGGATATTTATGATGTTTTTTGCAAAAAAATTGGATACAGGAAGCTTTCAAAGAGAGAAAAAATCTTATTTAGTATTTTAATTTTACTTTTAATTGAAGTATTATTTTATAATTTTCTATTAAAAGACCAAGTCCAAAGCACATCGGAAGCGAACTTGAAAGAAAATCTAAGCCCAATAGAAGATAAAATTACATACAGTGGTTTTGATGACTTCTCACAAGATAAGCTTGAAAAGATTTCAAGTGAAAGCAATATTAGTAAAGATAGTTTTTCTAAGGACTCACAAAGTGATATTGAAAGTTTAATTATTAGTGGTAGAGTCAGCTTACATGATATAAATACAATTGAAAGCCTGACTAATTACTATGGCTATTCAAACATTGACCTCCTAAGAAGTGACGAAGGTAATTTTACATATAGGTTTAAGGCAGAAAAACCTTCAAAGGCAATTTATTATAATGACCTAAAGAAGGCTTATTTTGGAGAAAATAAACTTGAAGAAGTTAAGAAAGAAGAGGAAAAGAAAGTAGCAAGTGAAGAGTCTAAAACCGAAAAGATTACTAACACTAAGAAAAATAACAAAATAGAAAATAAAAAGCAAACAAAGAAAAGTATAAAGTCAAATAGTAGTGGCAAGAATCAAATTAAGGGACATGAAGAAAAAATTAATAATCTAAATAAAAATAATTTTGCAATTAGTCCCTCAAATTTAACTAATGAAGACAAAAGACAATCTATAATTGATTATGATTCAATTAAGGATGAAGAAGGCTTAAAGTTTATTGAAAGTGACGGTATAAAGCTAGATTATTACCCAGAAGATAAAGTTACATCTGTCTATGTAAGTCAAAAAGATTTAAAGGACCCTGTAAAACTTGGAGTTGATAGGCACTGCAATGGAGTGTCCTTATCTATTTATCTTCCAAATAAATCCTTTAAAGAGATGGGGACTATAAATATTGCTGGAGACTATTCGCCTTTCAGGGGAGAGATTTTGGATAAAGAATGGTCTAGGATAGACTTGTACCAAGATGACATAAGTTATATTTATTTTATACCAGAAGACAATAAGGACTTACTAATCTTTATAAAAGAAGTTGATTACCATGAAGAAGAACAAAGCTTTTACCCTAATTGAACTTGTGATTAGCATAGGAATAATTTTAGTTCTTTTAAGCATTGGTGGACTTAACTTTAAGATAAGAGATAGAGTTCAAGCAAGGGAACAGGTAAAGGAACTCGCTCTTGATTTAAAATTCTTGAAAAATTATTCCCAAATAAATAACATAAGGACATCAATGGATTTAAGTGATGAGGGATACTCATTAAATTTTGGGGAGAAGACAAAAACTGTTAAATTTAATTCTCTTGTGAAGCTAGAATCGACAAACCTTGAGAAAATTACTTTTTCTAGGAAGGGCAAGCCTTCTTACTTAGATGAGAGGTCATCAGCAGGGACAATTAATTTTTCGGTTGTTAACAAGAATTATAAGATTACAATTCAGCCAGTCACAGGTAAGGTGAATTTTATTGAAATCAAGGAATAAAAATAAGGGACACTTAATGCTTGAAGTTTTATTTTCAATAGCTCTCTTAGCATTAATTGCATCGACAATTCTTCCCAATGTGTTAAGCCTTTTAAAGAATCAATCTTATATTGGAGAAAGAGAAGAACTTATAAGTCTTATGTCATCAAGGATGGAAGAAATAATTGGCAGCGCATACAACAATGAGGAACTAAATTTTAATTTTGATTCCGGAGATAATCATGATGATAAATTTAAAATAGAGATCCAAAATGATTCCAGTGATAAGTTAAACCATATAACTTTGAGAGGAAAGAGACGAGGTTCTGATGAAGAAATTAAGATGGAGGTTTACCTCAAAAAGGGAGGCCTACTCACTAATTGAACTTGTGATGTCTATGGCCATGCTTCTAATTATTGGCATGGTGATTACATCAATTTTAGGAGTATCTCAAAAGGCTCTTACAAAAACTTACGAAAATGAAAATATCTCAACGGACTTGTCTTATGCCACTGAGTACATAAAAGATGAAATTACTTCTAGTGACTATTATACAATAATTGGTGGAGAGATATATTTCATTCAACCCAAGGGCAAGAAATACAACTATGTGTCCTTTGGACTTAAGGACAGTAAGCTTTATAGGTATTCCATTTTAATAGATAGTCTGAAGAAGAGAAATAAAATTCACAGCGACGGAATTAATGCCCTAATAGATAACATATCTTCCTTTTCTCTTGAGGACCAAGGAGATTACTTTTCTGTAAAAATTGGATACAAGGGTAAGGAAGAAATTACAAGAAAGATTGCAAAGAGGTCAAGACTTTATGAGTAAAAGAAAAAAGGGATATATTTATATTTTTACAATTTTACTCATTAGTCTTCTTGCAATCTTTTTTTATTTTATCTACTCCTACATGTCAGGCTCCACACACATAAGTAAAAATAGGTTGGAGTCAATCCAGGCGAACTACGCCCTT
Source organism: Peptoniphilus harei (assembly GCA_032560695.1). Taxonomy (GTDB): domain Bacteria; phylum Bacillota; class Clostridia; order Tissierellales; family Peptoniphilaceae; genus Peptoniphilus_A; species Peptoniphilus_A harei_B. The sequence goes on along the minus strand of JAWGHR010000002.1, from coordinate 144,712 downwards.
GAGTCAACTCTAAACATAAAAATTTCTCAAGATGACTTCCAAGAAGAGTTGGAAGATTTTATTTTTAATAAGAGTACAGATAGATTAGGAATTGAAAAAATACCAGAGGACACTGAAGTCCTAGGTCTTTACTTGACAATAGAAGACTATCAAGATGAGAATAAAAATCTTGTAGACATGGTGAGTTTAAAGAGTAGAATAAAATACAAAAACACCTTAGTTGGTGGTAGACTGAGAGGTCATTATGTAAATAAAATTTATAAGGAAGACGATGGAATCTTAAACTCCTCTAAAGTTAGCGAAGACTACTTATCAATTTTAAAAGAAAAGTTTAACAATGATAATTGGACAGAAAAAAATAATAAAAAAATATATCTTGATGGTGATTTTATTTATGACTTTCAGAATGGAAACTATACAATCTTCGAAGAGGTAGAAGTCTATGATGAAGAAAGTGAATCTTACATAAAGAAACTAAGTCCTCTTTATAAGGTGTCAAATAAGGATATAATAATTCAAAAGTCAGGGACTTTAAAAATTTTATCAAAAAGTCCCTATCAAATTTTCATAATAAATGATAAAGTAATATTTAATGATAATACATTATCTGGTATAATTATTTTAAAGGAAAATGCACAAATTGCTAATACTTGTACTTTAAAGGGATATTTAATAGACCTATACGATAGAAACTCGGGTATAGGAGTTAAATATTCTTCACAAGTCTTCAGGATCTATGGTTATTTGTTGCCTGAATACATAAAATTTCAGCCAATTTCACTTAACTACTATGACATAGAAGATAATACTTAAATATGGAGGATAATATGATCAACGCAGGAGAATTAAGAAAAGGACTTACATTTGAATGGGATGGAGATGTTTGGGAAGTTATTGATTTCCAACACGTTAAGCCAGGAAAGGGTGCTGCTTTTGTAAGGAGTAAAATTAAATCAGTGCTTACTGGTGGAATAAGAGACACAACATTTAACCCATCTGAAAAATTTGAAAGAGTTGTTATTGAAAATAAAGAAATGCAATACCTATATTCTGATGGTGAACTTTATTACTTCATGGATCAAGAATCTTACGAACAAATTCCACTAGAAAAAGATATGGTTGAAGATGCTCTTAACTTTATCAAGGAAAACGACATGGCAACTATTAACTTCTACAAGGGTAAGGCATTTAGGGTAACTCCTCCTAACTTTGTTGAGCTAGAAATTACGCAAACTGAACCAGGAGTTAAGGGTGATACATCAAGTGGTGGATCTAAACCAGCTACAGTTGAAACAGGCTTTACTCTCAATGTGCCACTATTTATCAATACAGGTGATGTGATAAGAATTGACACTAGAGATGGCGAATATATGTCTAGAGTTTAATTTGGAGGGAATATGGAATATTTATTAAAGAGAATATCTTACCTACAAGGTCTTTGTGACGGTTATGATTTAGACACTACTACAAACGAAGGAAAGATTATTTCTGAACTTGTAGATATCTTAAGTGATGTTATTGATGAAATGAGAGAATCTCGTGAAGAAATCGAAGATTATGTAGACATTATTGAAGAGGATCTTGCTGATCTTGAAGATTATGTTTATGAAAATGATGATATTGATTTCGAACTATATGATGATGACTTCGACTTTGACGATTTAGAAATTTATGACGAAGACGAAGAAGAGGCAGAAGAAGAATAAAATATTTTAAAAGGCGAGGGGAAACCTCGTCTTTTTTAGAATATAGAGTTTTATTAGTTTTTTAATTTTAATAAAATAAAGGAGACACTATGATAATTAAGGGTGGAAGAGTAATTGATCCAGCATCTAAAAGAGATGAAGTTTTAGATATAAAAATTGAAGATGGAAAGATCGTAGAGATTGCAAAGGACATTGAAGCTTCAAGTGGTAATGAAGAAATTATTGATGCAAGAGGAAAAATTGTTGTGCCTGGACTTATTGATGTCCATGTTCACTTTAGGGACCCTGGTCAAACTCATAAGGAAGACCTAGTGACAGGAAGCCAAGCTGCTATTGCAGGTGGATTTACAAGTGTAGTCCAAATGGCAAATACAAGTCCAAAAATTGATTCAAAAGAAAAAATTATTGACCATTATAAAAAGGCCAGAGACCTACCTTTAAAAGTATTTACAGTTTCTGCTCTTACAAGAAACTTTGGCGACTTGGAACTTGTTGATATGGAAGAAAACTTCAAGAGGGGAGCAGTTGCCTTTACAGATGACGGAATCCCAAATAGGAATTCAAAACTTATACTTGAAGCAATGAATAGGGCTAAGGAACTTGACACTATAATATCCTTCCACGAAGAAGACCCAGAACTAATTGAGCAAAATGGAATAAACCACTCAGAAGTTTCTGATAAGCTTGGTATTTATGGATCTCCAAATATTGCAGAGACATCTTTTATAGCCAGAGATGTGGCGATGGCAATTTATACTGGGGCAAAAATTTCTATCCAACATATTTCTACAGGACTTGGTGTAGACCTTGTGAAGTTTGGAAAGGAAATGGGAGCAAATATATATGCTGAAGTAACACCCCACCATATAGCCTTAAATGACTCAGCAGTTTTAGAATACGGCAGTCTTGCCAAGATGAATCCTCCTCTTAGAAGTGAAGAGGATAGACTTAGAATTATTAAGGGAATAAAAGAGGGAACAATAGAAATAATTGCAACTGATCATGCTCCACACACTGTCGAAGAGAAATCTAAGGAAATTACCAAGGCTCCATCAGGAATTATCGGTCTAGAAACCTCTTTTTCTATTTGCTATGAAAATTTAGTTTTGACAAAAGAAATTAGTTTAATGAAATTAATAGAACTTATGTCTACTAACCCAGCAAGAATTTATGGACTTGATGGAGGAGAAATTAGCCAAGGTAAGATTGCCGATCTTGCAATAATAGACTTGGAAAGTGAATACAAGATAGATAAATATAAATCAAAATCTTCTAACACTCCTTTTAAGGACAAGACTTTGAGAGGAGAAGTCCTATATACAATTTCTGAAGGTAAAGTTGTATTCAAAAAATAAATATGTCAAAGTGGATACAATGACAAAAGTTTTATCCAAATTCTTTAAAAATCCTTGCCTTTAGTATATTATAAAAAAAGGGAGGTAGTTATGAGAAAACTAAATTTAAAAATTTTGAATTTTAAAAGTATAAAAGATACTTTTAAAAGATTTCCCTTCACAATAATTTCAGCGACACTTGCGAGTATATTTTTGATTATAGCTACTTATGATCAATATGCAGAAGACTTTAACAACAAGATGATTTCCTATGGATTGGTATTTGTCTTTGCAATTTTTTTATATGCTTTTATAAAACTTTTTAACGAAGGACTTAGAAATTATTACGACCTGAAAAATTTAAAAAATAATAATTTATTAAAAGTAATTTCCTATGTTATAACTCTGCCAATGCTATATGGTATTTATGAATTAGTATATGACGAGGCAGGAGCTCTCTCAAACTATAATGACAATTTTGTATTTTTTACCTTGATTGCCTTCTTAGTTGTGGGGACTTCCTTTGTGGCAAAATTTAATTACCACCAAGACTATGTGGCCTATGTGGCGAAAATTTTTAGAGCCTTTATAATTTCAAATATTTACAGCTTCATAGTTTTTATAGGAATTTCAAGTATAGTTTTTGCACTGAATTCACTTTTTAAATTTGATTTTGGATCCTTAGTCTACTTGAGGATTGGAATATTTTCCTTTATCTTATTCAATGTAATAACATTTTTCCAAGACTTTCCAAAGGTAAGGGATTCCTTTACAGACTACAAGTATCCAAAGTCCTTTAGAATTCTTTTGGTATATATAATCACACCTATTGTGATTATTTACACCTTAATTCTACTGGCTTACTTTATAAAGATTCTGGCTCTTTGGCAAATTCCAAATAATCTAATAGTAAATCTTGTAATTTGGTTCGCAGCTTTTTCAGTAGTTTATTTGTTCTTCTTATCAAGAGTAGACTCCATTGGATTTATAAATAAATTAAAGATAATTTTTCCAATAAGTTTATTCCCACTGCTTGGCATGATGTTCTTTGCAATTTATTTAAGAATAAGTGAGTATGGACTAACTGAAAATAGGTATATTGTAATTGCAGGTGGGCTGTGGGTATTTTTATCCCTAATTTATTATATTTTTTATAGGGAAAATTCAAATATCACTGTTCCGATTTTTCTTGCTGCAATAATTTTCATTACAGGTGTTGGACCAGCATCAGCTACAAAATTGAGTGTGAGGTCACAAAACGCAAGATTTGAAAAACTCTTAAAGGAAAATAACATGATTGCTGGAGAAGACATAAGGTCTGATGTGAAGCTCGATAGCTTTGTAAAAAACCAAATAATAGATATAGTTTCTTATATGGATAAGAGAGACAGACTTGAAGAGTTAAAATATCTTCCAAAGGACTTTAAACTAAGCGAAGAGACCTTCACAAAAGTTTTTGGCTTCTCTAATAAAGTTGAAAACACATCTTATCGTGGTTACTCTTATACTGATGGCATTGTCGACGAAGGAGAACTTGGATTTAATTTAGATATAGAAGGCTACAAGAATATTATTTTTGTTTACTCACTAGATAAGGAAGCGAAATCTGGGGATTATAAGTTTGAAAAAAATAATAAAGAAATAAATATTTATAAAAAAGAAAATGGTGACTACAGGCTTAAGAAGTCTATTGATCTAGTGGCCCTAAGGGATAAACTGAAAACTCTTGAAAAGACTAAGGACCAAATAAAGTTAGAAGACCTAGCAATAGAAGATGACAACTATAAAATCTATTTCACAAATATTTTTTTTGGCGATGAAGACAAGATGGAAAATGCCTATATTGAATTCTATCTCTTGACTAAATAGGAGGGATAAGATGTATTATATAAATTTTGAAAATGACGTTTTTATTGATGAGAACATAGATCTATCACATCTAAAAGACCTTGTGAGGATTTATTTAAATAGGTGCGATTCCTATCAAATTACAGTCTTAAAAGAAGACAAGAAGTCAAAGAAAATTCTTGATGACTTCGCAGTATACTCTGACGAGAATGGCTATGAGTATATCTTACAAGGAATAGTAGATGAGGACTTTAAAGAAATAATTCTTAAAAATCTTATTGGCGATATGGCATTAAGTTTTATGGGGCTAAGCCTTTATGATGATGGAATTCTAAAATTAGAAATCTTAAATTATGGAAGCGAAGTCTACATCTATGGCTTTGATGAAAAAACTGTTGTAGAATTTTCTGATGAACTTGAAAAAGTTTATGGAATAAAAGAAGTAAATGTCTATATAGATGAAGACGGCCAAGAAGAAAGTCACCATCATGATCATCATAACCACGACCACGACCATTCTTGTGGTTGCCATTCGCATGAAGATTAGGACAAGTCCTGTGGGTTTCGTGTTGTAATTATGACAAGGGCAAGCAGTAACGATAGAATCAGGCTTTTCAGCCCTCTACAAAAAAATAAAAATATATATTGGTGTGGTTTTTAGAGTAATTATTAAGTAAAGTAGCTATAAAAAGTAAGTGAGTTGAAAAATAAATTAGAATTTATGGAGGAAAAATATGAAAAAATACATTTCAATAGTATTGGCTATAATTTTAGTTTTATCATTAGCTGGTTGTGGAAGTAATAAAAAAATAAGTTTACCAGAACCTGATAAAATAAAAGAAGTTGAAGTTTTCGAAAATAATTCTGATAATAGTGTAAAAATTGATGAACAGGATGACATATCTAAGATAATTGAAGATATAGCTAAAAATGCAGAAAATACAGGTAAAGAAAGTGTTAGTGATCAACCTGTTAATATTGATAACTACATTATAGTTAAGTTTTATCATAAAAATGCTGAGGAAAACCCAAGCATTGCTTATTTATATAAAAATAAAGAAAAAAGCTATATTGAACAACCTTATTCAGGAATATGGGAAATAACAGAAACAATATATGACGCTATTAGTAGCAAGTTAGCTGAATAAAATTATAATATAACTCTAGTTTGTAGGGATAACAACACTCCAGAATAGATGTCATAACATTATCTAGGAACATTGATTTTACTATAAGATATTGCCTCTGGATGTTGTGGGTCTTGTAAGAATTAAAAAGTCAAATAAAAAAAGAGTCTATCATGTTATGTGATAGGCTCTTATTTTTATGGATAATTTTATGAAAGTTCTTCTGATATTGCAGAGGAAATTTTTGGAAGTAATTGTTTCTTTCTTGAGAGGAGACCTTCTGATAAAAATTTATCTCCTACAAGCTCTTTGTCAAACTTCCTTGCAATTGCTTCTTTAAAAGAGCCTGCCAAGATGACTTCAGAGACTTCTTTAAAGATGTCGGTAATCATAAGGACAAAAGTTTCTGCATCAGAGGTAGCTACAAAGTTTTCCATGGCTTCCTTTAGGTCCTTTTCTACAGAAGCTGTGGAGTCAAGGTCCATGGTAAAGATTTGGCAGACCCTAACATTAACTCCTTCAATGGAAAAGTTTTTGACATCAGACTTTAGAAGTTCGTCAGGCTTTCTACCTTCAAGGCTTGTGCCTGCACGGAACATCTTCATGGCGAAGTCATCAACATCTATAGCTGCAATTTTTTTCATCTTATTTAGGACATACTCGTCAGTTTCTGTTGAAGTTGGTGACCTAAATAAAAGTGTGTCAGAAATAATTGCTGCACAAAGAAGTCCGGCAACTTCACGAGATGGTTTGATTCCATTTTCGAAAAACATCTTTGAAACAATGGTAGCAGTTGATCCCACGGGTTCGTTCCTAAAATAAATTGGCGAAGATGTAGACACATTTGCCACCCTGTGGTGGTCCACAATTTGAATTATTTCTGCAGAGTCTATGTCATCAATAGATTGGTTTCTCTCGTTGTGGTCAACTAGAATAATTTTTTTCTTTAAATTTGAAATCAAGTGGTATCTTGAAATATTTCCTATTACCTTGCCCTTGTTGTCAAGAACTGGGTAAGATCTAAATCTTGATTGGGACATTTTTTCTCTAACGTCGTCAATTAAATCGTCCTTGTGAAAGACTACTAAGTCTTCTTTTGTCATTACGTACTCAACAGGAACAGCTTGAGGTAAAATTCTTGCCACCATAAAAGTTGAAAGGCCAGTTGAAATTACTGCCACATTATTTTCCTTGGCAAGTTCCATAAGTCTATTATCAAGTTTACTAGATATTGTTAGGATTAAAAGAGAAATCCCCTTTCTTATTACAGACTCTTGGTCCTTTACGTCGTCGCCAACAATTACAATGTCCCCTTCACTTATGAGGTCTTGATTTTTTATAGCCTTGACAGCCATTTTGCCAGAGAAACTTCTTGGATTTTCAGGAAGGTAGAGGACCTTTCCCTTAAGTACATCTAAAATATTTTCAAAGCTTGTCTTGGACCTGCCTATGATGGAGTCGTCCCAAATCTCCATGTAAGTTGATGCTATGTTGGAAAGACTAACAATTCCAATTAAATTGTCGTCGTCATCAACAACGGGAAGGGAGCTAATATTATTTTTTTGAATTAGATCCATTGCAGAAGCCATTGATAGGCTTGGATTGACACAGTAGGCTGCGTCAATTTCTATGTCACGAACTTGTGGCTTGATGGAAGTTTTTAACCTTGGCTTTTGAACCTTAAAATAATCTAGGACAAATTCTGTTTCCCTATTTAGGTTTCCCAACCTAATTGCTTCAGCGTCTTGGCCCATTTTGTTTTTCAATTCTGCAAGGGCTATGGCAGAACATATACTATCTGTATCTGGATTTTTGTGTCCAGTTATATAAATTTTATTCTTCATAAATCCTCCAAATTTCTAAGACATTATAACATAAAATGGCTTAAATCTTGTAATAATATGTGAACTTAGGATATAATTTAGGGGTGATAATATGAATATAATTATAATTGGAGCAGGGGCAAGTGGAATTGTCACTGCCATAAACGCAAAAAATGAAAATAACAGGGTAATTCTCTTAGAGAAAAATGACAGAATTGGGAAGAAGTTATTGGCAACTGGCAATGGAAGGTGCAATTACACTAACATGGTTTTGTCAGAAAAAAATTATTCTTCTCCTAACTTTGTAAAGAGAACTCTTGAAGACTTTAGCAACGAAGATTTAATAAATTATTTTAGAATTTTAGGTCTTGAATCTACACTTGATGGAAACAGGGTCTATCCCATAAGCTTAAAGGCAAATTCCGTTTTAAACATTTTGATTTACTGGCTTGAGAAAAAAGGAATTGAAGTTAAAACCAATAGCCAGGTTAAGGAAATCAAGAAGACAAAAAAGGGCTATGAAGTCATAACAAATGAAGAAACTTTGCGAGCTGATGTTGTTGTAGCTGCCTTTGGAGGTAAAGCTATGCCAGCAAGTGGGTCTGATGGTGTGAGTTTTGAAATCCTAAAAAAGATGGGGATAAGGGTTACGGACCTAAAACCAGCCCTTACTCAATTAAAACTTGATTCGAAATATTTAAAACACCTAAGTGGGACAAAGGTAATAGGTCGTGCAAGGCTCTTAAGGGACGAAAAAGTTATAGACGAGAGAGAAGGCGAAATTTTATTTACTAATTATGGTATTAGTGGACCGCCAATCTTGGATATGTCTGTCAATACTAAGGAAGGCGACATAATTGAAGTCCCCTTGATCAATAACATAAAGAAAGATAGCATTGACATGCTCTACAACAGGTACTACATGTTCCCAGACTTTTCCCTTGAAGAATTTTTACTGGGGCTTGTTGACAAGAAGTTCATCCACTATATTGTTGACTCACTAAAGATGGATAAGAACACAGCAATGAACATGATTTCCATGGGGGACTTTGAAAAAATAATTGGTCTTCTATTAAAATCTCGCTTTAAGATTACTGGTAACACCGGATTTAAAAATGCTCAAGTGACAAGAGGTGGAGTCTCTTTAGATGAAGTCAGTCCAGAAAGTTATGAAGCAAAAAAATTCAAGGACCTCTATATAATTGGTGAAGCTCTCGATATTGACGGAGACTGTGGAGGATACAACCTTCACTTTGCCTTTGGATGTGGTTATAGACTTGGAAAAGCATTGAGGGAAAAAAGTAATTTGCAATAGAAGTAAAATCAGATTAAAATAATTTTTGTGATTAATTTTGAAATTAAATCTTGCAATAAATTTGGAGGAAGAATGTTTTATTTACAGAAAAAATTAAAGGAATTTGGGAATATTTCTGTTGGAATTGTTGGCTCGGGTATTATGGGGAGTTCGCTCTTCACTTTGCTTAGCCAAAATGAAAATTTTTATCCCCTTGTCTTTTCTTCAAGAAACAAAAAGACACTAGACTCTGCTATTGAGGCAGCAAATATAGATAAAGATGACCTTGCCTATACAGATGACATGGAAGAAGCAAAGAAACTTTTAAAGGAAAAGAAATACATTGGAACTACAAATAATTTAATAGCAGCATCCCTCGTGGACTGTCTAGTGGATTGCACTGGAGACACAGAAACTGGTACAAAATTATCCCTTGTGGCTATAGAAAACAAGGTTGACATTGTAAGTCTTAATGTAGAAATGGATGCAACAGTAGGTCCTTATTTAAAAGTCTTGGCAGATGAAAAGGGTCTAATCTATTCTGGAACTAAGGGAGATGAGCCAGGAGCTATTGTAGAAATTTATGAATTTGCAAAAAACTGTGGCTTTGAAGTCTTGGTCCTAGGTAAGGGAAAGAACAATGAATTAAATAACTATGCAACTCCAGATAGTTTAAAAGAAGCTGCAGAGAAAAAGGGAATAAACCCAAGGATGTTGACCTCCTTTGTCGATGGAACAAATACCATGATTGAACTCAATGCCGTTTGCAATGCTCTTGGTTTTGTACCAGATGTAAAGGGTTGTCACTTTGTTAAGACTGAACCAAAAAATATTGCTGAAGACTTTAAGTTAAAGGAAGATGGGGGAATTTTAAATTCTTACGGAGTTGTTGACTTTGCAACGGGAATTGCCCCAGGAGTCTTTGCAGTAGTAAGACCTAAGTCAGATATAATAGATAAGGAAATGAAATATTTATCCATGGGCGAGGGTCCAAATTATGCAATTTATAGGCCCTACCACTTAACAAGCATTGAGACAATTATTTCTATTATAAAGGCAGTTGTACTTAGGGATGAATCCATTGCTCCCCTTGGAAGGCCCTTTGCAGAAACAGTCTCTGTTGCAAAGAGAGACATAAAAAAGGGAGAAAAATTTGATTCCATTGGTGGCGAAATGATTTTTGGAAGTCTTGAGGCTAAAGAAGATCAAGAAAAAGGTAAGCATCTTCCAATTGGGATAGTAACAGAAGGAGCCTTTGCAAAAAGAGATATAAAAAAGGGAAGCTTACTAACTTATGATGATGTAGCACTAAATAATAATTCAGAAATAGTAAAGTTGCGAAAAATTCAAGATGACTATTTTAAATTGTGAACGTTGATGGTATAATATCCTAAATAGGTGATAATATGAGAATAACACAAGAGACAGACTATGCATTTCGCATTGTAAGTTATCTGGCAGCGAATGAGGGAAAGGTAATTGGGGCACCACAAATAGCTGAGAGTGAAGGTGTCACAAAAAGATTTACCCTAAGAATACTTAGAAAATTAAATTTGGCTGGCATTACAGATGCGAAGAGAGGATCTAAAGGCGGGTATTATTTAAAAAAACCTAAGGAAGAAATCACTTTGTATGATATACTTATAGCTGTAGATGGTCCTATTGTAATCAATAGGTGCTTGCAAGAAGAAGACTCATTTTGCAGTAAGCATACTGATGGGGACACAAGAAATTGTAAATTCCACGTTGCCCTTGCAGGTATGCAATCAAACATCATTAAAATGTTTAAAAGTCAAACAATTGACAAATTCATATAAGCTGTGAAGAGGACGGTAATTTTTAGAAAGTAAGAGAACAGTTGGTTGGTGCAAAACTGCCTTTCGAAATTTTACAGATCACCTTGGAGCTCAAGAGTCAAAAGCTCTTGCGTAATTTTGCGTTAAGATATTAAGTGATAGTTTCCTATAATTAGGGTGGTACCGCGGTTAGTTCGTCCCTTCTCTTTTGAGAGGGGACTTTTTTTATACAAAAAATATGGAAGAAAAGGAGATTTAGATGAAAGTATTTAAAGAATTATCTAAAGACAGTGTAAGTGTTAGAGAAGAACAAGTCTCAAAATTTTGGGACGAAATAGATCTTCTACACAAATCTGTGGAATCGAGAAAAGATGGAGAGAATTATATATTCTATGAAGGACCTCCAACTGCTAATGGAAAGCCAGGCATTCACCATGTCATGGCAAGAACTCTTAAAGATTTAACTTGTAGATACCATACAATGCTTGGTTATCAAGTTAAGAGAAAAGCAGGATGGGATACACATGGTCTTCCTGTAGAAATTGAAGTAGAAAAGAGACTAGATCTTCACAACAAACAAAACATAGAGTCCTATGGAGTTGAAGCCTTTAACAAAAAATGTAAGGAATCTGTTTTTGAATATGAAAAAGAATGGAGAACTCTTACAAGAAGGATGGGTTACTTAATTGATTTAGACCACCCATATATCACTCTTGAAAATAATTATATTGAATCAGTTTGGCACATCTTAGACAAGATGTTTAAGGAAGGCCTAATTTATGAAGGCCACAAAATTGTTCCTTACTGTCCAAGATGTGGGACTGGACTTGCGTCTCACGAAGTTGCTCAAGGTTATGAAGAAATAAAAACTACAACAGCAACTTGTAGATTTAAATTAAAAGACAAAGAAAATGAATACTTCTTGGCATGGACAACTACACCATGGACACTCCCATCTAACGTTGCCCTAGCTGTCAACCCAAAAGTTGAATACATTAAAGTTAAGCATGCTGACGGACATATTTACTATGTAGCTAAATCTCTTGCTAAACAAATCTTTAAAGATGATGAATATGAAGTCCTAGAAGAAATGCTTGGCAAGGATCTTGAATATACAGAATACGAACAACTCCTTAAATTCCTTGAACCAGATAAAAAAGCTTTTTATGTAATCTGTGCTGATTATGTAACAACTGAAGATGGTACTGGTATAGTTCATATTGCTCCTGCCTTTGGTGAAGATGACTATCAAACTGCAAGGGGATATGACCTTCCAATGTTAAAACCAGTTGATGATGATGGTAAGTTTACAGACACACCTTGGAAGGGTCAATTTGTAATTGATGCTGACCACGATGTTCTTCATTACCTAATGGACCACGATCTTTTATTCGCAAAACAAAAAATGCTTCACAACTATCCACACTGCTGGAGATGTCATACTCCACTTATTTACTACGCACACCCATCATGGTATATAGAAGTAACTAAGTTTAAGGATAAGTTAATTGAAAACAACAATGGAGTAAACTGGTTCCCAGAATTCGTTGGAGAAAAGAGATTTGGAAATTGGCTAGAAAACTTAAATGACTGGGCAATCTCAAGATCAAGATATTGGGGTACTCCACTTCCAATATGGAGATGTGAATGTGGCCATACAGAATCTGTTGGCTCAATTGAAGATTTGAGAAACAAAGCAATAGAAGATGTATCAGAAGATGTTGAACTTCACAGACCTTACGTTGATGATATCCACATCAAATGTCCTAAGTGTGGCAAGCCAATGACTAGGGAAGCAGACGTAATCGACGTTTGGTTTGACTCAGGTGCTATGCCTTTTGCTCAATGGCACTATCCATTTGAAAACAAGGATAACTTTGACGAACTTTTCCCAGCAGACTTTATATGTGAAGGAATTGACCAAACAAGGGGTTGGTTCTACTCACTAATTGCAATATCAACTTACATGACAGGCAAGAGCCCTTACAAGAATGTACTTGTTAACGACCTTATCCTTGATAAGGAAGGCAAGAAGATGTCAAAATCTCGTGGCAATACAGTTGCACCATTTGAACTCTTTGACAAGTACGGAGCTGACGTTGTAAGGTGGTATCTACTATATGTATCTCCACCATGGACTCCAACTAAGTTCGATGAAGATGGACTTCGTGAAATTGAATCAAAATTCTTTAGATCCCTAAGAAACACTTACAACTTCTTCAGTCTATATGCAAACACAGATAAGATTGACCCAAGAGAAGTTAAGGTTTCCTATGACGACTTAGAAGAAATAGATAAGTGGTTATTGTCTAAGTACCACAGACTTGTTAAAAATGTAAGAGAAGATATGGAAGCATTTGAACTTACAAAAGTTGTAAGAGAAATCCAAGACTTTGTTATAGAAGATGTTTCAAACTGGTACATCAGAAGAAACAGAAGAAGATTCTGGAAGACTGACAAGGACAACACTAAGATTGCCGTTTACAAGACAACTTATGAAGTTCTACTTGGTGTGACAAAATTAATTGCACCAATGGTTCCATTCCTTTCAGAAGAATTATTTAAATCACTCACTGATGAGGAATCAGTTCACTTAGCTGACTATCCAGCTTATGATGAAAACATGATTAACGACAAAGTTGAAGAAAAGATGGACCTTGTAAGAGATCTTGTAACTCTAGGAAGAGCTTCAAGAGAAGAAGCTAAGATAAAGGTTAGACAACCACTTTCTAAAGTTATCATTGACGGAAAGTACAAGGAAATCATTGGCGACTTAACAGAACTTATAAAGGAAGAACTTAACGTTAAGGAAGTTCAATTTGAAAACGACCTTTCAGAATATATGGAATTTGAACTTAAACCAAACTTCAGAGTTTGTGGAAGCATATTAGGTTCAAAGGTTAAGGACTTTGGCAAGGCTCTTAGAGAAGCTAATGCAAAAGACCTACTAGCTAAGTTAGAAGAAGGAAAAGTTACTCTTGAACTTGCTGGCGAAGAAACAGAAATTGAAAGAGACTTTGTTGAAGTTAAAATTTCTGCAAAAGAAGGCTTCGACGTAATAATGGAAAACAACCTCTTCGTAATCCTAGACACAGAACTTAACGAAGAACTTCTAAATGAAGGTTATGTAAGAGAATTTGTATCAAAGATCCAACAACTAAGGAAGAAGAAAGACTTAGACATTCTTGACAACATTAAGATTTCATACAAGTCTGATGATGAAGTTGAAAAAGCTATTGAAGCAGACAAAGAATTTATCAAATCAGAAACTCTTGCACTTGATCTTGTAAAGGAAGACAACGAAGCAGAAGTTGAAAACTTAAATGGTCACGACATTAAAATAAATATTGAAAAGATGTAAAAAATTAAAGGCTCTGGAAAACCAGGGCCTTATTTTTGTGTCTAGATTTATATAAATTTAATTTTAAATTTTAAATATATTTAACTATTACAATCTCTTGGAAATTATTTTTTTTTAAAATTATAGAACTGCTTGTAAAAATTTTTTAGTATTTTTATTATCTGTATCCTTAAAAATATGCTGAGGGCTGCCATAGTCTTCCACTTTTCCATCTTTCATAAATAAGATATTGTCAGAAATTTCTTTTGCAAAACCCATTTCATGAGTGACAATCACCATTGTAAGCTTGTCCTTAAGAGATTTTATAACATTTAAGACTTCCTTTACCATTTCTGGATCAAGGGCAGAAGTTGGCTCATCAAATAAAAGATACTTGGGCTTATTTGCAAGAGCTCTTGCAATTGCCACCCTTTGTTTTTGACCACCAGAAAGTGAAGATGGATAAAAATCCTTTTTATCTTCAAGTCCCATTGATTTTAAAAGCTTTATTGCATTTTCTTTAGCAGCATCTTTATCTTCTCCCTTAACTTTAATGGGAGCAAGAGTTATATTATCTAAGACTGTTTTATTGGGGAAGAGATTAAAATTTTGAAAGACCATTCCAATTTCTAGCCTTATCTTTTCAAGATTTGGATTTTTGCCAGTGATTTCATAGCTATCAAGATAAATTTTTCCTCCATCACTTTTTTCTAAGAGATTAATAGATCTAAGTAGGGTGGACTTGCCAGAACCACTGGGACCTATTATTGATGTGACTGTAAAATCCTCTATAGTTAAATCAATTCCTTTGAGAACTTTTTTGTCGTCATAGGATTTTTGTAAATTATGAATTTTTATCATATTTTCCCTCCACAAACTTTAATAGCCTCGTTAATGAAAAGGTAATTGCAAAATAAAGTAAGGAACCAAGGATAAGTGGTTCAAGAGCTTTATAGGATGATCCTCTTACTAAGTTGACATTGTACATGATGTCAGTGACACCAATTGTTGATATTATAGATGTTTCTTTAATAACTGCAATAAATTCATTGGCTAGGGCAGGCAAAATATTTTTTGTTGCCTGAGGAAGTATAACTTCTTCCATGGCCAGAGATTTTTTCATACCAAGAGATTTCGCAGCCTCCATTTGTCCCTTGTCAATGGCATTTATACCAGATCTAATAATTTCTGCAACGTAGGCAGCAGAATTTAAACTCACTGCAACTACTCCTGTTATATAAGCAAAGGATGAAATAGAAAGGCCAAAACTTTTGAAGTCTATTACACTTGCTAGTCCAAAAAATATAAAAAATACTTGGGTAAGCATGGGTGTTCCCCTAACAAGTTCAAGATAAAAACCGGCAAATACTTTTAAACTTTTTACTTCTGATGACTTCATCAAGTATAAAATGAGGCCAAAGATTGAACCCAAAATTACAGAAATAATAGAAAGTGAAATTGTAACTAAAAGTCCCCTTAGATAGTAGGATGAATACTTTTTTAGGATTTCAAGGCTAGAACCAAAGAACTCAATTAGTAGCTTTCCAAAAATTAAGACAAATATTAAAAAAACTAAAATAACTAGACCATTTATTATATTATTTTTTGATAATTTTTTATTTTCAATTTTATAAATATTTTCCATGGTCTACCTACTTTATTGATAAGTCTAGAGCTTCTTTATAATATTTTTCTATTTTACCCTCTTCTTCCAATCTTGTAAGAGTTTTATTAACTTGATCTAAAAGCTCTGTGTCCTTTTTGTTTAAGCCAATGGCTGTCCCTTCAAGATCAGCTTCAAAGAAAAAGGAATCTTCAAGCTTTAGATTTTCATTGGATAGTTCATAATTATCTCCAACACATTTTTCAACTATAATTCCATCAATAAGTCCCTTGTCAAGTTGGGCAATTAGGTCTGGAGTTTTGGATAATGAAACTAAATTTTTTATTCCAAGATTTTTACCGATATCTTCTTGGCTAGTTGCAGTTTGAACGCCAATAGTAAGATTTTTCACTGAATCTTCAGAAGTGTACTTTCCAATATCTTTCTTATTGACCAATAAATAATTCTTTGGTTCATAATATATTTTTGAAAAGGCCATAGATTTTTCTCTTTCAGGAGTTTTTGATACTCCTGAGATAGCAAGATCAATTACTCCTGTATCAAGACTTGCAAGGACTGATGAGAATTCCATATCAGAAATTTCTAGTTCAACGCCAAGATCTTTTGCGATTTCTTTGCCAATGAAAACATCAAGACCAAGAATTTCATCTTTGCCATTTATATTTTTGTGAAATTCAAAGGGTGGGTAGTTTGCATTGCAACCCATTACAATTTTTCCTGATTTTTTTATTTCTTCGATTCTTGAATTAGATTTTTCCTTGGACTTAGTAAAAAATATTATAAGGCCAAATATTAACACTAATAAAATAAGACTTGATATACTTAATATTTTTTTCATAATTTTCCCTCCATAATAAAAAAATCGCCTCTATGAAAGAGGCGAAGTCCGCGGTACCACTCTAATTATCTTTTGGATATCTCAAAACTTTAAGGCAGTTAACCTCTGTAAATACTAATTTCTTTACAGAATCTCAGTGGTTCTATTATATTCTTTCCACTTACAGGCTTTCACCTAACCCTGCTCTCTAAAAAGTTTATGAGAATACTTTTTGTCCACTTCATTGATTTCTGACCACTTTACTATGATGAATTAACTTTGTCAATAGTTTTTTTAAAAAATTTTAATAAATATTTTAAAAGACATATTTTTTTAGAAATTAAGAAAATTTATTCCTAGGGCTTTAATAGATAGAATTTTAAATCTCAAAAATTTTCAAAAAATATTTTAAATTTAAGCTTGACAATCTAAAATCATCTTGCTAGGATATCAAACAAATAAAAGTTTTGAAAAGCGAAGTAAAATTATCCGAGACTTTAAGAGAGTTTTCGTTTGCTGGGAGAAAATAGGGAGGATAATTTGAAATAGGAGCTTGGAACTGGCATCTCGATATTTAGATTTGCCCGGTTATGCGTTATAGTTTTTGAGGTATAGAAATATACAAATTTGGGTGGTACCACGTTCTTCGTCCCTTGATAGGGGCGATTTTTTTATACTTTTTTTGAGTCTCAAAGTTAGCTGTTGTAATTAAAAGGATTTAATTTGGAGGAAAAAAATGAAAAAAACTAATTATAAAAAAATTGCTCTAGCATATTCAGGTGGTCTTGATACGTCAATTATTATTCCTTGGCTAAAAGAGAACTATGATTGTGAGGTTATTGCAGTAGTTGGAAATGTTGGTCAAGAAAAAGAACTTGAAGGCCTAGAAGAAAAAGCCATAAAAACTGGCGCTTCAAAAATTTATATAGTTGATCTTGTTGAAGAATATGTAAAAGATTTTGTATTTCCAACTATAAAAATGGGTGCAAAATATGAAAAAAATTATCTCTTGGGAACAGCAACGGCAAGACCTCTCATAGCAAAGTCACTTGTTGAAATTGCCAAAAAAGAAAACTGCGATGCAATTTGTCATGGTTGTACTGGAAAGGGAAATGATCAGATTCGTTTTGAAATGGGAATTAAACACTTTGCACCAGATATGCCAATAATTGCACCTTGGAGAATTTGGGACATAAAATCTCGTGAAGAAGAAATAGACTATGCAGAAGCCCACAACATTCCTCTTAAAAATTCGAGAGAGACAAATTATTCAAAGGATTTAAATATTATGCACCTATCCCATGAAGGTTTAGACCTTGAAAATCCAAAAAACTTCCCAGACTATGACAAAATATTGGAACTTTCTGTATCTCCAATGAAGGCAAAAGATGAAGTTTGTGATGTTGAAATTGAATTTGAGGCTGCTGAAGCGACAAAGATAAATGGAAAGGCAATGACTCCGGAAGAAATTTTAAAATATTTAAATAAAATTGGTGGAGAAAATGGAATTGGTATTGACGATATTGTGGAAAATCGTCTTGTGGGTATGAAGAGTCGTGGAGTTTATGAAAATCCTGGTGGAGCAATCCTTTATAAGGCTTTAGAAATACTTGAATCTATTACTCTTGATAAGGATTCGGCTCATTTAAAAGATTATCTTTCTATAAAGTTTGCAGACCTAGTTTATGATGGAAAGTGGTATTCGAATTCAATCAAGGGACTGTTGGCTTTTGGAAATGAAATCACAAAGAATGTAACTGGCAAAGTAAAATTAAAACTTTACAAGGGAAATATTATCCCAGCTGGAGTAGAATCAGAAAAATCACTTTATAGTGAAGACTTAGCTTCCTTTGGTGATGGAGCAGAGGATTTATTCTCTCACAAGGATGCAGAAGGATTTATAAATCTCTACTCCCTTTCAAGTCTAGTTGATGCCAAGATTAATAAAGGAGTTTAATATGTATTTATGGGGATCTCATTTAGAAGGATTGGAAGAATTCACTCATGAATTTAACAAGTCCATAGATTTTGATAAAATTTTATTCCAAGAAGACATTACAGGTTCACTTGCTCATGTTGAAATGCTTTGCAAAAAAGGAATAATTGATCAGGAAGATTTTGAAATTATTTCCAAAGAATTAAAAAATATTTTAGAAGAAATAAAAAATAATGAGCTTGAAATTGATTTAAGAGAAGAAGATATTCATTCCTTTATTGAAAATGAACTGACAAAAAGAGTGGGCAGTGTGGGCAAAAAGCTTCACACTGCAAGATCTAGAAATGACCAATGCGCTCTGGACCTTAGACTATATTCTAAAAAAGTCTTAGCTGAAATAAATAATGATTTAAGAAATCTAATTGTCACAATAATTTCTCTTGCTGAAGAGAATAAAAATACAATAATGCCAGGGTTTACTCACATGCAACATGCACAAGTTACTAGTTTTGCTCACTATATCCTATCCTATGCTCAGATGTTTAAAAGAGATTGCCAAAGACTTAAGAGCAGTCTTATGAGATTAGATGAGAATCCTCTAGGATCCTGTGCTCTTGCCACAACAAGCTTTGACATAGATAGGTTTATGACTAGTGAAATCCTGGGATTTAAAAAGCCTACAGAGAACTCCATGGATTCAGTTTCGGATAGGGACTATGTTCTTGAAATTTTATTTAACAACTCCCTTATTATGACCCACCTATCAAGACTCTGTGAGGAATTAATTTATTTTTCATCCAGTGAATATGATTATATTAAGTTTTCTGGCAAATTTTCAACAGGTTCTAGTATAATGCCTCAAAAGAAAAATCCTGATATGGCAGAATTAATCAGGGGGAAGAGTGGCAGGGCTTTTGGAGATTTAATTACAGTCTTTACAGTTTTAAAGGGAACACCCTTAGCTTATAACAAGGACTTTCAAGAAGACAAAGAAGCTCTATTTGACTCAGTAAAGACTACAGCGTCTTCTCTAAAAATAATGAAGGGAATTATAGAGAGTCTTGAGTTAAACAAAGATAAAATGAGGGAATCAGCAGAAAAAGGATTTTTAAATGCAACAGACTTGGCAGACTATTTGGTCCTAAAGGGTCTTGCCTTCAGGGAAGCCTATGATCTAGTTGGTCAAATAGTTAACTTTGCTATAGAGGAGAATTTAAAATTAGAAGAAATTTCTCTTGAAAAGTATAAATCTTTTAACAAAGTTTTCGATAAAGATCTTTATGATTTTATAGAAATTGAAAACTCTTTAAACAATAGAAAGCTTTATGGTGGACCAGCTGAAGAAGCTGTCATTATTCAAATAGAAAATCTAAAAAAATCATTAAATATATAGAATTTTTAAAATAAGGTCCTAGGCCTTATTTTTTTATTTTCTGTAATTAAAGTACAATACTAAAATTGTAATTCAAGCTGATGTAAATATTTTCATAATTCTTAATTATACAAAAGCTATTGACAAATTAGTGAAAATTACATAATCTTACTATAGTAAATAAATTTTTAACTATGAAATACTTGGAGGTAAGAATTTGAAGAAAAAAATTGATAACCTTGAAAACACTGCTGAGGTTTTAAAGGTTATGGCTCATCCAATTAGACTTAGAATTGTAAAGAATTTAATTGATAATGGTCCAGCTAATGTTGGGTCTATGCAAGCAAAGTTTCATATTCCACAGCCAACTGTTTCATCTCACCTAGGAAAGCTTAGGAGAGCTGGAATTTTAATAGCAAATAGAAATGGGACTGAAATCTACTACAAGGTAGAAAATGAATTTATCCTAAAACTTGCAAAGACTCTTTTTAATAAGTAAGAAAAGGGTAGTTTATGGAACTAAGTGAAGTTCAAAAAAAAGCAGTCTACACTCTTGACAAGGACTTATCCTTAATGGCAGGAGCTGGAACTGGCAAGACCAGGGTCCTCACCAGTAGGTTTATTAATATTGTAAAGAACAATATCAATCCAAAAAAAATCTTGGCTATAACTTTTACAAAAAAAGCTGCACAAGAAATGCTTGGGAGAATATCGAAGGAACTTGTTCTCAACAATATTGATTTCGAAGAAAGTGAACTCAACGTAATGACTATTCACTCCTTTGCCCTTGAAATCCTCGAGAATTATTCTTTTATTCTTGGAATAAATCCAAATTTCAAGATTCTAGAAGAGAGTGAAGGGGATTACCTATTAGAGGAAGCTGCTAAAGAATGTTTAAATAATTTAGAAGATGAAAGTTTTAAAAACTATCTTTTGGATTTTAAGTCATCTCCCTTTGAAGAGAAAAATAATTTTATAAATCTTTATAGAGATTTTAAAAATAACAGCTTGGATTTTGATGATATTTTAAATAAGTCACTAAATTTTACTGAGACAGAAAAAAGTTTTGATGATTTGATCAGGATCTTAGATGAATATAGGAGTTTAAGTGGAAATAAATTCAAGACTTTTTACGACAATAATATTGATGAATTAAAATCTTTGAAGATCTTTGACAACGAAATTTTAAATAATATAGAAGAAAACCTTGGAACATCTACAAAACATAATGACATAATAGTAGAAATAAAGGACCTTATCCAAGAGCTGAAGAAGGACTTGGAAGAGAAGAACAAAGACTATTATAAAATCATTATTAAAATTTTAAAGGATATAGACAAGAACTATAAGAAAGCTAAGGAAGATATAAGGGGACTTGACTATGAAGATATAATTTCTTACGCAGAGATACTTTTGAAAAAACCTATCGTCAAAAGGGAACTTGTATCTAGGTATTCCTATATCCTCGTTGACGAATACCAAGACACAAATGAAATTCAAAATGAAATCATTAGAGCCTTTTCTTCATCAAATATTTTTATAGTTGGTGACCCTAAGCAATCTATCTATGCCTTTAGAGGAACAGACCTCTCTTCATATTTTTCTTTTTCTGGAAGTATAGAAGCCAGGGGGACCTCTCTATTAATGAACAAAAATTATAGGTCTGACGGTGAAATAATTTCTTTTATAAATGAAAAGTTTAAGGAGCTAATGGACCCCTATGATGAAATGGAATTTTCTTATAGAGAGGGTGGAGGAGTTTACCTCTATAATTCTCCTGAAATTTCGGAAATTGCAGATTTAGCTGAAGATTTTTTAAAAAAATATAAGGCTGAGGATATTGCTATCTTATCAAGGTCCAATTCACAAATCGATGAGATAGGAGAAGTTTTATCTGCAAGAGGAATAAGATATAACAGAGGCGAGAGAGGCCTTGAGGAAATAGAAATTTTAAGCTTAGTTAAAAATATTCTTTCTGCAATTTACAGTCCAAAAGAATTTTTAGAATTTTTATCACTATTCAACTCAAAGCTTTTGAATTTTGAATTCAAAGATTTAGTGTCGATATTAAATGAAGGAATTAATAATTCTGAAGATTTATTAAACTATAAATCTTCCCGGGAAAATATAAAAAACTTTATAAGCTTTTTAAGGGCTACAAGAAAGAAAGCATCTTACCTCATGATAGATGAAGTCCTTGATGAACTAATGGATTATTTCTATGATCTTGGAACTTTAAGGGAAAGTGACTGGGAATATATTTATAGGTTTAAGGAAGAAGCAAGGAACTTTGTAGAAAATAATTCTAATGACTTTAGAGCCTTCGAAAGGCAAATCTCTTCTATGACCTTTGAAGACCTAGAAGATGGAATTAATCTTCTTACAATTCACAAGTCTAAGGGACTGGAGTTTGACGGCTTGATAATTTCTCACATGGACAAAGGGAAAAAGCTTGGAAATAACAATAGAATAATTGTTGATAGAGATCTAGGTCTTGGAATAAATTCTGACCTTTCTAATTATTCTTATAGGGAAATTTCAAATAAACTAAGAGAAATCGATGAGGAAGAAGAGATTAGAGTTCTTTACGTTGCCATGACTAGGGCAAAAAAAGAATTAATTTTATTTGGAGATCTTAAAAAGGCAAGGTCTGGTTCCTATTTTTCTCTCTTGGGAGATATTAATGATATAAAAGAATATGAAATTTCTAGTATAGAAGAAAGACAAGTAGAAAAAAGTTTTCTTCCACTTGATGTAGATATAAAATTTGAAAATAGGATAAGAGAATATTACACAGTTACAGATTTTATAAATTTCAAGAGAAGCAAGAGGGACTTTTACTACAAATATTTCTTGGGAATAGATAATTACACAAAGGGTCAAGGGACAAATCAAATAATGGATTCCAAGACTCTTGGAAATATAGTTCACATGTTCGCCTACAAGTATGGAAAAAATGATTTAAAAAATAAGGACATTGAGGACATATTAAAAGATATATTTTTATATTATGAAGAAGAGTTAAACCAAGACAAATTAAATGTTTCAAAAAGGTTAGTTTTAAACTACTTAGAAATGGAAGAAAATTGTATAATAGATAAGGAGCTTTTATTTTATTATGACTTAGAAGGTTTTCTTGTAAAGGGTTATATTGACCAAGTTATAAAAATCAATGGCGATTATTATATTCTTGATTTAAAGACAAGCTATGGAAGTGTAGAAGACCTGAAAAAGACTTACGAGAACCAAGTAATACTTTATTCAGCAATCTATGAAAAATTATATAAAGTTAAGATAAAAGCTGCATATATATTTGACCTAAGGGGTAAAAATAAAATAGTTGTAGAGACAAGTGAAGAAAAATATAAAAAAGTAATGGATGAATTTTTAAATTACATTAAATTTATAAGGTCTCACAAGCTATTAAGGGATTATTTATAATTTTAAAGGAGGAAATATGGATTATTCTAAGGAATATAAGGAAAAACTTATTTCAGTAAAAGAAGCTGCACAAATGGTAAAAGATAATATGTGGATTGACTACGCTTGGGCTGGTAGTACTCCTGTTGCATTTGATAAAGCTCTTGCTGAAAGACTTGATGAATTAAATGAAATTTATTTAAGAGGCGGGGTTCTTCTTTGGGAACCAGAAGTATTTAAAAAAGATCCTGAAGGAGAAAAAGTTGTTTGGAATTCTTGGCACGCTGGTGGACCTGATAGATCAAGAATTAACAAAACACCAGGTGGATTTTACGCCCCACTAAGATATTCTGAATTACCTAGATGGTATAGAGAAAACTGTAAAGTTGATATAGCAGTTATTGTTACTCCTCCAATGGATAAACACGGTAACTTCAACTTTGGACTTAATGCATCTCATTTAAGAGCAGTTACTGAAGTTGCTGACAAAGTTATTATAGAAATAAATGAAAATATGCCAACTTGTCTTGGTGGTTTTGAACATGAAATAAATATTAAAGATGTTGACTATATTATTGAAGGAGATAATCCTGAAATTGCAACACTTCCTAAGGGAAGCTTCGGTGAAGTTGACAAAAAGGTTGCAGAATTAATTGTTGAAGAAATTCCTAATGGTGCAACACTTCAACTTGGAATTGGTGGAATGCCAAACGCAGTGGGATCGCTAATTGCAGATTCTGACCTAAAAGACCTTGGAGTTCATACAGAAATGTATGTTGATGCTTTTGTTGACATGGCAAAAAAAGGAAAAATCACAGGTGCTAAAAAGAATATTGACAGATTTAGACAAGCTTATGGATTTGCCGCTGGTTCTAAGGAAATGTATGAATATTTAAACTTCAATGCAGATGCAATGGCTGCACCAGTTTCATACACAAATGATGCAAGAGTTATTGCACAAATCGATAACTTTGTTTCAATTAACAATGCAGTAAATATAGATTTATTTGGACAAGTAAGTTCTGAATCTTCAGGAGCAAAACACATTTCTGGAGCTGGTGGACAACTTGACTTTGTTCTAGGAGCTTATTTATCTAAGGGTGGAAAATCCTTTATCTGTTTATCTTCTAAATTTATGAACAAGAAGACAGGCAAGGAAGAATCTAGAATAGTTCCAAACTTTGAAACATTCTCAGCTATTACAGCTGCAAGACCTAACACTCACTGGTTAGTAACTGAATATGGTAAGTTCAACTGCAAGGGCCAATCAACATGGCAAAGAGCAGAAGGTATCATTAACATAGCTGCACCAGAATTTAGGGATGACCTAATTAAGGAAGCAGAAAAAATGAATATCTGGAGAAGAACTAACAAGAGATAATATATAAACTATATCCCCTGATCTTTCAGGGGATTTTTTATGCTCTGAATCAAATATCAATACAAGAAAAATTCAAGATTGCTAAAAGTGTGAGGAGGAGTTAGATAACAGCTTGAAACATGTTATTAAGTGAAAAAATTTACAAAGTCATAAGATGCTATAAAGAAGAAAATAATTATGGAGTTGTAAGGCGGTATTAATTTAAAAATATTTATAAAGTCTTAAGATGTTTTAAAGAAGATTATAATAATGAAGTCCTAAGATGCTATTAAGTAGAATATAATAACGAAGTCATAAGTGCTTACTAAATAGGGAATATTTATAAAGTCTTAAGCTTTAACAAATTAAGAATAAAAAGAAAAGTCATTAAGTCCTGTGAAGTGGAATTCTTTTACAAAGTTCTCAATAAAAATTAATAAAATATTTAATAGTTTTTTAATTTACGTCAATAAAATTTCACATTACCCATCTATATCTTTCACAATGAAAAATTATAATAAATAAAAATAAAAAATCACCAAAAAATCTTTGCATAATTCAATAGATTATGATATAGTATTACGTTTACTTTTCTAAAAAGCTCTGTTATACTAGTATAAGGGACAATAGGAGGTAAAAAATGTTTAATATTGGTGATAAGATTGTATATCCTATGCATGGTGCCGGTGAAATTGTAGCAATTGAAGAGAGAGAAATCCTTGGAGATGTTCACAAGTACTACATAATGAGGTTGCCTATAAATGACCTTAAGGTCATGGTGCCTGTAAAAAATGCAGAAGAAATTGGTGTTAGAGATATTTCTGACACTGAGACTATGGAGACGGTTTTAAAAGCTCTGTCTTCTGAAGAGGAAATTTCTATGCCAAAAAATTGGAATAGAAGATATAGATACAATCTTGACAAGATAAAATCTGGCGACTTAACCGAAATTGCTGATGTTGTTAGGTGTCTTGAAAACCTTGATAGAGAAAAATCCCTATCAACTGGCGAGAGAAAAATTTTGACTGAAGCAAAACAGATTATTGTATCGGAGATGGTTCTTGTTTTTGGTAAAAATGTTGAAGAAGTGACAAAATTAATTGATGATGCCATTTTTGGATAAGGAGGGATTTTTATTAGCAAAAACCGAAAAATTGTGTCCAAAATATTTAAGTTTCTATTTACTGTAATAGGCGCATTAGTAGGTATTTTTATTGTATCTGTTTTATCAGATATGGAGTATGTAAAAGCTATTGGTAGCCAAAAAATCATAACAGGTATTTCTGTTGTTGTTATAATTTTATTTGCACTTATATTTTTTATACTTTCTCCAAAGGCTTTCAGTGCTTTGGAAGATTTGTTGGTTATATGGGAAAGACAAATCCAAAAGAAATCTTTTACAGAAGTAATACTAGGCGCTGTGGGACTAATTCTTGGTCTCATAATTGCATTCTTAGTTTCGCAACCTATTTACAAGATTCCAATCCCTTATGTGGGTTCAGTAATTTCAATATTACTATATGGTATGCTTGGTTATTTAGGTCTTAGTATTGGGATGTCAAACAAGGACACTATATCAGAAAAAGTAAGGGATCTCACATCATTGGCTGCTAAGAAAAGTGTAAAGCCCAAGGATGTGGTAAAGGATTACACAGGCATTCCAAAGGTCTTGGATACTTCTGTTATTATTGACGGAAGAATACTTGACATAGCAAGGGCAGGATTTATTGAAGGCCCTCTTGTTGTTCCAGTTTTTGTACTTGAAGAATTACAACACATAGCTGATTCTGCTGATGGCTTAAAGAGAAATCGTGGTAGAAGAGGTCTTGATACTGTTGCAGAAATTCAAGAACTAAAAAATGTTGAAGTCATAATCTTCAAAGGAAAAATTGAAGAAATACCTGAAGTGGATTCAAAACTTTTAAAACTTGCCATTGATTTAAATGGAAAAATCGTCACAAATGATTATAATTTAAACAAGGTGGCTAGAGTTCAAAACCTTGAGGTTTTAAATATTAATGAGCTTGCCAATGCAGTTAAGCCTCTGTATCTTCCTGGCGAAGAGATGGACATATTAATTGTAAGAGAAGGTAAGGAGCACAACCAAGGTCTAGCTTATTTAGATGACGGTACTATGATAGTTGTTGAAAATGGCAAGGACTTAATTGGAGAAAAGGTAAATGTTGTAGTTACATCAGCTCTTCAAACTTCAGCAGGTAAGATGATTTTTGCAAAATTAAAATAATTGTATTTTAGCTCTGTCTTAGGACAGAGTTTTTTATTGGATGAAAATATTTAAACAAATTATTGGATTCTATTTAATGGTTTTTTGTAACAAGTCTTAGTTTGATTGAAGGTTCAATTTCTGTGGTATAAATAAAACCTAAAGGGTTTGTACAAAATTATTATAGATAGTCTTACAAAGATTTTTATTTGACGATAAATTTTATTTGTATTATTATTTTTTAATAGATAAGGGGGAACAAAAATGAAATTATTTTTACCCGGTCCTGTGTCTGTTCGCAGCGAAGTTTTAAAGGAATTTGAAAAGCCTGTTATTGGACATAGAACTAAGGAAGCAACAGAAGTTCAAAAATCAATTACAATAAATATGCAAAAGATATTTGGAACAAAGGAAGCAATTCTTGTTTCAACATCATCAGGTACTGGCCTAATGGAGGGTGCTATTAGGTCCTGCACTAAGAAGAGGGCTCTTATTTGTTCTATAGGATCCTTTGGAGACCTATGGCAAAGACTTGGACTTGAAAATGGAATAGAGACCGACATCTTAAGATCAGATGATGGAGAAGTAACTGATCCAAATAAGTTAGAAGAAGCTTTAAAGGCAAAGGAATATGATTTTGTTGGTATAACTCACAACGAAACATCTTCAGGTATCTTAAATAACTTAGCTGAATTAAAGCCTGTTATTGACAAGTATCCTGACATTGTTTGGGCACTTGATACTGTAAGTTCAGCTGGAGGAACTCCAATTGATCAAGATAAGTATGGCATTGATATTGCAATTACTTCTTCACAAAAATGTCTAAGTCTTGTACCAGGTCTTAGCTTTGCATCTTTTTCACAAAAGGCAGTAGAAAAGGCAAATACTGTTGAGAATAGAGGCCACTACTTTGACTTACTTCTTTTATACAAGTATGTAAAAGAACACAACTACCAATATCCATCAACTCCAGCTATTTCTAATATGGTTGCTGCTGAATATCAACTAAACTATATTGTTAATGAAGAAGGACTTGAAAACAGATATAAAAGGCATGAAGAAATGTCCCAATACTTTAAGAAATGGGCCAATGAGAACTTTGAAATCTTTGGTAATAAGAAGTATCTTTCTCCAACAATAACTTGTGTAAAGAATACAAAGAACTTGGAGTTTGATAAAGTAAGCCAAGAATTTATTAAAAAAGGATTTTTAATTTCTAATGGTTATGGAAAACTTGCAGGCAAGACTTTTAGGGTTGGTCACATGGGCGATACTAAACTAGAAAATATAAAAGAATTCACAAAAACTTTTGACGAAATTCTAAAAAAATAAGATGAAGAATATCCTGGACGACAGGATATTTTTTATTTAAAAAATTTATTTTAAAAAGACCTAGCTGAGGATTTAAGATTTTCTTGTCTAGGTCATTTGTCATTCTTAATTAAGTTTTTGTTACAAGTCTCAATATTCTTTGAGAAAGGCGTGACTATGATTTATAATTTTTAATTAAGTGAGGTAGATTAAATGAATAAGAAAAAAATTAGTATTGCATTGATCTTATTTTTTCTCTTAATAAGTTCAAATGTATTTGCAGAGAACAAACTGCTATTCCAAGAGCCCATTGCTCCTGGAGTTGTTAGATACACATATCAAGTTAAAAGAAACAAGAAGAATGCAGAGACAAATGTCATAAAGGTAGATTTAAATAATCCCCATGTAAAGATAAATACTGTTGCAGGTGGAGGAACTTACACAAACAAGGCCACAGTGTCACAAATGGCAAACAGGACTAATGCCGTTGCCCTTGTCAATGGTGACTTCTTTACCATGAAGTTGCAAGGAGCTCCACTGGGACCATCTGTTATCAATGGAGAGATTAAATCTTCTCCAGCAGTGTTAACTGATCTATGGTCTTTTGGGATTGACAGCAACAACAGAGCCTTTATTGACCTAACAAAGTTTGTTGGAAGTGTAACTGCAACAAATGGAAAGTCATTTCCAATAGATGGACTAAATAAGACAATTTATTGGTACCAACCATCTAAAGAATATTCTCACCAATCAAAAATCCAAATGTATGATTCCTTTTGGACTTCAAAGACTAGAGGAGACAAGACAACTGGAGAGTTACTTCTTTCAGAGAACAATGTAGTTGAACAAATTTCCTATAGGAAGAATTTAAACATGGCAGTACCAAAAGGAAAGAAAATCCTACAATTTTCTGAAAATGCAGAGAAATTCATGCAAGACAATGTTAAAGTTGGAGACAAGCTAGGAATAACAACAAACATTGAACCCAACAGAAATTGGAAGATGATGATCGGTGGTCATGCACTTTTAGTTGAAAATGGTGCTATTAAGAAATACACAAAAGACATAAATTCCATTGATGGTGTAAGAGCAAGGACTGCTGTTGGAATTAGTCAAGACGGAAAAACAGTTTATATTGTAACTGCTGAAGGTAGGACTAAGAGATCAGCGGGCCTAACAATTAGTGAACTTGCACAATTTATGCTAGACCTTGGAGTAGATAAGGCAATGAATCTCGATGGTGGTGGATCAACTGCCATGGCTGTTAGAAATCTTGGAGACCTTAACAGGACTAGGGCAACAAACCCAGAGAGGAATGGAGCTGAGAGAAAAGTTGTAAATGGTCTTGGAGTTTATAACACAAGTAAAAACACTGGCTTAATTGCTGGTGGAAAATTTGAAAGTGATGTTGACACTATTGTTGGTGAACAACTTAACCTAAAATTAAAATCAGCTTGGGATGAATTTTTAAATCCAATTGATATAAAGTCAAGAACTTACACTATTTCAGATTCTTCTAATGGTGCAAATATCTTAAATGGTCAAACTTATCTTCCACTAACTCCAGGCAAGTTTGCCATTAATCTTAAAGCTGACAAGGGAGATGGCTTTAGCAAAGAAGTCAATGTAGCTGACCCATCAAACTACAACAACTTAAAGCTTTCAACAAAGAACAATATTGTTAAGAAGGGCAGCGAAATTAAAGTTGATGCTACAGGAGAATACAAGGGAAGAAAAATAAATATCTCTCCTAGAGTTTTAAACTACTCCTTTGAAGATTTAAATGCTGAAGTAAATCCAAATAATTTTAATATAAAAATTAATGACTATGGAAAAAATCCAAAGATAATTCTTAAGTTCGGAGACAAAAGTGCGAGTCTTTCACTTTACGATGAAAACACAAGACTTATAAAGATGAAGATAAATGATGTGAACTACACAGTTAACGGACAAACTAAGAAAATGGATGCGAAACCATTTATCTCAAACTCAAGGACCCTTGTTCCACTTAGGTTTATAATCGAAGCAATAGGTGGAGACGTTCAATGGGATGGAGATAATAGACTTGTAACAGTAAATAGTCACGGCAAAAATATAATTCTTCCAATTGATTCTAAAAAAATTACAGTTGATGGAAAAGAAATTGCCATTGACCAAGCTGCAATAATTAAGGGCGACAGGACTTATGTGCCAATTAGGTTTATTGCAGAAAACTTAGATATGAATGTAAATTATATTCACGAAAGTCGTGAAATTGAAATTTCATATTTTGAAGACAAGAAAGACTTAGATAGTAAAAATATTGAAGCTAATACAGAAACTAATAATTCAGCTAATAAGAACAATGTTTCAAACAATAAGTCTAATGAAAATAGCAAAGATAATAATGCTATTAACAATAAAAACTTAGAAACAAATAGCAATGCTTCAAATACAAATCAAAATAATAAAAATTTAAATCAAAATGATAATAACTTGTTAAACTAAAAAATCTCCCTCAGGGGAGATTTTTTTTTAGGAAATTAAATTTATAAGAACAAGAAAAAAGGAACTCATTAGAGCTCCTAATTTTTTTATTTATTGTCATCTTCATCTAAAAGCATTTCGCCAATTCTATAAACGTCGCCAGCTCCCATAGTTACGAAGATGTCGTCTTTAGAAATATTTTCTTTTACAAACTTAACTATGTCTTCAAAGCCAGAAATATAAAAGGCATTGTCTCTATGATCGGCAATGGCATTTCTAAGAGTCTTTGAATGAATATCGCCATAGTCCTTTTCACGAGCTGCATAAATATCAGTGATGATAATTACATCAGATTCATCAAAGGAGTTGGCAAAGGCATCAAGAAGGAGCTTTGTCCTTGTAAAAGTATGAGGTTGGAAAACTGTATAGAGTTTACCCTTGCAAGCATTTTTGATTGCATGAATAGATGATTTTATTTCAGTTGGGTGGTGGGCATAATCGTCCATAACCTTGGAACCTTTGAAAAATCCTTTCTCTTCTAGTCTTCTTTCCACGCCCCTATAATTTTTTAAACCTGCAATAGAATCCTCGATAGAGATTCCATTGACATAGGCTGCACCAATAGCTGCAAGAGAATTTAAAATATTGTGTCTACCGAGAACTGAAAGTTCAACGTGGGCAACTTTTTCACCCCTAAGGTAGAGGTCGTAAGTAGGGAAGCCCTCCTCATTAAATTCAATATTCTTAGCCATAAGGTCTGCATGATTTTTTATTCCAAAAGTAAAGACATTGCAGTTTTCGATAGGCAAGAGGGTCTTAACATTTTCTTCATCAATATTTATAATTACATAATCGCTTTCTGTAAGGTTATCAACGTAGCCCTTAAAAGTTCTTATAATGTGGTCAATGTTGTCAAAGTAATCTAGGTGGTCCTCGTCAATATTTAAAATAATTTCTGTTGTTGGGAAATACTTTAGGATGTTTGCCTTGTACTCGCAGGCTTCTGTTAAAAATAACTTTTCATCCCCAATTTTTATATTTCCATCAATGTCCTTTAGTTGACCACCAAGCATAATTGTTGGATTTAATTCTAGGTCCTTAATAATTTCTGTAATCATTGATGTAGTAGAAGTCTTGCCATGAGTGCCTGAAACAGCAATAGACTTGTCGTAGTTCTTCATAACTGCCCCAAGGAAACTTGCACGGTCTACAAGGTCTATTTTTTGTTTTACAGCTTCAACATATTCTTCGTTGTCAAAGGAGATTGCATCTGTAAAGACAACAAGGTCCATTCCATGGATGTGCTCTTTCTTGTGTTCGTAATAAATTTTAGCACCATTTTTTTCTAATTTTTCTGTATTAATGGAAGGACTTCTGTCGCTTCCGTAAACCTTGTAACCCTTAGCCAACATTAACTCTGCAAGAGCAGACATGGAAATGCCACCAATGCCAATAAAAAATATATTTTTGTAATCACTTTTATCTATATTAATTTCAAACAATTTACTTCCTCCAATTCTTTTTAATTATAACATATTTTCTAAAGTGAGAAAATTTTTTAAGCCTTCTTTTAAGTAAATTTGGAGAAAATATTTAATTAATATATTCAATATATAACTTGATTATGTTATAATGTGATAAAGAAAGAGAGGATGATACTTCTATGAACATAACTGATGTAAGACTGCGTAAATTGCCAACTGAAGGAAAACTTAAAGCAATAGTATCTGTAACCTTTGATAACGAATTCGTGCTACACGACATAAAAATAATAGAAGGAAAAGAATCATTATTTTTAGCAATGCCAAGCAGGAAACTTCCTAATGGTGAATACAGAGACATTGCCCATCCTATTAGCGCTGAAGCAAGAAAAGAACTTGAAGATGTAGTATTTAAAGAATATTATTCTGTGAAGGAACAACTTGACCAAGAAGAAAATAAAGGTGAGGTTATTGAAGTTGAAGCAGAAGAAATAATCGAAGAATAAAAATTTTAAAATTTAGAGGGCCTAGGCTCTCTTTTTTTTTTATGAAAATTTACAAGGTGAATGTGACGTAAATAATAAAACTTTAAATAAAAAAGGCTATGAAAATCATAGCCAGATTCAGTCCATCTTACTCACGTGGACAAGTTCTTTATTTTTGTAATAATATTTTGGGAGTCTTCTGTTGAAGTGGGTTATAAAGGATGTTTCACAATCTGAAGAATGAATGCAAATATCACGAACCTTTATCTCTTCTTCGCCTTGTCTACCAATTAAGACAACGTCGTCGCCAATCTTACAGTCTACATCTGTAGCATCAACCATCATTTGATCCATACAAATAAGTCCAATTTGCTTACACCTCTTGCCATTTATTAAAACTTCAATTTTTTCGGAGAGGATACGAGGGAAGGCATCTGCATAGCCAAGGGGAAGGGTTACGACTTTTGTGTCCCTTGGGCACTTATAAAATCGCTCGTAGCCTACAGTTTCGCCCTTTTTTACTTCTCTTATAGAAGAAATTTGTGCCTTCAAGGATAAAATTTCCTCTAAGCCAAATTCCTCAGGAAGATGATCACTATCAGTGTAACCAAATTGAATTATACCAGGTCTCACCATGTCTAGGTCGTACTCATCGTGGAAGAGAACGGAGTGTGAATTTGCAATGTGTCTAAATTTAAATCTACATCCAAGTTCACCCAACTCGTCAATAAAATGCGTAAAGGTCTTAAACTGTCTTTCAGTAAATTCTGGGTCAGTTTCACAAGCTGCAAAGTGAGAAAAAATTCCTTCAACATTTATATTTTCAAGTTTAAATATTTCGCAAATTTCTTTTTTGGCTTCATCTGAAGGCATGAAACCAATTCTTGACATGCCAGAGTCAAAGGCGATATGTATCTTAGCGTCTTCTCCCAAGTCGCCTGCTAGCTCATTTAAAACTATGGCATCATTAAGTGAATAAATTGTAAGCGTAATGTGATTTTTTATGGAGTCTTCATAAAGATGTCGAGGAGTGTAGCCTAAGATTAAAATATTAACTGTAGAAAAATTTTTTCTCAAGCTTAGGGCCTCTGATAAAGTTGCCACGGCATAATAATTTATTCCAAGGTCAAGGGAAATCTGTGATAGGGGCAGAGCTCCTAGTCTATAGGCGTCGCTTTTAACGACACTCATGATTTCAGTTTTTTCTCCAACCTTGTCCTTTATTATCTTCATATTATTTTCAAATTTATCAAGATCTATCTCTATCCAAGCAGGTCTTGTTAAAAAATCTTTCATCTTATTATCCTTTCGATTAAAAGTTTAAAAGTTACTTTTTTTATTATATCACAGGAAATATATAAAAATCTTTTGAAAATAAAAAAACTGCCCCGAGGCAGTTTAATTAATATTCCTTGTCTATTAACAAAATATTTAAAACCACAGCTACAATAGTTCCTCCAGAAATTCCTGAAGAGAAGAGAGCTGCAATAACACTAGGTAGTTTTGCAACAATATCTGGTCTCATTGTGATTCCAATACCAACTCCAATGCCACCAGCGATAATCATTAGGTTTTTAGATGAAAACTTAGCTCTTGATAGGGCCTGCATACCTGAACCTAAAATTGTACCAAACATAAGAATTCCTGCTCCACCAAGTATAGGTGTTGGCATAATAGAAACAAGAGTTGCAAACTTTGGACAAAGACTCATTATAATTAAAATAAAAGAAGAATAAATTGCAACTTTTTTTGATGCACACTTTGTAAGTGGAATAAGTCCTACGTTTTGACTAAAGGTTTGGGCTGCACCAGATCCAAAGACTGGAGAAAGCATAGAACCAATGGCGTCTGCTCTTACACCAGATGCAATATCATTGTCATTTAAATCAACTTCACAAACTTCACCAAGAGTTTTCATAACTCCAACAGTTTCTATAATTGTAACAAGATAACCTGCTATAAAGGGGATGACAAATCTCACATCAAACTTGAGCCCAAAGGGAAATAAACTTGGAAGTCTTATCCATGGAGCAGCTGCAACTTGTGAAAAGTCAACAAGGTCTAGTGGAATACAAATAATGTATGAAATAGTCATGGCAATTACAACTGATGCAGTTGTTGCAAAGCCCCTTCCATAATGATTTATAAAAATTATAAGTAAGAAGGTAAAGACGGCTATCCCAATAAAGAGTGGGTCCCCATAATTTTCTGCACCATAGCCTCCACCCACCCAATCAAAGGCAACAGGCATCATAGTAATACCAATAAGAGTGATTACAGTTCCAGTTACAACTTCTGGGAAGAATTTAAGCAGTGGTTTTATAAAAAAGCTTAAGATTAATTCTAAGAAGGCTCCCATAATTGTAGCACCAAAGTAACCAGCAAGCCCGCCACCCATTGTGTTGATAACAGCGTTGGCTGGTGGAACAAATCCAAAGTCTGTTCCCATAATTGTTGGAAGGCCTATACCAACCTTGGCCTTTCCCTTAAAAATTCCCCTTGTTTGGATAAAGGAACATATACCCGAAGCAAGAAGGGCAGCAGAGATAAGTACTGAAGTCTCAGCAACATTTGTGCCAGCGATGGCAGCGATACTAAGTGGGACTGCAATAATTCCACTAAAGGCTGTTAAAATATTTTGAAAACCAAGTAGAGATGATTTCAAAAAATCTGGCTTGTCGTCAACTTCATATTCAAGTTTCATACCATAATATTTCTTCACAATAAACCCCATTTCTCATATAATAATGTTGAGTAAATTTTAACACATTCACTTTTAAGTAACAATATGAGTAGGATAGAAAGGAAGAAAAAATGTACATATTTGTTGGGCTTGGTGGAGCTTTGGGATCTATGCTTAGATATTTTTTGTCCACTACAATAAAAAGTCAGGGAGACTTTCCTCTCGGAACTTTTATAATTAATGTAGTGGGATCATTTTTGATTGGTCTCATTGCCTTTTACGCAGAGAAAAATAATTTGGACTCAAGACTTGTTTTATTTTTAAAGGTTGGTTTTTGTGGAGGCTTTACAACCTTTTCAACTTTTGCCTTTGAGCTTTTTAACTTGGGAGAGAGTAACAAGTTTGGGACAGGATTTTTTTATGGATGCCTCAGCATAATTTTGTCTCTCTTTGCTATCTACCTTGCAAGAGAAATTGCAATAAAAGTATTTTAAAATAAGATTTAAGATTTTTGTAAGAATTTGTATGAAGTTTTGTAATTATTATTTGCTATTATAATCTCAGAAGGAGGGATGTAATGGATAAGTACAATATTTTAATTGCCGAGGACGACAAGGAAATCGCAAGGTCCATTGGAATTTATCTTAAAAATGAAAATTTTGAAATTTTTTACGCTGAAGATGGACTTGAAGCTCTAGAAATTTTTAAAAATGAAAAAATTGACCTAATTATAATGGACCTCATGATGCCAAAACTTTCTGGCGAAGAAGCAATAATTAAACTAAGAGAAGTTTCCTTTGTCCCAATAATTATCCTATCTGCAAAATCAGAGGACACAGACAAAATTTTTGGACTCAACATTGGTGCTGATGATTATGTTCAAAAGCCCTTCAATCCAATGGAACTCATTGCTCGAGTGAAGAGCAACTTGAGAAGATTTTATGCCTATGATTTAAAAAAGGACAGGAACTTTATTGAGATAGGCAGCATTAAGTTAGACTTGTCGCAAAAAATCGTCTATGTGGAGGACAAGCCGGTGGCACTTACTTCTATTGAGTTTAAAATTTTGGAACTCTTGATGAAGAATCCCAACAGGGTCTTTTCCATTGAAGAAATTTATGAAAGTGTCTGGAATGAACCAGCCATGGAGGCGAAGACTGTGACAGTTCACATTAGACGAATTAGAGAGAAAATCGAAGTAAATCCAAAGAAACCAATGTACTTAAAAGTTCAGTGGGGTCTTGGATACAAGTTTGAAGATTTGAGGCGAAAATAATGAAAAAAAATTCTTACAAATTATCCAATTATGCTTTAATAATATTAGCAATTTCACTAGTATCACTTTTGGCAGGATCATTTTTATTTTCAAGAGATCCTGACTCTTCTTATAGAAGAATTATGACAGATAATAGAATTACTGCCACTATAGACTTATCTCTTAATGATGAAGATTATAGCTCCTATAATAGATTTAACTTTGCGGTTAAGTCCTATAAACTAAAATATTTTGACCAAAATGGAAATGTTGTTACAGATCCAGGATTAATTGAAGCTCAAAAAAAGAAGGATGACCTAAAGGCCAAGGGACTTGATCCAAAGGACTATCTTGAAGATTGGATGCTAGACCAACCTGAAATTAAATCAGAATATAAAACATTTTATCTTACTAATGAATATGAAAAAAATGAGTTTGATCCTCTAGAGATTGAAATGGGAGATAATGACTTCTTAATTACAGGTTCAGTAATTAATAATAGTATAGTGATTGATAAGGTTCAAAAAAGTCAAAGGCTAATGGATAGTGACTACAATTTTATAGAAAAGTCTTTTAAATCTAAAATTAATAACAGTTTTAGAGATTTGAACAGCAAAAACAATATTAAAAGTTTAAAGTTTGCATATTACGCATCATTAGATGATGAAGTTTTTAAAGAGATTGAAAGAGATGTCTTTATGGACCAAGTTTTTGTGCAAATTGGAGTTAGTGTATTAATTGCAGCTGTTCTTTCAGCAATAATTGGACTATTTATGAATATAGAAAAAGTCGACGGTAGTGAAAGCTTGCGAAAAGTTTTCAAGTTTCCAATAGAAGTTGTGATTATTTTATTTGTAATATTTGTATTTTCTGCTGCAGGAATATCAAGCATGAACCAAATTTATAGAAACTTGTATGTTTTCTATCTATTGTATTTTATTGGCCTTGCGATTGTTTCACTAACAGTAAATTATTTTGTAGTTTTACTAAAGAGCATATTTAATAAAAACACAGAAAATTATCTAGTTAAAAATTCGCTAATTTACAGAGCTTTTACTGCTGCAATTTCAGAATTTTCAAGTGCATCTGATGACAACAAAAATATCAAAGATGCCAAAGTTAAATTCACTCTAATTTATTTTGGAGTCTTCCTACTCTTGGCAATACTCAATATGATGTTCTCAACTATGTTTGTCTATGCACCTGAAAGTAGGATGATTCCAATCCTATTATTGGGTATCTTCATTTATGTGATAATTTTCAAAAACATAAAGCAAGTTGCGAAAATTAATAAGGAAGCAAGCGAAATTGTTGGAGGAAATTATAAGAAGAAGATTGAAAAAACTGGTGGCCTTTATGACGGCATAGTTGATAACTTTAACAACATTGGATCTAACTTAGATTTAGCAATTGAAGATGCAGTAAAGTCTGAAAGGTTAAAGACAGAACTTATAACAAATGTTAGTCACGACCTAAAGACACCTCTAACCTCAATACTCAATTATTCTGACTTGCTTTCAAAGGAAGATAATTCTGAAGAGGAAGCTAGAGAGTATGCAAAGATAATTAATGAAAAGTCCAACAAGCTCAAGGTCTTAATCGAAGACTTGTTTGAAGTTTCAAAGGCAACATCTAATAACATTGAACTTGATAGGCAAGAGCTTGACTTTAATTCTCTTGTTCAACAGTCAATAGGCGAGTGGGAAGATAAAATTGCAGATAATAATATCGAGATAATTTCAAATCTTCCTGAAGAAAAAGTAATGCTTAATCTTGATGGACAAAAATTCTCAAGAGTTTTAGACAATTTATTCTCAAATATTTCTAAGTATGCCTTAGAAAATTCAAGAGTTTATGTTGACCTTATTGATGACGACAAAGTTAAGCTTACAATAAAAAATATTTCTAAGTACCCACTTAATATATCTGCAGAGGAACTAATGGAAAGATTCACTCGTGGAGAGAAATCAAGGACAACTTCAGGATCAGGTCTTGGTCTATCAATAGCATCTTCCTTCGTTAGAGCCCACGGAGCAAGCTTTGACATTGACATCGACGGAGACTTATTCAAAGTTACAATTGAATTTTAAAAATAAATTTAATAAAGAGGAGAAAGTTCGGGAGACCGGACTTTTTTCTTTTATTAAAACTTGACAAAGATAAAGCGATACTATATACTCGAGATGAAAATATAAATATCGACAAGAATAAAGATATTTAGAGGTGATAAAAATGGAACTATCAAATGGAGAATTAATGGTAATGGAAGTTTTGTGGGAAGGTGAATGCTTAGATGAAAATGGAGAAATCCAAGCTCTAGAATTATCAAAAGTATTAAAAGAAAAACATGACTTGGGTAAAACATCATGCTACACTTTTTTTGGAAGGCTCTTAGAGAAGGGGGCAATAACAAGAAGATATCCTAAGTACACAATAAAACCCATAGTTACAAGAGAAGAAGCTTTGCAGAAACAAAGAGAAGAAGCCATAGATAAATTCTTTCAAGGTTCTTTTATAAGTTTTTGTAAAACATTTTTAAAGGATAAAAAAATAAGTAAAGAAGAAGTTCAAGAGATGAAAAATCTTCTTAAAGATTTTGAAAATGCAGAAAAATGAGAATTGGTCTAGTAAGTTCAGCACTTCTTTATAAAAGTTTAAAGTCTATTTTAATAATATTTATAATTTTAATTTTTAGAAAGAGATTAAATTTAAAAAGTATTAAAGGTGCCAATACTATATTATGGACTCTTCTTTTAATCTATTTAATATTTCCAAAAGATATACTATTCAGTTTAGAAACCTATGAAGGATCAAAATTTATAAAAATAATTTTTGCACCATCAATTTTGATAAATCAAGCAGCAATAAATATTACATACAAATTTCCGTCACTATCAAGGATTAATAGGATAGTTGGTTCAATTTTACTTGTTATTTATACACTATATCAATTTATAAAATTTAAAAACGTTATTAGTAATTCTTATGAATTAAAAGAAAGAACTCATTTAAATAAATGTCTAAAAAAATTCAATATAAAAAGAGAAGTTAAAATTTATATTAATGATGAAATAGACATCCCTATAACTTATGGAATATTTAGACCTAAAATAATTTTACAAAAAAGCATTTTGAAAGACTGGGATTTATTAGACCATGTATTAACTCACGAGCTAGTACATATAGAAAAATATCATATTTTACTTAGTCACTTAAAAAATTTAATAATATGTCTTTACTGGTATAATCCATTTTTAATACTTAGTTTAAAATATTTTGAAGAAGATATAGAGATAAACTGCGACAAAATAGTTATAGAAAAAATAGGAGATAAGCTAGAAAACAGGAAAAATTATTGCCAGTTACTGCTTAAATTAGTAGAAAGACAAAGAGAAAATGATAAATTTGTCTTAAATTTAAGCCCAACTAGAGAAAGGATGTTGACCATGAAAAATTGGAAAAAAACAATGTCAGGTACATTTACTTTAGTTTTTTTATTAATGTTGTACATACCCGTAATTACGAATGCCGTAGTAGTAGATGAAAACGAAGTTATTTCAGATACAAAAGAAATAAAAGAAGTTTATGTAAATGTGGACAACATAGTTGAAGAAATAACAGATGAAGAGTATGAGAAGTTAGATTTATACGAAATCCCAACTAATGAATTAAGATCAGCAAATATAGATGAAAAAATTAGAATTGAAGGATTAGATTATGAGACCTATACATTTAACATGAATTCAATTTTTGGAAAAGACCACAATGGATTTACTGTGAGAACAAGTGGGATGTATTGTAAAGGTGGAGTCGATTACAGAATTATCATACAAGAAAATGGAAATTTAATATATGAGGCTAGATTTGATAAAAGTACAAATTTAAAAATAAAAGCCAATAGTGTAAGTAGATATAAAGTTATTATAATTAATCAGTCTGTAAATCCTTTAACTTATAAAATAAACATAAGTAGTTATGTAAGGTAGGAGGAGTATATGAGATATTTGAATCCACAGAGGTATAAGAATGGAGATCAATATATTAACTTCGTTGAATTAACTGTGAAATTAGTAATTTTTAATTAAAAAAGGAGACTATATTATGTATAAAAATGAAAAGCGTTTATTAATTTTTGGTATTTCTTTAGTATTAATTCTAAATTGCAATGTATTTGCAAAAAAAGGTTTTGATTTTAACAATGAAGATGATGTTATAAATTATAATAGATATGGCATGACATATGACCAAATAAAAAATCAAAATAAAGAAAAGGAAAAACAAATATATAAAACAAGTGGAAATGTAATTCAAACGAAAGATGGTTTTCTCAATTTACCAGAAGAAGAATCAGTAAAAAAACAAAAAAAGTGTGACGATGAAGAAAATTTTAAAAGATATAATATGACTCCGGAAGAAATTGAAGAAAATAATAAACTAAAATCTGATAAAATTTTTGAGAGAACTGGATATAGGGTAAAAGCTATATCAGGTGTTTTAATGTTACCTGAAGAATTAGATTCTAGTATTGAATTACGAGCAATAAAGATTCCAAACAGTTATTGTCCTTTTAATCCGTATAATTCCGATTGGAGTGGAACAATAAATTACTCTTATACAAGGTATATATTTAAGGCTGGTAGTTTTTATGCAAATGCAGATAATTACTTTCAAGTAGATATATATTCACCAAGTGGAGAACGTTTAGGCTCTGAAAGTTCAATTAGGATGAAGGGAAGAGAAAGTGTGGCATTGATAATGGATAGTGATTATTATTCAAAATTAACTAATCTAACAAATAGACCAATGGAGAGAGCATATTACGGAGCTTCTCATTAGATTTTTCGTTTACATCAATTGAAACTGTAACTAAAAATGTTTAAAAAATAATTTGGGGAACATAACATGAGAAAAAATTTAGCTATATTTCTTATTTGTTTGTCATTTTTTGCAGGGTTTTTCGTAAATAAAACTATTGCAAAAGAGAATCAAGGTTTGACAAAAACTCAAATGGAAAAATTAATAAATAGGAAAATTTCCAAGGATGAGTGGAAGGAAATGACTCAAGATGGCGATGTAGAAATGATTGGTGGATCTGATGGACCTACACAAATTTATACTGAATCAGATAAGTAAGATAACTTAAATTACAAAAAAGTTCGGTTGAAAATTATTTCACCGGACTTTTTAACACTTTACAATCAGAAAATATTTTTATATATTAAAACTGAAAACTTTTATGATCTATTATTAAAAATTAGGTAATAAGCAAATGTAATTCTACATATTTAATGACGTAAGGGAATCATAAAAAAGATTATAATATTTTAGTGGATCTACATTTTTTAATGAAGAGGTAAAAAGTAATGGAATTTATTATTTTTATTTGCTTTATGATTTTACTTTTATATTACAGAGCAAGGAAGAGAAAGAAAGAATTTAATCAAGAAAAAATTTACAACAATTTAAATCCACTTTATTTGGTTTTTTCATTGTCATTCTTTTTAATATGGATTTACTTTGCTATGGAATTTATGGGCTGTCTATTTGACGTTTTAAGAGATGGCTATAAAATAAGTTTTTCAAAGTTTTTATTTCCACAAATTAGAGCCATGGTTCTAAAATTTGCAGAAAATAATAATGAAAATATTCCTCATGAATTATTGCAACTACTTATGTCATATGAAAGTTTTTTAAAAAGTTGTCTTTTATTAATAATTAGTTTTGTTTTCCTTGATTTAATGATAAACAGAATTGTAATAAGGGATAAGCAAATTATTTTTAACAATAGAGTTTATCAAATAAATGATATTGTGGATTTAAAAAATAAAACTATTTTTGCTAATCAATATGCTCAATTAAAATTTCAAAAAGATGAAATTTATTTGCCAATTAAGGGCAATGAAAAATTTATTAATTTAATTGATGAAAAAATTTAGTGAATAAAAAAATATAAAGAGGAGAAAGTTCGGGAGACCGGACTTTTTTCTTTGCCCTAATTTCCTCTTGTGATAATATAAGACCTAGGAAGTGATAATGTGATTTTAAATAAAATAAGAAAGTTAATGGAAGAAAATAAAATAGATTTTTATCTTGTGCCATCAAAGGATCCTCATGGTTCTGAGTACCTGCCAGATTACTACAAGGAAAGGGAATTCTTGACTGGCTTTACTGGCTCACAAGGGACAGCCCTTGTTACAAGAGATGAGGCCTACCTTTGGACTGATGGAAGATATTACATCCAAGCTGCAAGAGAGAT
This sequence comes from Peptoniphilus harei, assembly GCA_032560695.1. Taxonomy (GTDB): domain Bacteria; phylum Bacillota; class Clostridia; order Tissierellales; family Peptoniphilaceae; genus Peptoniphilus_A; species Peptoniphilus_A harei_B. Next base: position 101,754 of record JAWGHR010000002.1, on the reverse strand, counting down.
AAAAGATTTTGGCTTTGAACTTAAGAAGCAAGGACAAGCTGGAATCTTAAATTATGATGATTGGATTGCTGAAAATATTAAAGAGGGAATGACCCTTGGCCTAAATGCAGAATATTTTTCTCACCAAGAGTTTGCGTCTATTTCGAAGAAATTAAAAAATAAAAATATTAAGATCCTTGACATAGACTTGATAAAGGACCTTTGGGAAGATAGGTATGACTTTCCATCTGATGAAGCCTTCTTATTGGATATCAAATATGCTGGCAAGTCTTGCCAAGATAAAATTTCTGAAATCAGAGAAATTTTAAAAAATAAAAATGCAAAGATGACAGTGGTTTCATCACTTGTCGACATTGGTTGGACTCTAAACCTTCGTGGCATGGACATAAAGGACACACCAGTTTTGATTTCCTTTATGATAATAGAAGAAGATAAGGTCATCTTGTTTACAGATATGTCTAAGACAAAAAAGATAGAGGGAGAACTTTCTAAAGTTGTAGAAATAAAAGATCATTTAGAGTTTTATGATTATTTAGAAACTTATAAGGACGAAAAAATTTATCTGGACCCAGCCTCTATTAATGAAAAAATCTATAAGGGACTTTGTGACAATAATGAGATTATTTTTGGAAGAAACATTTCAGAAGACTTGAAGGCTATAAAAAATGAAGTTGAAATAAAAAATCTTGAAGAAACTTATGTTAGGGATGGAGTGGCACTCTTTAAGTTCATCTACTGGCTAAAGAAGAATGCAAAAAATAAAATTGGAGAATATCAAGCTGCTATGAAGCTGGATGGACTCCGTGCTGAAGATCCCCTTTATATTTCTAATTCCTTTGACACAATCTCTGCCTATGGCCCTAATGCTGCCATGATGCACTATCATGCCACAAGGGAGAGCCAAACAATTATAGAAGACAGGGGACTTTATCTTGTAGACTCAGGTGGCCAATACTATTCAGGGACAACTGACATTACAAGGACTATTGCCATGGGAGACCTAAGTGAAGAGGAGATTAGAGATTACACATTGACCCTAAAGAGCCACATCAACCTTATGGACGCAGTTTTCTTAAAGGGAACTTATGACCTAGCTCTTGATGGAATTGCAAGATATGCCCTTTGGCAAGAGAGAATGGACTACAAGTGTGGAACTGGTCATGGAATTGGTTTTGTCCTTTCAGTTCACGAGGGACCTCAAAGGATTTCTCCAAGAGACCCTGCAGTTAGAATGGAAGAAGGAATGATTGTATCTAATGAGCCAGGAGTTTACAAGGAAGGCAAGCATGGAATTAGGATTGAAAACATTATGAGGGTTGTTTACGACTGTGAAACTGTGGACTCAATCTTTAACAAGTTTAAGACAATTTCCTTCTGTCCCCTTGAACTAGATGCAATTGATGTAAGTCTTTTGACAAAGAGACAAGTAGAAGTTTTAAATTCCTACCACAAGGAAGTTTTTGAAAAATTAAGTCCCTACTTTGAAGGAGAAATTTTAGAATACTTGAAAGAAGCAACGAGAGAGGTATAGACAATTGTTAGATTTAAGAGAAAGGCTTGATAAACTTCCTGACAAACCAGGAGTTTATATAATGAAAAATGAATTAGACGAGATAATCTATGTTGGAAAAGCTAAATCTCTTAGAAAAAGAGTTAGACAATACTTTGGATCCTATGGAAAATCCTCCAAAAAAGTTGCCAGCATGGTTTCAAAGATTCACGACTTCGAATATATAATAGTAGAAAATGAAGTTGAGTCCCTAGTGCTTGAGTCCAACTTAATAAAGGACAATCTTCCAAAATACAACATCCTCCTCCGTGATGACAAGCAGTATCCCTACATCAAGGTCAAGGTAAATGAGAGATTTCCAAGGGTCATGAAGACAAGAAGGGTTGCCAAGGACGGGGCAAAATACTTTGGACCCTATCCTGATGTCTTTGCAGTAAATGGTTCAATAGAAACCTTTGAGAGGATTTATCCCCTTAGGACCTGCAACTTAAATCTTGAAAATGTGGAAGAAAAACCTTTTAGGCCTTGCTTAAACTATTACATTGGTAAGTGCATTGGACCTTGCACGGGAGAAGTAAAAGATGAGGATTATAATTTAATGGTTGACGAAGTCCTAAATTTTTTATCTTCATCAAACAGTAACTTAGTAGATAAGCTTCACGAGAAGATGATGGACTACTCAAGAAATCTCGATTATGAAAATGCAGCAGATATTCGTGACAGAATTAAAAATCTTGAATACTTAAAGGAAAGACAACTCATTTCTGACCCAGAAGCCAACGACGACAAGGACATCATTGCCCTTGCCAAAGGAATTGACGAAGTCCTAATTCAAATCTTCTTCTTTAGAAATGGAAAAATTATTGGTCGTGAACACTACATGATTAGGGACTATTACAATGATTCCTATGAAGAAATCTTTTCTTCTTTTGTGAAGCAATTTTACATTGGAGCATCTTATATACCAAAGGAAATTTTAATAGAAGAAAAACCTCTCGATATTAAATTATTGGAAGATTGGCTTACAGAAAAGAGGGGCAATAAGGTAAATATTGTTGTTCCACTAAAGGGCAACAAGAAAGAACTTGTTAGGATGGTAAAGAGAAATGCCCTGGATATGATTGAAAAGTACGGTGACAAGTTCAAGAAGCGTGCTGAGACAAATAAAAAGGCCCTTGAAGATATTAGAGACTTACTTGGGCTAAATGAAACTCCTAGAAGGATTGAAGCCTACGATATTTCAAATATCTCGGGAGTTGAGTCAGTGGGGTCTATGGTGGTCTTTGAAGATGGAGACGCTAAGAAAAGTGATTACAGAAAATTTAGGATAAAAAGTGTTCTTGGACCAGATGATTATTCTAGTTTAAAAGAAGTCATTGAGAGAAGATTTACAAGGGGAGTTGAAGAGAAAAAAACTTCTAAGTCCTCTTCCTTTTCAAACTTCCCTGACCTTATTATGATGGACGGTGGCAAGGGACAAGTCAATGCAGCTAAAGAGATCTTAGACAAGATGAATTTAAATTTAGAAATTTGTGGACTTGTAAAAGATGATTTCCACAAGACTCGTGGAATTATTTACAATAATCAAGAATTTAAAATTGATTTAAATTCTCGTGCCTACAAGATGATTTACAAGATCCAAGAAGAGGCTCACAGGTTTGCCATAAATTATCACAGAAACCTAAGGTCAAAAACTATGTTTAAGTCAGAACTTGATGACATAAAATTAATTGGACCAAAGAGAAAGGAAAACCTCTTAAAACACTTTAAATCCATTGATAAGATAAAAAATGCAAGTCTAGAAGAATTAATGGAAGTCGAATCCATGAATGAAGCAAGTGCTAATTCAATTTACCAGCACTTTAGGGGAGGAAATAATGGGCGTTAAAATAAAATATATAGTTGATGAATTAAAGTTTGAAGTCGTTCACGCATCCACAGACTATAAGGACATTGAAATAGAAAGTAGTGACATCAATAGGCCTGGTTTACAACTTAATGGTTATTATTCAAAATTTGTTAAGGATAGGATCCAGCTAATAGGAACTCAAGAGTGGCACTATATAAATTCTATGGAAGATAAAAAAAGATATGAAACCCTAGAAAAATTATTTATCTATGACATTCCTGCAGTTATTTTTTCTAGGAATGCTGAAATTTTTCCTCAAGCGAAAGAGTTAGCAAAAAAATATAATGTCACAATCCTAAGAAGTCCTGACTCAACTTCAAAAGTCTTTAGCAAGATAATTTCACTAGTAGAAGATGAGCTTGCACCGACTATGAGGATGCATGGAGTTCTTTTAGATATTTCTGGTATTGGAGTTTTAATAACAGGAAGAAGTGGGATTGGTAAGAGTGAAACTGCCCTAGATCTTATTTCCAATGGAGCGAGGTTAATATCTGATGACTCAGTTATAATAAAAAATTTAGATAAAAGACTCATAGGAAAGTCACCAGAGATAACAAAATATTTTATGGAGATAAGGGGAGTTGGCATAATAGATATTCAAAAAATGTTTGGTGTTGGTTTCGTCATGGAAGAAAAAGAAATCGAAGTTATTGTAAACTTAGAAGACTGGGACGAGTCAAAGGAATATGAAAGGCTTGGACTGGATAACAGATACCAAAGCATACTAGGAATAGATGTTGTAAGGTTTGACATACCAGTTAAGCCTGGAAGACATACAGCTCTTATAATTGAAGTTGCAACAAAGAATTATAAGCAAAAAGAACTGGGTTACAACCCTGCAGAAGCCTTAAATAATAGACTAATGAATAATAGAAGATAGGGGAAATGTAAGTATTACAGAACTAGTTATTTATTATTATGAATAGTAAAGCCTTATATAAAAATAAAAAGAGAATTCCGTATAATGGAATGCCTTTCACAATTCGCTATTTTTAAATCTTTACAAGACTTTTATTAATAATATTATTGAAATTTATTAAATTAAGTCCTATAATATAAACAGTATGGTTAGTTAATATTTATATTATTAATAATTAGGAGGCAAATATGTCTAAAACATTTAAAACAATGGATGGTAATGAAGCAGCCGCTCACGTGGCCTATGCCTTTTCTGACGTTGCTTGTATTTACCCAATCACACCTTCTTCACCAATGGCTGAGCACATTGATGCTTGGGCTTCTCACGGAAGAAAGAACATCTTCGGTCAAGAAGTATTGGTTAAGGAGTTACAATCTGAAGGAGGAGCTGCTGGAGCTGTTCACGGTTCACTACAAGCTGGATCACTAACATCAACATATACAGCATCTCAAGGTCTATTACTTATGCTACCTAACATGTACAAGATAGCAGGGGAACTACTTCCAGGTGTATTCCACGTTGCTGCTAGAGCACTAGCATCACACGCACTTTCAATCTTTGGAGATCACCAAGACGTTATGGCAGCAAGAGCTGCAGGACTTGCTATGTTAGCATCTGGTTCAGTTCAAGAATCTATGGACTTAGCTGGTGTTGCTCACTTAGCTGCAATCAAAGGAAGAGTACCATTTATTCACTTCTTTGATGGTTTCAGAACATCTCACGAAGTTCAAAAAATTGAAGTACTTAATTACGAAGACCTAGAAAAATTAGTAGATAAAGAAGCAGTAAAAGCTTTCAAACAAAGAGCTCTTAACCCTAATGGACCAGAAATTAGAGGTACTGCACAAAACGCTGATATCTACTTCCAAGAAATGGAAGCATCAAACCACTACTACACTGACATCATTGATATCACTGAAGGTTACATGAAGGATATTTCTGAATTAACAGGTAGAGAATACAACCTATTCAACTACTATGGTGCAAAAGATGCTACTGATATCATCGTAGCAATGGGATCAGTAACTGAAACAATTGAAGAAGTTGTTGACTACTTAAACGCAAAGGGACAAAAGACAGGACTTGTTAAAGTTCACCTTTACAGACCTTTCTCAATCAAGCACTTAATGGCAGCAATTCCAGAAACTGTTGAAAGAATTGCAGTTCTTGATAGAACTAAGGAAAAGGGAGCAGTTGGACAACCACTTTACCTTGACGTTAGAGATGCATTTTATGAATCAGATAAGAGACCACTTATCGTTGGTGGTATCTACGGTCTAGGTTCAAAGGACACTAACCCAACAGATATCCTTGCAGTATACGAAAACCTTAAGGCTGACCAACCTAAGAATGACTTCACAATTGGTATTGTTGATGATGTAACTCACAAATCACTTGAAATTAAAGAACACATTACAACTGAACCTGAAGGAACTATTAGATGTAAGTTCTGGGGATTCGGATCTGACGGTACTGTAGGTGCAAACAAATCTGCAATCAAGATTATCGGTGACAACACTGACATGTATGCACAAGGTTACTTTGACTATGACTCTAAAAAATCTGGTGGGGTTACAATGTCTCACTTAAGATTTGGTAACAACAAAATTACATCAACTTACCTATTAACAGAAACTGACTTCATTTCTTGTTCAAAACAATCTTACGTTTACTCTTATGACCTATTAAGAGGACTTAAGAAGGGTGGAAAGTTCCTTCTAAATACTATTTGGAATGACGAAGAACTTGACGAACACCTACCAGGATATATGAAGAAATATATTGCTGATAATGAAATTGAATTCTATACAATTAACGCTACTAAAATAGCTGCAGAAGTTGGACTTGGCGGAAGAACTAATATGGTAATGCAAGCTGCATTCTTCAACCTTTCACAAGTACTTCCACTTGATGAAGCTGTTAAACTTCTAAAAGAAGCTATCGTAAAAGATTACGGTGCTAAGGGTGACGACATTGTTAACATGAACTACGCTGCAGTAGATCAAGGTATCAATGCACTTCACAAAGTAGAAGTTAAGGATTCTTGGAAAGATGCTGATACAACTAAGGACTTCAATATTAAGGGAGCTCCTGAATTTATCAACAACATCCTTATCCCAATGAACAGACAAGAAGGTAACGATCTTCCTGTATCAACTTTCGTCAACATGGTTGACGGAACATTCCCATCAGGCACAAGCCGTTACGAAAAGAGAGGTATTGCAGTTAATGTTCCTCACTGGAAGAGCGAAAACTGTATCCAATGTAACCAATGTTCACTAGTTTGTCCTCACGCAGTAATTAGACCTTTCCTTGCTGACGAAGAAGAAAAGGCTAACGCACCAGAAGGTTTTGAAACAATCAAAGCTAGAGGTAAGGGACTTGAAAATTACGAATACAGAATGCAAATTTCTCCACTAGACTGTACAGGTTGTGGAAACTGTGCTCAAGTATGTCCAGCAAAAGAAAAAGCACTTGTTATGTCACCATTCGAAGAAGAATTAGACCTTCAAGCAGCTAACTGGGAATATGCATTTGAACATATAAAATCTAAAGAAGAAAACATTGAGCCAAACAACTTCAAGAATACTCAATTCCAAACTCCATATCTTGAATTCTCAGGAGCATGTGCAGGTTGTGGAGAAACTCCATATGTAAAACTTGTTACACAATTATTTGGAGATAGAATGAGTATTGCTAACGCAACAGGTTGTTCATCAATCTGGGGTGGATCAGCACCATCAATGCCATATTGTACAGATGAATGTGGAAATGGACCATCATGGGCTAACTCCCTATTCGAAGATAACGCTGAGTACGGATATGGTATGGCTGTTTCTCAAACTCAAACAAGAAATAGAATTAAAAATCTTATGGAAGAATTTGTTGAACTTAACGTTGACGCAGAAGCTAGCGAAGCATTCAAGGCTTGGATCGAAGGAATGGATGACTACAAGACTTCTAAGGCGGCAAGTGCAAATGTACTAAAAGTTCTTGATAAGAAATTCGGCAACGACAAGGCAGACGAAATCATTGAAGATCTTAAGGGTCTTGAAAGATTCTTAATCAAGAAGAGTCAATGGATCATCGGTGGAGACGGATGGGCTTACGACATTGGATACGGTGGAGTTGACCACGTTCTAGCATCTGGTGAAGACATCAACATCCTTGTTCTAGATACAGAAGTTTATTCAAACACTGGTGGTCAAGCTTCTAAGGCAACTCCAACAGCAGCAATTGCACAATTCGCAGCAGCTGGTAAGTTAACTAAGAAGAAAGACCTTGGTCTAATGGCAACAACTTATGGTTATGTATATGTAGCTCAAATTGCTCTTGGCGCTGACAAGAACCAAGCTTACAAGGCAATTAAAGAAGCTGAAGCTTACAATGGTCCATCACTAATCATTGCCTACGCACCATGTATTAACCACGGTATTAGAGTAGGTATGGGCTTCTCAGTTGAAGAAGAAAAGAAAGCTGTTGAAACAGGTTACTGGCACCTATACAGATTCAATCCTGAACTTAAAAAAGAAGGAAAGAATCCATTCATCCTTGACTCTAAGGAACCTACTAAACCATTCAGAGACTTCCTTGACGGAGAAGTAAGATATACATCTCTTAAGAAGTTATTCCCTGAAAGAGCAGAAAAACTTTACGAAGTTGCTGAAGAAAATGCTAAGGAAAGATACTCTAGCTATCTTGCACTAGCAGAAGGTGAAGAATAATTTTTGCCAAATAATATAATTCCTAAATAAATTAAACTCGCTTGAGGAAACTTGAGCGAGTTTTTTATTGCTATTTTTATTTTTAATCTTCCCATCTTATAACTTCTTATGACTAATTAATTTATAAGCAAAAAATTTTTAGATATAAATTTCTATGAAGTAATAAGTTATTAGTTTGTAAAACTTTATAAGTTAAGATTCCCTTATAACTTAGTAAATAAATAAGAAGTTGTAGATTAATATTGAGTTGTTAAATATCAGTAATTCATTAACTTTTACAAAGTTATAGAAAAGTTCTATTTCATAAATTTTTACTAACTCGTAGGATGTGATATTTCATTTTTAATGACTTTGTGGTTTAAAAATAAAGACTAATTATATAAAATAAGAAAGAGATTAACATAAAATAAAACTCTTATAATAAGATTTAAAATATTTGTGTTATAAAAAGAAAAATATTACAGATTATAAAAAATAATTTATAAATTTAAATGCTCCAACTGAAGTCAAGAAATCTTATTAAATATAGGCAAAAGATTGATTTTTTTAATCATTTAATATAATATTAAATTTATTAATGGAGGTCGAAATGAAACTAATATTTGATATAAATGGTGGCGACAATAAGGCTGAAATCATTAAGGGAGCTATTGATACTTCCAATGAATTTAATAAAGAAATTATCCTAGTGGGAAGAGAAGACTTTATAAAAGAAAATCTTCAAGGACTAGATTATGATAAAAATAAAGTAGAAATAATAGATGCAAGTGAGAACATTGAGAACAATGAAGAACCTGTCCTTGCTTTAAGGAGAAAGAAAGATTCTTCTATTGTAAAAGCCATGGCCCTATTAAAAGAAAAGAAGGCCCAAGCACTAATTTCAGCAGGAAGTACTGGTGCTTTATTAGGCGGAGGGATCTTTATTGTAGGAAGAATTAAGGGAATCAAAAGGGGAGTTCTTCCAACTCTAATACCAGGCTTAAAATCCAATACACTTATAATAGATTCAGGTGCCAACATGGACACAAGCCCAGAACTTTTAGAAGAATTTGCAATACTTGGCGATGTATTCTTAAGAGAATACTATAAGATAGAAAACCCCAAAATTGGACTGTTAAACGTAGGAGTAGAAGAAGGCAAAGGCAATGCACTTTATAAGGAAGCCTACCAAAAATTAAAAGAATCGGATCTAAACTTTGTGGGAAATGTTGAAGCTAGAGACATTATGGACAATGATGTGGACCTCCTAGTTTGCGATGGGTTCGATGGAAATGTTCTTCTTAAATCTATTGAAGGTCTTGTAGACTTTGCAACAAAAAGTATATTTCATGGTATTGCAACTTCAGACCTAGACGACAAGAGTAAAAAAGCTTTTACTGAGTTTTTAATGAATAAGTTTAAAAAACTAGATGCTAAAGAAGTTGGTGGAACAATCCTACTGGGAATTGATGGCAACATTATTAAGGCCCATGGAAATTCTGATGCTAGAGCTATAAAAAATGCTGCAAAATATGCCATAGATATAGTAGAATCAAATATTGTAGATAAAATTAAGGATAAGGTGGAAAACTAATGAAGGATAGAATTTTACAAATTATTGCTGAACAATTTAACATTGATAAAGATGAACTTACAGAAGATATGAACTTTCAAGATGATTTAAATGCTGATTCTATTGAACTTGTTGAACTTGTTATGACAATAGAAGAAGAGTTTGAGACTGAGGTTTCTGAAGAAGACCTTGAAAATTTAAAGACTATTGGCGATGTAATAGAATACGTAGAAGATTTGGAACAATAATCATATGACCTTTTCCAATTTAAAAAATCTTGAAAGAAAATTAAATTATAATTTTAAGGATAAAGGTCTTTTAGAAACAGCCCTAACTCATTCATCCTACGTTAATGAAAACAAGATGAAACAATATGAAAGCAATGAAAGACTTGAATTTCTTGGAGATGCTGTCCTTGGTCTAGTTATTGGAGAGTATTTTTATAAAAGCTTTCCAAGAGACTTGGAAGGATCCTTGACTAAGATGAGGGCAGAGTCTGTCAACGAGAAAGTCTTATTTTTCATTGCCAAGGGTTTGGAACTGGGAGACTTTATAAGATTTGGTAAAGGGGAAAAGAAAAATGGTGGTAGCAAGAGGGAGTCAACCTCTGCCGATGCTTTAGAGGCCTTGATTGGTGCTATTTTCTTGGATTCAAATTTCAACAATGCAAAGAAAATAGTTTTAAATTTATTTGATGAATTCTTAAAAGAAGATGGATATAAACTCTTTAATGTTGACTTTAAGACCATGCTTCAAGAAGAAGTCCAAAGGTCCGGTCAAAAGGCTGAGTATAAACTTGTGAAGGAAGAAGGACCAGATAACGACAAAACCTTTTTTACAGAATTATACTTGGATGAAGTTTTGTCTGGAAGAGGATCTGGCAAGACAAAGAAGGAATCTCAGCAAGAAGCTGCAAGAGAGGCTCTTGAAAGGAGAAGGAATGGCTAAGAGAAATATAATACCTATTTTCATTCCTCACTACGGCTGCCCTAATGATTGTGTTTTTTGTAACCAGAGAAAAATTACAGGGATGTCTACAGATATTTCAAATAGTGATGTTGAAGATACTATTTTGGAATATCTTTCTTATTTTAAGAGGAAGGATAATGTTGAAGTTGCCTTTTATGGTGGGAGTTTCACAGCTATCCCTATAGAAGAACAAGTTGGATTTTTAAGGGTGGCTAATAGCTATAAGGAAAAGGGCCTAGTTAAGTATATAAGACTTTCAACAAGGCCCGATGCCATAGATGATGAAATTCTAGAAAATTTAAAAAAATATGGAGTAGATATAATTGAACTTGGGGTCCAAAGTCTTGATCCCGAAGTTTTAATCTTATCTAACAGAGGGCACAATGCTTCTTGTGTCTATGAAGCTGCAAATTTGATCAAGTCTTATGGATTTAAACTAGGACTTCAGCAAATGGTGGGACTGCCAGGAGATACTTTAGAAAAATCCCTTTATACTGCAAGGGAGTTCGTCAAACTAGAACCCTATTGCGTTAGAATATATCCAACACTTGTTATAAAAGAGACAGCCCTTTGTAAAAATCTAGAAAAGGGATCTTACAAGGCCCTTGAACTAGAAGATTCTATTGAATATGTGGCTGACATTCTAGATATTTATTATAGACATGATATAAATGTCATAAGAGTTGGTCTTCAGCCAACAGACAATATAAACTATGGTAAAGATTTTGTGGCAGGAGCTTTTCATCCAGCTTATAGGCAATTAGTAGAATCCTATTATTTTAAAACTGCACTTATAAATTATTTTTTGGATTCAAATAATATTGCTGATGAAATTACTTTACTTGCCAATGGGAAAAATATTTCAAACATAAGTGGACAAGGCTCAGAGAACAAGAAGGAAATTATAAAAAGATTGGGAATAAAGCAACTTAATCTTAGACAAAAAAATCTATCTGACTTTGAAGTGGAGATTTTGTCAGATAAATACGAAGTTATTGATGTGAGAGACTACTACAGGTGAGCAAATGTTTTTAAAATCCGTTACTATGCAGGGCTTTAAGTCCTTTGCAAATAGAACAAAAATTGAATTAGATGAAACTACTACGGCAATAGTCGGGCCCAATGGTAGTGGAAAAAGTAATATTACAGATGCAATAACCTGGGTATTGGGGGAATCTTCTGCTAAAAACCTTCGTGGAAGCAAGATGGAAGATGTAATTTTTTCTGGAACAGACTCCAAAAAACCCCTAGGCATGGCAGAGGTAACTATTGTATTTGACAACTCTGACAAGTCCCTTAATGTACCCTATAGCGAAGTTTCTGTCACTAGAAGAATGTACAGGTCCCTTGAGAGCGAATTCTTAATTAACAATAAGAAGTGCAGGCTCAAAGACATAAAGGAACTCTTTATGGATACAGGGATCGGTAAAGATGGCTACTCTGTTATTGGTCAAGGGAAGATTGAATCAGTCCTTAGTTCTAAACCTGAAGACAGAAGAAATATCTTTGAAGAGGCTGCAGGAATTTCAAAGTACAAGTATAAGAAAATTCAATCTAAGAACAAGCTCCTAAAGACAGAGGAGAACCTCATTAGGATTGAAGATATTCTCTCAGAGATAGAAGTTCAAGAACAAAACTTGAAAACTCAAGCAGAAAAAGCAGAATCTTATCTAAAAGATTATGAAGAATTAAAGATTTATGACATAAACTTTTCTTGCAAGGACATGAAAAAGCGTGAGGAAGACTTACTTAACAAGGTTAAGGAACTTGAGGTTTTAAAATCTGATTCTGATAAAATCTTAAATAAGAGAGAGGATTTATCCCAAAATCTTGAAAAAATTCAAGAAAGACTTGAGGAGTTAAAGGAAGAAAGTGAGACTTCTAGTGAAAAATTAAATAGACATAAAGAAGACTTTGATAAGTTAAATTTAGAGATAAATCTAGATGAGGAAAAAATAAATTCTCTAAAGAGGGACATTGAAAGAATAGGCTTTGAAAATCAAAGCTTAGATAAAGATTTGCTTAACGCTAGAGAATTAATAGGGAAAATTGAAAAAGATAGGGAAGTATTGAATTCCTCTAAAGAAGAAATTCTTGAAAAACTAAATACCAAAGAAGACTTAATAAAAAAATTAGAAGCTGACTTTAAGAACCTAGAAGATCTTGGCAACTTAAATTTTGAAAATAAAAATAAGCTAAAAAATGAAATTGAAAATATAAAATTTAAGAGCGAAACACTGGTAGATATAATAGAAGAAAAAAATAACAGAAAATTTAATCTTGATAAGTCCATAGAAAATCTAAGAGATAACCAAACTGAGTTTGAAAAGATTATTGATAGAGATAACTTAGAGTTAAAAAACTTAAAAGCAAAACTTGAAAAAGATGATAAAGACTTTGAAAAGACCAAAGAAGATCTCTTGAGACTTGATGATGAAAATAAAAAGCTTGAATCTAATCTAATAGAAAGAAAAAATGAAGGAAATGAAATTCTTGCAAGGTTAAAGATACTTGAGAACATGGAATCCAACTATGAAGGTTACAACAGGACTGTAAAATCCTTTATGAACTTCTCATCTAAAAATAATATTTTCAAGGATTCACTTTATGGTCCAGTTGCAGAAAAATTTTATGTGGAAAAAGATTTTGAAAGAGCAATTTCTGTTGCCCTAGGGTCAATGTCCCAAAACATTATTGTATCTTCTACTAAAGATACATCAGAGATGTTAAAGATTTTGGAGAAAAATAAGATGGGAAGGGCGACTTTTCTTCCGTTAGATAGGGTTTCTGGAAATAAGGTAAGTATTAATTCCAAAGAAGAAGGAATGATTGGCCTAGCTTGTGACTTAATAAAGTTTGATGAAATATTCAAGGAAATTTTTTACAACTTATTAGGAAGAGTTATAATTGCCGATAACTTTAAAAATGCCTCAAGGATTTCAAAAAAACATAAGCTCAAGGTTGTGACTCTCAAGGGAGAAGTCTTTAATCCATCGGGAGCCATTACAGGTGGTTCGCTTAACAACTACAACAGTTCTTTTATCTTGCGTAAGAATGAAATTACTGATTTTCAAAATAAATTTAAGAATCTTCAAAGTCAGCTTAAAAAAGTTGAGGCAGAAAAGAAGGAAGTTGAAGAAAAGATTTCTGACCTCAATGATTTTGTAGGATCTTATATTGAAAAAAGAAATTCTCTAAGCCACAAGATCAATGAAATTGAGTCAAACATCTACAAAAATAAAAATGACAATGAACTGAACTCCCAATACTTAAACAAGTATGTTAGAGAAAGAGAAGAGCTTGAAGAAAATATTAAAGCTGATATAAGTAGTTTAGAAGAAAATAAGCTACAAATTGAAAGCAAGAACAAGTTGCTTGAAGAACTCCTAGCTGAAGTTGACAGTGGCGATAGGCTGGAAGAACTTTCAAGGGAAATTGAAGGATTAAAGAATGAAAAAATAGAAATTCAATTACTTGAAAGGGAAAATAGAGAAAAAATCCTCTATAAGTCCAGAGAAATTGAAAGAATAAAGTCTGAGATTTCTTCAACAGAAGAAAAACTTGAGAATAATAAAAAAACATTAGAAGAGTCTCAAGCTAATATTGAAGAAAAGACTAAATCTAATGAAGAAAATAAAAAATCTCTTGAAGAGATTAGGGAATCCATAGAAAACTTAAATCTCAAATTAGAAGAAGTTAAAAAAGACTTAGATGAGAAAAATAAAACTTATCTAGATAAGAGAGATGAGCATTCGAACCTTAAGGAGAAATCACTAATAATAAGTTCTGAAATAGAGAAAACTGAACTAAAAATTGAAATGAATAGGAATAAAATTTCTAGTGAAGTGGAAAGGTTAAAGGAAGATTACGACATCTTAGATTATCACGACTTTATTGATGAAAATCTCAAAGACTTGAAAGAAGGAACTCTCAGAAGGTTAAAGAAAAAGATTCGCGACTATGGAGAAGTAAATATTTCTTCTATTGAAGAGTACAAACTTGTAAAAGAGAGATGCGATTTTTACACTTCACAAAGAGATGATTTGATTAAGTCTAAGGAAGAAATTAAATCTATTCTAAGTAAGCTCGATCATGAGATGAAAAAATTATTTAACGAAGCTATGGAAGAAATTTCTGGAAACTTTACTGAAATTTTTAAAATTTTATTTAATGGCGGCCGTGCAGAGATAAGTATAGAGGGAGATGTCTTAGAATCAGGAATTGAAATCAAGGCATCGCCTCCCGGCAAGAGGTTACAATCTCTTTCATTATTATCTGGTGGCGAAAGGTCCCTCACTGCAGTTGCTCTATTGTTTGCCCTATTAAAGTATAGACCAGCATCTTTTTGCATCCTAGACGAGATTGATGCAGCCCTTGATGATGCAAACATCAAGAGGTATGCTGATTACCTTTTAACTCTTGAAGGAATTCAGTTTATAATCATTACTCATAGAAAGCTCACAATGGAGATTGCAAAGACTATGTATGGTGTTACAATGGAAGAGAAGGGAATTAGTAAATTGTTCTCTGTAAAATTAAAAGATTAGGAGATAGATATGTTTAATTGGTTTAAGGATAAATTTAAGAAAAAAGATGACAAAGAAAATAAGGAAGAGTTAATTGAAGAAAATCTTTCTGAAGAAGTTGAACCTGAAGTAGAAAATCCAGAAGAAGAGCTTATTCATGAAGAAGTAAATGAAGAAAGTAAGGACGAAGAAGTCCAAGAAGAAATAGAAGAAATACATGAAAAGCTAGAAGAAGTATCTGAAGAAGGGAATCTTTCTGATGAAGATGTAGAAACTTCCGAAGATATCGAGGATACAAACGAAGCCTTCAAGGACAGGGAAGTTATTGAAGATGCTTTAGAACAAAAGAAAGAAGCAAGAGAAGAAGTCCAAGAAGAAATAGAAGAAATTCATGAAAAGCTTGAAGAAGTATCTGAAGAAGGAAAACTTTCTGAAGAAGATGTAGAAACTTCAGAAAAAATAGAAGATACGAATGAAGCCTTCAAGGACAAGGAAGTTATTGAAGATGCTCTAGAGCAAAAGGAAGAAGCTAGAGAAGACGCAAAAGAAGAAACTAAGGAAGCTGAAAACACTGAAGAAGTAGTTGAAGTAGAAACAAATAAAGAGATAGAAGAAGAGCCAAAAAAAGTTTCACTTTTCCAAAGACTAAAGGAAGGTCTAGACAAGACTAGAAAAGAAGTTGGAATTAAAATCAACACTGTCTTAGGTGCTTATGTCAAGATTGATGACGAAATGCTTGAAGACCTTGAGGATATTTTAATATCAGCTGACATTGGAATGGAAACCACAATGAAGCTAATTGACAACTTGCGTGAAACAATAATCAGGGAGAAGATTAATGACCCTCAAGAAGTTAAACCTCTTTTAATGGCAGAAGCAAAAAAACTTATGAATCCTGAATTAAACACTCCAATTAATACAGAACCACCTGTGATTATTTTAGTAGTTGGAGTAAATGGAGTTGGTAAGACAACAACTATTGGTAAGCTTTCTTCTAGATTTAAAAGAGAGGGTAAGTCAGTTCTTGTTTGTGCAGCAGATACCTTTAGGGCAGCAGCTATTGACCAATTAAAAGAATGGGGCAATAGGGCTCACGTTGATATAATTAGTCACGCTGAAGGCTCAGATCCGGCAGCAGTTGTTTTCGATGCAATTGAAGCAGCCAAGGCTAGAAAAACTGACGTCTTAATAGTTGACACAGCAGGAAGACTTCACAACAAGTCTAATCTAATGAAGGAACTTGAAAAAATTAATAGGATTATTTCTAACAAGTTCCCAGAAGCAAATCGTGAAAACTTATTGGTACTTGACTCAACAACAGGTCAAAATGCAATTAACCAAGCTAAGACATTTAGAGAAGCAACTGACATAACAGGAATTGCACTAACAAAGCTTGACGGAACAGCCAAGGGTGGCGTTGTTGTTGCTCTTCAATCAGAGCTTGGAATTCCTATTAAGCTTATTGGAGTCGGGGAAGGCATAGACGACCTTCAAGACTTCAACATCGATAGCTTCTTAGAAACAATTTTTGGATAAATTTATAAAAATATTAAGTAGGTATTAGGGCCTACTTTTTTATTGCTAACTTTTAAGTGATGGTTTTTGTAAAATTATTTGAAGGATTTATTGTGGAAAAATTATTTTAAGGAGCTTGAAAATTTTAAAAATAAAATTTTATAAAGTCATAAAGATCTATTAAGTCATAAAAGCTGACTAAGTTATAAAGAATTACTGAGTTATAAAAACCTATTGAGTCATAAAAATTTATAAGCTAATAGAAAATTATGAAGTCATAAATTCTTATGACGTCATATGATTTTGTTATTTTATAAAATTCTAAAAAGTTATTAAAGTCATTGAATACAAAGGCTAGCGATAATATAAAAAGATCCTAAAAAACTATAAAAAAACTAAAAAAATTTAAAATAATTGTTGACATTAAGTGGGCTATTAGTTAGAATTAGATAGGTCAAGTAAAGAGGTTGACCTCTCAAGAAAAATGGTGATATAATGAATGAGAAATTTTTCAGGATGAACAGCTTACTTGATTTCTACGGAAAGCTTCTTACTGAAAAGCAGATGAAGGCTGCCCTAATGTATTATGTTTATGATTGCACAATCAACGAGATTTCTTCTGAACTTAATATATCTAAGCAAGCAGTGTTCGACAACTTAAAGAGAGCAGAAAACAATTTAGAAGAGTTTGAAGCAAAACTTGAGCTTATAAAAAATGCAAATAAAGAAGAAGCTAACAAACAAATAAAAAA
Source organism: Peptoniphilus harei (assembly GCA_032560695.1). Taxonomy (GTDB): domain Bacteria; phylum Bacillota; class Clostridia; order Tissierellales; family Peptoniphilaceae; genus Peptoniphilus_A; species Peptoniphilus_A harei_B. Next base: position 84,377 of record JAWGHR010000002.1, on the reverse strand, counting down.
TGAAAAAATAGAAAGCATTTTAGAAAGTATAGAAAAAGAAACTTTAAGTCAAAACAATAATTTGAAAATTAAAGAACTTAGAGAAATACTTTTTGACTAGGAGGTGGATTTTTGGTATTCGAAAGTTTATCCGATAAATTGCAAAATACTTTGCAAAACTTAAGAGGCAAAGGTAAATTATCTGAGAAAGATATTGACGCAGCAATGCGTGAGGTAAAACTTGCACTTCTTGAAGCTGACGTAAACTTCAGAGTTGTAAAAGACTTTGTTAAGACAGTAAAAGAAAGGGCTTTGGGAAAAGAAGTTTTAGAATCCCTAACTCCAGGCCAGCAAGTAATAAAAATTGTTAACGAAGAACTCACAAAGCTTATGGGTACTAGCGAAGTTAAAATTGACTTCTCAAAGAAACCAACAGTTATAATGATGTGTGGTCTTCAAGGTGCAGGTAAAACTACTACAAGTGGTAAGCTTGCCAATAAATTAAAAAAAGATGGAAAGAGACCTCTTTTAGTTGCTTGTGACGTTTACAGGCCAGCAGCTATAAAACAACTTCAAGTTGTAGGTGAGTCTGTTGATACTCCAGTATTTACTATGGGAGATAAAATTTCTCCAGTTGATATTTCTAAAGCAGCTCTTGAGCATGCTAAGAAAAATGGAAATGATGTTGTCATCATTGATACTGCAGGTAGACTTCACATAGATGAGGCCCTTATGAAGGAGCTTCAAGATATTCATGAGGCACTTGAACCATCTGAAGTTCTTCTTGTCCTTGATGCAATGACAGGTCAAGATGCTGTAAATGTGGCTGATACTTTTGATGATATGTTAAAGTTAACTGGTGTTATCTTAACTAAACTTGATGGTGATGCCAGAGGTGGTGCTGCCCTATCAATTAGGTCAGTTACGGATGTTCCTATTAAGTTTATCGCCAGTGGTGAAAAAATGGACAACATTGAAGTCTTCCACCCAGATAGAATGGCTTCAAGAATACTTGGAATGGGAGATGTGCTCTCCTTAATCGAAAAGGCACAATCAGCTGTTGATGATAAAAAGGCAAAGGAACTTGAAGAAAAACTTAGGAAGTCGACTTTCACTTTTGAAGATTTCCTAGATCAAATGCAACAAATGAAAAATATGGGGCCACTTGAAGACATAATAGGAATGATTCCTGGTATGAACAGCAAGGCTCTAAAGGGTATCAGTTTACCTGATAATGAATTTGCTAAAGTAGAGGCTATTATTCTTTCCATGACTAAGAAGGAAAGACAAAAGCCAGAAATTATAGATTCTTCCAGAAGGAAGAGAATTGCAAAGGGATCTGGAACTAGTCCAGCTGATGTAAACAAACTGATTAAACAGTTTAAGGACATGAGAAAGATGATGAAACAATTTGGAAACATGTCCAAGACAATGGGAAAGAGAAAGTTTAAATTACCTTTTTCCTTTTAAGTTAGCTTATATATTTTAATATATAAATTTTATTGTGGAGGTGAATAATTTGGCAGTTAAAATTAGACTTAGAAGAATGGGTGCTAAGAAAACACCCTTTTATAGAATAGTTGTAGCAGACTCTAGAAGTCCTAGAGATGGAAAATTCATCGAGGAGATTGGTTATTATAACCCACTTACAACTCCTAAGAAAGTTGTTGTAGATGCAGAAAAAGCTAACAACTGGATTAAGAATGGTGCAAAACCTACTGATACAGTTGACAGACTTTTCAGAGAAAACTCAGTGTACAGCGCTGGTGCAAACTCAAATAATACAGCAGAAGCAAGTGAATCAGAAGCTACTGAATAACAGTATGTTTGGAGGACCAAATGGTTGAATTAATTGAATATATTGCTAAATCTTTAGTTGACGATCCTTCTTCAGTTGATGTGGCAATGACTAAGAATGATAATTCAATTGATATTACTCTTAAAGTTGCATCAAATGATATGGGAAAAGTTATTGGCAAACAAGGTAGAATTGCTAAGGCAATAAGAGCAATTTTAAAAGCTGTTTCACTAAAAGAAGATGTAAAGGTTAATTTAGAAATTGAAGAATATTAAAGATTCAATTACTTGCATTGGTAAAATAATTAATACTCACGGTATTAAGGGAGAACTTAAGGTTGATCCTTATACCTTTGACAAAAAGAGGTTTTCTAAACTTGAAAGTGTCTTTGTAGGTGAAGATTTAAAAGAATTTTTTATTAAAAAAGTTCGTGTTAATGATTTTGTCTACTTAAGCTTTGAAGGTTATGAAAATATAAATGATGTCCTCAACTTAAAGGGGTCTAACATTTATATTAAAGATGAAGACAGGTTAGAACTAAAGGAAGACCAATATTATGTTTCCGATTTAATTGGAAAAGAAGTTTATGACACTGACGGGAACTACGTTGGAGTCTTAAAGGAAGTATTGGAGTATCCTGCTAATGATATTTTTGTCATAGAAGGCAAGTATAAGGAAACTTATCAAGTGCCTGGAGTAAAAGAATTTATAAAAAAAATAGATTCAACAATAACTATTAAGTTAATAGAAGGAATGATTTTGTGAAAATTAGTGTTTTAACATTATTTCCCGATTTCATAAATAATATTAGAGATTTTTCTATTGTTGGAAGATCTATTGGCCAAGGAAAGTTAGAATTAGAAACTGTAGATATTAGAGATTTTGCCATCAATAAATATTTACAAGTTGATGATTATCCCTATGGCGGTGGACCTGGTATGCTGATGCAAATTAAACCAATAGTAGAGGCAATAGAATCTGTAAAGACAGAAAACTCCAAGGTTTATTATATGTCCCCACAGGGCAAGGTGCTTACACAGGACAAGCTAAAAGACCTAAAAGAGGAAGAACACATAATTCTTTTAAACGGTCACTATGAAGGCATTGACAATAGGGTCATTGAAAATTATGTAGATGAAGAAATTTCCATTGGTGATTATGTTTTAACTGGTGGAGAGTTGGCGTCTATGGTTGTTATTGATGGCGTGTCAAGACTTCTTGATGGTGTACTTGCAAGTGATGAGTCCTTTGAAGACGAATCACACTACAATGGACTTTTAGAACATCCACAATACACTAGGCCAAGAGAATTTAGAGGACTTGAAGTTCCTGATATTCTTTTAAGTGGAGATCATGAAAAAATTAGGAAGTATAGACTTAGAGAGTCTATTAAAAATACTTTACAGAAAAGGCCAGACTTATTAAAAGATAAAATTTTAAATGATGAAGAAAAAGATATTTTGAAAGATTTACTGGAAGGAGGTAAAGACAATGGATTATATTAGAGCTATTGAAGCTGAACAAATAAATGAAAACTTACCTAAATTTAATGTTGGAGATACAGTTAGCGTTCACTACAGAATTATCGAAGGCGAAAGACAAAGAATCCAAGTATTCGATGGTACTGTTTTAAAAATTCAAGGAAAAGGCGCTAGAAAGACTTTCACAGTAAGAAGAATTTCTTACGGTATTGGAGTTGAAAGAACTTTCCTACTTAACTCACCAAGAATTGCTGATCTTGTAGTTACAAGAAAGGGTAGAGTTAGACGTGCTAAACTTTACTATCTTAGAGATAGACAAGGTAAGGCTGCAAAAGTTAGAGAAAAAACAAATTACTGAGAATGGGACTTTAAGTCCTATTTTTAGTATCTTTTATTTTGAGCAAATAATTTAATAAAGGGTGATAATTATGAAAAAACTTTTTATGGGACTATTGTTAATAATTGTCCTAGCAGCTGGTGCATTTTTATTTGTTGAAAATAGAGGAACTAGCAAAATCTCAACTAAGTACGATAAGTTTAACTTTTTGACAGAAGACAAGGATATTGATAAGGAAGACTTTTCCATTGAAGATGGAATGATTTATCTTTCACTAGACTACATAAAAGAGTACCTTGATAAGGGAATAGAATATGATGAGTCAACTGGTGAAGTAAAAATCAATAACGATCATGCTAATAAAATTTTAAAATTAAATGAATATGAAGCAAAGTTTAACAGTGGGACAATTGATTTAAGAGCTCCTGTTATTGAAAAAAATGGAAAGATTATGCTTCCTATTGAAGCCTTTATCTACGACTATGACGTTAGATTAAGATACGACAAGGACATTAGACTACTTATTCTTGACTACAGGGACAAGGAATATGACCTAACAAAGACTTCATCAGAAACTCTATTAAGAGAATCTGCTTCTAAGAGGAGCCCAATTATAAAGAAGCTTCCACAAGGAGAAAAACTTTATGTATATGAAGAAAAGGGTAAGTTCTGCAAGGTTAGGATGCCAGAAGGATATGCTGGCTATGTTTTAAAGAAGGATCTTGATGAAAACTTTGAAAAAGTTTCTTTCAAGTCAACTTCAAAAAAATCATCTGATGGTCCAATTAATTTAACATGGGATTACACTTATGCAGAACATTCTGAAGACAAGATAAACCAAATTAAGGACATAAAGGGACTTGATGTAATAATTCCAACATGGTTTTCCATTAGAAATGGCAATGGAGATATGATTGATAGGGGAAATCAAAATTATATAAAAAAATATAAGGACTTAGGAATAGACGTCTGGGCATATCTTGATAACTCCTTTGATCCGAATATAACTCATGAGGCCCTATCAAATGAAAACACTCGTAAAAAAGTTATAAATAAAACTCTTGAGCTTTGCAAGAAGTATGGCATGAAGGGAATAAATATTGACTTCGAACATACAAACATTGACGATAGAGATTATATAACAGACTTTGTAAGAGAATTTAGACAAGCTGCAGGTGATGACTTCATAATAACTATTGACGTTACACCACAAATATCAGCTGATGTTACAAAGGAACCTTATGACAGGAAAGCTCTTGCTGAGATAGCCGATTATATGGTAGTAATGGCCTACGACCAACACTGGGGATCTTCTGATAAGGCTGGATCTGTTGCCCAATATAAATGGGTAGAGGGATCTGTCAACGTATTATTTAGAAGCATTCCAAATAAAAAAATGATTCTCGGAGTTCCATTATACACAAGATTATGGAAGGAAGCTGGCGGCAAGGTGACTTCTAAGACAATTTCTATGGATGAAGTTGCTAGAATAATTGCAGCTAAAGGTCTAAAACCAGTTTGGGATGAAGAGTCACAACAAAATTATATTGAATATCAAGAAAATAACGCAGACTATAAAATTTGGATTGAAGATGCAAACTCACTTGAGAAAAAAGTATCTCTTGTTAACAAGTATAACCTAGCAGGTGTTGGAAGCTGGAGACTTGGATTTGAAACTTCAAATATTTGGGATGTAATTTCGAAGGAACTTGATAAAACAAACTAAAAATTGACAATATCGCTATTAAAGTATAAAATTATATTGTATAGATATTGAAAAAATTTTAATTAGGATGTGTTTAAAAATTTTACCAGATACACATAAAATCGTGGCAAAAATTGTCCACGATAGAATAAAAGATAAATACAATGTCAATTTAAATTTAGAAAAAATGCTTTGGGGATCAGTTGCTCCCGATGTTCTTCCTTATTATAAGTTGAAGAGACATTATTTTGACGAATCAGGAGACTATATAGCAAAGGAAATTACGAAATTAATTTTCTTTTCAAGATTCTCTTATTCCGAAGGAAATGAAAGCAAATTATTAATTAACTATGTGAGCAAGAGACTTGGCATAATAATGCACTACCTATGTGACTTTGTTTGCTATCCTCATGCTTACAGGATGACTTTCGTAGAAAATTTGAGAAAACACGTTAAATACGAACAAGACCTGGCTCTTTATGCAAGGGAAAACAAATATCTAGAAAAAGATTTTTCTTCTGTTATTAATATTAATGATATTAATTTTTTAGAAGATTCTGATATGAAGCTTGAAGAAAGAGTTATGAAGTATTTAATAGATGTTGTAGATCAATACAAGGAGTCAAATCATTCTTTCGACAATGATTTGAATTTTGCCTTAAATCTTTGTACAAATATTTCTATGTTAGTTATCGAATCAAGTCTCCAATTTCAAGGAGATTTTGATATACAATTTATTTAAAAGAAATCTTTCACTCGCTGTGGGTGAAAGATTTTTATAATTAGGGAGGAAAAAATGAGGAACAACTCTAGTGCAACAAAACTAGATCTTAGAGAGACACAAATAGCAATCAAATCAGTTAAGGATTACTTTCAAAGAGATTTGGCAAACACTTTAAACCTACAAAGAGTTTCTGCCCCTCTTTTTGTAAGACCTGAAACAGGACTTAACGACAACTTAAATGGAGAAAAAGCTGTAGACTTTGATCTTAGACAATATGGAATCAATGTTGAAATAGTTCAATCTCTTGCTAAGTGGAAGAGAAACGCACTTAAGGATTATAACTTCAACATGTATGAAGGGATCTATGCTGATATGAATGCCATTAGGGCAGAAGAAGAGCTTGATGAAATTCACTCTTCCTATGTAGACCAATGGGACTGGGAAAAAATTATTAGCAAATCTGATAGAAATAAGGAATATCTTTTCTTAATTGTGAGACAAATTTATTCTGTATTTAAGAGGACTGAAGAATATATTAATCAAACTTACCCTTACATTCTTTCAAAAAAACTTCCAGAAGAAATCTTCTTTATAACTTCCCAAGAATTAGAAGACAAGTATCCTGGCAAAACTTCTAAAGAAAGAGAAAAATTAATTTGTAAAGAAAAGGGAGCAGTGTTTATCATGGGCATTGGTCATGAACTAAAATCTGGAGAGCCACACGATCACAGATCACCTGACTATGATGACTGGGACCTAAATGGAGATATCTTGTTCTGGGATGAAGTCTTAGGTAACTCTCTTGAAGTTTCAAGTATGGGTATTCGTGTTGATGAAAAATCTCTTAAGAGTCAATGCGAACTTACAAATACAACTGAAAGGTTTAAACTTCCTTATCACCAAAATGTTTTAAATGCAGATCTACCTTACACTGTTGGTGGTGGTATTGGCCAATCAAGAATTTGTATGTTCTTCTTAGAAAAGCAACATATTGGTGAAGTACAAGTAGGAGTTTGGGATGAAAAGAGTTTAGACTTCTGCAAAGAAAATAAAATTAAATTATTATAATTACATTACATTTACAATTTGGATTTCAATCCTCCGTGACTTATAGTATAATTATTTTATACGAACTAACGGAGGATTTTTTTATGGACTTGGCAGAAAAATTAAATCAAACACCTTATAAAAGGCTTGCCTTTAAAGATATAAAAAAATACTTAATCGCAAACTTCTTGTACAAGGGCGACTTGGATAGCATAAATATTTTACTCAATCTTTACAATGTTTACGAATCAATTGAAAATATTTATCCAAGATATGTTACTCTTGAGAATTTGAGAAAGGATATTGTAAAAGTTTATAGGCAAAAAGAGGGAATTGAACTTATAGCGAGAAACCTCTCAAACCTTATTCATGACGACATAAACAGGCTTGAACTTTACTTATACTTAGAGGGTTATAGACTTGGGTTTAACTCAAAAAAACACATCAATATGCTTGAGATAATAACCTTAAAGCACCTTACAATAGATGAACTTTACAATAGAAAAAAACTTTTTCAATATGAATTCAAGAACGAAGAAGTTTTATCTTTTAAGAAGTTAGTTTTCAAGGAAATAAGAAAAGATAGGCAAATTAGGATTTTTATAAAAAATACTCTTACTGATGTCAGAAAAAGACTTCTCAATAGTAAGATTCAAAGTATAAACGACCACCTAGACTTGCAGCTTATTTTTAGAAGTCAAGATGACGACGTTGAAATAAAAGAAGTTGACTCCTACTTAACTGATTCTGAAATTGAAAATTTAAATAATAAGATTTCTAAATTTCTCTACATAGATTGCTTCAGAGTTTTTAGAAATGCTTTTTGGGATGGAGTTAATGACAGAGTTTTAAAGAGATACAAGTAAGGATAGTTTTATACTATCCTTTTTAAAGTGGTGATAAATTGATAATTTTGGGAATTGACCCAGGAATAGCTATTGTTGGATATGGTTTTTTAGAACTTAAAGGAAATTCTTATAAAGTTTTAGATTACGGAGCAATAACAACAGAGGCAAAAGTTCCTCTTCCAGAAAGGCTTAATGCAATCTACGAGGAAATGAATGGACTTATAGAAAGGTATAAGCCAGATGATATAGCCTTTGAAGAATTGTTTTTTAACAAGAATGTTAAGACAGCAATAACAGTTGCCCAAGCTCGTGGAGTTGAAGTCCTTGCTGCCAAAGAATCTGGAGCAGGACTTTATGAATACACGCCACTCCAGGTTAAACAAGCCATAGTTGGTTATGGAAGGGCAACAAAAAATCAAGTGCAAGAGATGGTAAAAATTATTTTAAACTTAGAAAAGGTTCCAAAACCTGATGACGTTGCAGATGCCTTGGCAGTTGCAATAACTCATGGAAGTTCAATTAAGTTTAAAGAAAGTTTTAGGATGATATAATGATAGAATTTTTGAAGGGAATAGTTCACTCAACTGACAGGGGGTACCTAGTCCTTGAATCCAATGGTATTGGCTATATAGTAAACATGGTGGAAAGAGAACTTCACACATTTTATGAAAATGAAGAAGTTTTTATTAATATTAGGCTGGTTTTAAGAGAAGATGCAGCAGTTTTATATGGATTTAGACATATAGAAACAAGAGATGCCTTTGATCTTCTTACAAGTGTAACAGGAATTGGACCTAAATTAGCCATGGGAATTCTAGATGGCGATGATGTCTTTAATATTGCAAAATATATTATATCTAAGGATGAAAAATCTCTTACAAAACTACCAGGCATTGGGAAGAAAACTGCTCAAAGGATAATCCTTGAATTAAAGGATAAGGTTGAGAAGTTAGACCTAGACTTGACTTCTATGACTGATGATGTAGAAATTATTGAGGAAAAGGATGATTCAGCAGTTGAGGCCCTAATTTCCTTAGGTTATAATGTATATGATGCTAAAAAAGCTTTAGAAAAAGTAGATCCTTCTCTTGATATTTCTGAGAGAATAAGAGAAGCATTAAAATTAATGGGTTGATATAATGGAAAAAAATAGATTAGTGGAGCCAGAACTTATTGATGGCGATGCTAGGGAAGTAAGTCTTAGACCTAAGTGGTTAGAAGAGTATATTGGCCAAGAAAAGGTAGTTAAGAATTTAAAGATTTTTATTGAAGCTGCCAAAAATAGGTCAGAACCCTTGGATCACACGCTTTTAAGTGGACCACCAGGTCTTGGGAAAACCACACTTGCTGGCATAATTGCCAATGAGATGGGGGTTAACCTAAAGGTTACTTCTGGACCTGCAATTGAAAAGCAGGGAGACTTAGCAAGTATTCTTACAAATTTAAACAATGATGATGTTCTATTTATTGATGAAATTCACAGGCTAAATAAGTCAGTGGAGGAAATCTTGTATCCTGCTATGGAGGACCATTCTTTAGACATAATAATAGGTAAGGGGCCTTCAGCCAGGTCTATAAGACTTGATCTTGCACCCTTTACACTTATAGGTGCTACTACAAGGGCAGGTATGCTTACATCACCTCTTAGGGATAGGTTTGGCGTAATGTTGAAGCTAGACCTTTATGATACAAAGTCTTTAGTTGAGATTATAATGAGATCAGCTAAAATTTTAAATGTTCCCATAGAAGAAGAGGGAGCCTTAGAAATTGCAAGAAGATCAAGAGGAACACCGAGAATTGCCAATAGACTTTTAAAGAGAGTAAGAGACTATGCTGAAGTAAAGGAAGGTGGGGTTATAACAACCAAGGTTGCCATAAAGGGACTTAACCTTCTTGAAATCGACAAGTTTGGCTTAGATAATATTGACAGAAGAATAATTCTTACAATGATTGAGAAGTTTAATGGAAGACCAGTGGGAATTGATGCTATTTCAGCTGCTATTGGTGAAGATAAGGGAACAGTAGAAGATGTTTATGAGCCTTATTTAATGCAAATAGGCTTTATTATTAGAACGCCTAGAGGAAGAGTGGCCACTAAGAGGGCCTATGACCATTTTGGTTTGGAGTATAAGGGTGAATAAAATGAAAAAAATATTATTGTTAGCTTTATTTTTGGTTTTACTGCCATTAAATATTTTCGCTAAAGAAGATTATGACAAGATTGATATTAAGGTTGGAAAATCTCTTTCAGCTGGTGAAACTTTAAAATTAAAATCTAAATCTAATTTAAAAGTTGTGACTTCTGATGAACAAGTAATAAATAATACAAATAACAATGAAATTAATATTAAATTTGATGGAAATAAAATTAATGTATATGGGAAAAACTTTAAATTAAATAACTTTCCTCAAAATGGAGCTTTTTTAATATCCTCTGATTCTCCAATTTACGTAGACAAAATCAAGAGAAATTATGGGGGATCAATTTCCTTTAGAGTTAACAACAAAAAACTTGATGTTGTAAATAGGGTGGAAATAGACGAATACTTAAAGGGAGTTCTTCCAAAAGAAATGAGCCCAAGTTTCCCAATGGAATCTCTAAAGGCTCAAGCCCTATGCTCGAGGTCCTTTGCTATAAATAATTACAACAAATTTATAAAAAAAGGATATAACCTTGACGACACAACAAGTTCACAAGTTTATTATGGAAAAGATGTTGAAGAAAAATCTACAAATAAAGCTGTAGAAGAAACTCTTGGCCAAGTTATTAAATATAAGGGTGAAGTTGCAGAGACAATTTTCTGTGCATCTTCTGGTGGCTATACTGTTGCTTCTTCTGAAGCTTGGGGCGGAAATAGTGTTCCATACCTCATTGCACAGGAAGATCCTTACTCAGTTCATCCATGGAAGTATGAGCTTAAAGATAGTGACTTAAAGAAGTTAAATTTATCTGATGTATTTAGCGTCAGTCTTGACTACAATAATTCAAATAGAGTTAACAACTTAACTTTTTCTACATCAAAGGGTGATGTAAAAATAAAGGCCACTGATTTTAGAAAAAAAGTTGGCAATACAATTGTCAAATCAACCCTATTTGATGTAAATGTAATAGGAAATAAAATATTTGTAAGTGGCAAGGGATATGGACATGGTGTTGGCATGAGTCAATACGGTGCTGTTGAAATGGCTAAAAAAGGAAGTAATTACAAGGATATTATTGAATTTTATTTTCCAGGAACAAATATAGAAAAGATAAAATAATAGAAAGGCAAAAATGAAAACAAAAGATTTTTATTATGACTTACCAAAGGAATTAATAGCACAACATCCTAAAGAAAAAAGAGATCATTCCAGACTTTTAGTTTTAGATAAAGAAAGTGGAGAGATGGAACACAAACACTTTTATGACATCATAGACTATCTTAAGAAGGGTGATTTGTTGGTATTAAACGACACCAAGGTAATGCCTGCAAGAATTTATGGACACAGGGAAGGAAAAGAAGAAAAAATTGAATTTCTTCTTTTAAATAGAAAAGATGATATCTGGGAATGCCTATCTAAACCTGGTAAAAAAGCAAAAATAGGCAGTAAAATTATTTTCAGTGATAAACTTTCTGCAGAGGTTGTAGATGTTTCAGAAGACGGGTCTAGATTTCTAAAATTTGAATATGACGGAATATTTGAAGAAATCTTAGATGAACTTGGAGAAATGCCTCTTCCACCCTATATAACAGAAAAACTAGAGGATAAAAACAGGTATCAAACAGTTTACGCGAGGGAAGAAGGATCAGCTGCAGCACCAACTGCAGGACTTCACTTCACAAAGGAACTATTAGAAAAATTAAAAGATAAGGGTGTAGAAATTTGTTACATTACCCTTCACGTTGGGATAGGAACCTTTAGACCAGTGAAGGTGGAAAATGTTGATGAACATGAAATGCACTCTGAATTTTATGTAATGACAAAGGAAGTTGCGGATAAAATAAATGCAGCTAAGGACAGGGGAAGCAGGGTAATAGCAGTTGGCACTACAAGCGTGAGAACTGTTGAGTCTATTGCAAATGAAGATGGAAGAGTATGTGAAAAAAGTGGATTTACAAATATATTTATTTATCCACCCTATAAGTTTAAGTGTGTAGATGCCCTTATAACTAACTTTCACTTGCCAGAATCCACTCTTCTAATGCTTGTTTCATCCTTATCAAGTAGAGAGATTATTTTAAAGGCTTATGAAGAAGCTGTTAAAGAAAGATATAGATTTTTCAGCTTTGGTGATGCCATGTTTATAAGGTAGGTTTTATGTTTAAATTTGAATTATTAAAGACTTCTAAGGATTCAAAGGCAAGACTTGGAAAGATAACAACAAATCATGGGGAAATTGAAACTCCAATTTTCATGCCAGTTGGAACAAGAGCTACAGTTAAGACTATGACTCCTGAAGAACTAAAAGATATTGGAGCACAAATAATTTTATCTAATACCTATCATTTATTTTTAAGACCAGGGACTGAGATAATAGAAAAAGCTGGAGGTCTTCACAAGTTTATGAATTGGGACAAGCCAATTCTAACAGATTCAGGAGGATTCCAAGTTTTTTCTCTATCAGATAATAGAAAAATTACTGAAGAAGGTGTTCATTTTAGGAGCCACATTGACGGGAGCAAGATGTTTATCTCTCCAGAAAAGTCAATTGATATACAAAATATTTTGGGATCAGATATAATTATGGCCTTTGACGAATGTGCACCCTATCCAGCAAGCCATGAATATATAGAACATTCAATGAGAAGAACTCTTAGATGGGCTGAAAGGTGTAAGGAACACCACAAGAATGTAGACAATCAAACTCTTTTTGGAATTATCCAAGGTGGTATGTATAAGGACCTAAGAGAAATTTCTGCAAAAGAAATGGTGGATATGGACTTTAAGGGTTATTCTATTGGAGGACTTTCAGTTGGTGAACCTATTGATTTAATGACTGAAATCTTAGATTATACAACAGACTTCATGCCAGAAAACAAACCAAGATACCTAATGGGAGTTGGAAGTCCAGATTACTTATTCGAAGCAGTGGAAAGAGGAGTGGACATGGCAGACTGTGTTCTTCCTACAAGAATTGCAAGAAATGGAACTGTCATGACTCATCAGGGAAGAATTCCAATTAAAAATGCAATTTATAAGGATGACTTCTCAAGGCTTGATGATGAATGCGACTGCTACACTTGTAGAAACTATTCTAAGGCCTATCTCAGACACTTATTTAATGTTGACGAAATACTTGGAATGAGGCTTGCAACAATTCACAACCTCTACTTCTTAATTGATATAATGAAAAATATTAGAGAGTCTATTAAAGGAGATTACTTCTTAGAATATAAAAAAGACTTTTATAAAAAATATGGTTACAAATAAAGTCCTAAAGATATTCTTGTTAAGTTATAAGATAAAATGTATAATATAGTTATAAATACTAAAGAAGAAAGGGGTTAATAATGGATCAAAACGCAATGTTAAATTTTATTCCTTTAATATTGATGTTTGTTGTTTTTTATTTCTTCATAATAAGACCACAAAAGAAAAAAGCAAATGAAATAAATGAAATGCGTGAAAACTTAAAGGTTGGAGATAAAATAATAACAATCGGCGGTATTATTGGAAAAATTATCCTTGTAAAGGAAGATTACTTAGTTATCGAAACTTCATCTGACAACACAAAAATTGAAGTCATGAAGTGGGGAGTTAATGGTACTTATAAAAAGAATGCCGATCTAAAAGACGCTGAAGAAGAATAGGAGATATTATGAAACACATTAAAACACTTACACAAAAAAATCTTAAGAAAACTTATGAAAAAGGCGGATGTGGCGAATGTCAAACATCTTGTCAATCAGCTTGTAAAACTAGCTGTACAGTTGGAAATCAAAAATGTGAAAATTCTGAAAACTAAGGCAAGGGAAACCTTGCTTTTATTTTGTTAGGGGTTAAGTAAAGGAGAAAAGATGGAAGAAAGAATTCATAAATTTTATTTAAATAATAGATACATTGTCCTTGATATAGCAAGTGGCTCAGTCCATGTTGTAGAAAAAATTGTATATGAAATGATTGATGATTATGAAAAATTGTCAAAAGATAAAATCATAGAAAAATATTCAAAACTATATAATGAAGAAGATGCTAAAGAAGCCTATGAAGAAATAGACTACTTAACTAAGGAAGGTTTATTATTTTCTGAAGATGAACACTTTAAACTTCCTAAGTACAATCCTCAAAATGTAGTAAAGGCTCTTTGCCTTCACGTTGCCCACGATTGTAACCTAAGATGTAAGTATTGCTTTGCATCTCAAGGTGACTTCAAGGGAGATAGAAGTCTTATGACTTTTGAAACAGGTAAGAAGGCCTTAGACTTTCTTTTACAGAATTCTGGAAATAGGAGAAATCTTGAAGTAGATTTCTTTGGTGGCGAACCTCTAATGAACTTTGACCTAGTGAAGAAACTTGTAGCTTACGGTAGGGAAGAAGAGAAGAAATACGACAAGCACTTTAGGTTTACTATTACAACCAATGGTGTTCTACTAAATGACGAAATACAAGACTTTATTAATGAGAACATGGACAATGTAGTTCTATCAATTGACGGAAGAAAAGAAATCAATGATGAGATGCGTCCAACTACAAATGGCAAGGGATCTTATGATATTATAGTTCCTAAGTTTAAAGAACTTATTGATAAAAGAGGAGACAAGGACTACTTCATCAGAGGAACTTTCACAAACGAAAATTTAGACTTTTCTGAAGACTTAAAGGACTTCTACTCTCATGGATTTAAAAAGACATCTATTGAACCTGTAGTTACTGATGAGAGAGAGCCTTACGCAATAAGAGAAGAACACCTTGATAAAATTCTTAGTGAATATGAAAAAATGTCCAAGGACTATATTGAAATAAGAAAGAAAGACAAGGACTTTTCCTTCTTCCACTTTATTATTGACCTATCTCAAGGACCTTGTATAGTTAAGAGGACTGTTGGATGTGGTGCTGGATCTGAATATGTTGCAATAACACCACAAGGAGAAATTTATCCTTGTCACCAATTTGTTGGTGAAGAAGACTTCTTACTTGGTAATGTTGATGAAGGAATAAAAAACACTGACCTAAGAGATACTTTTAAAAATTCCAACGTTTATACTAATGAAGACTGCCCTACTTGTTGGGCAAGATACTACTGCTCAGGTGGTTGTCACGCCAACGCTTATTACAGCAACAATGACTTAAGCAAACCCTACAAGGTTGGATGTGAAATGGAAAAGAAAAGAATCGAATGTGCAATTTCAGTTCTAGCTAATGAAGAATAATAAAATTTTTAAGAACCCTAACTGGGTTCTTTTTTTGTTGCTTGATAGCCTAATTGTTTTACCTTAATGATAATTTTTGATATAATTATCTGTATATATAAAGTGGTGATTAAATGGAAAGATGGTTTATAAAAAACAAAAGTGATCCCGGAATCGACTATAAAAAATTAGGGATAAACAATGTCATATATAAAATTTTACTCAATAGGGAAATAAATACTGAAGAAGACATTCGAGATTTTTTAGAGCCAAGTCTTTCAAATTTAAATTCGCCTATTTTGTTAAAGGACATGGTCAAGGCTTCAAATATAATTTTAAGTCACTTAGCTAAGAAAAATAAAATTAGAATTATTGGAGACTATGATGTTGACGGTGTGACATCAACTTATATCTTGTATGAAGGTTTAAGAACTATTAAAGGAGATGTCTCTTATGACATACCCCATAGAGTTGAAGATGGCTATGGAATTAACAAAAGTTTAATTGATAAAGCTCATGAGGATGGCATCAAGTGTATTATAACTTGTGACAATGGAATAGCTGCAAGAGATGCAGTTGATTATGCCAGGTCTCTAGATATTGATGTAGTTGTAACTGACCACCATGAGGTGCCGAAGATTTTAAAAGATGGAAAAGAACTTGAGATTTTACCAGATGCAAGTGCAGTTATAGATCCCAAACAGATTGCTTGCCCTTATCCTTTTAAGGAAATTTGTGGTGGAGTTGTTGCTTTTAAGCTAATAGAGTATCTATTTTTGATTAAGGGAGTAGACAAGGAAGAGTTTTATGAAAAATTCTTGCCCTATGCTGCCATAGCAACTGTATGTGATGTAATGCCGCTTACAAATGAAAACAGAGTAATAGTTTCTGAAGGAATTAAGCTTTTAAGAGAAACTAAGGACGTGGGACTTAATGCCTTAATAGAGGCAGCTGATATAAAAAAAGATGACATTGATGTTTACCATCTTGGTTTTATCATTGGACCAACTATTAATTCCAGTGGAAGACTAGAATCTGCTAAGGAAGCCCTAGAATTATTTTTGGAAAAGGACTATTCTATTGCTCTTGAAAAGGCAAAGGAATTGAGAGACCTAAATTATGAAAGACAAAAGCTAACTAGTGATGCCTTTGAAGTAATTGATGAGAAGATACAGAAGGAAGGATTGCTAGATAAGCATAAGGTCCTAATAGTTTATGAAGAAGGCTTAAATGAATCAATTCTTGGTATTGTTGCTGGAAAGATCAAAGAAAAGTATTACAGACCAAGCGTAGTTTTAAGTGATTCCAAGGACTTAATTAAGGGTTCTGGAAGAAGTATTGAAGAATACAATATGTTCCAAGAGTTTTCCAAATCAAAGGAATACCTGAGGAGCTTTGGTGGTCACAAGATGGCTTGTGGGCTAGCACTTCCTCTAGAAAATCTCGAAGACTTTATTAGGGATGTAGACCAGAAAGAAAATCTAACAGGAGACGACTTAATAAGAAAGGTATATATTGATGGAAACCTAGAGCTCAAGTACATTAGCATGAAGCTTGTCCAGGACATAGAGGCTCTGGCCCCCTTTGGGAATGGTAACTCTGCGCCGAAGTTTGGTGCTAAAAACTTACAGATAAAGTCACTTAATATCTTGGGTAAAAATAAAAACTTTTTAAAGATGACTTTATCCCAAGAAAATATAAATTACACAGGAATATTATTTGAAGATTCTAATGTTTTTTTAAATAAACTTGCTAGTTTCTATGGTAGGGAAGAAGTTATGGGTCTTTTAAATGGAAGACCTTCAAATATATTTATAGATATAGTTTTTAATCTTGACTTAAATAAATTTAATGGAAATGTTACTATTCAGTTAAAGATAAAAAGCTATAGAATCACAGGTGAGAAGAATGTTATTAATAGATGAATTAATTGGAAAAGTAAAATCCTATAATGAAAATGCCGATATAGACATGATTAGACGTGCCTATAGGATGGCTGATGAAAACCACAGAGGTCAAAAGAGAAACTCTGGTGAAGACTATATTATTCACCCATTAAATGTCAGCTTGATTTTGGCAGATATGAACATGGATACAGCTACTATTGTTGCTGGTCTTCTTCATGATGTAGTTGAAGATACAGATGTAACTCTTGAAGATGTAAAGAATGAATTTGGAGAGGAAATTGCAGATCTTGTTGATGGAGTTACAAAGTTAAAGAAATTAAATTACAAAAACAAGGAAGAAAAACAAGCTGAAAATATAAGAAAAATGGTTCTTGCCATGGCCAAGGACATTAGGGTTATTATTGTTAAATTAGCTGACAGGCTTCACAATATGAGAACTCTTGAGTACATGACCGATGCCAAAAAGCTTGAAAAGGCAACAGAAACTGTTGAAATTTATGCTCCAATAGCTGATAGACTTGGTATGAGCAGGATTAAGTGGGAACTTGAGGACCTTTCACTTAGGTATCTTGACGAAGAAGGCTACTATGAACTAGTAGAAATGGTCAATAAGAGAAGGAATGAAAGAGAAGATTTAATCAACCACATAATAAAACTTCTTGAAGAAAACCTAAAGAACGTTGGAATCGAGTGTGAAATTAAGGGAAGACCAAAAAACTTCTACTCAATTTATAAGAAGATGAAGAAGAAAGGGAAGGTTTTTGATGAAATTTATGACCTTTCTGCAGTTAGAATCTTAACTCATTCAGTAAAAGATTGTTATGGTGCTTTAGGTGTTGTTCATACACTTTTCAAACCAATACCAGGTAGGTTTAAAGATTATATTGCCATGCCAAAACCTAACAAGTATCAATCTCTTCACACAACTGTTATCGACAACAATGGAGAGACTTTTGAAGTTCAAATTAGGACTTATGAAATGCACCAAACTGCTGAATATGGTATCGCTGCTCACTGGAAGTACAAGGCAAGAGTTTCTAAAGAAACAGCTTTTGATGAAAATTTAACTTGGCTTAGACAATTGCTTGAATGGCAAAAGGATTTAAATGATCCTGGAGACTTCATGGATACCCTAAAGATTGATTTCTTCGCTGATGAGGTCTTTGTCTTTACTCCAAGGGGAGATGTTATAAATCTTCCTGAAGGATCAACTCCAATTGACTTTGCCTACAGGATTCACTCCCAAGTTGGTAACACATGCGTAGGTGCCAAGGTTAATGGAAGGATTGTACCCCTTAACTACACCCTACAAAGTGGTAACATAGTTGATGTTATAACAAATCCAAACACAAGCCCATCCCTTGACTGGTTAAAAATTGTTAAGAGTCCTCAAGCTCGTAAAAAAATCTTGCAATATTTCAAGGTTAAAGACAAGGAAAAGAATATTGAAAGAGGACGAGATGCCATTGAAAGAGAAGTAAAGAAGCTTGGATATGAAACTCACAAAATCTTACGAGATGATTGGCTAGAAGAAGTAAAAGAAAAATTAAACATGCTTAGTCTTGATGAAATGTATGCGGCAGTTGGCTTTGGAACTATAACTACTGCCCAAGTGACTGCAAAGTTACAAGATATTTATAATAAGCATTATAAGAAAGACGAACAAGCCATTGAAGAAATTGTTGAATCTAAGAGGAGATACAACAACCAAGGAATTGAAGTCAAGGGTGTTGATGGTGTAAATGTTAGAATTGCAAAATGCTGTACACCAGTTCCTGGAGATGAGATTGTTGGCTATATCACCATTGGAAGGGGAATTTCAGTTCACAGGAAGGACTGTAAAAATCTACAAAGCAATGTTGATCCTGAAAGATTTGTAGAAGTTAAGTGGGAAAATTCAAATTCAACAAGCTACAGTGCTTCTATTGAAATCAGAGCCTTTGATAAGCCAAATGTTATTGCTGATATTGCAAGTAGGGTAAATGACTCAAAGCTTAGCATGTCCTATTTAAATGCAAAAGTTGTAAAAAATGGCGACGCTGTTATAGATATTACTGTTGAAATAACTGACAGTGAAGAACTTGAAAGACTAATGGAAAAACTTAAGAGGATAAACAATGTTCTTGAAGTTTACAGGATAAAGGCGTGATAAAATGCGTGGAGTAGTTCAAAGAGTAAAAAGAGCAAGTGTATCTGTTGATGGAAAAGTAATTTCCAAAATCGACAAGGGGATTATGCTCTTACTTGGAATAGAAGCTAATGACGATGAGAAAGATTTAGAATATATTATTAAAAAAGTAAGCAAACTGAGAATTTTTGATGACGAAGAAGGGGTTATGAATAAGTCTCTTCTTGATTATGGTCTTGAAATTTTAGTTGTAAGTCAATTCACTCTCTATGGAGATGCCAGAAAGGGTAATAGACCATCCTACATTAGGTCGGCTAAGTTTGATGACGGAATAGTTCTTTATGAAAAATTCATTGAAGAGATGAAAAATTTAGGAATTAAGGTTTCTGTTGGAGAATATGGTGCAGACATGGATGTTGAACTTATAAATGATGGGCCAGTTACTATTTTATTGGATTCAAGTAAGGAATTTTAGGTGAAATAATGGAATACAAAATTATGAAGTTAGTTGTTGGGCAATTACAAGAAAATTGCTTTATCCTTTTTGATGAAAACAAGGATGCTTTTGTAGTTGACCCAGGTGGATCAAGTGAAAATATAATTGAAGCCATTGATAAGAATTCGTTAAATATCAAATACATTTTGCTAACTCATGGGCACTTTGATCATGTTGGTGCAGTTGCTACACTAGTGAAAAAATATAAGGCTCCAGTTTATTTATCAAAAGAAGATAGGGCCTTCTTAGAGAGTCCAAAGGAAGTCAGAGCTTCTTCCTTTGGTATGCAAATTGAAGCAGCTGATGTAGATGTTTTCGTAAAAGAAGGATATGAAATTCCTTTTTCAGAAGGCACAATAAAAGTTATAGAAACTCCAGGCCATACTCTTGGTTCAGTTTGCTATTTATTTGAAAATTATTTATTTGCTGGTGACACACTTTTTAATGGATCTATAGGAAGAACAGACTTTCCAGAGTCAGACCACTCGCTAATGGTGGAATCTTTAAAAAAATTAAAAAAACTTGACGATGAGATTTATGTCCTATCAGGTCACGGTCCTGAATCACAAATATCCTATGAAAAGATGGCAAACCCTTATCTTAGACAATTATGATAAAAATAGAAAATGAAAGAGAAGGCTTAAAAAAATCAATCTTTGAATTTTTTAGGATGAAGCTTCCTAAAGATTACGAAGATTTAAACTTTAACATCAAAATACAAATTGAAAAAGGAATTATTTTTATTAGTATTTTTGGAAAGAATATAAACACTAGTGAATTGCTTAGGCTTCAAGATGAAAAAGCTCATTTTACTATTAAGAGATATTTATTTGACTTGTTTTCTAAGAAAGAAAATTTCGATCCAAGCTTTGGAATCCTAACTGGAGTGAGGCCCTTAAAACTTATTTCAAAAGTTTTTGAGGGCTCTTCCTATGATGAGTCCCTTAAAATTTTGTGGGACAAGTACAGGATAGGAATTGAAGAGGCAGTTTTTTTATATAAGATTTATAAAAATCAAGAAGACCTAAGGCAATATTCAAATTTAAAAAAATACAACGTCTATGTTCACATACCCTTCTGCCCATCTAGGTGCCTTTATTGTTCCTTTGACACGACCATAGAGAACAAGGGGAAAATGGATTTATACACAAAAAATTTAATTCACGATATAAATTCTTATGAGCTTGAATTTGCTAAGGAACCTAATTCAATTTATATTGGAGGGGGAACTCCAACTTCAATTGGCTTGAAAAACTTGGAAAAAATTATTGATGCACTTATTAATAAGTTTGGTAAGACTAGAGAGTTTACTGTAGAATGTGGGCGAATTGATAGTCTGAGTATTGATATTTTAAAGATGCTTAAGGACAAGGGAGTTAATAGGATTTCTCTTAATCCACAGACCTTTAATGAAGAGGTTATTAATAAATTAAACAGGGTTTCAAATAAAGATTTTGATTTTTGGTTTGATAAGGCAAGAGAGCTTGATTTCGAAACTATAAACATGGATTTAATTATGGGTCTTCCTGGAGAAGATAAGGCTAGTATTCTTAAGTCTATAAAAAAAGCAATAGACTATTCTCCAGAAAATATTACTCTTCACACTTTAGCTTTAAAGAATGGATCAAAGCTTTTTGAAAATTCATACCACAATGATGAAGACTTTGGAAATCTTTTGGAAGAATCTAAAAAATTATTAATGGAAAATAATTATGAGCCTTATTATCTTTACAGGCAGAAAAAATCTGTAATATCATCAGAAAACATTGGATATGCAAAGAAGGGTCATGCCTCAATTTATAATATTGTTATGATGGAAGAACTTGAAAACATTATTGGCTTTGGACTAGGTGCAAGCACAAAGATTTTAAATGAAAAGGGAAAGTTTGAGAGAAATTTAAATTCCAAAAACCTTGAAGACTTTCTAAGGAGAAGATAATCTTGAAATTAGAAAAAATTTTAAATAATTTAGATATTATTGATGCAAATTTTGAAATAGATAAAGAAATAGAAATAAGAAATATCGCCTTTCACACAGACGATGTAGTTGAGGGCGGTATTTTTGTTGCCATAAAAGGTTACGTCACAGATGGCCACAAGTTTATAAAAAAAGCAAGAGAACTTGGAGCTGAAGTTGCTGTAGTTGAGGACTACTGTGAAGAAGATATTAAACAAATAAGAGTTGAAAATTCAAGAATTGCCCTTGCAGATATGGCTAGGAACTTCTATGAAGATCCTTCAAGAGACATGAATGTAATAGGAATCACCGCAACAAATGGAAAGACAACTACTGCCTTTATGGTGAATTCTATTTTAGAAGAAGATAAGAGAAATACAGGGATTATTGGGACAGTCCTTACAAGATATGCTGATGTAATGATTCCCTCAGTACTTACAACCCCAGAGTCCTTAACTCTTCAATCCTATTTTAGGGATATGAAGGACAAGGGAGTAACTGATGTGACCATGGAAGTCTCTTCATCTGCTCAAGAATTATACAGAAATAAAAACATTGATTTTGACATTGTGACTTTTAACAATCTTGGTAGAGAACACATTGATCAACATGGAAGTTTTGAAAATTACTTTAGGTTTAAGTCTAGACTTATTAGACATGCAAAAGAAGATGCTCTTGCAATTTTAAATGCAGATGATGAAAAAATTTATTCTCTAAGGGATAAGACAAAGGCACAAGTTCTTAGCTTCTCTTTGAAAAACAATGAAGCTGATTTTGGAATTCAAGATCTTGACCTTTCAACTGGTAAGGGAAAATTTACTTTCAATATAAATAGAGACATAAAAATAAAAAATTTTACATTAGAAAAATCTGAATTTAATATTGAACTGGGATCAGTTGGTTATTCGTCAGTAATGAATTCTATTGTCGCAATAATAATTGCGCTTTGCCTTAAAATTGATATAGAGACTATAAAGAGAGCCCTAAAGAATTTTAAGGGAGTAGAGAGAAGATTTGAATTAATATTTGATGAAGAATTTAAAATTTTAGACGACCACTTTGCTAATGAAAAAAACATAGATGCAACTATGGAAACCTTAAAAGAAATGGATTATAAAAATCTCAACATTCTCTATGCCATTAGAGGCAAGAGAGGTGTTGAAGTTAACCGTGAAATTACAGAAAGATTAGTTAAGTGGATAAAAATTTTAAATCCAAAATCCCTTACTGCAACCTTATCAAGAGACACTGTCAAGGAAAAGGACAGGGTAACTGATGAAGAACTAAAAGTCTTCAAAGATATTTTAGAAAAGAATAACATTGATTGTAAAATATATGACACTCTCGAAGAGTCCATAGAGAATGCTATTGACTTACTTGATCAAGATGATGTATTACTCCTTGCAGGATGCCAAGGTATGGATAAAGGAGCAGGATTTGTAAAGGAAAAACTTTTGAGAGAAAATAAGGTGAAAGATATCCAAGGATTTTCTCATAGAATAGACAAGAGAATCTGTTAAAGTTGAATTTTGACAGGTCTTGCTTTATAATTAAAATAGATTTTTATGGAATAAAAACAATACACATGGCTAATCGATTATAAAAAAATTAACGAATAAGCTCCAAACCATTTGAGGCTTGGAGTTTAATTTTTAGGAGGAAATATGGCTGAAAAAATGGGAAATCTCAAGAGAACAAATTATTGTAATGAGATTTCAGAAGATATGATTTCAAAAGAAGTTGTCCTAATGGGTTGGGTGGCAAAACAAAGGTCACTAGGATCTATAGTTTTTGTTGACTTAAGAGATAGAAGTGGAATTGCACAAATTGTTTTTGACGATACTTCATCTGAAGAGCTATTAGAAAAGGCATCACACCTTCGTGGAGAATTTGTAATTGCTGTCAAGGGTGCAGTTCGTATGAGATCTTCAATTAATGAAGAATTAGAAACTGGCAGGGTTGAAGTCCTAGCTAGTGAACTTAAAATTTTAAGTGAGTCTGAAGTTCCACCAATTTATGTTAAGGACAATGACAATGTTGCTGAAAACATGAGACTTAAGTACAGGACTCTAGACTTAAGGAAACCAAGTATGCAAAGAAATCTTATGATTCGTTCAAAGATTTATAAGATAACTCGTGACTTCTTCTATGAAAATGGATTTATAGAAGTTGAAACTCCTATGTTAACTAAGCCAACTCCTGAAGGAGCTAGAGACTACTTAGTCCCAAGTAGGGTTAACCCAGGTGAATTTTATGCTCTTCCTCAATCACCACAGTTAATGAAGCAATTATTAATGGTTGCAGGAATGGACAGATACATTCAAATTACTAAGTGCTTTAGAGATGAAGATTTAAGGGCCAATAGACAACCTGAGTTTACTCAAATTGATATGGAACTTAGCTTTGTTGACGAAGAAGATGTAATGGGAATAAATGAAAGATTTCTTCAAAAATTATTTAAAGAAGTAATTAACAAAGACATAGAACTTCCTATTAAGAGAATGAAATACTCTGAAGCTATGGATAGGTTTGGAGTAGATAAGCCAGATCTTAGATTTGGTATGGAATTAAAAGATATTTCTGAAATAGTAAAAGCTTGTGGCTTCAAGGTATTTGAAGGAAATACTGAAAAGGGCAAGAGTGTAAGAGGTATCAAGGTTGATGGTGGAAGTGAATTCTATTCCAAGAAGCAAGTTAAAAAACTAGAATCTTTTGTCAAAGATTATAAGGCAATGGGACTTTCTTGGATAAGGGTTGATGAAGAAATTGATTCACCAATTGCTAAATTTATTTCAGAAGAAACAATGCAAGAAATTATTTCTGCTTTTGAAGCAAAAAAAGGCGATTTAATTTTAATTCTTGCTGATAAAAATTCTGTTGTATACAGTGGTCTAGGTAACCTTCGTAACAAGATTGCAAGGGACATGGACTTAATTGACGAAGATGACTATAAACTTGTTTGGATTACAGAATTCCCTCTATTTGAATATGATGAAGAGGAAGAAAGATACGTTGCTATGCACCATCCTTTCACAAGTCCACTTGATGAAGACGTGGATAAATTAGTAAGTGACAAGGAAAATGCAAGAGCAAAGGCTTATGACATTGTTATAAATGGTGACGAAATGGGTGGTGGAAGTATTAGAATCAACGACCCAGAAGTCCAAGAAAAAATGTTTGAAGCTCTAGGCTTGTCAGAAGAAGAAGCTAAGGAAAAATTTGGATTCCTTCTTGAAGCATTTAAGTATGGAGCTCCGCCACATGGAGGACTTGCTTATGGCTTAGATAGACTTGTAATGTTATTTACAGGAGCTAAGAGCATAAGAGACGTTATAGCCTTCCCTAAAACTCAAGCTGCAACTTGTCTATTGACAGGTGCGCCAACAGGACTTACAGAAAAACAATTAGAAGAAGTTCACATTAAGGTAACTGAAGATTAAGAATAGGTGATTATATGGAAAGTATAGGCATTGTAAAAGCTCAAAAGGATAATAAAATATTTGTGGAATTTACCAGGGAAAGTGCCTGCGGAGAATCTTGTGAAGCTTGTAACGCTAAGTGTGCTGAATCTGAACAAGAGCTCTTTGAATTTAGCAATACAATATCTGCAAAAGTTGGAGATTTAGTCAAGATAAAAACCAATGACAAGTCAGTGCTTTCCTATAAATTTTTAGTTTATGGCTTGCCACTAGTTCTATTTATGTCCACAATCTCCCTATCTTATTATATTTTTAATAGGATGGGACTTGCCAATAAGGATTTAATGTCTTTAATAGTGGGAATTTTGTCATTTTTAGTTTCTTTTATTATCCTTAGGAGTATTGATAAAAACTATGGAAAGACAAGTGGAGCCAGTATTCTTCTCGAAAAAATGTAGGTGAAAGATGAGTAGTAAAAACTGGCATAAGGTTCTCTATATTTTTTCTATAGTCATCCTAATAGTGTCCTTATTATTTTTTATTTATTCATTAGCAAATAAAAAATTTTCAACAAAACTAATTGCTGAAAATAAGGGCCTTACACAAGAAATACAAACCTTAGAAGACAAGTCAAGGACCTATGATAAAGAAATAGAAGACTTGGACATTGAATTTAATTTAAAGTCTCAAGAATTTTATGAAAAATATGGATACCAATTTGAAGCCAATAAATCTGACGAGATTAAAAAAATTAAAGCAGATTATGAAGAGAAAAACAAGGCCATAAAATCTGAAGTTAGAGAAAGGCTAAGAGCTTATGGTGCTTTCTTTAATTCAAATATTTATGAAAAAGAAAATTACGATAGGATTGTAGACGACTTCTTAAGTATAAGTAGAGAAGAAAACCTTGAAAAGCACAAGAATCTTTATAAGGACTTAGAAATTGAAAGCCTTTTTAAGGACCTAGATGGATTTGCTTCTTATTTAATAAAAGAAAACAAACCATCAAAGGAACTAAACTTATTTATATTTTATGCTTCCATATATTCTTCAAGTATTTCTAACTTTATAGAAGATGGTAAGGCACCATTTTCTGAAGTTTATGTCGATCTCAATAACTTATTGAATATCTACAAGGAAATGGAGAAGAAATCCTTTAAGACTGGTGACTTGTCAGCAGAAAAATTAGTATATTTAAAAAACTCTGTAGATGAAAAAGTTTCTGAATACTATAAAAACTATGGAATTATAAGGGCCTTGGAAAAGAGTGATAAAAATGAATGAAAATAAAAAAACTTTTTTGTCTTTCGTCTTTATAATTCTAAGTCTTATACTTTCTTATCTTGGTTTTTCCAATTTAAGATACATGGAGTCTTCTTACTTTAACTTAACAAGAGAAAACTCTTCTCTCTTAGAAAAGAAAAATAAGACAGAGGAAAAAATAAAAAACCTCAGCCAAGATATAAATTTAAAAAATTCAAAGCTTGATGTAATAACAAGGGAAATTGAGAAGTTTAATGTTTTACAAAATAAGTCAAGAGAGATAGAAGATCTTAATGGAGAATTGGGAGATTCTTTAATTCCTTTTGAAGAGAATAGAGAATTTAAATTTTTTGATATTTCAAAAGAAAAAGTAAATTCTTTCACACCTCTCACAGGTAATTTTATTTATAAGGATTTATATAAAGAAGATATGGAGGATAACTTAAGACTTATACCATTTTTTATAGACTCCCATTATGCTTATGACTTGAACAGGTCCATAGGAAAGCACAACATCAAGGGATTTGAAAATCTTGGCCTTGTAGAATACTTATTAAAGGGAGACAACTATTTGCTTAAGTCCATTCTTCTAAATGATTCCTCTAAGATATCTAAGTTAAAGGATGAAAAAGAGGTAATTATAGAAAAAGAAGATAATCTTTTAGAAGTTTCTGGAAATATTTATAGTTTAAATAAGAGTTTTAATAATAATAATCTAGAAGATGTTAAGGATATAAAAGATAAAGAAAAAGATGACAATGAAGAAGATATCTTAAATGCTCTTTGCCTTGATATTTTAAATTCTTCAATTAATTATTTAAAAGGCTATGAGATAAAAACTGAAGATGGTCTTAATAAGTTTAAATCCAAAGACAAGATACTTATGACAGAGAAGATAGAGGATAAGAAGCTAATCACAAATTATTACAGGGGTGTAGATGAAAAAGCCTACACCATTAGTGAAGAAAAAGAATAAAACTTCTACGTAGGAGAAAAATGAAGGATCAATTAATTAGAATAGATTACCAAGGAAAGGAAATTATTTTAATACCAACGGCTCACGTTTCACAAGAAAGTGTTAATTTAGTTAGGGAAACTATAAAAGAAGAGAAACCTGACTCAATATGTATTGAGCTTGACGACCAAAGGTATAAAAATTTAAAAAATCCCGAAGCTTGGAAAAATACAAATATTATAGATATTATAAAGGAGAAGAAGGTTACTCTTTTAATAGCAAACCTAATTCTTTCTTCATATCAAAAAAATATTGCAAAAAAACTAAAGACAAAACCAGGTCAAGAAATGATGGAAGGTATGAAGGCTTCTGAAGAAATGGGAATCAACTTAGTCCTAGCTGACAGAAGTATTCAAACAACTTTCATGAGGATTTGGAGGAAGATGGGATTTTTTGAAAAGATAAAATTATTTTTCTCTTTAATGTCCATTGATGACGATGAAGATGTGTCTGAAGAAGATCTTCAGAGATTAATCGAAAGAGACAATCTTGAACTTGCTATTGAAGATATGGGCAAGGACTATCCTCAAATTGCTGCAACACTTTTACATGAGAGAGATAAATTTCTTGCTTATAACATTAAGAATGCGCCAGGCAAGAAAGTTGTAGCTATTCTTGGAGCAGCTCATACGCCAGGTGTTGAAGAAGAAGTATTCAAGGATCAAGACATTGAAGAGCTAAATAAGGTTCCACCAAAATCCTTTATAGGTAAAATGTTGCCTTGGATAATACCAGCTCTGATTGTAATCTTAATAATCTTGGGATTTAAGCAAAGCATGAACACGGGAATATCTCAAATTAAATCCTGGTTTATGTTTAATTCAGTCTTAGCAGCTTTATTTACAGCTTTATGTCTTCCACATCCACTGAGTGTGTTGACAGCTTTCGTGGCAGCACCATTTACGTCAATTAACCCTGTACTTGCCTGTGGATGGTTTGCAGGTTTAGTTGAAGCAACTTTAAAGAAGCCAACTGTTGAAGATGTAAATAATATTCCTGATGACATATTTAATATTAAGTCATGGATTCACAATAAGTTTTTGAAGGCTCTATTAGTTGTAATACTTGCTAACTTAGGTTCATCAATTGGAACTATTATTGCAGGGTCAAAGATTATTCAAAGTATAATTTAACAAAATATTTTAGTCTGTAAGAATTTTCTTGCAGACTTTTTTTATTTTGCTTTAGATTGTCACTCGAATCAAAAGAAAAGATTCTAACAAAAAACTTTTCTTATTGATATAATAAAATCAAATGTAAAGAGAATTTATAAGAAGAGGCTTAACAAAGCTTTCATCAAAAATTCACAAATTCTTATTATAATTAAGTTGGTGATTAAATGTTTAAAATTTTAGTAGTAGATGATGAAAAAAGCATTAGAGAAGTTATAAGAACCTACGCAGAGTTTGAAGGCCACGAAGTTGTTGAAGCTGTTGATGGTCTAGACGCGATAGATAAGGTAAAAGAAGAAGACTTCGATGTAATAGTCATGGACATAATGATGCCAAGGCTGGATGGTTTTTCATCCTACAAGGAAATAAAAAAGATAAAAAATATTCCTGTCTTAATGTTGTCGGCAAGAAGTGAAGAATATGACAAATTATTTGGGTTTGAAATTGGAATAGATGACTATGTCACAAAACCTTTCTCTCCAAAGGAACTCATGGCGAGACTCAATGTTATTGTAAACCGTAACAATAAGGTTGAAGAAAATAATGCCATGGAGTTTGAAGGACTTAAAATTGATCTAGATGGTCGTGTTGTATTTGTTGACGATGAGATTGTTGACTTGACACCTAAGGAATATGACCTCTTAGTCTACATGGTGAAAAATAAAAATATTGCTCTTTCTCGTGACAAGCTCCTAAACCAGGTTTGGGGTTATGATTTCTACGGGGAGGACAGGACAGTAGATACACACATAAAGATGCTAAGAAATTCTATTAAAGAATACAGAAAATTTATTATTACAGTAAGAGGAGTGGGATATAAGTTTGATACGAGAAATTAGAGAAGTGAGGAGGATAAAAATAGACAAAAACAGCATCCTCTTTAAGCTGTGGAAGTACTTTGTCTTTTTCGCTGGACTGATCTTAATTTCTATTTGGCTCTTTCAAACAGTTTTTCTTTCAAGTTTTTACGAAACTATGAAAATTCGTGAAGTTACAAAGGTTGGTAATGAACTCAGGAGTGAATACAAGTCCGATGATTTTGAAACAAAACTTTCAAATTATGCCAACACTAAGGGACTTGAGATAAAGGTTCTTGATGAAAATGGAGCTTGGGTTTTTCCTCTAAGATTATTTGATGAATTTGTAGAAAGACCAAGGATGATATGGGAAAACTTCGATAAGTTTTTTGGATCCTTAAGCAGGGACAACAGGACTTATAAAATTTATACAGTTAGGTATGAAAATCTAAAGGATCCTTCAATTATTTATGCAGGTTATCTTGGAAAGACTGATGGAGAAGATTATTATCTCTACATTAATTCAGTTTTAAAGCCCGTAGATGCAACAGTTGATGTAATAAGGAGAATTCTTATAATAATTTCTTTCTTGTCACTTATTTTTGCATCTATCACTGCCTACTTTGTTTCAAAGAGACTTTCAAGGCCCCTTGTTAGGATGTCAAACACTGCAAAAGAACTTGCAAAAGGTGACTACAAGGTTAAGTTTAAAAAGGGCGAGTACACTGAGATAGATGATCTATCCAACACTCTTAACTATGCAAAGAATGAACTTACAAAGACAATTGAAATGAGGAAGGACCTTGTTGCCAATGTCAGTCACGACTTGAAGACTCCCCTTACAGTTATAAAATCTTATGGAGAGATGATTAGGGATATATCTGGACCTAATGAAGTTTTGCGAAATAAGCACTTGGAAACAATTATTAGTGAAGCTGATAAGTTGACAGATCTTGTAAATGATCTTTTAGATCTCTCAAAGATGGAGTCCAACTTAGAAGAAATTAAGAAGGAAGAGTATGACCTCAGAGACTCCTTGGAGGAAGTTTTAGACAGGTTTAAGATAAATAAAGATTTTGCAGCCTACAAGTTTGAAATTGAAGTGTCTGGTGATACGAAAATTTTTGCAGATAGGTCTAAGATAAACAGAGTAATTTATAATTTAATTAACAATGCAATTAATTATTCGCCAGTTAACAAGGAAATAAAATTAGTAATCAAGGGTGATGAAAAGAAAACTGAATTCCACTGTATAGACAGAGGAATAGGAATAAGTGAAAGGGACATAAAGGGAATTTGGGACAGGTTCTATAGAGTTCGTGACAACCACACTAGGCCTGAGATAGGAACTGGACTTGGACTTTATATTGTCAAGACAATAATGGAACTTCACGGATTTGACTATGGAGTTAATTCAAAGTTAGGTCAGGGCTCAGACTTCTACTTTATAGGAAACAAGTAATTTAATAAGAGATTAAATCGACTAGAGATAGTCGATTTTTTTGTGGAAAAGTTTATTTGTTTATTGAAAAAATTATTGAGCTTATGAAGACCAAAAGAGTTATAGAAATTTATTAACTCGTGAACATTAACGAAGTTGTAGAAATTAATTGACTTGTGAAGGTTAAATAAATTGTAAAAATTTATTGAGTCATGATGATCAAAGAAGTTGTAGAAGTTTATAGACTAGTGAATATTAAAAAAGTCGTAGAAACTTATTAATTCATAATTAAAGACTTACTGATACAGGATTATATTTTTTTATTGTTAAAATTCTTATACCAGAAATAAAAATTGTATTTTATGAAAACATTTTTTAAATTTAATAAAATTTTAGGGCCTATAGTCCTATCTTTCGAAAACTAATTAAAACACTAGAAAATAGGGACTTTGTGTAGTAAAATTAACTTAGGTGGAGCGAAGTGGAGTAAAAAATAGTCAAAATGGAATAAAGTGGAGAATTTTATGTTAATTGGTGAATTTAGACACAACCTCGATCCTAAGGGAAGAGTGACAATTCCATCAAAGTTTAGAGAAGACCTTTCATCATTTGTAATGACGAAGGGCTTAGACGATTGCCTATTTTTATATCCAAGCGACCAGTGGGAGAAAATCGAAAATAAATTAAAAGAACTCCCAATGACTAATAAGGCTGTAAGGTCCTTTGTGAGAACATTTTTTTCTGGGGCAGTTGATTGTGAATTAGATAAGCAAGGAAGAGTCCTAATTGGAGAACACCTTAGAGAATATGCAGACTTAATTGATAAATGTGTAATCATAGGACTTTCAAACAGGGCAGAAATTTGGTCAGAAGAAAATTGGAATAAATACAATGAAGAAGAAGCTTTATCCTATGAAGAGCTTGCTGAAAAAATGTCGGAGTTGGGAATATAATGGAATTTGCACACAAAAGTGTTCTTTTAGATGAAACAATTGAAGGATTAAACATAAGAGAAGGAAAAATCTATCTAGACGGAACTCTTGGTGGAGCAGGTCACAGCCGTGAAATCCTAAAAAAACTAAAGGGAACTGGACTTTTAATTGGCATTGATCAAGATACAGAAGCCCTTGAAGTTGCAAAAGAAAGACTTTCCGACTACAAAAATGTAGAATTTTTTAACTTAAATTATATAAATTTTGAAAAAGCTCTTGATGAGTTAGGTATTGATAAAATTGACGGTGTTCTACTTGATATTGGAGTCTCATCATACCAATTTGACAATCCTGAGAGAGGGTTTTCCTATAGGTTTGATGCACCACTTGACATGAGAATGGATCAAGAACTTGAAATATCTGCAAGAGACATTGTCAATACTTACAGTGAAAGTGAAATTACTAGAATCATTAAAGAATATGGTGAGGAAAAGTGGGCAGCAAGGATTGCCAAGTTCATTGTAGAAGATAGAAAAAAGAAAAGCATAGAGACAACTTTTGAACTTGTTGAAATTATTAAAAATGCTATCCCAGCGTCTGCAAGAAGAAATGGACCTCATCCAGCAAAAAGAACTTTTCAAGCTTTGAGAATTGAAGTTAATAGGGAACTTGATGTTCTTGAGGACTCCATTGAGAGATTTGTTCATAGACTTAACCCAGGTGGTAGGATTGCAATAATAACTTTTCATTCCCTAGAAGATAGGATAGTAAAAAATGTATTTAAATACTTAGAGAAGGATTGTATTTGTCCTCCATCATCTCCAATATGTACATGCGACAAGAAAAAAGAAATAAAAATTTTAACTAGAAAGCCAATAACTGCAAGTGAAGATGAATTAAAAGAAAATAACAGATCTCACTCAGCCAAATTAAGAATTGCCGAAAAATTAGAGGTGTGAAATGGCAAAAAGATTAACTAAAATTTCAAATAAAAGTTATAATATATATAGAAATAGACTTTTAAATAATAGGCCTTTTATTTTTACCATGGCAATTGTTATTATAATATTCGCAGCTGTTATTATTCTTTATTCACAAGTTGCAGGTCTCGACAGAGAAATCTTAAGACAAAAGGCTGAAATTGAAGAATTAAATAAAACAAAAACAACTCTTGTAGGCGATATTAAAGCTGTAAAGTCATCTGCACAAATAGCAGAAGAAGCAATGTATAAACTTGGAATGGTTTATCCTTCTGAAGACCAAATTGTTTACATTGATTCAGGGGAAGAAGAAAAAGTAGGAGACATTAATTACAACGTATTTTTGAGTCCAATTGTCTCTGTCCTCAGGTCTTTTACAAGAGATTAGGAGGATATAATTGAAAACTAATAAAATCAAAGCTAGAGATAAAAAAAGGAAAAATGGGTTTAAGGCAAAGACTAATAACGCCAATAGATTCATATTTTTATTTTTTATCTTTCTAGCTTTTTTGTTTGTGATATTAATCGCTAAGCTTCTTTGGATTCAAATAGTCCAATCAGAAGAATTGACAATCGCAGCCCTAAACCAACTGACAAAGACCGAGGTCATAAATTCTAATCGTGGAATAATCTATGACAGAAACAATAAAGAAATGGCAATTAACATAACTAAGTGCAATGTCTTTTATAACATGGATTATTTGAAAGAGAGAAAGAACGAAAGTGAAAGTGACTTCGAAAATAGAAAAGAAAAGTTATATGACGAAGATGCTAAAACAATTTCAGATGTAACTGGTATAGACTACGATGAAATTAGGTCTAAAATGGAAGGGGATAAGGTTGTAAGACTTGCCACAAATATTGAAAGAGGTAAGGCACAAGAGTTAAAGGATCTAAGATCACAAATTATCAAAGAAAACAAAGAAAAAAAAGATAATAAAAAATCAAACCTCATTCCTATGACCATTGATGATGTCACAAGGAGACTCTATCCATTTAACAACCTGGCATCTTACATTATTGGTTTTACTAATGACGAAAATGTGGGACAATACGGAATTGAGGCCTCTTATGATGAAGAATTATCAGGTATTTCTGGTAAGAATGTATCATTAAAGGATAATGCATTAAATAAGATTCCACTTACAGATGAGGAAACTTACGCTCCGAAAGAGGGTTATTCTGTAGTCTTATCTATTGACTCTAACATCCAACAGTTTGCTGAAACTGCAGCTATAAATGCAAAAAAAGAAAATATGGCAGACAAGGTTTCTATTATAGTACAAGATACTATGACTGGAGAGATCTTGGCAATGACGACTAAGGACGACTACAACTTAAATGATCCAAGGGCTCCTCTTAATGAAGAGCAAGAAGAGGAATGGGACAAGTTAACTGAAGAAGAGAAGATGGAAATTCTCTATGATAACTGGAGAGACTTTAACGTCAATGATCAGTATGAACCAGGTTCAACCTTTAAACTTATAACAGCAGCAGCTGCTATAGAAGAAAATGCAGCTCAACCAGACTCCCAATATGTATGTAATGGGGCTATGGTAATGGGTAACAACAAATTAACTTGTACTAGTAACACTAGAGGAAAAAAGACCCTTGCAAAGGCAATAGAAGAGTCATGTAATATGACTATGATCCAAGTTGGTCAAGACCTAGGAGCTGAAAAGTTTCTTAAATACATAAAGGCTTTTGGTTTTGGTAAAAAAACTGGAATAGAGCTTTATGGGGAATCAACTGGTATAGTTCCAAGGTCTTATAAAGATATAGGCAAGGTTAACCTTGCTACAATGTCCTATGGACACTCAATTGCTGTATCTCCCTTACAACTTATAAATGCAGTAAGTGCAATTTCCAATGGTGGTTATTTAAATAAACCAACACTTATTAAAGAAATGGTAGATGCCAATGGAAATGTAATTGACAGAAAAAGGACCGAACTTAGGAGAAGGGTAATCTCAGAAGAAACTTCTGATAAAATGAAGATGATGATGAGAAGAGTAGTGGAAAATGGTACAGGTAAACGCGCTCAGGTTCCAGGTTATATAGTTGGTGGTAAGTCTGGTACTGCAAATATCGCTACACCCACAGGATATCTTGAAGCTTATAACTCATCCTTTGTTGGCGTAGCACCACTTAATGATCCAAGGCTAACAGTTCTTGTAGTTATTAACAATCCTAAGGGAGGGATACTTGGTAGTGTAGTTGCAGCTCCAGTAGTTCAAGATGTATTGGAAAAGTCTCTTAACTATATGAAAATTCAAAAAACTGAAGAAGTTGATGAAAAAGATGAGTTTATTTCTGTTCCAAATGTAGGAGGACTCCTTCTTGAAGATGCAGGAAAGATATTAATTGATTCTGGACTTAGGTTTAACAACAATTCAGAAAATGTCTTACCATATTCTGTTGTTACTAATCAAAGTCCATCAGCAGGCTCTTATGTCTTAAAAGATACAATAATTGATCTTGCCGTAAATGATAAGGACAGTGGTATTTTAATAATGCCGGACCTTAGCAAGAAGACTAGAAAAGAAAGCCAATCTATTTTAAATTCCATGAATTTAGAGTATAATATCAAGGGAAATGGCGACTTTATATCACAAAGCCCAAGGCCTGGACAAAAATTAAGTGGTAGCGAAAGTGTTACGCTTAATTACTCAAAAAAAGACGAGGATTTTGATAAGCCTAGTGAAGAAAATTCTAACAATAAGTCTTTTAATGAGGGAAAAAATTATAATAGTGAAAAAAAGTCTGAAGTAAATAAGAAGAATAAAGAAAACAATAAAGAAATTAAGAAATCTAAAAGTAAAAAGAAAAAATCTAAAGAAAATTTAGAAAATAATAACAAAGAAAGTAATAAAAATAAAAGGGATTAGGTTAAAGTATAATGAATTATTTAATTAATATAGGTTTGGGATTTGTTCTCTCCATAGTCTTGGGAAGACTTATAATTCCAATATTAAAAAAATTACACGCAGGACAAAGCATAAGAGAAGATGGACCTCAGTCTCACTTGGTAAAAAGTGGGACTCCAACAATTGGTGGTTTAATATTTTTAGCATCAGTAATCATAACTAGCCTTGTAACTGCAAATTTCAAGTTGTCAGTTTTAATGATACTATTTTCAACTCTTGCCTTTGGGGCAGTTGGATTTATTGATGATTACATCAAAGTTGTTATGAAGAGGAACCTAGGTTTACGTGCCTACCAAAAACTACTTCTTCAAATTTTAGTTGCGGTAATTTTAATAATTTATCAATACAATTCTAAGGGAATGGGGACAGACCTTTATATTCCTTTCCTAAAAGATTACAGGTCAATAGGATTTTTTTATATTCCTTTTGTGATTTTTGTAATAGTTGGAACAGTTAACTCAGTAAACTTAACTGACGGACTAGATGGGCTTTCATCTAGCGTGACAATTATCTGTCTTATATTTTTTAATTTTGTAGCAATTAAATTTCAAAGATATGAAATTGCAGGATTTTGCCTAGCACTAGCAGGAGCTCTAATGGGCTTCTTATACTACAACAAGTTTCCAGCTAAGGTCTTTATGGGAGATACAGGATCTCTTGCCCTAGGTGGAGCAATATCTGCCATTGCACTTCTTTTAAATGTGCCCTTAATTTTACCTATTGCAGGTGGGATTTATTTTATAGAAACACTTTCAGTTATAATTCAAGTAGTTAGTTTTAAAACTAGAGGAAAGAGAGTTTTCCTTATGTCACCACTTCACCATCATTTTGAACACAAGGGATGGCATGAGAAAAAAATAGTTGCAGTATTTTCATTAATAGAAGTTATACTTTGTGTGATTTCTTACTTAATTTTATTTTAGGTGATTTAAGATGTTAGAAAACAAAAATATATTAATAATGGGCTTTGGTGTTACTGGAAAGACAGCACTGAAGTTTTTAAAAGAGTTTCCATGTAAAATTTATGTCTTTGATAGCAATCAAGACTTACAAAAATTAAAGGTTGAAGAAGATTTTATTATTTTCAAGGAAGAGGATTTAGATGATATTGATTTGATAGTAAAAAGTCCAGGAATATATCCCTTCCACGAACTTTTAGAAAAAGCTAGGGAAAGAAATATTGAAATTATTTCTGATATTGAGCTTAGCTATAGAAATTTAAATACAAAAAATGTACTTGCAGTTACTGGCACTAATGGAAAGACTACAACAACTACGATTCTTGGTGACATCTTAAGAAGAGTGGCAAATACTTTTGTTGTGGGAAACATTGGTAGAGGAATTCTTGAGATAACTAAGGAAGCTAAGGCTAATGATTATGTAGTGATAGAAGCATCTTCCTTCCAATTAGAGAATACAATAGACTTCAAGCCTCATATTGCAGTGCTAACTTATGTAACTAGTGACCACCTGGACTGGCACAAGACTAGACAAAACTATGTGGATGCAAAGTTTAAGATTTTCAAAAATCAAGATGAAGAGGACTTTGCAATTTTAAATTATGAAGACAGAGATCTTGCAGATAAATATAATTTAAAGGCAGAAAAATATTACTTCTCAATGGAAAAAATCTCTGAAAAGGGGGCTTATGTTCACCAAGGTAAAATTTATTTCAATGATGGTAAGACAACTGAAGAAGTTCTAGACATCAAAGATATAAAAATACCTGGAGACCACAACATAAGAAATATTATGGCTGCAGTTATTGCATGTAAACTTTTAAATATTGATTTAGATATTATAAAAAAATCAATTATTTCCTTTACAGGAGTTGAACACAGGATTGAATTCGTTAGGGAAGTTAACGACGTAAAATATTATAACGATTCCAAGGGAACTAACCCAGATTCTACTGAAGTTGCAGTAGCTGCCATGGACGGAGATGTTGTCCTAATCGCTGGTGGTTATGATAAGGGTGCAGACTTTGATAAATTAATAGAAAAATCAAAAGATAAATTAAAGACAGCTATTCTATTTGGACAAACAGCAGAAAAAATTTCTAATTCATGCAAGAACTATGGAGTAGAGTTTTATATTACAGAAGACTTAAAAAAAGCAGTAGAGTTAGCAAGTAAATTAGCTGTTAAGGGTGATGATGTTTTGCTTTCACCTGCATGTGCCTCATGGGATATGTATAAAAGTTATGAAGTGAGAGGTCAACATTTTAAAGACCTTGTAAAAGAGTTGATGTAGATGAAGTTAAAAAAGGAAATAAAAGATGTAGACCTGATGTTACTTCTGACTACAATTTTTCTTATTATAATTGGTCTTGTAGCAGTTACATCAGCTTCCTTTCCAACGGCAAAAAAATATAATCTAAATAGTTTCCACTACTTGGCGAGACAGTCAGGCTTTTTAGTAATAGGACTTATAGCTCTATTTATGATAATAAAAATGCCAAGAGCAGTGATTTATAAAAATATTGAATGGATATTTCCCTTGAGTATCATTTTAATACTTCTTTTATGGTCGCCACTAGGTAAAGATAAAAATGGACAAGTTAGATGGCTAGACTTAAAGATAATTAGTTTTCAACCTTCGGATATATTAAAGCTATCTTCAATAATATATTTGTCTAAATACTTAGCTAAGAATATTTACTCCTTAAGAGATCCAAAAACTTTTTTGATGGCAGTGGCCATAATGGGTATATCTGTTGGACCAATTATGATCAAGGACTTCTCAACTGCTGTTGTTATTGGAGTAGCGCTTTTTGCAATCCTATTAGCAAGTGGAATTACAAAGAAACAGTTTATGTTTTTGGTGGTACTAGGAATAGGATTAATATTTGTAATACTAAAAGACCCTGATAATAAATTTAGAATGATGAGAATTCTAGGATTTGTTTCTGACTCCACTGACTATCAATCAGCAGCCCTATATCAATCAAGGCAATCCTTATATGCCTTTGCCCTAGGCGGATACTCTGGAGTTGGTTTATTTAGGTCAAGACAAAAGTACACGAACTTACCAGAAGCCTATACTGACTTTATTTTTTCTGTAATAGCAGAAGAATTTGGATTTATCGGAACATTTATAGTAATATTATTATTTATAATATATATTTACAGAGGATACATGATTGCTTTTAAGGCTACTAATTACTTTGATAAGTTTACAGCAATTGGTATGACAACCTATATTGGTATTCAAGCCTTTTTTAATATGGGGGTTTGTGCTAAGATTCTTCCAGTAACTGGTATAACGCTACCTTTTATTTCTTATGGGGGTACAGCTCTTGTAATGGCACTTGTATCAACAGCAATTTTATTAAAAATTTCGAAAGAAGGCACACTATGAAATACATTTTATCTGGTGGAGGTACAGGGGGACATATATACCCAGCACTTGCTATTGGAGAAGAAATTAAAAAGAAGGATAAGGAAGCAGAAATTATCTATGTAGGAAAGAAAAATTCCTTAGAAGAAGAATTGGCTGAGAAATATAATTTTGATTTTAAGGGAATAGATATTTCTGGTCTTCCAAGAAAAAAAATTAACAAAGACACAGTTATAACTTTCTTTAATTTAATGAAGGGTTTAAGGGAGTGTAACAAAATACTTGACGATTTTAAACCAGACTTTGTAATTGGAACTGGTGGTTATGTTTGTGCACCAATAGTATTTAAAGCTCAACAAAAAAAGATAAAAACAATAGTGCAGGAACAAAATGCTTACCCAGGTAAGACTAATAAAATTCTTGCCAAGAAGGCAGACTATGTCTTTATAAATTTTAAAGAAGCTAAAAAATATTTGACCAATGACAACATCATCTTCACAGGTAATCCAGTAAGAGATGTGTTCTCACATTTAGATAGAGTTAAATCTAGAAAAGAATTAAATATTAAAGACCAAGAAAAATTTGTATTTTCCTTTGGTGGTTCTGGAGGACAAGAATCTACAAATGATGCAATTTTAGAAATATTGAAAGATTGTAAAGAACTTCCTTTTAAGTTAACTCACGTAACAGGAAGAGATCATTACAAAGCCTTCATTGAAAAAGTAGATGAAATTCCAGATAATGTAGAAATCTTAGACTATACGCATAAGGTTTATGATTATCTATCAAGTGCAGACCTAGTTATAGCATCATCATCTGCCATGACTCTAGCTGAAATATCTGCTCTAGGTATTGCATCTATTCTAATTCCCAAGGCCTACACTGCAGGTAATCACCAATATTACAATGCTATGAGTTACAAGGATATGGGTGCATCTAGAGTAATTGAAGAGAAAGACTTAGATGGCGAAACCCTATTAAAACAAATAAATAAAATTCTTGAAGATGATAGTGAGAGAAATGAGATGGCCAAAAACTCTAAGAAACTGGCTAGCCCTGATGCTGTTTCAAAAATAGTTGATATGATTTTAAAGTGATTTTATGAAAAAGACGGAAAAGAAAAAAAGAAAACTGAATAAAAAGAAAAGATATTTTAGAATTTTTAGCAGATTTTTTATTTTCTTTTCCTTTATTTTTTTAATAATTTTTGCTCTAAAAAATTCAAATTTTTTTAATGTAAAAAATATTAGTATTGAAGGCAATAAAAATGTAAGCGCTACTAAAATAAAAAAAGTTTCTCAATTGCAAAAGGGAAGTAAATTTTTTGTAGTGTCAAAAAAGGACAGAATTAAAAAGCTTAAAAAAATTCCCTATATAGAGGATGCTAAAATTTCTTATAACTTGAGAGGAAGAGTAACAATTAAAGTAAAAGAAAGGACTCCTTATTATCAATTGGATACAAATGATTACTTATTAGTTGATGACAACTTTAGAATCCTTGAAAACTCAGATAAAAAAAGAGACAATCTAGTTAATTTATCTGGATTTAATGTTGAAAATCCTCAAGCTGGAAACTATATACTTACTAATAAAGAAGATCAGGAAAAGAGAGATCTTTTATTAGAACTTAGGAATGATGAATATTCACTTCGTGGAAATATTAGAGACATTGAACTTTTAGATTCTATCTCAACATTCACTACAGTTGATGGAGTAAAAATTGAATTTGGATCATATTCGAATATTGATTACAAACTAAAGATGCTTTCATTAATTTTAAAGGATATTAGTACAACGAATAAAAAAGCAATACTAATTCAAATGGAGAAGGGAGATAGCCCAATCCTCATTACAGATGGAGAAAAAAACACTAAATCAGATCAAGAAGATAAGAAAAAATTAAGAAAAGAAGAAAGTAAAGATAAATCCTATAGAGAAATTAATCAGGAGTAGGGATAATGCAAATTAAAGGACACTTTTAACCTTTATATATTGACTATTCCACACTATTTCTATAAAATGGTAGTAATGAATATAAAAATAATTATTTAGTATACGAGGAGGATGTTTATGTTGGAATTCGATATGGACCAAGACGATTTTGCCAAAATTAAAGTAGTTGGCGTTGGCGGCGGCGGAAATAACGCTGTTAATAGAATGATTGAAGCTGGTGTAAAGGGCGTTGAGTTTTTAGTATTCAACACTGATAGACAAGCACTTAAGAATTCAAATGCTGAAACTAAAATTCAACTTGGAGAAAAAATTACTAAAGGACTTGGAGCAGGTGCTAATCCTGAAATTGGAGAACAAGCTGCAGAAGAATCTTTAGATGAAATTAGAGAAGCCCTAGATGGTGCTGATATGGTATTTATCACTGCAGGTATGGGTGGAGGTACTGGTACTGGTGCTGCTCCTGTTATCGCAGATGTAGCAAAAGAATTAGGTCTACTTACTGTTGGTGTTGTTACAAAACCTTTCACATTTGAAGGTAGAAAGAGAGCAAAATCAGCTGAAGTTGGTATTAATGCTCTTAAAGGTAAAGTTGATACATTAGTTATAATTCCAAATGACAGACTTCTAAGTATTGCAGATAAAAAGACTAGCTTCTCACAAGCCTTTGAAATGGCAGACGACATATTAAAACAAGGTATCCAAGGTATTTCAGATTTAATTTCTGTTCCTAACCTAATCAACCTTGACTTTGCTGACGTTAAGACAATTATGTATGACAAGGGAATTGCTCATATGGGTATTGGACGTGCATCTGGTGATGACAGAGCAACAGAAGCAGCTAAGCTTGCAATAAACTCTCCTCTACTAGAAACTTCAATAGAAGGAGCAAAATCTGTTCTTCTAAATATTACAGCAGGTTCAGACCTTGGTATTTTTGAAGTTAATGAAGCAGCTGATCTTATTAGAGATTGCGTATCTGAAGATGCTAATATTATCTTTGGCGCAGGAATCGATGAATCACTTAAGGATGAAGTTAAGATTACAGTTATAGCTACTGAATTCGATCAATACAAAGATGAAAAGAAAGAAAAAAAAGATAATAAATTAGAATTTGGCCAAAAATCTCCCATTGAATCTCTTGAAGACAATGATGATGAAGATAATGGAGAACTTAAAATCCCTTCTTTCTTAAGAATTAACAGAAAATAATTGAATCAACGATTTAGGACATTGGAGACAATGTCCTTTTTTTATTTGAAATTTTAAATTAATATACTCTATAAATTTTGCTCGCAAAAAAAGACTGAATATATTATTTTAAGTTTTTAGATTAAAAGTATAATTTTTTAGTTTCAAAAACTTTTTAAAAATTTATGATAGATGTATTTTTAATACAATATAAGAATCAAAATATACATAATTACATTCTATGAAAATGTTTGTAAGAGATAAAAAGTTTACCTATAAAATTTATTAGATTACAAAACTATCAAATTAATTGAAGTATATAAAAACTCAAAATTTATGATTACTAATCGGTAAAAAATGATAGATTAATTTATCGTATTAACAAAAAAAATTAATAAATATAAACAATAAATAAAATTAAAAAAAAGTTATTTATTTTAAAAAATTTTTTGTTATAATAAGCTTTGTGAGAAAAATTTAAAGGAGGTAAAAATGAATTTTTCATTTAACTTAATGCAAACGGTAGGATTTGCAATCATGGTTTACTACATAGGTAAATTTTTAAGAAGTAAGATTAACTTCTTTCAAAAGTTTTGCGTTCCAGCACCAGTAATCGGGGGATTTTTATTTGCAATCATTAGATTCTTATTACAAGTTGGTGGAATTGCAACTTTTGAGTTTGATCAAGCGCTACAAAACCCATTTATGATGGTATTCTTTACTGCAATTGGTGTTGGGGCAGACCTTGACACATTGAAAAAGGGAGGAAAAGGATTTTTAATTTTTTGGTTGATTTCAGCAATATTAGTTCTAGGACAAGACACTATAGGACTTGTTCTTGCTAAAGTATTAAACCAAAATCCTCTACTTGGACTTATTTGTGGTTCAGTTACTATGGTTGGTGGTCACGGATCAGCAGGAGCTTGGGGAAGTACCTTTGCTCAACTAGGTCTTGACAACGCTAAGACTTTTGGACTTGCAGCAGCAACTTTTGGTGTTATCACGGGATCCCTAATTGGAGGACCAGTAGGATCAACACTTATTAACAGAAATAAGCTTTCTGGAAATAACAGCAAATCTTCAAACTATGATGATGTTCTTGAACACTTAGAAGAAAACAACGCTGGAGATGGCTATGAAAGAGTAGTGCCTCTACAAGCTGGAGACTTCATTAAAGTTCTTGGACTTATCTTCGTATCAATTGGATTTGGTTCAATTCTTCAAGAATTCATAAGAACTCACGTATCAATTATGGGTAAAGAATTAAACTTACCAGCTTATGTAACTTCAATGATTATTGCAGGTATCTTTGTTAATACAATTGGTAAAGAAGGACGTCTTATGGTTAATCAAAGAGCAAACTCTATTTGTGGAGACGTTGGATTAAATGTATTCCTTGTAATGGCTTTAATCGATATTAACTTAATTGACCTTAAAGAAGTTGCAGGACCAATGCTTGTTATCCTATTTGCACAAACATTATTTATGATTTTCTTTTCTTACGTTGTAACATTCTGGGCTATGGGAAGAAATTACGACGCAGCAGTATTATCAGGAGGTATGTGTGGATTTGGTATGGGTGCTACTTATAACGCCCTTGCTAACATGGACTCAATCACTGAAAGATTTGGTCCATCTCCAAAGGCATACTTCATCCTTCCAATGGTTGGAGCTTTTGCAATTGATATTACAAACTCAGTAGTTATTACAATATTCTTAAATATTGCACAAAGTATTGCATAAGATTTTTAATTAAATCAAAATTAATTAGCTGGGCCTTAGTGCTCAGCTTTTTTATATTGTAATGTAATTGATTAATAAAATTTTAAGTGATATTATTAGTTAAATGGTCCTAAGGACCTTATTTGAATGAGGTGAAAAGTATGAAATGTCCTTTTTGTGGATACGATGACTCCAAAGTATTAGACACAAGACCAACTGATGAAGGTAATACAATTAGAAGAAGACGTGAGTGTCTAAATTGTAAAAAGAGATTTACAACTTATGAAAAGATTGAACAGTCACCAATAATGGTAATAAAGAAGGATGGTAACAGACAAGCCTTTGATAGGGAAAAAATTATTAGAGGCATGATTAAGTCTTGTGAAAAGAGACCTGTTTCTGCTGCTGATATTGAAGAAGCTGTCAATAATATAGAAAAGAAAATTGAAAA
Organism: Peptoniphilus harei; assembly: GCA_032560695.1. GTDB lineage: Bacteria > Bacillota > Clostridia > Tissierellales > Peptoniphilaceae > Peptoniphilus_A > Peptoniphilus_A harei_B. The sequence continues at coordinate 40,040 of JAWGHR010000002.1, read as the reverse complement.
CTCCATGAAGAAAGAAATTAGTTCTCTAGAAGTTGGAGAAATGGTAATGGATGAGTTAAAGGATCTTGATGAAGTTTCTTATGTTAGATTTGCATCTGTATATAGGGAATTCAAAGATCTTCAATCCTTTGTTGATGAGTTAGAAAACTTTGTAAAAAAGAAGAATTAAAATGGATTTATTCGAACTTAGCATGAAAAAAAATTTGGAGACCAAGGCACCACTTGCTGACAGGATGAGGCCAAGGACTTTAGAAGAATTTTTTGGTCAAAGCCATATTATTGGAGAGGGAAAGTACTTATCAAGATTAATAAAAAGCGACAGGCTAACTTCAGTTTTATTTTATGGTCCTCCTGGAGTTGGAAAGACTACTCTAGCAGAAATTATAGCAAGAACTACAAATAAAAACTTTGTAAAGCTCTCTGCTGTAACATCAAATTTAAAAGAACTGCGAGATGTTTTAGCAAAGGCTGAAGACTCGATGAAGTTTGACAATGTATCAACTATAGTTTTTATAGATGAAATACATAGGTTCAATAAGAGTCAGCAGGATGCTCTTTTGCCCTTTGTAGAAAGGGGAGTAATAAGCCTAATAGGTGCTACAACTGAAAACCCTTACTTTGAAGTAAATAGGGCCCTTCTATCAAGAATGCAAATAATAAATTTGCTGCCACTTGAAGATAAAGACCTTGAAGATATGATGGAAAAGGCTTTAAGTGACAAAGAACGAGGACTTGGAAAGAAGAATATTGAAATTACGGAAGAAGCAAAGCATATTTTAGTAAAAAATTCTAATGGAGACGGAAGATATTTATTAAATAGCTTAGAGATTGCTGTTCTTTCCACAGATCAAGTTGATGGAAAAATTCTAATTGATAGGTATGTAATTGAAAACTCATTACTTATAAAAAATATCAAATACGATAAGAACAACGACGAGCACTATGATACAATCTCTGCATTTATTAAGTCTATGAGGGGTTCTGATCCTGACGCTGCCTTGATATATCTTGCAAAGATGCTAGAAGGCGGAGAAGATATAAAATTTATTGCAAGGAGACTTATAATTTTTGCATCAGAAGACGTGGGAAATGCAAACCCAGAAGCTATACAAGTAGCTGCGGCTTGTTTTAATAATATAAATGCAGTGGGAATGCCAGAAGCAAGAATAATTTTGGCACAGACAGTTACTTATCTTGCAACATCAGAAAAATCTAACGCAGCCTATCGTGGAATAAATAAGGCTATGGAAGATGTTAAAAATTCAAATAACATTGATATTCCAAAGTATATAAGGGATAAGAGAAACCCACAAAATAAAACCGATGAAAAATACTTATATCCCCATGATTATGAAAATGCCTACGTAGATCAAAAATACATGCCAGATAATTTTAAAGGGAAAAAATATTACGAGCCAAAAGATATTGGCTATGAAAGAAAAATAATAGAATATTTAGATAGTTTAAAGTGAGTAAAATTGACAAACAGGGCAATTAATTATATACTTAACAATTAAGTAAGAATTTGAAAATTAGGAGGAATTATGTCAATTAGCATTAGAGATATATTTAAAAATCCAGAAGATTTTTTAGATAAAGAAATAGTATTAAGTGGTTGGGTGAAAACATCAAGAGCTTCAAAAAACTTTGGTTTTATTGAACTCACTGATGGAACAGTTTTTAAACCAATTCAAGTAGTTTATGGTAAAGAGTTAGAAAACTTCGACGAAGTTGAAAAATTTCCAATAAGCTCTTCACTTGAAATAAGCGGAAAAATTGTTAAATCACCTGGAAAAAACCAATCTTTTGAATTACAAGCAAATAAGATAGAAGCAATCTGCTCATCAGATCCATCTTATCCACTTCAAAAGAAGAGACACACAATGGAATACCTGAGAACAATAGCTCACTTACGTCCAAGAGCAAACACATTTAATGCTGTTTTTAGGGTTAGATCACTAATTGCTTATGCAATTCACAAGTTCTTCCAAGAAAAGGGATTTGTTTACGTTCACGCTCCAATTATCACAACTTCAGATGCTGAAGGAGCAGGAGAAATGTTCCAAGTGACAACTCTTGATATTGATAAGATTGCAAAGTCTGAACCAACAGAAGTTGATTATTCTAAGGACTTTTTCAACAAAAAGACACACCTTACAGTATCTGGACAATTAGAAGCAGAAGCTTTTGCAGAAGCTTTTAGAAATATTTATACATTTGGACCAACTTTTAGAGCAGAAAACTCAAACACACAAAGACACGCTGCAGAATTCTGGATGATCGAACCAGAAATGGCCTTTGCTGACCTAAATGTAAATATGGACGTGTCTGAAGAAATGTTAAAATACATCATTTCTTATGTACTTGAAAATGCACCACAAGAAATGGAATTTTTCAACAACTTTATTGATAAGGGTCTACTTGAAAGACTTCACAATGTTGTAGAAAATGAATTTGCTAGAATAACTTATACAGAAGCTATTGAAATTCTTGAAAAGGCTGATAAAGAATTTAACTATCCTGTAAGCTGGGGAATTGACCTACAAACAGAACACGAAAGATATATTACAGAAGAAATCTACAAAAAACCTGTTTTTGTAACTGACTATCCAAAGGAAATCAAAGCCTTCTATATGTATGAAAATGAAGACAAAAAAACTGTTGCAGCTATGGACCTTCTAGTGCCAGGAGTTGGTGAAATCATTGGAGGAAGCCAAAGGGAACACAGATTTGATGTCCTTGAAGAAAAAATGAAAAACATTGGAATGGATATGGATACTTACGATTGGTATCTAGATTTAAGAAGATACGGATCTGTGGTTCACTCTGGATTTGGTCTAGGATTCGAAAGAGCAGTAATGTATATTACTGGAATGAAAAATATAAGAGACGTAATTCCATTCCCTAGAACTGTTGGAAATGCTGAATTTTAATTTTTGATAATTTAGGAGTTATTATGAATAAATATACACCAAGCGAAATAGAAAAAAAGTGGCAAGACTTTTGGGATGAGCATGAATCCTTTGTATGTGAAAACAATTCAGATAAGGAAAAATTTTATGCTCTAGTAGAATTCCCTTATCCATCTGGACAAGGACTTCACGTTGGTCACCCAAGACCTTACACTGCCCTTGATATAGTTTCCAGGATGAAGAGGATGCAAGGATATAATGTACTTTATCCAATGGGATGGGATGCTTTTGGACTACCAACAGAAAATTACGCTATAAAAAATAAAATTCATCCAGCACTTGTTACTAAAAATAACATTGCTCACTTTAAGAAACAATTAAAATCAATAGGTTTTTCCTTTGACTGGTCTAGAGAAATTAACACAACTGACCCTGAATATTATAAGTGGACACAATGGATTTTCTTACAACTTTATAAAAAAGGACTTGCTTACAAGAAGGAAATGCCAATAAACTGGTGTCCATCTTGTAAAGTAGGACTTTCTAACGAAGAAGTTGTTGGTGGAAAGTGCGAAAGATGTGGAGAAGAAGTTGTAAGACGTGTTAAGAGCCAATGGATGCTTAAGATTACTGAGTACGCAGATAGACTTATTGAAGACTTAGACGATCTTGACTTTATTGACAGGGTTGTAACACAACAAAAAAATTGGATTGGCAGAAGTGAAGGAGCAAGTATTAACTTCTCACTTAAGGACTATGATGAAAAACTTGAAGTTTTCACAACTAGACCAGATACAATTTACGGAGCAACTTACATGGTAATTGCCCCAGAACATCCATTAATTGAAAATCACGCTGACAAGATTGAAAACTTAGATGAAATAAATGCCTATAAGGCAGAGTGCGCTAAGAAGAGTGACTTCGAAAGAACTGAACTTGATAAAGATAAGTCCGGTGTAGAAATAAAGGGAATTAAGGCAATTAACCCTTTAACTAACAAAGAAATTCCTATCTGGATTTCTGATTATGTACTAATGACTTATGGAACAGGGGCAATTATGGCTGTGCCTGCTCACGATGACCGTGACTATGACTTTGCTAAGAAGTTTGGTCTTGAAATTATTCCAGTAATTGAAGGCTCAGATGTTTCAGAACATGCAAACACAGAAACTGCTACTGGAAAAATGATTAACTCAGGTATCCTAGATGGACTTGAAGTTAAAGATGCAATAGCAAAAATGATAGACTATCTTGAAGAACATAAACTTGGAGATAGAAAAATTAACTATAAGTTAAGAGACTGGGTATTCTCAAGACAAAGATATTGGGGAGAACCAATTCCTATAGTTCACTGTGAAAAATGTGGTTATGTAGCTCTTCCTGAAGAAGAACTTCCACTTCTACTTCCAGAAGTAGAAAACTATGAACCAACTGACTCTGGTGAGTCACCACTTGCAAAGATGACTGATTGGGTTAACACTACTTGTCCAAAATGTGGCGGACCAGCAAAGAGAGAAACTGATACAATGCCACAATGGGCTGGATCATCTTGGTACTTCTTAAGATATACTGATCCTCACAATAATGAAGCACTTGCAAGCAAAGAAGCTCTTGAATATTGGACTCCAGTAGACTGGTACAATGGTGGTATGGAACATACAACGCTTCACCTACTATACTCAAGATTCTGGCACAAATTCTTATACGACATCGGAGTTGTTCCAACTAAGGAACCTTACCAAAAAAGAACTTCTCACGGTATGATCCTTGGTGGAAACAATGAAAAAATGTCAAAATCTAGGGGCAATGTTGTAAATCCAGATGATATTGTTAGAGATTATGGTGCAGATACATTAAGGTGTTATGAAATGTTTATTGGTGACTTTGAAAAACCTGTACCTTGGTCAGAAAATGGAGTTAAGGGTTGTAGAAGATTCTTAGAAAGAGTTTGGAATCTACAAGGAATTGTTGTTGATGGTGAAGAATATAGTAAAGAATTAGTTACTGAAATTCACAAGACTATTAAAAAAGTGACAGAAGACTATGCTAATTTAAAAGCCAACACTGCAATCGCACAACTTATGACTCTTTCCAATGAATTTAGTGACCTTGGAAAAATTACTAAAGAGGATTTAAGAACATTCTTAATTTTATTAAATCCAGTTGCACCTCACATTACAGAAGAATTATGGGAAGTTTGCAACTTAGGTGGAGTATTATCAGAACAAGCTTGGCCAGAATTTATAGAAGAATTAACTATTGATAATGAAATAGAAATTCCAGTTCAATTTAATGGAAAAGTAAGATATACAATTAATGTTGAACGAGATGCTACACAAGATAAGGTATTTGAAATTGCAGAAAAAGATGAACTTTTCGCTAAGAATACTGATGGCAAAAATGTAGTTAAGAAAATTTATATTCCAAATAAGATTGTAAATATTGTTGTAAAATAAAATGAAAAGCACTTTTTAGTGCTTTTTGTTCTTTATGAGGAGTTATTTATGAATAGCATGACTGGCTACGGCCTTTTTGAAAAAAAGTGTGAAGATTTTTATATAAAAGTAGAGATGAAATCTGTTAACAACAGGTATCTTGACATGAATGTCAGGATGCCTAGCTCAATTATGTACGCAGAAGAAGCTGTGAGATCTTTTATAAAGTCAAAAATCAAAAGAGGCAAGGTTGATGTATTCATAAACTTTGAATACTTGGACTCAAGCCAAGTTGAAATAGATATTGACTATGAGCTTTTAAATAAGTATATTATTATAAGTAAAGAATTAGAAGAAAATTTTGGATTGAGTTCAGACCTTTCTTTCTCTACAATTATGAAGGACTCAAGTATAGTAAAAGCCCAAAAAGCTGATTTTGATGGCGACTATATAAAGGAAGAACTTTTAAAGGTTCTAGATGAAGCTGCAAAAGATTTTATCAAATCTAGAGCCTTCGAAGGAGAAAAGATTAAGGAAGATTTTAAAATAAAGCTTGATGAAGTAGAGAGACTTACTTATTTTATTGAAGAGAGAGCGCCAATAAGTTTAAAAGAGAATGAAAACAGATTAAGAGATAGGGTAGCTGAATTTCTCCAACCAAGTGAAGTTAATGAAGATAGGATTTTGACAGAAATTGCCATAATGCTTGATAAACTTTCAATTGATGAAGAAATTACAAGGCTTAAAATTCATATTCAAAATTTTAGTGATATAATAAATCAAGAGGGACCAATTGGAAGAAAATTAGACTTCTTAATTCAAGAATTAAACAGGGAAGCTAATACCATAGGTTCGAAATCCAATGATATTGAGATTACAAGTGCAGTTGTAATGCTAAAATCAGAAATAGAAAAATTGCGTGAACAAGCGCAAAATGTTGAATAATAAAAATTAGGATGGTGATTATTTGGACGGCGGATTTTTATTAGTTTTATCAGGTCCTTCTGGTTCCGGAAAGGGAACAGTAAGTGAAGCTTTAATGGAAAATAATGACGATATAATTTTCTCAACTTCTGTTACGACTAGGACTCCTAGACCAGGAGAAGTTAATGGCGAAAACTACTTTTTTGCCACAAGGGAAGAATTTGAAGAAATGGTAGAAAAGGATGAGCTTTTGGAGCATGCCTTTGTTCACACTAACTACTACGGAACACCAAAGAAGTTTGTTTTTGATGAAATAGAAAAGGGAGAGATTGTCCTTCTTGAAATAGATGTACAAGGCGCCCTTCAAATCAAAGAAAAGTATAAGGAAGCAGTTTTCATATTTTTAATTCCGCCTACAATGGATGAATTAAGATCTCGTCTAGTTAAGAGAGATACAGAAACTGAAGATGAAATTGAAACAAGATATAGAAATGCCTTTAGAGAACTTGACTTCGTAGGAGAATATGACTACTTTGTTATTAACGATGTGATTGATAATGCTGTAAAAGATATCGAAACTATTATCGCAGCTGAAAAACTTAGGGTTAAAAGGCACAAAAATATTAAGAAGGAAGTTCAAGCAGAAGAGGAGAGAAGCAAATGATTATACCATCTTTTAAAGAATTAAAAGAAGTTGCAGATTCAAGATATGAACTTGCAATCTTAGTATCAAAGAGAGCGAGAAAGCTTATAGACGGAAACCCAGCTCTTGTTGATACAGATAGCAATAAACCAGTTACAATTGCTATTGAAGAAATTATGGCTGGAAAAATAAAATTTGGGGAAAAATTAAGCGACTCAGATTACGAAGCAAAAATCGCTGAAGAAAAAGAAAATCTTATCCAAGAAATTAAACAAAAAAAGATTGAAGATTTAAATAAAGAGGAAGTAGAAGAGGAATAAGATGTTAAAAGGAAAAAAAATTCTACTTGGTGTGACAGGTGGAATTGCAGTTTATAAGTCCCCAGGTATCTGCAGCCTTTTGAGAAAATTAGGAGCAGAAGTAAAGGTCATAATGACAAAAAATGCCACTGAATTTGTAAGACCTCTTACTTTTCAAACTATGTCTAACAATGTAGTACATGGTGAGATGTTTAACCAACTATTGAATATGGATGTTGAACATATTTCTCTAGCTAAGTGGGCAGATATAATTGTTATTGCACCAGCAACTGCAAATATTATTGGAAAATTTGCCAATGGAATTGCTGACGATATGTTGTCTACTGTATTGATGGCTTCAAGATCTAAGGTAATGTTGGCTCCTGGAATGAATACAGTAATGTTAAACTCAGAGGCCAACCAAAAAAATATGGAAATTCTTAGAGACAGGGGAGTTATAATCTTAGACACTAAAGAAGACCTCCTTGCTTGCAACGACTACGGAAGTGGAAAGATGCTTGAACCTAGCGAAATAGTTGATGAAATTGACAGGGCTCTTACTGAGAAAGATCTTGAAGGCAAACACGTTGTAATAACTGCTGGACCTACAAGAGAAGCACTTGATCCAGTTAGGTTTATTTCCAATTACTCTTCAGGTAAAATGGGATATGCTCTTGCTGACAATGCAAAAAAAAGAGGAGCAAAGGTAACTCTTATTTCTGGACCAACAAAAATAGAAGTACCAAAGGTTGACAACTTTGTTAGAGTGGATTCAACTCGTCAAATGTTTGATTCTGTTGGAAAATATTTTGATGACTGTGATATATTAATTAAGGCAGCAGCCCCAAGTGATTATAGACCAAAGACTTACAGTGAAGAAAAGATTAAAAAGGGTAGCGATAGTCAGATGAATCTTATTGAAATGAAAAAAAATCCTGACATTGCTGCACACTATGGTAGTCTAAAGAAAAACCAAGTTATAGTTGGATTTGCAGCTGAGTCGACTAACATCTATGAGTATGCAAAGGAAAAACTAATTAAAAAGAATTTTGATATTATAGTTGTTAATAATATTAAAAAAGAAGGCGCAGGTTTTGGTAGCGACACTAACATAGTTTCTATTATTTCAAGAGACAAGACTGATGATTTAGAAATTATGAGTAAGACTGAACTTGCCAGAGAAATTTTAGATAGGGCAAAAAAACTTATGAGCTAGAGAAATCTAGCTCTTTTGTGGGTGAAGACATGTTTGCAGACATTTTTATCGAAAATAATTTTCAAAAAATAGATAAACTTTATACATATATAGTAAAAGATGATGTTAAACCTGGTATGAGAGTTCTCGTAAATTTTGGGAAGTCTTACCGAGTTGGTATCGTCCTTTTTTTACATGCAAATTATTCTGGAGACCACCGAGAAAAGTTAAAGGAGATTCATTCTGTCCTTGATGATGAACCAATAATATCTGAAGACCTTATTAAACTTGGACTATGGATGAAGAAGAGGTACTTAATCGGATATTCAAAGGCTTTCTCGCCAATTTTACCTCCAGGAAACCTCCAAAGGATTAAAAAGAAAATTCTTGTGGAGAAGTATCCTCATGGCAAAGACCTGGAAGATTTAAATTCTGTTGACTTATCAAAATACTTTGAAGACTTAAGCGAAGATGAGAAAATTCTTATTAAAAAACTAAGAGCCAAGGGCTATATAAAATATATTTACGATTCACTAGTGACTATAAAGCCAAAGCTTGTGAATTATTTAAAAATTTCAGAGAACTTTGATCCAAAAAATCTTGAGGGAATAAGCGAGAAGCAAGCTCAGGTTTTTAACTTTATAAAAGATAAGAAAGATATATCTAGAGTGGACGCCATGAAGGATTTAGATATTTCTTACTCCCCTATAAAGAGTTTAATAAAAAGAAATTTAGTAGAAGAATACAAAAAAGAAGTTAATAGAGAACCTGTTGAAAAAACCTATAAAAAGAATAAGTTGGCTTTAAATGATGAGCAACAAAAAGCTTTAAAAAGCATACAAGAGACTGATAAAGTTGTTTCTCTTCTTCATGGTCTCACTGGATCAGGCAAGACTGAGGTTTATTTAAATTTAACATCAAAGGTCATAGAAGATGGTGGCCAGGTTATTGTCCTTGTACCAGAAATTGGTTTAACACCACAAATGATTGAGAGATTTAAATCGTGGTTTGGAAATGAAGTGGCAATAATTCACTCTAAGCTCTCAGCTGGTGAAAGATATGATGAATATAGGAAGGTCCTAAATGACGAGGTAAAAGTCGTAGTTGGAGTGAGATCTGCGGTCTTCGTGCCTTTTAAAAATTTAAAAATGGTGATTGTTGATGAGGCTCACGACTCTTCTTATGACTTCCACGACAATTTAAAGTACGACACTATAGAAGTTGCTATAAATAGGATGAAAGATAGAGGGAAAGTAGTTCTCGGGTCTGCAACTCCTTCTGTGGAATCATACTTTTATGCTAAGAAAGGATTTTATAATCTATGCCAATTAAAAAATAGGGCAAAGAAGGGAGCCTTTCTACCTGAGACAGAGATAGTTGATATGAGAGACGAACTAATTATGGGTAACGTCTCAATATTTAGTAGAGATCTAAAAAAAGCTATAGAAGAAAAGTTAAACAACAAGGAGCAAGTCATCCTGTTTTTAAATAGGAGAGGCTTTTCTAATTTTATTTCCTGTAGGTCATGTGGAGAAGTTATAAAGTGTGATGACTGTGACATATCCATGACTTATCATAAGGCAAAGAATAGGCTCATATGTCACTATTGTGGTAAGACAAAACCCCTACCTAAGGTATGTCCTTCCTGCGGATCAAAATTCATAAAACAATTTGGAGTTGGAACTCAAAGAGTTGAGGAAGAAGTCAAAAAATATTTTCCAAAAGCAAAGGTATTAAGGATGGACAGAGATACAACTGGCAAAAAAGATTCTTTTAATGAATTTTATGAAAAGATTAAAAATAAGGAAGCTGATGTGATTATAGGCACTCAAATGGTTTCAAAGGGATTTGACTTTGAAGATGTAACTCTTGTGGGTATAGTCGCAGCAGATTTGTCTTTATATATTTCCGATTACAAGGCTAGAGAAAGAACCTTCCAACTTATAACTCAAGTTTCTGGAAGGGCAGGACGTGCATCAAAGAAGGGACAAGTTATAATTCAAACCTACAGTCCCGATAGTGAAATTATAAAGTATTCTGCTCAAGGATATTATGAAGACTTTTATGAGTATGAAATTGAAGAGAGAAAGACTTTCTTGTATCCTCCTTACACTAAATTAATTGAACTTGAATTTTCATCTTATGATGAAAACTTAACTCAAGTTTGGGCAGAAAAGTTTTTACAACAAATGTCTATCGACCTAAAGGGAATGGATATTATGGTTACAAAATTTATAAAGATGCCAAAGATAAAAAATATTAACAAGACAAAATTCTCCCTCAAGGTTAAGCCTAAGGACATAGGATTGTTAATCGAAGGTCTTAATAGGGTAATAAATAATAGTAAGATAGAAGATGAAAGAAAAATAATTTTAAATATAGAATTTTAGGTGATTTAATGGCAATAAGAAAAATTAGAACAGATGAAGATCCAATTCTTAGGAAAAAATCTAAAGTAGTTACTAATTATAATGACAGATTAAAACTTTTAATAGATGATATGTACGAAACTATGGACCTTGCTCCTGGAGTTGGACTTGCAGCTCCTCAAATTGGAATCCTAAAAAGATTAATTGTTGTTGATAACAGGGAAGAAGATAATGATGAGGGCGAAAAGCCAATGAGATTTTACATGATAAATCCTGAAATCATAGAAAAAGATGGAGAAGAAGTTTCAATGGAAGGTTGCCTTTCAGTTCCTGGAAAACAAGGAACAGTTAAGAGGGCAAAACACATTAAGGTTAAGTATAATGATTTAGAAGGTAAAGAAAACATCATGGAAGCTGAAGACTTTTTGGCTAGAATTATCCAACACGAGACAGACCATCTTGATGGAATCCTTTATACAGACAAGGCCATAGATATGTATGAAGCGGAGAGTGAAGAATAATGAAGTTTATCTTTATGGGAACTCCTGATTTTTCTGTTCCAATTTTGGAAAGACTAAATACTCTAGGAGAAGTAGCTCTTGTGGTATCTCAAGAAGATAAGAGAAAGGGCAGGGGAAAGAAATTTACTAAAACTCCTGTAAAATGTAAGGCCGAGGAACTTGGTCTAGAAATTTTTCAACCAGCAGATGTAAATTCTCCTGAAGCAATTGAGAAATTAAGACAAGTTGAAGCTGACATTATGGTAGTAGTTGCCTATGGTCAAATCTTAAGCCAAGAAATTATAGACTTGCCAAAAAAATATATAGTGAATGTTCACGCTTCTCTTTTACCATCTCTTAGAGGGGCTGCTCCAATTAACAGGGCAATTATGGAAGGCCACTCTAAGACTGGTGTTAGTCTAATGAAGGTTGAAGAAGGCCTTGATGCCGGACCAGTTTCTACTGTAAAAGAAATAGAAATTGGAGAAATGAATGCAGGAGAACTTGAAGACAAACTTTCACAAATGGGCGCAGATTTACTAGAAGAATTTATTCTAGAAGCTTCTAAGGGACCAGTAGAATTTATAGAACAAGATGAAGACAAAAAGACTTATGCTAGTAAGATCTTAAAAAAGGATTTAGATTTAGATTTTAATGACACTTCTGAGAACATAGTAAATAAAATAAGGGGGCTTAGTCCACACTATGGTGTAAGGTTTAAGTATGATGACAAGTTCTATAAAATCTACAAAGCAGAAGAGTTTGATGATAATTGTGATAAAGAAGCAGGCACAATTATAAAGTCAGACAAAGAATTGATTATTAAAACAAGTGATGGGGCAATTTCTGTAAAAGAAATTCAAGCACCTGGCAAAAGGGCCATGGGAATAGATGATTTTTTACGAGGAAATAAATTCCGAGAAAATTATGTGATTGGAGGAAAATAATGTTTGGACCATATTTTTACACTTATGATTTCTCTTATTTAATTTATATACTACCAGGCTTAATTCTTGCCATGTATGCACAGGCAAAAATTAGCTCTGCCTATGAAAAATATAAAAAGATTCCAGCATCAACAAATTTAAGTGGGGCAGAAGTTGCTAGAGAAATTTTAGATAGGAATGGACTTTCTAATGTAAGTATTAGGATGGTAGATGGAAAACTTTCGGACCATTATGACCCTAGAGACAAGACTTTAAACCTATCAAGAGATGTGTATTATAAAAATTCTATTGCATCAGTTTCTATTGCAGCTCATGAAGTTGGTCATGCTATCCAAGACTCAGTTGACTATGCTCCGCTAAAGCTTAGGGCAGCCTTAGTTCCACTTGCAAATCTTGGGACACAAGTCTCTTTCTTTTTAATAATACTAGGTTTTTTCTTCTCAGTATTTTTTACTAAGCTAGGTATTGCTTTATTTTTCTTTGCAGTTTTATTCCAAATTGTGACACTGCCTGTTGAGTTTAACGCATCAAACAGAGCGAAAGAAGAGCTTGCTATGGGAATTATATCCGATGAGGATTTAAAGGGCACAAGAGAAGTCTTAAGTGCAGCAGCACTAACTTATGTTGCATCGACACTAGTTGCAATTGGACAATTTTTGAGATTACTTAGTATATTTGGAAGAAGAGATTAATGAAGAACACAAGAGAAAAAGCACTACAAATAATTAACGATGTCCTCTATAAGGGGACATTTTTAGAGGAAAGTCTAGAGATTTTAAGGGTATCAAATATTGATGAACGAGACTTCGCCTTCATTAAAGAGATAACCACTGGTGTTGTTAGGAATAAAACTTACTTAGACTATGTTATAAGAGAGAATTCTAAAGTCAGATTTAATAGGATTCACAAAATTATACTTAGCATTTTGGAGATGGCAATTTACCAAATGTATTTTCTCGACAAGGTTCCTGATTATTCTATAGTTGATGAATCTGTTAATCTTGCAAAAATTTATGGCAATAAGGGATCAATTTCTTTTACAAATGGAATTCTGAGAAGTATTTCAAAAAAGAAACCCCTTCAAGTTACATTAAAGAACTCTATAGACAATCTATCAACTTATTATTCCCATCCAAGATTTTATACAGAGTACTTCTATGACAACTATGGGGAAGAATTTACAAAAAAACTTTTAAAGGCAAACAATGAAAAACCACCTTTTACTATTAGAGTGAATACACTAAAAACTAATAGGGATGAGCTTATTAAAAACTTAATAGAGGCTGGCTTTGACATTGAAGAAACACCTTATAAGAATGCTCTAAATATTTTAAATCCCAATGGAATTATAGACACAGAATTTTTTGAAAAAGGTCACTTCTATGTACAAGACCTAGGATCTATTTTGGTTTCTACTTTTTTAAATCCAAGCAAGGATTCAAAAGTACTTGACCTTTGTGCAGCACCTGGTGGAAAAACTACTCACTTATCAGAGATCATGGATAACACAGGAGAAATAATTGCCTGTGACAAGTCTAAGGGAAAAATTAAATTAATAAAGGAAAATGCCAAGAGACTTGGATGCACAAATATATCTCCAAGGGTTAATGATGCTAGAGTCTTGAATGAAGAGTTTATTAATAACTTTGACTATGTCTTAGTGGATGCACCTTGCTCTGGGACAGGACTCTATAGGAAGAAACCTGACATAAAATGGAATAAGGGGATTGATGATTTAAAGGAACTTGGAGTAATTCAATTAGAAATTTTAAACAAGGCCAAAGAGTATGTAAGAGAAAAGGGACTTTTGCTTTACTCAACTTGTTCTCTTTCAAAGATTGAGAACGAAGATGTTATTGAGAACTTTTTAAAAGAGAACGAAAACTTTAAAATAAAAAAATTAAGAGACAAGGATGTATTAAAACTCTTTCCATCAGTGGATGGCTCAGATGGTTTTTCTATTTGTCTCTTAGAAAAAAATTAATAATTATTGAAGGCTGTGAAATTTTTTCACAGTCTTTTTTTGTATTTGATTAATTTCTTTAAATCTATTTTTATTTGTAGATGTCTAATGGTATAATGATTAGATGAATAGGTGGTTTTAATGGAATTAAATTCTATGTATGAAGATGAACTGCGCCAATTTTTTGAAGATAGAAAAGAAAAAGCCTTTAGGGGCACGCAACTTTTTAATTTTTTCCACGACAAAAAGAGATATGATGTGGAGAACTCAAATCTTTCGGCAAAGGCCATCTCCCTTATAAAAGATGAAGAAATAAATAAGATTGAAATTTTTAAAAGTTTCGACTCAGACTTAGATGAAACGAGAAAGATGCTTTTCAGATTAAAGTATGGAAACCTAATTGAAGGCGTCTTAATGGAATACAAGCATGGTTATTCCCAATGTGTGTCAACTCAAGTTGGATGCAGGATGGGTTGTGATTTTTGTGCTTCAACAAAGTCTGGTCTTGTTAGGAACCTAAGTGCTGGCGAAATGCTAGGACAGGTTTATGAAATCGAAAATAAATACAATATAAAAATTTCAAACTTTATATTGATGGGAAGTGGAGAGCCTCTTGATAACTTTGATGAAGTAATTAGGTTTATAAAACTTCTTCACGACGAGAAGGGCCACAACACCTCCTATAGAAATATTACAATTTCAACCTGTGGACTTGCTTATAAGATTTATGATCTTGCAGACCTAAATCTTCCAATTAACTTGGCAGTAAGTCTACATCAAACTAATGACAAAGATAGATCAGCATTAATGCCAATTAATAGGCGTTATAATCTTGCTGAACTAAAGAAATCCTTGGAATACTATGTCAAGAAGACAAATAATAGGATTACCTTTGAATATACAATGATAAAAAATCAAAATGATGGAATTAAAAACATTGATGAACTTTATAATTTTGCAAAAAACTTAAAGTGTCACATAAACTTAATTCCCTTAAATCCCATAGAGGAATTTGATGAGAAAAGGCCTTCTAAGGCTGAAATCAATGACTTCAAAAATAAACTTGAGAAAAAGGGATTTAATGTAACCATAAGAAGAGAACTAGGTAGCGACATCAGTGCCTCATGTGGACAACTTAGGCGTAAGATCGAGGTGAAATGAATGAAAGTAGTGTCAGCAACAAATGTAGGTAACTACAGGAAAAACAATGAAGATTCATATTATGTAAATGAATCAGAAAATTTATATGTATTGGCTGATGGAATGGGAGGTCATCTTGCAGGTGAAAGAGCATCTAAGATGGCAACTGAAATAATTGGACAGGACTTTGCAGGAGAAAGGGAAGTGACAAGCATTGATGATGCAATAGAAATCCTCTCTTCTTCTATTCGAGATGCCAATAAAAAAATCTATGAAAGCTCCCAAGAAAATGAAGATTACAGGGGAATGGGAACTACTTTATCAAGTGGACTTATCTTAGATGATGTCCTTATTTATTCAAATATAGGAGATTCTAGGATCTACAGGATAAATGAAGAGATGGAGCAAATAACTCAAGATGATTCCTTTGTAAATTATCTAATTGAAATTGGAGAAATTACGGAAGAAGAAGCAAAAAATCACCCCAAGAAAAATGTCTTAACTAAGGCTATGGGGACCACATCTGATATAGAGGTTATAGTTAACACTCTTAACATTAAGGATAAGGATGTACTTTTATTTTGTTCTGACGGGCTTACAAATATGGTTCCTGATGAGGAAATATTTAAGATTGTAAAAGAAAACAGCCCTGAAGAAGCTAGGGATATGCTTCTAGACTTAGCCCTAAAAAATGGTGGCATGGATAATATTACATTTATTTTAGTATTTAATGAGTAGGTGGGCAATGATTAATAAAATTTTAGGTAATAGATACGAAATATTAGAAAAAATTGGCACTGGCGGTATGGGCAATGTTTTTAAGGCTCATGACAGCAAACTTGATAGGATAGTTGCCATTAAGGTTCTAAAATTAGAATATAACGAAGATAATAACTTTATAAGAAAATTTAAGAGGGAGTCCCTTGCAGCAGCAAGCATCTCTCATCCAAATATAGTTAGTATTTATGATGTTGGGACTGAAAAAATCCAGGATAAGGAAGTCCACTACATTGTGATGGAATACATTGATGGAAAAACTCTTAAGGACTTAATTAATGATGAGGGAAGACTATCTGAAAAGAGGGCTTTAAATTACTGCATACAAATTGCTGAAGCTTTAAAGGTTGCTCATTCCAAGCACATAGTCCATAGAGACATAAAGTCTCAAAATATTATGGTGACTAGAGACGACAGGATAAAAGTTACAGATTTTGGAATAGCCAGAGTAGCTGACAACACTACTGTTACAGCGACAAATGCTGTTATGGGTTCTGTTCACTATTTTTCACCTGAACAAGCGAGGGGTGCAAAAGTAGACAACAGGTCTGACATTTATTCATTGGGTATAGTACTCTTTGAAATGTTAACAGGAAGGTTGCCTTTTGATGCAGACAATCCAGTTTCAGTTGCCCTTATGCAAGTGCAATCTCAGATGCCAAGGCCTTCTGAATTTATAAAAAGCCTTGACCCATCAGTTGATGCCCTAGTCCTAAAGATGACTGAAAAGGATCCGGACCACAGGTATAAAGACGTCTTTGAACTCATTAAAGACATTAAAGATTACACTATGGGAGCAAGGACTTTTTCAGTAAATAGGGTTTACGAGGAAGATGACAATACTGCCTTTGTCACACCTCCTATTAACAGAAGACCTAATAGGAATCATTCAAATAATCTGGATGCTAAAAGACCTAATAAAGCAAAGAAGGTTGTTAAAAAGAAAAAATCTGTGGCACCAGCCCTTCTTGGAATATTCTCAGCTATCGTAATTATTGCTCTTTTAATATATGTAGTACCAAAGGCAATAAAGGGAATGAAGTCAGGCGATGTTGTTGAAAAAATTGCTGTTGAAAATTACATTGGGAAGACAAGAGAAGAGGCTAAAGAACTTATAGAGGCTCAGGGCTTAGTCTTGGATGTAAATACGGTGGAAAATGAAAAGGAACCTGACGGTCTTGTTTTAGGACAAAATCCAGAAGAAGGAACTTCAGTTGAGAAGGGAACAACAATTACCCTTGAGATTAATGAACTTCCAGATTCTGTTGCAATACCACCGCTTAAGGGCTTATCAGAAGAAAAAGCTAAAAAGCTTCTTGAAGAAAATTCACTAAAACTTGGATCTGTTGATGAAGAGTTTAATGAATATGTCGAAGAAGGCAAGGTAATTTATTCAAATCCTGATGGAGGCTACTTTGTAAAGAGAGGAACAGCTGTTAAACTAATTGTTTCTAAAGGCGTTGATAAAACTCCTGTTGTTCTAGGTGACTACAAGGGTATGGACCAAGATGTTGTTGTTAATCAATTAAAGAGTTTTGGGCTCACTGTTGTTATAGAAAATGGAAATAGTAACAAGGTTTCTGAAGGTCAAGTTTATGACATGGATCCAAAGGCTAAAACCAGTGTAGAAAAGGGTTCTACTGTTACACTTTATATTTCCAAGGGACCAAAACTTGAAGAAGAGGACATAGAAGAAGAGAACAACACTGAAGGAAACAACAATGAAGACAATTTTAACAAGGTAAACCATATAAAGGTTAAGGTACCTGACGATGGTGAGAGTCACAAGGTTTCAGCAGAAAGAGTAAGAGATGTCAATGGAAATAAAATTGGACCTCAAACTGTTTGGAACTACAATATCGAAGCAGGAGATGTTGCTAGTGTTGAACTTATTGGACCTGGTGAATACAACATTTATGTTGATGGCAACCTTGTAAAAACTGAGAAGATAAAATAATGATTGGAAAAATAATAAAACTAACTGGTGGCTTCTACTACATTCTTGCTGAGGGACAAGTTTATGAAACAAGAGCGAGAGGAAATTTTAGACATTCCAAGGTAGATCCTATAGTTGGTGACAATGTAGAATTTAAGTTTGAAGAAAAGACTCTGGGATATATTGAAAAAGTATATCCCAGAAAAAATATGCTCACAAGACCAAAGGTAGCCAATGTTGACATGGCTTTAGTTGTGGTTCCTGTTATGGATCCAAAATATAATTTAATGACAATAGACAAGACTATTATCCAGGCAGAAGACCAAGACATCGCTGTCGCCATCGTTATAAATAAATGTGATCTAGATAGGGAAGAAAGTGAAAAACTAGCAAAGCTTTATGAAAACTCTGGATTTAAAACTTTTATGATTTCTGATAAGGACGATTCTATAGAGGACTTAAGAGATTATATAAGAGAAAAGACTGTTGCCCTATGTGGAGTTAGTGGTGCTGGCAAGTCAACTATTACTTCTAGGATATTGGACAAAGATGTTGAAGTTGGAAAAGTTTCTGACAAGACGAGACGAGGTAAGCACACAACAAGACACACAGAAATCCTATTTAAGGATGACATTTATATTTTTGACACACCAGGCTTCTCTTCCTTAAACTTAAATATTAATAGCGATGAATTGAAAAATTATTTTAGAGAATTTGCAAAATATTCATCTTGCAAGTTTAACAACTGTAACCACATAAGAGAACCACAGTGTGGAGTTAAGGAAGCTCTTGAAGCTGGAAAAATTGAAAAAGAAAGATACGAAAACTACTTATACATTTATGAAGAATTAAAAAGCAAAGGAGAATATTAATGATTTCACCATCACTACTCTCAGCAGATTTTACAAATTTAGAAAAAGAAATAAAGATACTCAATGAAGAAAAAGTTGACTTTCTTCATCTTGATATCATGGATGGCAATTACGTGCCAAATATTTCCTATGGTCCTGGTATTGTAAAATCCTTGAGACCTTTAACAGATATTCCCTTTGACACCCACCTAATGATTGAAAGGCCAGAAAATTTTATTGAGGATTTTAAAAACGCAGGCTCTGACATTATAACTATTCATCCAAGCACAACAAAGCACCTTGATAGGACTCTTTCACTTATTAAGTCTCATGGGATGAAAGCAGGTCTTGCACTAAATCCATCAGATGGTCTCGAAGTCTTAGACTATACTTTAGACAAGCTTGATTTAGTTTTAATCATGAGCGTGAACCCAGGCTTTGGAGGACAAAAATTCATTCCATCTGCTCTTAGAAAAATTTCGGAAGTTAAGAAGATGATTGAAGAAAGAAATCTCAAAACACTAATTGAAGTTGACGGTGGTGTTAAGCTAGACAACGCTAAAGAAGTTCTAGATGCTGGAGCTGACATACTTGTTGCTGGCTCTGCAATTTTTCAAAAAGATAAAACTAGGGAAAATATAAAAGCTTTTAAGGAACTCTTATGAAAAAAGCTCTTTTAATTTCTGGCGGCAGACAAGTTTCTAAAGAATTAATAGAAAAGTATCTAGACAGGTTTATAATTGTAGCAGATGGTGGTGCAAGGCTTCTAATGAAGTATGACCTAGGAGCTGACATACTCTTGGGAGATCTTGATTCTATTGGAGGGGAAGCTTTAGCCTATATCAAAGAACACAAGATAGAAGTAAAAAAATTTCCAGCCAAAAAAGACTTCACTGACACAGAGCTTGCCCTATCTTACTTAGTTGATGAGGGCTATAAGGATATTGCAATTCTTGGAGCTTTAGGGACAAGACTTGATCACGAGCTTGCCAATCTACTGAACCTTAAAAAATTATATAAAAAGGGAATAAGAGTAAAAATAGAAGATGACTACAATGAAGTTATTTATGTAGAAGAAGGTTCCTATGACTTTGTGAGAACCAATAAAAAATATTTTTCTTTAATAAATGCTGGAGATAGGATGAACTTTACAACTAAGGGACTCTATTATGAAGTAGAGGACCTTGAAATTAATTCAGAAAATCCTAGCAGGGGAGTTAGCAATGAAATGGTGGGAGATACTGCCACTATAAAAATTAATCAGGGCTCAGCCTTTATCATTCAGTCAAGAGATTAAATAGAAACCCAAGCTTAAAAAAAGCCTGGGTTTTTTGTATTTTTAAGATTTTTAATTTGCGAATATAAACTAATACAAAATTAGAAATTAAATTAAAATAGAATTTAATAATTAATTACATAGAATTTACTGCAAAGAAAAACCAGCTCTCCTAAAAGAAGCTGGCAATTTTTTATTTTTCTAACTTGTAATACATCTTGTAGTGTTTTATTGAGCCGTACTTTCTCTTTAGATATGTTATCTTTCTGCTGATGCTGAAGTCTTTCTTGTTATTAATTGTAAACTCGTAACCATTTCTTAAAAGCTCGTCAATTGTCTTGTGGTACTTTTCATTTGTGTATTCTTTTAAAAGTTTTGGATGGGCATTCATCCAAATTTTTGAAGTTTCCTTGTGGTAGTAAACTTCTTCTTCAAAGCCAAGGTCTAAGAGGTCACGAATGTAAAAATCAAGGACATTTACGCCACCAGCAGCCATGAAGTAGTGACTTTGTGGAAGTCTTAGATTCATTTCAAAGGCCTTAAAGGTATTGTCACGTGGATCGTATTTTAAATCAATGTTTGAATAACCAGTGTAGTGAATTGACTCTAACTTTTCCTTATAGAACTTATAAAGTTCTGGCATATATCTTGTGTAAATTGCGTCGTTATTTCCAATCCTAAGTGGAAGTGGATCTGCAAGAAGAATTTGTCCATAGACCATCATCCTAACTTTTCCATTCTTGTCACAGTAGACGTTAAAGGAAGCTTGGTTTGATGCAGGGCCAGGAATAAATTCTTGGACAAGCATGGTACCTTCATAGTGGTTGTCATCGTAAATAGTTTTTACAACTGACTCAAGTTCTTCATAGTCATAAATTGTATAGACCTTGTACTTGTTTGGAAAAGATAATTTTACATAGGAGATAGAGTCATTAGGCTTAAGTATAAGTGGGAACTGTAGGTCAAGGTCTTCTATTTCCTTAGAAGAATTTATTATTGCAAATTTAGGATAGGGAATGCCAAGTTCTTCGCAGGAATTATAAAAATCAATTTTATTTTCCAGCCTGTCATTTAAGTCAGTAGATGGAGTGTTGAACTTGTAATAATCCTTTATTTTTTCTTTGTTGTTAGAAAGTAATTTAGAGTATTCATCTCCACAAGGAATGGTAATTAGGCTGGCATCCTTATTTGCTTCAGCAAATTTTATCATTTCACTTACAAAAATCTCATTGTCAGAAAAATTTTCTATAATCTTCCTATCAAGGATTTTCGAATTGTCTGTAGCAGGAAGGGCTTTTTGACAAAAAACTGTAGAGATTAAGCCGTAGTTGTCATTTAAAATACGGGCAATCCCATAAGCATTTTCATCGGAACCAAGAATTACAAACTTAACATTATATTTTTTTATTATATCTCTAGAAATATTTTTCATGTTTCTCCTTTTATCCATAAATTTATTTAGTCATTATATCTTTATACATTATACACTAGTGAGAGGGAAAATTTAAGAAGGCTGGATAAAAGCCCTATCTTTCTCCTTCCAATAATTTGCAATTTTTACAATCTCATCTTGAGAAATTATTTTTCTATTATTTTCCTTTAAAGACTTGTCAATTTCAGAAATCACGGAAAGCTTGTCAGCACACCAACTAGGTTCATAAAGTTTTAACTTTGGTGGGTCACCAGTTATCCTATGGACTATAGTTTTCTCGTCTATTCTATCTAAGGCTCTAAGAATAAGTTCAACATATTCATCTCTTGTAAGAATTTTAAAACTTTTATTTTTGTAAAGTTCATATATAGGGGAATCCTTCAAGATGTATAAATTGTGAAACTTTACCCCAAAAGGAACTAGATCTTTTATATATTTTATTGTATTGTCAAAGTTACTTTGATCTTCATAGGGAAGTCCAAAGATAGCATGAATTAAAAATAAAATATTAGCATCCTTTAATTTATTTATAGTTTCATCAAAACGCTTGTGGGAGTAGCCACGGTTGATTAGCTTAATTGTATCCTCATTAACTGTTTGCATTCCAAGTTCAAGCCACAGAGTTTTCTTCTTAGAGATTTCTTTTAAATACTGGATTTTTTCATCATCAAGGCAATCACACCTAGTTGCAATAGAGATACCTCTTATATCGTCACGGGCTGCCACTTGGTCATAAATTCTCTTCAAATCATCTAAAACCCCATAGGTGTTTGTAAAATTTTGAAAGTAGGCTATGTAGTTCTCTGCTTTCCATTTGTTTTTTAAAAATTCCTTTTGAGACTTTATTTGATCGCCAATACCTAAGGACTTTGAACCAGCAAATTCTCCACTGCCTTCGTCAGAACAGAAGATGCAACCAGTTTTTGAAAGAGAACCATCTCTATTGGGACATGAAAATCCTCCATCAAGAGAAAGCTTGACAGTCTTACCACCAAAGTATTCCTTAAAAAAATCATTAAAGGATAGAAATCTTCTCACATTTATCACCACATTCATTATATATTTAATTAAAAATTATTTCTATGTCTGTGAAATTGAAAAAAATACTATATAATAGAATAGGAATTGAGGTTTTTTAATGGACTTAAAATTTAAAAACTATTTAATTTTAGCAGAAGACTTTTTAATAGATGGCGACTATGATAAGGCTGAAGATCTTTTAATTAAGTCTCTTAACTTTACATCAGAGAAAGACATAGATGAAAAAATTTCAGTTTACTTTGAGTTAGCTGATATTTATTTAAAGAAAGAAGCTTATGAAGAAGCAGGAATTTATTTTGAAAAGATCTTAGCTTTAAAGGAAATGCCCGGAGCCTATTATGGACTTGCCATTACTAATGACTTTGAGGGTGGAGACACAAACTACTCTATAGAAAATTATAAAAGAGCCATTGACCTAGACCATACCTATGACAGAGCTCACTATTATCTAGCTCATGCCTATGACAAACTTGGAGAGAGTAAGCTTGCCATAGAGGAATTCAAAAAAGTTATTGACTTGGATGAATTTGATTTTGTGGCCTACAACGACCTGGGATCTATCTATGAAGTCCTAAATGAAAATGAACTTGCAGAAAATTATGTAAAAAAATCATTATATATTAAAGAAGATTATGGTAGAGCCCTATATAATATGGGTGTACTTTGTAAGAAGAAGGGCGACAACAAGCAGGCACTTAAATATTATTATGATGCCATTGGCAAATTTGAAGATCCCTTTTTATTTTTAAACATGTCTGCAATTTATATTGAAGAAAAGGATTATGAAGCTGCTATTGATATATTAAACAGGGGACTTATAGATTTTCCTAAGTCTGTGAATCTCCATTATAATAAAGCCTGCTCCTTCCACTTGCTTGGGAGAGATGACCTGGCAAAAGAAGAAATTATTAAGGCTATAGAAATAAATTCAGATGCCTATGACTGGGCATTAAAAGACGATGATTTAAGCGAAATAGTAAAGGAGTTAAAATGATAATTATAAAAACAGAAGATGAAATCAAAAAAATGCAAGTTGCTGGCAAGGTCTTATCAGACGTTCACCATAAGCTTAGAGAATTTATCAAACCTGGTGTTAAGACAATTGAAATCGATAGGTTTGTTGAAAATTATTTAAAGGAAAGAGGGGCTTATCCTGAACAAAAAGGTTATGAAGGTTATCCTTATTCAATTTGTGCCTCTGTTAATGATGAAATTTGCCACGGATTCCCAACTGAATATGAATTAAAAGATGGAGATATAATTACAGTTGACATGGTTGTAAACGTTGATGGATGGCTTGCAGATTCTGCTTGGTCTTATGAAGTGGGCACTGTATCCCCTGAAGCAAAAAAACTTTTACAAGTAACTCGTGAAGCAATGTACAAGGGAATCGAAAAAGCTGTAATTGGAAATAGACTTGGCGATATAGGAGCAGCAGTTCAAAAACACGCCGAGGACAATGGCTACTCTGTTGTAAGAGAATTCGTTGGCCATGGAATTGGTCAAGAAATGCACGAAGATCCGCAAGTTCTTCACTATGGAAAGGCTGGACGTGGCCTAAGACTTCAAGAGGGAATGGTATTTACTATTGAACCAATGATAAATATGGGCAAGAAGGAACTTACTATTGACGATAATGGTTGGACTGCAAGGACAAAGGACGGTTCTCTTTCAGCTCAATATGAACACCAAATTGCAATTACAAAGGATGGTCCAATAATTATTACAGATCAAGGTGACTGTTAATAAATGAGGGAAGTCAATTTACTAAGGGGAAATATTTTTTCTGCCCTATTAAAAATGGCTTTGCCGCTAATGGGAACGGCCTTTGTTCAAATGGCTTATTCTCTTGTAGATTTAATGTGGTTGGGACGACTCTCTACAGAAGCAGTTGCTGCTGTGGGAGCCTGTTCCTTTTTAGTTTGGATGGCTCAGGCCATAACCCTTGTTTCCAAGACAGGAGTTTCTGTAGGACTATCTCAGGCCTTTGGAAGAAATGATGATGTGTCCTCAAAAAAAGTTTGGGTGGCAGGATTTGTAATAAATTTATTTTTTTGTATAGGATTAATGATCTTATACATAAGCATGAGAAATAATATTATTGGATTTTATAGGTTAGAGGAATCTGTTCACACCTTGGCAGTTGACTATTTATTAATTGTTAGTGGAGGACTAATTTTTACTTTTTTAAATCCAATTTTATCTTCAGCTTTTTTTGCCAAGGGGAATTCAATTACACCCTTTAAGATCTCAATTATTTCCTTAGTTATAAATTTAATCCTAGATCCTATTTTTATCTTTGGAATTTGGATCTTTCCAAAGATGGGAATAAGGGGAGCAGCCTACGCTACTGTCCTTGCTCAAATGATTTCAAGTCTACTTTATCTTTACGTTGGAGTAGTAAATAGAGAAATATTTGTTAGAACAAATTACTTTAAGATGCCAGAAAGGTCTTACTTTAAATCTATCTTAAATCTAGGCTTACCTGCATCACTTCAGTCTTTAATTCATGCTTCAGTTAGTATGATATTAAATAGATATATAGCGAGCTTTGGTGCTCTTTATATTGCAGTTTATTCCATTGGTTCACAGATAGAATCCATTTCTTGGATGACGGCCGATGGGTTTGCCGTTGCCTTCTCTGCCTTCTTTGGTCAAAACTTTGGAGCTAAAAATTATGAAAGACTCCATGATGGAAGAAGAGAGGCGATGAAAATTGTAAATATTATTGGAATTTTTGCTACAGTTCTCTTATTTTTCTTTGCAGAAAATTTATTTAGACTCTTTATACCTAAGGACCCTGAGGCAATTGTAGCTGGTATAGATTATTTAAAAATTTTAGCTTTTTCGCAATACTTTATGACTTTAGAAATTGGTACTACAGGAATGTTAAATGGACTTGGACTAACAAGGTATCCTGCCATAAATGCCATGGTATTAAATGTTTCGAGAATCCCCATGGCATTACTATTTATGCCTATTTTTAAGGTAAATGGAATTTGGATTGCAATGACCCTATCATCAATTTTAAAGGGAATATTTTTGACTCTTATATATTATTATTTGCGAAAAAAGACTCAAGGATTTAGAATTAATATGAAGACTTACGTGTGAAAGGAGACAAAATGTTAAAACAATTTGAAAAACCTGCAGTTGGAGAAAAGATTGCAGTATTAAAAACTAATAAAGGCGATATTAAAATTAGATTATTTGAAGAAGCAGCACCTCTTGCTGTTGAAAACTTCATTTCACTTATAGAAGACAAGTACTACGACGGAATAATTTTCCATAGGGTTATAGAAAACTTTATGATCCAAGGGGGAGACCCAAGTGGAACAGGTCGTGGAGGAGAAAGTAAGTGGAATAAGCCTTTTAAGGATGAGTTTGATGTAAACTTTAGAAACTTTAGGGGAGCTCTTTCTATGGCTAACGCTGGTCCAAACACAAATGGATCCCAATTTTTTATAGTTCAAGGGGATAAACTCTCTGATGATATAATTTCCCAAATGAAAGATGCTGGAGCAGAAAATGGTTATCCTGAAGAAATTGTAAAAGTCTACGAAGAGATAGGTGGAGCTTTTTGGCTTGATGGCAAGCACTCTGTTTTTGGTCAAGTCTTTGAAGGCATGGATGTAGTTGATGATATTGCCAAGACTAGGGTTGGTTTTATGGATAAACCAGTTAACGATATTGTCATAGAAGAAGCACTTGTAGAAGAGTATAAGGGATAAGATCATGCATCAGTATAGAGGAAGAATGATTTTACACACAGGTTCCATGTTCTCTGGTAAGACTAGCTCACTTGAAAAGGACCTAAAGAGATTTTCTATTGCCAACTACAAGGTAGTTGCCTTTAAACCACTTATGGATAAGAGGTATGCTAAAAGCGAAATTGTAACACATGATAAGATTTCCCTTGACGCTGTTGAAGTAGAATCAATAAATGAAATTTTAGCTTATGTAGAAAAATACTCTCCACAAGTTATTGGGATTGATGAAGTGCAATTTTTGTGCGACACGCCTGAACTTGTATTAGAAGACTTAGAAAAAATTCTCGATATGGGAATTACAATTGTCTTAGCAGGTCTTGATATGGACTACATGGCTCAACCCTTTGAAATCGTAAAGGAACTTATGCCAAAGGTTGACTACCTCAACAAGCACCATGCAGTTTGCAAGAAATGTGGTACAGATGCCTGGGTTTCTCACAGAAAAATCAAGAGTGACAAGAGGGTAGAGCTTGGAGCTGTTGAAGAGTATGAACCACTTTGTAGAAGATGCTACAGGGAAGCAAGAGAAGAAGATAATTTAAGAAAAAACCAAGAAAATTTTTTATAAGATGTTGACAACCTCTAATCATTTGACTAGAATATAAGTAAATGATTAGAGGTGATTTTTTTGACTCCAAGAGAGAAAGAAATTATAAATCTTTTGAAAAAAAATCCTGGAATGTCTCAGCAAGAAATTGCTGATGAGTTAAACATCACAAGGTCGGGGGTATCTGCCCATATTAATAACCTGATGACCTCAGGCTATATCTTGGGAAGAGGTTATATATTAAGAGAAGACACTTATGTGGCTATTCTTGGTGGCTGTAATATGGATATAACTGGATCAACCTTTGATAATTTAAAAGATAGAGACTCAAATCCAGGAAAAATTGAATACTCTAGTGGCGGTGTTGGACGGAATATTTGCGAGAACCTAGCAAGACTTGGAGTTAATACAAGTCTTCTATCAGTGGTGGGAAGAGACGATGCTGGCAAGAATATTTTGACAGAGCTCAACAGGATAAATGTTGATAGCTCAAGAGTTCTAATAACTGATGGTATCACTCCACACTATCTTGCTATCCTTGACGAAACTAGAGATATGTATGTAGCCATATCAGATATGGACCTTATAAAAAATATTGACAAGGATTATGTTGAGAAAAACAGAAAAATTATTGAGAATGCTGAGTTCACAATAATGGATACAAATCTTGAAGAAGAGACTCTTGACTACGTCCTAAAAAATTTAAAGGGCAAGTTTTTGATAGATGGGGTTTCAACTAAAAAGGTAATGAAGA
Organism: Peptoniphilus harei; assembly: GCA_032560695.1. Lineage (GTDB taxonomy): Bacteria > Bacillota > Clostridia > Tissierellales > Peptoniphilaceae > Peptoniphilus_A > Peptoniphilus_A harei_B. Next base: position 12,329 of record JAWGHR010000002.1, on the reverse strand, counting down.
TTAAAGACTTGCTAGATAAGATTTATTTCTTAAAGGTAAATATTTACGAAGCCCAAGCACTTTCAGGATTAGAAACTGATAATATAGATAGGCTTGGAGAAGACCTAATAAGTAAGGGCTTAGAAAGTCTTGTAATAACTGCTGGAGGCCAAGGATCATATTATTTTGAAAAAGATTTCAAGATGATGAGAAAGCCAAGAGAAGTTAAGATATTAAGTGCCAGTGGAGCTGGAGATGCCTTTATGGCAGGCTATGCTTATGGACTTTATAATGACCTAGAAATAGAAGAGAGAATGGCTTCAGCAGAAGCTGCAGCTAGGATAACACTTATGAGTCAAGACTCATGTTCAAAGGATATGAATGAAAATAATTTAAAAGGAGAAATTTATGATTACTAATGAAATGCTAAAAAAATATGTTGAGTACAGTGATGAAGTTAAAAAAGCTATGGAAGAAGGCAAACCAGTAGTTGCTCTTGAATCTACAATTATTTCTCACGGAATGCCTTACCCACAAAATATTGAAACAGCTAAGGCTTGTGAAGAAATCATTAGAGAAAATGGAGCAGTTCCTGCAACAACTGCAATAATTGGTGGAAAAATTAAAATTGGTCTTAGCGAAGAAGAATTAGAATTCATGGCAACTTCAAAGGACATCATCAAGGCCTCAAGAAGGGACTTTGCTTACATTGTTTCTCGTGGACTAAATGGAGCAACAACAGTTGCATCAACTATTATTGCATCAAGACTTGCTGGAATCAAAATCTTTGTTACTGGAGGACTTGGTGGAGTTCATAGACACGCTGAAACAACTTTTGACATCTCAAGAGACCTTGAAGAACTTGCATCAAATGACATTATGATTGTTTGTGCTGGTTGTAAATCAATCCTTGATATTGGACTTACTCTTGAATACCTTGAAACAAAAGGTGTTCCAGTATTTGGTTACCAAACTGATCACATGCCAGCTTTCTTTACAAGAAAATCTGAATTTAAGGTCGACTACAATATCAAGACTCCTCAAGAAGCAGCCGAAGCAGCTAAGGCTCAATGGGACCTTGGCCTAACTGGAGGAATTCTTCTTACAAATCCAATTCCAGAAGCAGATTCAATGGACGAAGACAAAATCAATAAAGCAATTGAAGCAGCTCTAGTTGAAGCTGAAGAAAAGGGAATCCACGGAAAAGAAACAACTCCATTCCTATTAACTAAGGTTCTTGAAGTAACTGAAGGAAAATCTCTTGAAGCTAACATTGCCCTTGTTAAGAATAATGCAAGATTAGGTGCTGAAGTTGCAAAATACCTCTACTAATTCAAAAAAAGTTTCAGAATCAAAGGTAGTCTTTACTTATGGTGTCATGCCAACAGACTTAAACACTGGAGGCACACTTTATGGACCAAGACTTTTCGAGATAGCAGACCACAGCTCTGGAACTTGTGCCATAAGACATACAAGGGGAAGAGTTTCTACAATCTCATGTGACAGTTTAACTTTTTTAAGACCTATTAACCAAGGAGATTTTTTAACTGCTACAACTTTTATTTCTGGAGTAGGCAAGACTTCTGTAGAAGTTTTTACAAAATTTACCAAAGAAGCTCCCATGACTGGAGAGACTGAACTTGCAGCCTTTTGCTTCCTAACTTTTAAGTGCAAGGGAACTGAGCCAGGTAAGATTCCAGAAATTGTTGGAGAAAGTCTTGAAGAGAAAAAAATCATCGAAGGCTATGAGGCGAGACGTCAAATAAATAAAATTAGACAACAAAATAATAAAGATTTAAAAGAAATATTGAAATAAAACAAAGCTGTAAGTAAATTTATACTTACAGCTTTTATTTTTTATAAAATATAAAATTTTATAAATCTTTAATCTAAACTTATTGATGAAAAAAGTTCCTTTGTATATTCATTTCTATGGGGTGCTTTCAAATCTTCTGTCTTAAATAAATCTACTAATTCTCCATTATATAAAACCCCAATCCTATCACATAGATAGGAAATCACATTTAAGTCATGAGAAATAAATAAACAGGTGAAGTTGTACTCTTCTTGCAAAGACTTTATTAAGTTTAAAACCTGTGCTTGAATACTAACATCTAGTGCAGAGACACCTTCATCTATAATCAAAAATTCTGGATCAATAATCAATGCTTGGCCTATGGCAATTCTTTGCTTTTGACCACCAGATAAGCTTCTTGGATATTGGCCGAGAATATCTTCTTCCAATTCTATATCACTTAAAATTTTTAAAACTTTTTCATTTTTTTCTTCTTCACTATATAAGTTGTGAATATTTAAAATTTCTTTTAAAGAAAAACCAATAGTCTTTTTTGGATTTAGGGCAGAGTAGGGATTTTGAAATACAATTTGAAGTTTTTTTCTATAATCAAAGAGTTCTTCCTTTGAAAACTCAGAGACATCCTTTCCCTTAAAGTAAATCTTGCCTTCACTTTCTTTAATAAGTCTTAAAATAATATTGGCAAGAGTTGTTTTACCAGAGCCACTTTCTCCAACAAGGCCAAATATTTCTCCTTTATTGATTGTAAGATTTATATTATTAAGGGCCCTGTTTTCTTTTTTCTTAAATAAGAGGGAAGAAGATTTATAAACTTTTCCAACATTTTCAATTCTTAATATTTCTTCCATTTTCATCTCCAAATAAATGACAAGAAACCTTGTGTCCATTAAAGTCTATAGTTTCTGGGAATTTTTCCTTACAAATATCCATGGCATGGTCACACCTGTCCCAGAAAGGACAACCTTCATTACTCCTATTTTTAAGAGCTGGAACCTTACCCCTTATATTATAAAGTTTTTGTCCTCTTTTCTTGTATGAAGGCACGGCCTTAACAAGTGCTTTTGTATAAGGATGCATAGGATTCTTTGTAAGTTCTTCTGTAGATGCTGACTCGACAATGCGACCAGCATACATAACCAAAACTCTTTTAGATATTCTCTCAATTAAATTTAAATCGTGAGATATAAATAGAATGGCTCCATTATATAGCTTTCCTATGTCCTTAAAAAGTTCTATTATCTGCTTGCCAATATTGGCATCAAGAGCAGTAGTTGGCTCATCAGCAATTAACACATAGGGGTTGGCAATTAAACTCATAGCAATTACAATCCTTTGTTGCATTCCACCAGAAAGCTCGTGTGGATACTTGTTGTAAACAGCTTCTGTATCTCTTAAGCCACACTTTTCCATAGTTTCTAAAACAATTTTTTTATTTTTTTCCTTAGGAAAGTTGTAGTGAATTTTTAGGATTTCTTCTATCTGTTTTCCAACCTTTTGAAGGGGATTAAGTGCAGCACCTGGTTCTTGGAATATTGTTGAGATAGACCTGGACCTGTACTTAGACCATTCTTCTTCAGATATATTTAATACTTCCTTACCCTTGAGTTTAAATGACCCAGATACTATATGGGCATCAAGGCTTTGAATCCCCAAAACAGTTTGAGTTGCTACTGTTTTTCCACAACCACTTTCTCCAACAAGACCAACAAAGTCCTTTTCATAGAGGTCAAAAGAAATATGATTTACAGCATTCTTTAGTTCTCCATTTAATTCGAAGGCAACTGTCAAGTCCTTAACTTCTAATAATTTGTTCATCCTTTTTTCTCCTCTAATCTCTTATTCCTAAAGTTTTCTCCATATAGGGTAAATCCAAGAACTAATAGAGAAAGATTTACACCTGAGAACACAAAGTACCAGGGTGCTTGGTTGAAATAAGCCTGTGATTCCTTTAGCATTCTTCCCCATGATGGGTGAGGAGGGCGAACTCCAAGGCCTAAATAGGAAAGTCCAGCTTCAGATAAAATGGCAGCAGATATTGATAAAATAATTGCAACCATAAGTTGATTTTTTATATTTGGAAAAATATGATTTTTTGCAATATAAAGTGGACTTGCCCCTTTAACTATGGCTGACTTAACAAAGACAGCTTCTTTGACTTGCAAAAATCCACTTCGAACAACTCTTGCAAAGTATGGAATAGACATAGTGCCTATGGCAATTATAGTATTCATAACCCCTGCTCCAAAGACGAAGACAAGCATCATGGCAAATAAAATGCCTGGGAAAGCCATAAGAGAATCTATAAATCTCATTAGGACTTCATCCACATTACCTCCAAAATATCCTGCAGTTCCTCCAATAATTGAGCCAAAAATTAGTGCAAAAAATACAGTTCCAAAGGAAAGTATTATAGTAATTTTTGTTCCTTCCATTATCCTTGATAAGATATCTCGGCCCATGTTATCTGTGCCAAATAGATGACTAAGAGAAGGTGCAAGGAACTTGTCACTTGTCACAACTTCATTGGGATCATAGGGAGTCCAAAATATTGAAACTATAAAAATTAATAGGTAAAAAATTAAGATTCCTTTTCCAATTTTTATTGATAATTTATTTTCTCTTATCATATTAACCTCTTATCCTTGGGTCCACAATTCTGTAAAGAATATCTACAATTAAGTTTATAATTATTACCATAAAGGCAACAGCAAAAACAACTGATTGGATTAGGGGAAAGTCCCTAGAAGAAATAGATTGGACAATAAGTGATCCAATACCTGGGAGTGAAAAGACATTTTCCACAACTAGGCTTCCTCCAATACTTGAAGTAATACTAATTCCAATTATTGTTATAACTGGCACAAGTGCATTTCTAAGCACGTGTTTATATAGGATATCTTTTAAGAGAAGTCCCTTCATCCTAGCAGTTCTAACATAGTCCTTGTTAATCTCATCTAAGATTGCAGACTGCATATATCTTATTATTGTTGCAATATTTGGTATTGCAATGGCAAGGGAAGGAAGGAAAAAATTGTATAGTTTTTGAAAAAAGTTTCCACTCATTGCATTGTAGGATAGGGTTTTAAACCAACCTAGCTTAACAGCAAAAAGATAAATCAATAAAAAAGCAAGCCAAAAAGATGGAATAGAAATTCCAAGTTGGGTAATTGCTGTTATTATTGATGCATACCATTTGTCTGACTTAGCTGTAATTTGAATTGATAGGGGTATAGCAATTATAAGTGAAAGGAACAAGGAAAAAAACGTTAAATATAGAGTTACTGGTAATTTCTTAAAAAAAAGATCCTTAACAGGAACTTGATATTTTAAAGAAGTGCCCATATTTAATTTTACTATGTCCTTAATCCAATTTGCGTATCTTACTAATATAGGTTTATCAAGTCCCAGCTCTTTTTCAAGAGCTAGAACTTGAGCTTCATCCGCTTCTGTACCTAAAATAATCTCTGCAGGATTCCCAGGTAAAACTTGGAAGACAAAGAAAATTATTAGGCTTACAAAAAATAATGTAAGAAAAAGGGATATAAGCTTTTTAATAATCATTTTACTCATTTTTCTAATTTTACATCCTCAAGATTAAGTTTTTGAATAGGGTATTGGTTTAAACCCGTAAGTCCCCTTCTAAGTGCTTGATTGTTATCAGGGTCAGCTATAAATACAGAAGCAGATTCTTCTGCAAGAATTTTTTGAGCATCCTTGATGCTTTGTATTTCTTCTTCTTTATTAGTAGCTTTTTCTGCTTTTGATATAGCAGCATCAAATTCATCTGACTTAAAGTTTATATAGTTCTTTGGGTTTTCTGAAGTATATCTGCCAAGAATTTGAATTGGATCAAGATAACCTATAAATCCAACAACTGTTGCTTCATAGTCCTTATCCTTGTAGACCTTAGTTAGCCATGTTGAAAATTCAATTGGGTCTATAGTAGTTTCAACTCCAACCTTATGAAGTTGAGCTTGGATAAGTTCAGCTGTGTTCATGTGGTACTTGTAATCACTTGGAACAGTCAATTTAAAAGTAAGACCATTTTCGTAACCAGCTTCTTTTAAAAGTTCCTTTGCCTTTTCAGGATCATAGGGATAATACTCTCCAAGGTCTTCAAAGTATTCCTTTAAGGCTGGAGAGAAAGATGAAAATAGTTTCGTAGCCTTACCTTCAGCAACTGTTTTAATAATTTCATCCCTATCAATGGCATAGTTAAGTGCAAGTCTTACATTTTTATCTTGAAAAGCTTTGAAGTCATTGTTTAGCCCCATAACTTGTACAAGGTTTTGTGGAAAACTATTAATATTGCAAGCATCTTCAAGTTGACTAGCTTCTTCTGAACTAATACGGTCCGCTAGGTCTAAGTCATTATTTTGTAGAGCCATAATCATAGTTTGTCTGTCGGCTATTTTTATAACTTCAACATTTTCAAAGTGGGCTATGTGGTCTTTGTTGTGGTAGTCTTCAAACTTTTTAAGTTTTAGACCTTCACCAGGAGTGTAGGACTCAAACATATAAGGACCAGTTCCAATTGGTTTTGTTCCATTGTCTTTATAATCTTTTTCCACAATTGGTCTTAAAGTTAAATAGATAAAACCATTTTGCCTTTCTTTTAAATGAACCCTAAGTTGATAGTCGTCTACTAAGTCAATCTTTTCGATAATGGAAAACTTAGAAGATAAGGGTTCCTTTGATGTCAAACCTGCCATAACGTCATATGTGTATAATACATCTTCTGCACTAAACTTCTTACCGTCGTGGAAATATACATCCTTCTTTAACTTAAAGTCATAGGTTTTTCCGTCTTCTGAGACAGAATAACTCTCTGCTAAATCAGGAATCAAATTTCCTTCTGTGTCTACGTCAAATAATCCGTCAAATACTTGGTCCATAATTGTTTCAGTGTCACCTGCTGTCATTTTAAATGGATCAAGCGAATCAATGTCTGTAGACATCGCTACTCTTAGTGTGTTTTCTTCACCCTTTTTATCACTATCTCCTGCCTTGTTACCATTAGAACAAGATGCTAGAAGTAGTACTCCTAGAAAAAGTGTCAAGACTAAAGTAATCCTTTTCATGATTCCTCCTAAAAATATTATATTTGCGGGTTTCCGCGATTAAAATATAACATATAATGTATTTAATTTCCACGGAATAGATGGAAATTTTTATAAATTTGAGAATTCTAAGGAATAAAAGATTTTTGGATAAAAAGTAAATATTATTCATGTTATAATAACTATTATGATAATAGGAATATGTACATGCGAAATTTATATTTTTAACGCTAACTCTCTAAAGTCTAAGAGGTCTGTAGTTAAAAGTATTGTTGAAAAATCAAAAAATAGATTTAACATTTCAATTGCAGAAGTTGGGGAAAATGATAAGTGGCAAAAATCTATTATTGCCTTCTCGACTATATCTAATAGTAAAAAAATTGTTGAAGAAACTATTGAAAAGGTTATAAACTTTTTTGACTCCTATAGTGAAATTGAAATAATAAATATTAAAAGAGAGATATTATAAAAGTAAGGGGAAATAAAGATGAAGGGAATTTTAAGTCACGAAGAAGCAGACAAGTGTCTTGATATCTTAGAAGAGACTTATCCAGATGCCAAATGCGAGCTTGACCACACTAGTCCCTTTGAGCTTTTAGTGGCAACTATCCTATCAGCTCAATGTACTGATGTGAGAGTCAACAAGGTTACTGGAGAAATGTTTAAAAATTATAATAAACCAGAAGACTTTGCCAATATGGATATAAATACTTTAGAAGGTCTTATAAAAGAATGCGGCCTTTATAGAAACAAGGCCAAGAATATTAAAGCATCTTCAAATGTAATATTGGAAGAATTTAATGGAGAAGTTCCTAAGACTATTAAGGATTTAATGAAGCTACCAGGAGTTGGCAAGAAGACAGCTAATGTAGTTGCCTCAACATGTTTTGGTGTGCCTGCTATAGCAATTGACACCCATGTATTTAGGGTCTCTAATAGAATAGGATTTGTAGATGAAAATAATGTAGAAAAGACAGAAAAAGCCTTAGAAAACAAAATAGATAGAGATAGATGGACCAAGGCCCATCATTTATTTATATTTCATGGAAGAAGATGCTGTACTGCAAGAAGTCCAAAGTGCCAAGAGTGTACTATTAAAAAGTATTGTAGCTATTATGAGGGGTAATAACTTAAATGAAAACTTTAAGGAATAAATTTTTTAATATTAACAAAAAAGTTCTTATTGGACTGGCAGTTATTTTAATGCTATTTTTTATTTCGATAATGTACTTTACAAGTGAGTCCTTAAACACAGGAATTCATAGGGGAGTAAGAGTTGAAGATGTTGATGTTTCCAACTTATCCAAGGATGAAGCTATTAAGAAAGTAAAAATTGCCACTGATGAGAAGATAAACAATAAAAATATAGAATTTTATTATGGGGACAAAGACTTACCAATTCCATTAAGGGATTTTGGATATAGTCTAAATATTGAGGATTCTGTCAATAAGGCTTATGATTTAGGAAGAAGCAAGGGACTTGTTAATAATTATTTGGATATTCTATCTAGTTTAATTTTTAAGAATAATATTATGGCTGACTCTAACTTTGACGAAGTTAAAAAGGAAGCTGTATTGACAAATCTTGCTAGAGAAATTCACAAAAAACCTCTTGACGCTCATCCAATTTTTAATGAAGATGGGAGCATTACTATAGCAAAATCAGAAAAGGGCAGGTATCTTGACTTAAATGAAGCAAAAGGACTTCTAAATACAGATATGCTTCATGAAGAAAAGATTGAACTCCCTGTTTATGATACAGAGCCCAAAATTCACTCAGACTACTATCAAGGCATCGATAAAGTTTTAGGTGATTTTAGCACAGACTATTCATCATCTATTAAAAATAGGAAAGAGAATATAAAAATTGCTTCAGAAAAATTCAACAACATGAAATTAAATCCAGGAGATGAAATTTCTTTTAACGATATTGTTGGAGAAATAAGTGAGGCCACTGGTTTTAAAAATGCAACAGTTATTGTTGGTGGAGAATATGAAAATGGAATTGGTGGAGGAATTTGTCAAGTTTCAACAACCTTATATAATTCACTTATTCTATCTGATTTAGAAATTGTCGAAAGACACAATCACTCTAGACCAATTAACTATGTTGATCTTGGCACTGATGCTGCAGTAGCAAGGGGTTATAAGGATTTAAAATTCAAAAATAATACAAATAATCCAATTATTATCTTGGCTGAAGCTGATGGTAAAAAACTTGATTTTAAAGTTTTGGGAAATTCAACAGACAGAGATTATAAAATAAATATTATTCCAGAAAGACTTGGAGTTGTAAGCCCTGATGTTAAAACAACATATTCTGACTCTATACCAGAAGGCGAAACTGTGGTAAAGGAAAGTGGAAAAAATGGTTACTCTTACAAGACTTATAAGGAAATTGTAAAAAACGGAGAAGTAGTGGAGAAGAAAGAAATTTCAAAATCTTACTATGTTCCAAAAAGCAAGGTCCTAGTAGTTGGTACAGGAGTATCTTCTAATGATAATGACGACGAAGATAATAACAACAAGAGTAGCAAGAAGTCAAAAGATACTAAGGACTCAAAAAAGTCTAAAGACAAGAAGAAATCTTAAAAATAAAATTTTTAATAAGAGCTCAGGCTCTTATTTTTTTGAAATTTAAAATCAATTTATAAGATAATAAGGAGTGAGCTTATAGACAAGTATTTTTCATTTAATAAATATTATGTAAGCATTTGTGATAAAATAGGTTCATGGGACTATTTGATATATTTAAAAAGAAAAAGTCAATTTATAAAATTCTTTTAGAAAATAATTTTGATTTAGAAAGACTCTCTGAGATAAAAGATTTGGACCTATCTGATGGTTCTTATGAACTCAGTATCTTAAAGGGAGAGGAGAAAATAAATCACATAAATACAAGAGAGTTGAACAAGGCTCTAGATGATTATTATTTAAGAGATAATAAGGCAATTGAAGAGTTTGAAGAATTTTTTAAGGATAAAAAGGCTCTTGAGGCAGAGAGAAATTTTTTAACTTTTTTACTTCAAAAAATAGAATTTGACGAAAGTAAATTAATTGGTCTTTCAATTTTACTCATGAGAGATTCGAGAAATGAAGAGTGTGTGAAATTTGGTATGCTCATGACTAAGTACTATAATCTCAGAGAAGTTAGAAGGGCTTATGAAATATTTTTAAATCTATTAAAGCATCCAGCCTTTATTTATTATGGCATCGATGTTTTAAAGGATATAGATTATGGCATAATAGACGATTTATATGAAGGAATGACGGAGATTGGTAGAGAGATAATAGAGGAGAAGGCATGGAATTAGGAAAAATACAAAAATTAACAGTTGCATCTAAAAAAGATGGAAGAGTAAGTCTTAAGGATCAAGATGGAGAAAGAGTTACTCTTGCAAGAGGAGAAGGGGAAGATTTAAAAGCAGGCGAAGAAGTTGAAGCTTTTGTCTACAATATTCACGAAGACTTTGAAGCAACTTTGAAAAGACCCTATGCTCAAGTAGGAGAATTAAAAAAATTAAAAGTTGTAGATAAGGCAAAGGTTGGTTACTTCGTAGACAACGGAATTGGAAAAGACATATTCTTGCCTTTTAAGGAATCCTTTGGAAGATTAACAGTAGGCGATGAATACCTTCTTTATCTTTACCACGACAAGAGCGATAGACTTGCTCTAACAATGAATATAAAGGACAAGCTAAGCACAGAAGGAAATTTTAAGGTCAATGATATTGTCAAGGGAACAATTTACAGCATAGGAAGACCGGGAGCTTTTGTTGCTATTGATGATAAATATGATGGAATGATTCCAATTGAAGAAATCAAGGGAATTTATAAAGTAGGAGAAGAAGTAGAGGCAAGAGTTCAAAGAATCCTTCAAACAGGCTTTATAACTTTGACACTAAGAGAAAAGGCCTACAAGCAAATTGATGCTGATGCAGACTTAATCCTAGAATTACTTGAAGATAATGGTGGAGTTCTAGAACTTGGAGATAAGTCAGATCCAGAACTTATTAAGGATATAACAGGCCTAAGTAAAAAAGCCTATAAAAGAGCGGTAGGCAATCTCTACAAAAATAGGAAGATAAATATTTACGATACAAAGATAGAGTTGAGACATGGCAGAAAATAAATTTAAAGGAGAAATTATAGACTTTGACTTCAAGGGTCTTGGTATGACCAAGCTAAGTGGAAGCCCAGTATTTTTAAATGGGGGAGTAATTGGTGATGAAGTAGAGTATATAATTACAAAGAAAAAGAAAAACTTCTCCAAGGGAGAAATTTTAAGAATATTAGAAAAATCTAAGGACAGGGTGGAATCCCCCTGTCCTTATTTTAAAGATTGTGGTGGCTGTGACTTCTTAAATTATTCTGATGATAAGGAATTAGCTTGGAAGGAAGAAGACGTAAATAAGAATTTAAATAAACTTGCTGGCCTTGACGTAGAAGTGGAAGAAGTTATTGATTCTCCAGATAAAACTCATTATAGGAACAATATGCAGTTTCAGGTTAAGGATGGTAAGATTGGACTTTTTGCTAAAAATTCTAAGGATATTGTTCCTATAAAAAACTGTATTATGCAAAAAGATTCTGCCAACCAGGTTCTTAAGATAATGTGGAATTATAAAAAATTAAAGGACTTTAAGAGAATAGGAATTAGGACAAATTACAAGGGAGATATTCTACTAATAATTGTGAGCAAGAGGGGAAGGCTTGAGATAAAAGATGTCTTGTCTGACCTCATAGATGCAGGAGTTAAGTCAATTTATTTAAATTACAATAAAGAAGATGGAAGGCACTACTCAAGAGAATTCGAAAAAATTTATGGTGAAGATACAATAGAAGAAGAACTCCTTGGGATAAATTATAAAATTTCTCCAGAATCTTTCTTCCAAATCAATAGATTAGCAACAGAAAAATTATACAAGAAGGCAATAGACTATCTTGATCCTAAAAAAGACGATAAGATTTACGACCTCTACTGTGGTGTTGGATCCATATCACTTTCAGTGGCAAAGTCTGGACCTGAAGTCATAGGAATAGAAATAGTTGAAAGTGCCGTAGATGATGCAAGAGAAAATGCAGAGAAAAATAATATCCCTGCAAGATTTGTTCATGGCCCAGCAGAAGAAAGTATAGAAAAACTTTGGGAAGAAGAAAAAATTGCACCAAATAAAATTATAGTAGACCCACCGAGAAAGGGACTAGATGAAAAACTAGTAAACTTTTTAAAAGAAAATCCAGTAGAAAGACTAGTCTATATATCCTGTAACCCAGCAACCCAAGCAAGAGACCTAAAGTCTTTAAAAGAAGTATATAGGGTAGAAAAAATATCTTTAGTAAATTTATTCCCAAATACCGCTCATGTGGAGACGGTAGCTCTGTTGTCCAAACTAAATACAGAACATCATTTAGATATAGAAATAGGGGAAGATGAATTATCTGAAATTGACTTTTCAAAAGACGCAACTTAT
>JAWGHR010000001.1:0-398704 GCA_032560695.1 Peptoniphilus harei | reverse complement strand
TTTGATAGGAGCCTATGCTCAAAAGTTTTATTTGAAGGATAAATTTAAGAAAAATTTAACTGAAACAGTAAAATCTTACAAAGAATTTTTGCCAGAATACTTTCCAATAGCCCACCCAAGCCCTCTAAACAACAGGTGGATAGCAAAAAATCCTTTTTTTAGTGAGGAGGTCTTGCCTGAGTTAAAGAAAATTGTAAAAAAGCTGAGATAAATTGTGTTTGTAAAAATTTATTGTATACCATTTTTTTAGGGTAATGTTCATCAACAAGGAGAGAAAATATGAAGCGACTATGATGGAGAAGAACTATTAAACCTAGTGATGCTAGAGGACAAGATTCCAGCAGGAGCAAAATTATATTAATAAAAATTTTATTGATAAAAGCAAAAGGAACTGAGATAAAATTTCTCAGTTCCAATTTTTTTGCTTTTTTTATTTTTTAAATTGTTTTAATAGATTTAATATTTTTATAAGTAAGACAATCTTAATCACATGTAAAATTGTATAGGGAATTAGACCTCTAAGGATTGTCATAGTCGCTTCGTATTTTTCCATAAAATCACATCTCCTTAAATAGTTCTTTTAATTCTTTTAATATTAAAATCAAAAGTATAATCTCAATTATGTTAAAAAGATATTGAGGTTGGATCAATGTAAGGAATTTTATTATTTGCATTTTCATAAGAAACATCTCCATTCAAATAATTGATAGAAAATTAAATCAAAAATTTTATCTAATAATTTTATATATTTGGGAATTAATTTACATATTTTTTTGAATTTAAAGTAAGGAAAGTTGAAGCTTATATTAATTTATCAGTTTAAAACATTATACCACAAAAAAGGAAGTGCAAGCATAGTAACTATTCCCTAATTTTTTAATAAATTTACTCTTATAAATACTTATAAATCAGTAGTACTAACTTCAACTCTCAACAATTTATGGTATAATTTAAATGATAAATTGACGGAATATGACGGAATAAATCGAAAATAAGAGGTGTAATGTGAAAAAAACTATTAGAGATTTTGATTTTAATGATAAAACTGCCCTTGTTAGGGTGGACTTTAACGTACCCCTAAAGGATGGAGTGGTGACAGGCGACGACAGAATTATTAAGGCAATCCCAACTATTGATTATTTAATAGAAAAGGGTGCCAAAGTTGTATTAATGAGCCATCTTGGTAGACCTAAGGGAGAATACAAGGAAGACCTATCCCTTGCACCAGTTGCAAAAAGAGCTTCAGAACTTTTAAAGAAGGATGTAAAATTTATTCCTACTAATGAAGTTGTTGATGAGGAAGTTATAAATCAAGTTAAGAATTTAGAAAAGGGTGAAGTTGCCCTCCTTGAAAACTTGAGATTTGTTAAGGGAGAAGAAAAGAACGACCCTGACTTTGCAAAGAAGCTAGCATCTCTTGGGGACATCTTTGTAAATGATGCTTTTGGAACTGCCCACAGGGCCCACGCATCCAATGTTGGTGTGACAGAATTTTTGCCATCATGTGCTGGACTTCTAGTTGAAAAAGAAATTAAGTATTTTGAAGATGCCCTAAAGAATCCAGAAAAACCTTTTGCAGCAATTCTTGGTGGATCAAAGGTTTCTGACAAGATTGGGGTAATCGAAAACCTACTAGAAAAAGTTGACGTCCTAGTAATTGTTGGAGCCATGGCAAATACCTTCCTAAAGTCCAAGGGACTTGAAGTTGGAAAATCTCTTGTAGAAGATGACAAGCTAGACCTTGCAAGAGAAATTATGGCAAAGGCAGCCGAAAATCATGTTGAGATAATTCTTCCAAAGGATGTAATTGTTGCTCCAGAATTGTCTGAAGATGCCAAGGGAACTTTAAAAGACGTGGAAGATGTTGGTCAAGATGACATGATCCTCGACATTGGAAAAGAAAGTCTAAAGGACATTGAAGGTTCTCTTTCTAAGGCTAAGACTGTAGTATTAAATGGACCTTGTGGAGTTTTTGAAATTGAAGAATTCTCTCACGGAACTATTGAACTTGCAAAAATCTTGGCTAAACTTGATGCCACAGTAATCGTTGGTGGTGGTGACTCTGTTGCTGCTGTTGAAAAGGCAGGAGTTGCAGACAAGCTAACTCACATCTCAACTGGTGGTGGTGCAAGTCTTGAAATGCTAGAAGGAAAGAAGCTTCCAGGTATCGAGGCAGTTGAAGAAGCATGAGAAGAAAATATATTTGTGGCAATTGGAAGATGAATAAGACTTCTTCTGAGGCCCTTGAATTCGCAAAAGAAATAAATGAATTTGAATTTAATAAGGTTGATGTTTTAATAGCACCATCTTTTGTTTCCCTTGAAAGTTTGAGAAAAAACTTGAAAGATGAGATAAAAGTGGCTGGACAAAATGTGTCTCAGTTTGATGATGGAGCCTACACTGGCGAGGTTTCAACTTCAATGTTAAAAGATATTGGTGTAGATGATGTAATAATCGGACACTCTGAAAGACGTGAAAAGTTTTCTGAAAGTGATGAGATTATAAATGCCAAGGTGAAAAAGGCCCTTGCAGATGACTTATCAGTAATTCTTTGTCTAGGTGAATCCCTTGAAATCAAAGAAGAAGGCAAGGAAATTGACTTTGTAAGAGATGAACTTTTAAATTCTCTTGATGGAGTTGATGACTTAGAAAATCTTACTATTGCCTACGAACCAATCTGGGCAATTGGAACAGGAAAAACTTGCTCATCTGAAGATGCAGAAATCATGTGCAGGGAAATAAGAAATGTAATTGATGAAAAATATGGAGAAATTTCTCAACAAATTAGAATTTTATATGGTGGATCTGTTAAACCATCAAATGCAGGAGAAATTTTGTCCAAGGAAAATATTGATGGAGTCCTAGTTGGTGGAGCAAGCCTGAAGGCTAGTGACTTTATTGAAATTATAAAAGCTGGTGAAAGTCTATGAAACCAACAATGCTAATAATACTAGATGGATTTGGAATAAATGAAAGTGAAGTTGGCAACGCAGTTAAACTTGCAAAGACTCCAACTCTTGATGGGCTTTACAAAACTTCACCTCACACAAAAATTTATGCCAGCGAAGAATATGTTGGACTTCCTCATGGACAAATGGGAAATTCTGAAGTTGGTCACTTAAACATTGGGGCAGGAAGAGTTATCTACCAAAACTTGACTAAAATTACCGAGTCAATTAAGTCAGGAGAATTTTTTAAAAACCCTGAGTTTAAAAAAGCAATAGACAATGCAAGAGAAAATAATTCAAGCCTTCACCTCATTGGACTTGTGTCTAAGGGAGGAGTTCACTCCCACCTTGATCACCTAAAGGCCTTAATAGAACTCATGAAGGAAGAGGGCATTGAAAAAACTTACATCCATGCAATTACCGATGGACGTGACGTTTCTCCTCATGCAGCCCTTGATGATATAAGAGAACTTCAAGAGGAAATCGAAAAAGTTGGAAACGGAAAAATTGCCACAATTTCTGGAAGATATTATGCCATGGACCGTGACAAGAGATGGGAAAGAACTAAAAAATACTACGACAACCTAGTAAGTGATGTGGACTTCACTGAAGAGGAAATTCTTTCCTATATTAAGTCATCCTATGATAAAGATGTTACAGATGAATTTTTAGAACCTGCCAAATTTATAAGGGACTCTGAAATTAAAGATAAGGACTCAGTAATTATCTTCAACTTTAGACCAGACAGGGTTAGACAAATAACAAGGGCACTTGTAGATGATGACTTCGCAGGTTTTGAAAGAGAAAAAATAGACACTACTCTTGTTGCTATGACAGAGTATGACAAGGAAATAAAGAATAAGCTAGTTGCCTTTAAGGACGAAATTCCAAAGGATACTTTGGGAGAAGTTCTTGAAAAAAATAAAATAAAGCAACTTAGGATTGCAGAGACAGAAAAATATGCCCACGTTACATTTTTCTTTAACGGTGGACGCGAAAAGCCTTTTGAAGGCGAGGACAGAATCCTAATTCCATCTCCAAAGGTTGCAACCTATGACTTAAAGCCAGAAATGTCTGCCAATGAAGTTACAGATAAGGTTATTGAAAGTTTGGAAAAGGACAAATACGGCCTAATAATTTTAAACTTTGCAAATCCAGACATGGTTGGTCACACAGGAGACTTACAAGCAGCCATAAAGGCAGTTGAAACTGTGGACCATGACCTTGGAAGAATCTTAAAGGTCTTAAAAGAAAAAGATGGATCAGCAATAATAACTGCAGACCATGGAAACTGTGAATACATGATTGATGATGAAGGCAATATTGTAACAAGCCACAGCACAAACCTTGTTCCCCTATTTTTATTTAATAGGGATGAAGAATTAAGATCAGGCGGAGCCCTTTGCGACTTGTCGCCAACAATTTTAAAAATGATGGGCTTAGATCAGCCAGAGCTTATGACTGGCAAGTCTTTATTTTAATAGAATTTACTAGAAATTTATTTAAATTTAGGAGGAATTATGAGTTTAATTGATTACGTTTATGCGAGAGAAGTCCTTGATTCAAGGGGAAACCCAACAGTTGAAGTAGAAGTTGGAACACTTAATGGCGGTTTTGGTTCTGCAATTGTACCAAGTGGTGCATCAACTGGTATCCACGAAGCTGTAGAACTTCGTGACGGAGAAGAAAGATACAATGGCAAGGGCGTTGAAAAGGCAGTTGCAAATGTAAATGAAAAAATTGCCGAAGAATTAATTTGCTTTGATTGCTTTGACCAACTTGGTATTGACAAGATGCTTATTGAACTTGATGGAAGTGAAAACAAGGGAAATCTTGGAGCCAATGCAATCCTTGGTGTATCTATTGCAGTTGCAAGAGCAGCAGCAAACGAAGCTGGACTTCCACTTTACCAATATCTTGGTGGAGTAAATGCAAAGACTATGCCAATCCCAATGATGAATATAATCAATGGTGGCGAACACGCTGACAACAATGTAGACATCCAAGAATTTATGATTATGCCAGTAGGAGCAAAAACTTTTAAAGAAGCTTTGAGAATGGGCGCAGAAGTTTATCACGCACTTAAAAAAGTTTTAAAGGACAAGGGACTTTCAACTGGTGTTGGCGACGAAGGTGGCTTTGCACCAAACCTTGAATCCAATAAAAAAGCCTTTGACTGCATACTCGATGCTGTAAAGGCAGCAGGTTATGAAGCAGGCAAGGACATTGTGCTTGCAATTGATGCTGCAGCTTCAGAATTTTATGACAAGGACAAGAAAAAATATATTCTTGAAGGAGAAGGTCGTGAGTTCACATCAGAAGAACTTTCAAAATTCTATGAAGAACTAGTAAATGAATATCCAATCTATTCAATAGAAGACGGACTTGACGAAGACGACTGGGAAGGTTGGAAGCACCTTACAGACTTACTAGGCGACAGAGTTCAATTAGTTGGGGACGATTTCTTTGTTACAAACACTAAGAGACTTCAAGAAGGAATTGAAAAGGAATCTGCAAACTCAATCCTAATCAAGTTAAATCAAATTGGAACAATCACAGAAACTCTTGACTCTATAGAACTTGCAAAGAGACACAACTACACTGCAATAATTTCTCACAGATCAGGAGAAAGTGAAGACTCAACAATAGCAGACCTTGCAGTTGCAACTAACGCTGGCTTTATAAAAACTGGAGCACCAGCAAGATCTGAAAGAGTTGCAAAATACAATGAGCTTCTAAGAATTGAAGATGAACTAGGTGACTTAGCAATTTATCCTGGCTTTGCTGCCTTCTACAACATTGATAGAAAATGAAAATTTACTTTATAAGACATGGCGAAGCAGAAATTTATGCTGAAGACGACTTCAAGAGAAAGTTGACAACAATTGGTAGGGTCAAGTTAGAAAATTCCTTTAAGGCCTTTGCAAATAGGTTAGAGGACAAGAGGTCCTACAAAATTTATTCTTCACCTCTTGAAAGGGCAAAGGAAACTGCAGAGATCTTGGCAAAGCATTTGGACTCAGACTATGAAGTCAAGGACTATCTTGCAGGTGGAAGGATAAGAGATATTTTAAAAACCTTTGACCAAGACGGGAATTATATTTTAGTATCTCATGAGCCCTTTATATCAAATTGGATTTACCAACTAACAGGTGAGATGAAAATTGTCTCAAGGGGCAGCATAAATTTTGTGGAAATAAATCCTCAGGACTTTGCAGAATAAAAAATTTTAAAGCACAAGCACTGGCAAAGGCCGGTGCTTTTTTGTTGGGAAGATTTATAATTAGCCAAAATGATTAGGAATTCTTTTAAAAATCAAAGTGTGGTAGAATTTGTTTACAAGATTATGTTAGGTGATTAAATGAAAAAAATAATTTTAATAGAAGACGATGAAATTTTATCAAGTGGCATTGAGTCCTACTTGTCAAAAAATGATTTTGAAGTAGAAATTTGTAAAAACTTTGAAGAAGCAAGGATAAAAATAAATAATTCTTTTGACTTGGCAATCTTAGATATAAATTTGCCTGATAGGGATGGAATCAACTTGTTGAAGACTTTGAGAGAAAACAATGTGAGAGTAATAATCACAACAGTAAAAAACGATGAGAAATTTATCGTGAGAGCCCTAGATAGTGGGGCTGACGATTACATTACAAAACCCTTTAAGCTCTCTATCTTAAGAGCTAGAATAGATAAGACTCTTAGGACGGCTCTTGTTAAAGATGATTTTATTAGCTTTAGGGACCTGGTCCTAAATAATAAGGAAGGAAGCTTTTATTATAAAGAAAAAAAACTAGATTTAACGTCATTAGAATTTCAAGTGATGAAATTATTTATAAATAATCCCAATAGAATTTTTACTAGGGACTTTTTACTGGAAAGATTTTGGGATAGTCGAGAAAAGTTTGTCAACGATAATACACTTACTGCTACTGTTAAAAGAATAAGAGATAAAAGTGACAGAGACATTCTTAAGACAATACGTGGAATAGGTTATAGGATGGACTGATGATTTATTTATTTTACCCAGTGAGCTTATTGGCGCTTTATTATTTTTTAAAGAAAAGACAAAAGAAGAGAATTGAAGAATTGGAAAATCTTATAGATAGATTGGGAGAAAAAAACTATTCAATCCCCATGGTCCAAGATGAATTTTCTATACTTGAAGACAAAATTTATAAGATATTTGTAGAACTTGTTGAGGCAAGAGAATTAGTGGAGATAAATTCAAAAAAACAAAGACAAAACCTAGAAGATATTGCCCATCAAATAAAGACTCCAATCACTTCAATGGTCTTTGACTTGGAAACAATTGATAAGACTGAAGATAATAAAAAAGAGATTGAGGGGCTTGAGCTTCAACTTGAAAGGCTTAACTCTCTTGCTGACATCTTGTTAAAGATATCTAGTCTTGATGCAAATATTGACAAGATGGACAAGAGAGAAGTTTTTATTTCAGAAATACTTGATTATGCATTAGATATTTTAAGAAAATCAATTGATGATAAGAAGATAAAAGTTATTTGTGACTATGAGGATTATAAGATAAAAGTCGATTACTATTGGATCTCTGAAGCCCTAATAAATATTATTAAGAATGCTTTAAGCCTTGACAGACTTACAAAAATTAAAATTTCTACAAATAAAAATCCAATTTACACAGAGATAATAATTGAAGATGACGGTGGAGGTATTAAAGAAGAAAACTTCAAAAAAATATTTGAAAGATTTTACAAGAGTCCTGACTCTAAGGGCTTTGGCATTGGCCTTGCCATGGCAAAATCTATTGTTGAGGCAAACAATGGAGATATATCTGTAAAAAATGGAAAAGATGGTGCGATTTTTAAAATTAAATTTTACAATGTCACTTAAAAGTCATTTTAACCCTTTATTATTTAGACAAATAAAGGGAGGTACATATGGAAATTGTTAGAACTGAAAATTTATCAAAAACTTATGGAAGTGGAGAAAATCTTGTAAGAGCAATTGATGATGTTAATTTAAAAATAGAAAAAGGAGAATTTATTGCAATTGTTGGACCAAGTGGATCAGGCAAGTCAACCCTTCTTCACTTGTTGGGTGGTGTGGACAATCCAAGTTCTGGGAAAATATTTATAGACGGCAATGACATCTCAAAATATTCATCAAAAGAATTAGCTCTCTTTAGGAGAAGAAAAGTAGGATTAATTTATCAATTTTATAATTTAATCCCCAACTTAACAGTAAGGCATAACATTGAGTTGCCCCTAAAGCTTGATAAGAGAAAAATCAATGAGGACGTCTTATTAGATATAGTTAGAAAACTTGGCATAGAAAATAAGTTAGATTCTTTTCCAAGTGAACTATCAGGAGGCCAGCAACAAAGGGTTGCCATAGCAAGGAGTCTTATCTATTCTCCGTCTCTTGTACTCGCTGATGAACCAACGGGAAACCTAGACAGGGAAAATTCAAGAGAAATAATTGAAATTTTAAAATATTTTAATAGGACTTTAAAACAGACAATTATTGTAATCACTCATGACGAGTCCATAGCTCTAGAAGCAGAAAGAGTAGTAACAATTGTTGATGGAAAAGTAGTGGGAGATGATAAGAATGAATAATAAGAATTTTCCTATTTTCATCTCACTATTTATTGTAAGTTTGTTTTTCACTGTAATTTTTTATTATGGGTACAGAAGTTTGAGGGCTAACTATGGTTATTACATGGCTTCGAGCTTTTATCATGGGGAGATTAAAGAAGAACTTTCAAATGAAGATGTTGAAAAGTTAAAGTCCTTTGAAGATATAGACTTAATAGGTAAAATGTCCCTTAATCCTGACAACGGAAAACTTGCTGACGATTTAGTCGTTATCAATTACCAAGACCAAGCAATCAATAAGATGAGGGAATATTCAAGACTTATTGAAGGTAGATTTGCTACTAAGGAAGACGAAATTGTACTATCTGAAAGCCTCGTAAAGAAAAACAAACTTACAATAGGCGACAAGCTAGAACTTGATTTGGGCAAAAGGTTTTTAAATGGCGAAGAGATAGGCCCCACAAGTGCAAATACTGACAGAGAAAAATTTGAGAGCCAAGGTTCTAAAAGCTTTACTTTAGTCGGTGTTTACGGAGATGTCTACAACAAGTACAGTAAACTGAATTTTGCTCTAGGACTACAAGATAAAATGACCACTTTTAGAACCTTTGTAAAATTTCATTCATTTGAAGAAGCTTACAAAAATAGAGACAATATACAAAATGAAATAAATAATATACTTGGTAAAGATGTTACTTTAGAATTTTCTGAAAGTCTCATAAACTATTATGGAGTAGAAAATGAACCCCTACAAAACATAATGAGCAAGGCAGTTCTAGTTCTATCAGTTCTTGGATGTATAGCAATCTTTGTGTTTTTTATAAAAAATATCTTTTGGGTTTGGGGGCTAAGGAAGATTCGAGAGCTTTCCATTTATAAGTCTATAGGATCTACCAATGGACAAATTTATCTCTTACTTCTAAAGGAAGGACTTGTTACAACTGCAATTCCAATACTTTTAGGACATACTGCAGGCTTTTTATTTATATATTGTTTGTATAAAAACATAACAATAGGTGAAGGAGTAAGTGCCTTTGAAGTAATGAAATTTAATCCCTTATTAAGTTTATCAATAATTTTAGTTTCTTTTATCATTGTGGCACTAGCCATTAAATCTCCTGCGAAAAAGATTTCTAAAATAAACATTATAGATGGCATAAGAGGGAATATAGATTTTTCAAAATCAAAGAAGAAAAAAGCCAAAGATTTTTGGAAGGAATTAAAACTCAACAACTTAGCTTCAATAAAATCACAGAGATATATTTCCGCCATAGGGATCATTATAATTTCGGTGTTTATAATCATCATAGGCATCTCAACATACTACAGAGATTTTTCTCATTACGATGATGGCTATAATTTTTCCGTGGATTATTTTAGCGAAAATAACCAAGTCCCAAAAATATTAAAAGAAATTGTAGATAAAATTCCCAACGAAAAGTCTTATATTTCAAAATATAAATATGTTCAAGTGGAAAACACTAACGAATTCTCAAAGGAAGCAAAGGCAACAGGTTTAGACGAGGAAGCTAGAAAGAATATAGAAAAATATAAGGCAAAGGGTATGGATGGATTTATCATCGCCTTGGAAGAAAAAGATTTAAAAGAACTTGGAGGAAAGAAGGGTGAATTTGTCCTCTACAATACAATTCAAAAAGATTCTTCTATTCCAATAGCTAAGGCAAAGAGAATTCAATATTTTGAAAACCCACAGAGTTTAGACATTAACTTAAATGATTATAAGAAGACGATTAAAATTTCAAAGACGATAACAGATTTGGGAAAATATAAGTCGAAAACAAGACCCTTCGATGTAAAAATTTATACAGATTTCGACACTTATTTTAAACTTATGGAAGAGTCCGGCGATGAAAAAAATACAAACTATGCCTATACATTAAATATGAAAGTAAAAGATTCAGATACCAAAGATGTAAAAGAATATGTAGAGGTCATGATTAGAAGTAAAATCTCACCAGAAGATCGCTTTAATATCACAACAGGTGAGGAAACCGCAAAAAATGAATATAATGATTTGAAAAGTCTAATAAAAATTGTGATAGGAATTGCATCAATCATCTTTGTACTAAATATCACCAATGGCTACTCATCCATTAATTTAAGTCTAATGAGCAGAAAAAAAGAAATCGGCAGCCTTTACTCTTGTGGGATGGACGTGAATGAGTTAAAGAGTATTTATCAAAAGGAGTTTATTGGAGAACAGGTAAAGTCCTTTACTATTTCTATTATTGTGAGTTTAGGAGTTATGTTTGTAATATCATTAATTGTTCCTGATTTAAGAATGAGTACTCTAATAAAATATTATGACTATAAAAGTTTCTTAGGATTTTCGCTAGTCGTCTATGGTATTAATCTAATTATCTATCATTTTTCCTTAAAGAGAATTTTAGATAGACCGACTATAGATTTAATTCGAACAATATAATTTTAAAGAAAGAGGAGGGACTTATGAGTAAGAATATTAGCAAGTATTTATTTTTTACTGGCGTAGGAGTTTTTATAATTTCTTATTTGCTACCTGTAGATATTTTTGAAAGTTTTACAAACTTAAGACCCACAGGACTTACAAGTTTATTTATCTGCAGGATCATAGGACTTATTGGTCTTATCTTTGCAATTAAAGAGAAGTCAGTTTTGTTTGGGATATTAAATTTTTTGTTAATTATAATTTTTCCACTAGTTATGCTTATTAACTCTTTCATATAAAGTCACAAGCTTTGAGTATAGACTCAAGGCTTTTTTATTTGTGTTCCAATTGATCCTATAAGTTATAATAAAACAATTCAGACTTTCGATTATGATAGAAATAAATAAAAAATCTCAAAGAATTTCGAGTATAATAGAAATTAAGTTAAAAAACAATTTTAATTCTAGTATACTCGAAATGTACTTGAAAAATAATTTAAATTCGATTATACTCGAAATGAATTTTGAATCCTTTGAATCCTTTGAATTTTTTGAAATTAATGAAAAAAATTTATTATGAAACAATTTTATGTAGAAATTTAAAAGACCTCCATAAGTTGACATATAAATGAAAATTATGGAGGTCAGTTTTAATGTAAGAAAACAGATTTTATAGTTGCTTTTATACTTTTAAATTAAAGGGTTTTATTAAGTTATGGATTAAAAATTTTTAAATTTATTTATCTTTATCCGAATAGTCTTTATACAAAAGATAAGTTCCCAATATGGTAGAAATATATAAATACTTTTTCATAAATTCTGCTTCCTCCCAAAATCTCATGTTAAAGAAACTGATAGGAATCACATTTAAAAATCTATCAAGAATAAGGATTAAAAAGCTTAATATTATAGGACTAATAAATACTAGTATTAATAAAAACTTTTTTTTCATATTATATCACTCCTTCAAAGGGTTTCATTTACATAAATTTGCTTATAAAAGTATGAAGTGTATATTGCATTATATGAAGAACTATTAATTATTTTTCAATTGATCCCAACACTTGCAGAATATGTAGTGCTAGCTTATATGTATCATCTAGCACTTTAATTATATTAACTTGCAAACGTTTTGTCAAAAAACAGTCTATATCTACATGATGATAGTAAATCCTTAGGAGATTAGCTTACAAACAATTATTAATTTATAAAATTTTGTTGTCTAGCAAATAATTTTCAATTAATCAAAAGAAGTGAACTTGTAAATAAAAATAAATAACTATATAATAACTTGGGGTTTAACCCAAGTTTTTTTATTTAAAGGAGAAAAAATGAAGACTTCATATATACTTATGATAATTACAATCCTCTCCAAGGTCTTTGGACTCTTGAGAGAGAAGGCCCTTGCTTACTTCTTTGGAGTTGGCATGGTGGCAGATATATTTTTAATTGCCTTTCAACTTCCCATGACTTTTACAAATGTCATTAGTGGTGCAGTTGCCAACGGCTACATACCCATGTACGACTCCATAAGGGAGAGGGAGGACAAAAAACTTGCTGACAAGTTCACTGCCAACCTCTCAAACATAATTTTTATTGTCTTTGCCCTTGTGACAATTATTTCTATTATCTTCGCAAGACCTCTTGTCAAGTTAATGGCTGAAGGCTTCTCTGGAGAAAAGCTTGAGCTTGCAATTTTTGTTTCAAGAGTTGCCATGTTATCAATTGCTGTCACAGCAGTTAGCTCCATCTACAAGGCCTACTTACAAATCCACGAAAAGTTTGTAATATCTGTCCTTCACTCAATAATCATGAACATCATAATTATTATTTCTATGGGACTTTCTTACAAGATGGGGATAAATTATCTTGCAGTGGGAATTCTTTTGGCCTTTGTACTTCAATATGGGATTTTTATCAGGCCAATTAAGAAGCTTGGCTACAAGCATTCCTTAAAAATTGATTTTAACGAAGACATTAAGAAGTTATTTACTTCTATACTTCCAATATTGATTTCAACTTCTGCCATTGAGATAAACTTTATGATTTCACGATCCCTTGCATCGGGAGCCTACTCTGGTGGAATTTCAATTTTAAATTATTCCTACAAGCTACAAAGTTTTGTAACAGGAATAGTTGTAACTTCAATTATAACTGCTACTTATCCTAAGCTTGCCAAGTTTGGATCCAAAAAGGACCTAGAAAACTTAAAATCTGCCTTGTCAGAAGGTCTTTCCAACATGCTAATACTTGTAGTGCCAGCAGCCTTTGGTCTCTACATTTTTTCCTTCCCAATTGTAAATCTTTTATTCGTTGGTGGAGAGTTTTCCGTTGAAGATGCAAAGATAACTGCCACAGTTTTATCCTTCTTTGCCTTTGGTGTAATAGGTATTGGCGTTCGTGAAATTATTTCGAGAGCTTTTTATTCTCTAGGAGACAACAAGACTCCAGTTTATAATTCGGTAATTATACTTGGAATCAATGTTGCCCTTGCACTACTTCTTTCAAAGGTCATGGGCATAAGGGGAATTGCCCTTGCAACTTCAATTTCTTTTATTGTGGGAGCTATTGCAATGTATTTTTCTTCAATAAGATTAATTGGAAATGTATTTGACAAAAAACTTTTGGTGAACTTAATAAAAATTACAATTGCGTCTCTAACTATGGCTATTGGATCAAGACTAGTTTATGAAGTGCTAACAAGAAGTCTAAGCATAAACTTATCTCTTCTCCTTTCTATAATAGTAGCTGGTGGAATTTATCTTATTCTTCTTATACTTTTAAGAGTTGATGAAGTTAGAGAGATTTTAAAGCTGCTTTTTAAAAAGTAGGAATTTCTTTAATAAGCTTCCCTTTTTCTCTTTATTAGTGTAAAATGTTAACTAATAAGGAGTGATACATATGAAGGTAATTTTTCACGTAGTAGAACAAGACAGATGGTCTTCTGTAATATCAAACGTAAGAGACTTATTAGATAGCTTCGAAGACATTCAAGTTGAAATAATTGCAATGTCAAAAGCCGCTGCATTATTTAACAGATATTCAGGAGTGGACTTCCAAGGTATCATAGGGAACCCAAAGGTTAACATTACAATTGGTAAGAGAGCCTTAGAAGAAAACAGACTTTCACCAGAGCTAATTCCTTCAGAAATTAAAGTTGAAGACCTAGTTATAACAAAAATCGTAAAACTTCAAAACGAAGGTTACGCTTATATTAGACTTTAAAAAAAGAATTCTGCCTTTTGGCAGGATTTTTTTATTTAAAAAACTTGCAAAGTGTCACTAATAATGATAAAATACCTATTTGCATAATAATAATTAGAGTGGTGATTTGTACTCTAATTGGATACACTCATTTGAAAGGCTAGGGTGAGAAAATTAATGGTACATCCTGTTAAATATGGGAAACGTGAGAGAATGAGTTTTTCTCGTGTAGATGAGGTTATGTCACTTCCAAATCTTCTTGACGTGCAGACTTCTTCATACAAATGGTTGATTGAAGAAGGATTGAAAGAAGTTTTTGATGACGTATCTCCTATCGAGGATTATTCTGGAAATTTAATTTTAGAATTTGTTGACTATCATTTATCTGATGAAATCAAATATGATATAGACGAATCTAAACAGAGAGACACAAATTACTCTGCGCCATTAAAGGCAAAGGTAAGACTTATCAACAGTGAAACTGGAGAAGTTAAGGAACAGGAAGTCTTTATGGGCGACCTTCCACTTATGACACCAACTGGCACATTTGTAATAAATGGGGCAGAACGTGTAGTTGTTTCACAACTTGTAAGAAGTCCAGGAGCATATTATAAGGAAGAAAGAGACAAGACAGGTAAGAAAATCTATTCGGCAACACTTATACCAAATAGGGGAGCTTGGCTTGAATTTGAAACTGATGCTCAAGGCGTTATCAATGTAAGAATTGATAGAACAAGAAAAATTCCAATTACTATTTTATTAAGAGCCCTTGGTGTTGAATCTAACCAAGAGATTATGGACGTAATTGGAGAAAGTGAAGCTGTGTTAAAGACGCTTGAAAAAGATACTACTACTAATAAGAATGAAGCTTTACTTGAAATTTATAAAAAATTAAGACCAGGTGAACCACCTACTATTGACTCAGCTCAATCTTTATTTGAGAATATGTTCTTCGATGATAGAAGATATGATCTTGCTAAAGTTGGTAGATATAAATTCAACAAGAAGCTTGGTATATCTGCAAGACTTGAAGGAAATATTCCTGCTGAAGACATAGTTGACCCAATGACTGGGGAAATCTTAGCGGAAGCTGGCGAACTACTAAACAGGGCAAAGGCTGAAAAGATTGAAGCAGCTGGTGTTAACCAAGTTTTAGTAAAAACTGATGAAAACTATGAACACGCTAGTGAAACTACAATAGTAATTGGTAACAACTTCACTTTTGTCGATGCTTATGAATTAGACTTCGACATGGAAGAACTTGGCTTTAAAGAAAAAGTTTATAGACCACTTTTCGATGAGCTTTATGAAGAATATTCTGAAGACACAGAAAAGTTTAAGGACGAGCTAGTAAAGGCTCATAGAGAATTATCTCCAAAAAATATTTTAATCGACGATATTATCGCTGGTATAAACTATGAATTTGGACTTATGAATAACGTGGGATCCGTTGATGACATCGACCACCTTGGAAATAGAAGAATTAGATCTGTTGGAGAACTTCTTCAAAACCAATTTAGGATTGGTATTTCAAGAATGGAAAGAGTTATTCGTGAAAGAATGACTGTACAAGATGTTGATGCAACAACTCCACAATCACTTATAAACATTAGACCTGTGACAGCAGCCATAAAAGAATTCTTTGGCTCTTCACAACTTTCACAATTTATGGACCAAAATAATCCTCTATCAGAATTAACTCACAAGAGAAGGTTATCTGCACTAGGACCTGGTGGGTTGAGCAGAGATAGGGCTGGATTTGAAGTGCGTGACGTCCATAACTCACATTACGGAAGAATGTGTCCTATTGAGACACCAGAAGGTCCAAACATTGGACTTATCACATCCCTTACAACTTACGCAAGAATCAATGACTATGGTTTTATTGAGACTCCATATAGGAAGGTTGTTGACGGAGTTGTAACTGATCAAATTGATTATCTAACTGCCGATGTTGAGTACGAACAAATCATTGCTCAAGCTGACGAAAGACTTGATGAGAATAATAGATTCGTTGAAGATAGGATTGCTGCCAGAGGTCATGGCGGTAATGCCGATATTTTCGACATTAAAGATGTAAACTACATGGACGTATCCCCTCAACAAATTGTTGCTGTAGGTACTTCCATGATTCCTTTCTTGGAAAACGACGACGCCAACAGGGCCCTAATGGGTGCCAACATGCAGCGTCAAGCAGTGCCTCTATTAAAGACTGAGGCTCCTGTTGTTGGAACTGGTATTGAGTACAGGGCAGCAAAGGATTCTGGTGTTGTAATTGTTTCTAAGAACAAGGGTAAAATTAAAAAAGTTGACTCTGTTCACATTGAAGTGGAAAGAGAATCTGACAAGGGAATAGACACTTATAAACTTCACAAGTTTATGGGCGGTAACCAAGGAACTACAATTAACCAAAGACCTATTGTCAAGGAAGGCGACCTTGTAGAAGCAGGAGAAATCATTGCCGATGGACCAAGTACAGACCAAGGTGAAATGGCTCTTGGTAAAAATATCCTAATAGCCTTTATGAACTGGGAAGGATATAACTACGAAGATGCCATGCTTGTAAGTCAAGAACTTGTTATTGATGACGTATTGACTTCACTTCACATTGAAGAATACGAATCAGAAGCAAGAGATACAAAACTTGGACCTGAAGAAATTACAAGAGACATCCCAAATGTTGGGGAAGATATGTTAAAGGACCTTGACGACAGAGGTATTATAAGAATTGGTGCAGAAGTTAAACCAGGAGATATATTAGTTGGGAAAGTAACTCCAAAGGGAGAAACTGAACTTTCTGCAGAAGAAAGACTTCTTCGTTCAATCTTTGGCGAAAAGGCAAGAGAAGTAAGAGATACTTCCCTTAGACTTCCTCACGGTGAACATGGAATTGTTGTTGATGTTAAGACATTTAACAGGTCTGAAGGAGATGAACTTCAACCAGGTGTTAACGAAATGGTAAGAGTCTTTGTTGCTACAAAGAGAAAGATTCAAGTTGGAGATAAGATGTGTGGTCGTCACGGTAACAAGGGTGTTATTTCTAGGGTTATGCCTAAGGAAGATATGCCTTACATGCCAGATGGTACACCAATCCAAATTGTTCTTAACCCACTAGGGGTTCCTTCTCGTATGAACCTTGGACAAGTACTAGAAGTTCACTTGGGACTTGCTGCCAAAAAACTTGGATGGCACGTTGCCACACCAGTATTTGATGGTGCTAATGAAAATGACATTTTCGACACACTTGAAGAAGCTGGATACTCTAGAGATGGAAAAATTCAACTAAGAGATGGTAGAACTGGAGAAGAATTCGACCACCCTGTAACAGTTGGTTACATGTATATGTTGAAACTTCACCACTTAGTTGATGAAAAGATCCACGCTCGTTCTACTGGACCTTACTCCCTTGTTACACAACAACCTCTTGGAGGTAAGGCACAATTCGGTGGACAAAGATTTGGAGAAATGGAAGTTTGGGCTCTTGAAGCATATGGTGCCAGCCATACTCTACAAGAAATGCTTACAGTTAAGTCTGACGACATTGTTGGTCGTGTTAAGACTTACGAAGCTATTGTTAAGGGCGAGAACATTCCACAACCAGGAGTTCCTGAATCCTTTAAGGTTCTAATAAAAGAACTTCAAGCACTAGCTCTTGAAATTCAAGTTCTTGACGAAAAAGGCAATGAAGTTGACCTTGAAGTTGATGAAGATGAACTAACAAAGATTGACAACATCGATGATAATAATACGAATTCAGACGATGATGAATTAAAGGAACTAATCGAACAAACTGGAACTGCAAATATTGGAATCAGAACAATTTCAAATGATGAAGTTGAGTCTTTTGAAAACAGTCACTTCTACGAAGATGAAGACGGCGAGTATGAAGACGATGATGAATCCGATGAATCTGAAGATTAATTATTATATTAATTAATATGAAAGGAGAAGTGCTCCTTGAGCGAACATGAATTATTCCATTCAATAAAAATTGGACTTGCTTCACCTCAAAAGATCAGGTCTTGGTCTTATGGAGAAGTTAAAAAACCGGAAACTATAAATTACAGGACATTAAAGCCTGAAAAAGAAGGTCTATTTTGCGAAAAAATATTTGGACCTACTAAGGACTGGGAATGTTCCTGTGGAAAATATAAAAGAGTAAGATACAAGGGAGTAGTCTGCGAAAAATGTGGCGTTGAAGTCACAAAGGCTAAGGTTCGTCGTGAAAGAATGGGTCATATTGAACTTGCTGCTCCAGTATCACACATTTGGTACTTCAAGGGAATCCCTTCAAGAATGGGTCTTGTACTAGACATGAGCCCTAGGGCCCTTGAAAAGGTACTTTACTTTGCATCTTATGTAGTAACTTATGTTGAACCAGGCGAAACAACTCTTTATGAAAAACAACTATTATCAGAAATTGAATATAGGGAATTCAAGAGAGAATATGGGGACAAGTTTACGGCAAAGATGGGTGCAGAAGCTATTAGAGACCTTCTAGAAAAAGTTGACCTTCAAAAGGAAAATGATGAACTAACAGAAAAGCTCCAAGATGCAACTGGACAAAAGAAAATTAGAATTACAAGAAGGCTAGAAGTTATTGATGCTTTTATCCAATCAGACAACAAGCCTGAATGGATGATCCTTGATGCAATCCCTGTTATACCACCAGACCTAAGACCAATGGTACAACTTGATGGTGGAAGATTTGCAACAAGTGACTTAAATGACTTATATAGAAGAATTGTAAATAGAAATAACAGACTTAAGAAGTTAATGGACATTAACGCTCCAGACATTATCGTTAGAAATGAAAAGAGAATGCTACAAGAATCTGTAGATGCTCTTATTGATAACGGTAGACGTGGAAGACCTGTTACTGGACCAGGAAACAGACCACTTAAATCTTTATCAGAAATGTTAAAGGGTAAGCAAGGTCGTTTCCGTCAAAACTTACTTGGTAAGAGAGTTGACTACTCTGGTCGTTCTGTAATCGTAGTTGGACCAGAACTTAAATTCTACCAATGTGGACTTCCAAAGAACATGGCACTAGAATTATTTAAACCTTTTGTAATGAAAGAGCTTGTTTCTAGAGGCCTAACTTACAACATTAAATCTGCAAAGAGAATGGTTGAAAGAGGAAAGGAAGAAGTTTGGGATGTACTTGAAGAAGTTATCCAAGATCACCCAGTTCTTCTTAACCGTGCACCGACACTTCACAGACTTGGTATCCAAGCCTTTGAACCTATCCTTGTAGAAGGAAAGGCTATTAAGCTTCATCCACTTTCTTGTACAGCTTATAACGCCGACTTTGATGGTGACCAAATGGCTGTCCATTTACCACTATCAACTGAAGCACAAGCTGAAGCAAGACTACTAATGCTTTCAACTAACAATATCTTGGCCCTAAAGGATGGTAAGCCAATTACTACTCCTACACAAGATATGGTTCTTGGTTCATATTATCTAACTCTTATGAGAGAAGATAAGCTAAAGGGTGACGGATCAGTTTATAGAAACTTCGATGAAATGTTCCACGCTTATGAATCAGGATTCTTACACCTTCAATCTAAGGTATCTGTAAGAAGATATGCAGATGAAAATGACAAGAGGGGTAAAATTGTCCCATCAACTGTTGGTAGATTTATTATGAATGAATTTATCCCACAAGACCTTGGTTTTGTTAACAGGGATGAAGATAAATATTCACTTGAAATCGACCAAGTTGTAGACAAGAAACTTCTTGGAAAAATAATTGAAAAAACTTACAAAAAACATGGAAATATAAAAACTGCTGAGCTTCTTGATAACATCAAGGCAACAGGATACCATTACTCAACTATTGGAGCTATTTCAATTTCAATGGGTGACGTACAAATTCCTGACTCTAAACCAGAAATTTTGGCAGCAGCTGAGCAAGAAGTAGCTAAGTACGAAAAAGCCTTTAGAAAGGGTCTTATCTCTGATGAAGAAAGATATGAAAAGGTAATTGAAATCTGGAACAAGGCAACAGATGACTTAACTGATGATGTAATGGACGGATTTGATGCTCTAAACAACATCTACATCATGGCTGACTCTGGAGCCAGAGGTTCTAAGAACCAAATTAGACAACTTGCAGGTATGCGTGGACTTATGGCATCACCTTCAGGTAGGACTATCGAAGTTCCAATCACTTCAAACTTTAGAGAAGGTCTTTCAGTACTTGAATTCTACATGTCAGCCCACGGTTCCAGAAAGGGTCTTGCCGATACAGCCCTAAGAACTGCCGACTCTGGTTACTTGACAAGAAGACTAGTAGACGTTTCACAACAAGTTATTATCTCCGAAGAAGACTGTGGCACAGATGAATATCTTGTAGCTAAAGCCTTTAAAGATGGAAAAGAATTAATAGAATCTCTTGCAGATAGAATCGAAGGAAGATACTCCTTTGAAGATATAGTTAACCCAGAAACTGGAGAACTAATTGTTGGAGCTAACGAAGCCATCTCTGATGACGATGCAGCCCTAATCGAATCTCTAGGAATAGAAGAAGTTAAGGTTAGATCAATCCTTGGCTGTAAGAGTAAGACTGGGGTTTGTGCCCACTGTTATGGTAGAAACCTTGCAACAGGATCACACATTGGAATTGGTGAAGCAGTTGGTGTAATTGCTGCCCAATCAATTGGTGAACCGGGTACACAACTTACAATGAGAACTTTCCACACTGGTGGTGTAGCGGCAGCTGCCGACATCACTCAAGGTCTTCCAAGAGTTGAAGAACTTTTCGAAGCTAGAAAGCCAAAGGGTCTTGCAGTTATTGCAGAACGTGCTGGGGTAGTTGACATTAAGGAAACTAACAAGAAGAGAGAAGTTCTTATTACAGCTGAAGATGGAACAGTAGACTCCTACAACATCGTTTATGGCTCAAGACTAAAGGTTAAAGCTGGCGATGAAGTTGAAGCAGGAGATGAACTTACACAAGGTTCTGTATATCCACAAGACTTACTACGTGTTAAGGGCGAAAAGGGTGTACAAGAATACATTGTAAAAGAAGTTCAAAGAGTTTATAGACTTCAAGGGGTAGACATCAACGACAAGCACATTGAAATCATTGTTAGACAAATGCTATCAAAGTGCAAGATAGAAGATGCAGGAGATACAGATTTACTTCCAGGATCTCTTGTAAATGTTGTTGACTACAAGAGAGCAAACAAAGAAGCTATTGAAGCAGGTAAGGAACCAGCTATTGGTCAAATCAACTTACTTGGTATCACAAAGGCTTCCCTTGCAACAGAATCCTTCCTATCAGCAGCATCCTTCCAAGAAACTACAAGAGTTCTTACAGATGCAGCAATCAAGGGTAAGGAAGATAAACTTGAAGGTCTAAAGGAAAATATTATAATTGGACAACTTATACCAGCAGGTACAGGTGCTCGTATTAATTCAAAGGTTCAAATTGGAATCGACGAAAGCCTAAAGGAAGATTACAATATCCTAGAAGACTCAGAAGTTATAACAACTGATGACGTTAAAATTGAACTTGAAACAGTTGAAGAAGAATAAAATTTTATAAATTAAAAGTAGGCTTAGATATAGGCCTACTTTTTTTGTGCAAATTTTTAAAATAAAATTCTTGCTGCTAAGGTGGTTATAAGAAAAGATAAGGAAATAATAATTTTATAGTTTGCAAACAAACAGGAGTAGAAAAATTTTTATAAGCTTTTAAGTTATTGGGAGCTAGTAAAGTTTTTCAAGCTTGTATTAAATCATAAGCTAATAAAATTTCATAGCCTTGTATTAAATCATAAGCTAATAAAATTTCATAACCTTGCATTAAAGCATAAGAAAGTAAGGTTTTGTGGCTTTCTATTTATATATCAACAAGCGAATCATCAAAGACTTGCATTTGGTTAGTGACTAACAAACTTTTATAAGCTGGCAAGAGAAAAATTTTTATAAATTACTAAGACATGGTTTTTTACAAAGTTATAAGGTATCAAAAGCTAACAAAAAACTAAGAAGTAATAAATTTTACATAAACTTTAATAAAAATTTAACAAAACAAAATATTATTGTTTTACAATATAAAAAAGTGGGTAATTTATTAATAAGATAAATTACAAAAGTGAATTTAAATTTAGAAAACAGGGAGGATAATATGACAATGAACAACAACGCTTGGAATGATATGTTCAAAACAAGTCAAGAAATGATGAAGGCATGGATGGATGCTCTGCCAAAGAGAGATCCTGAAAATGAAGAAACACAAGACAATGCTTTTGATTTTACAAAATATCAAGATTGGGCAAAGTTCCAACAAGCATGGATGAAGGGTTGGGAAGACATGGTGAAAAATTCTAGTCAAGAAAATCCATTTATGAATAGTCCTTACGAAGCTTGGACAAAGATGATGGAATATTATAATCCTTTTGATGCTAGCAAAATGATGGGAGCAGGTACTAGAGATGTTTTTGAAAAAATTCTTAACTCTAACAAATTGTACCTTGGTGCTTATGAACAATGGAAAAAGTTCAACGATGATTATTTAAAACCTGGAAGTGATACCTACAAAGAAAATCTAAACCAGTTAGTAAATCAATTTAATGAAATTTTCACAAATAATTTAATTCCACTTTTGCCTAAAGAAATTCAAGGCTTGATGATTAACTCTCAAAGTTACTTTAATACTTACTTAAAAACTTTAGAAAATTTTGTTGGTCCTTGGTCTTTTGCCTACCAAAATATAGCTGATATTTACATGGAAGCTATATACAAGGATCCTATGAAGCTATCAGATTCTTTAAAAGAATGGAAGGATGCCTATAATAAAACTTTTGGAATTTTAGTAAAATCTCCTGTAGTTGGAAGTTCAAGAGAAATGCTTGAGCAAAACAATAGAGCTGTAGATTCTATGATTGATATGCTAATTTCTGTCTCTGAATTTATGACGAAATCTTTATCTGTTGGATATAAGAACTCCCAAGAAGTTTTTGAAGAATACTTTGAAGCAGTTGATAAGGGTGAAGATCCAAAAACTTTCAATGAGTTTTATAAGATGTGGTCAAAGCATGTTGAAAATGCCATTGAAAAATATTTTTATACAGATGAGTTTTCAAAGCTTATTGCTAAGGCAGCAGATTCTTATATGATTTTTAAAATTGAATTTGACAAGTTAATTGAAAAATCTCTTAGCGATTCTCCAATTGTTACAAAGTCTGAAGTAGATAATGTTTATAAGAATGTCTATGAATTGAGACGTGAAGTTAGGTCCTTAAAGAAAGAATTGGAAGAATTGAAGGGTAAGGAAGACTGAGAAAGCTTTAAAAAATTATCGCAATAAACTTTGAGATAGATTAGGTCAAGGAGGAGAAAATGTACAAAGATTTTTTTGATATAAAGACATCCATTGAAGAAGGGATAAAGGCTCAAGAAAAATTTCTAAAAAGTTATGAGAGTATGGTAAATGCAACTAATGATTATGCTAATCAAACTCCAAGAGAAGTTGTTTTTGAGGAAGATAAGTTAAAACTTTATCACTACAAAAAATCTACAGGAAGTGTGAGCAAGGTTCCAACTTTAATAGTTTATGCACTTGTAAACACTCCTTCAATGATGGATATTGGTCAAGATAAGTCCTTTATTAAAAAGCTAGTAGACAGTGGACTAGATTTATATTTGATAGAGTGGGGTTTCCCTACAGCTGATGACAAGTATATCTCTTTAGATGACTATATAAATATTTACATTGACGATGTTGTTGACCACATAAGAAAAGAAAGTGGCGCAGATAAGATAAATATTCTTGGTGTCTGCCAAGGTGGTACTTTTAGTTTAATGTACACAGCTCTTCATCCAGGAAAGGTTAAAAATCTTGTAACTATGGTTACACCTGTAGACTTCTCTACAGATGACGGACTTCTTTTCAAGTGGGGAAAATATTTAGACCCAGACAGGATGGTAGAAGCCTATGGAGTTGTGCCAGGAGACTTTATGAATACAGGTTTCCTAACTTTAAAACCTTTATCACTTATGGTGAACAAATATGTAGATGTCATAAATGACTTAGACGATCCAGAACATCTCTCAAGTTTTATGACTATGGAAAAGTGGATTTTCGACAGTCCTGGACAAGCTGGCATGGCTTATAAGGAATTCTTAAACGCAATGTATAGAGAAAATCGTCTTATTAAAGGCGAAATGGAAGTTGGTGGTAAAAAAGTAGATTTGAAAAAAATCACTCAGCCAGTTCTAAATCTTTATGCAGAAAGAGATAACCAAGTGCCTAATGCTGCATCTATTCCAATTGGAGATTATGTGGGAAGTGAAGACTACACAGCTAAATCTTTCCCTACAGGTCACATTGGAATGTTTGTAAGTAGAAGGAGTCAAGAAGAAGTAGCACCAACTGTAGTGGACTGGTTAAAGAGTCACTCAAAATAAAATAGAAGGGATAGTGACATATGGATAACACAAAGGGAAAAACTATTAATGAATTGAAGGTAGGGCAAAGTGCTTGCTTTACAAAAACTGTTTCAGAGGCAGATGTTTATAACTACATTGGAGTATCTGGTGACTTTAACCCTGCCCACATCAATGAAGAGTTTGCTAAAAAAACAAGATTTAAAAAACGTATTGCTCACGGTATGATTAGTGCAGGATTTATTTCTTCAGTATTAGGAACCCAACTTCCTGGACCAGGAACTATTTATTTGAATCAAGATCTTAAATTTACGCACCCAGTTCATTTTGGAGATACTATTACAGCGACTTGCACAGTAGAAGAAATCTTTCCTGATACAAATAGGGTAATTCTGGACACAGTTTGCGTAAATCAACATGGACAAACAGTAATAGAGGGTAGGGCTCTAGTTTTAGCTCCACTAGAATAATGATATAAGATGACGGCGTTATATTACATAACGTCGTTTTTTATATTTGAGTAAAATTTTAATTAGGAGATTTGATTTTATAGAATTATGGACTATTGTTAAAGACTAAAAAGAAAAAATCTTCTGATAATATTGCTTGTATTTAAATTTATCAGCCTAATTTTATATACAAAGAAGCCAACTACTAAAGAAAAATAAAGTTTTTAATTTATTTTGTTCTTGATAAACGATATCAAAAACCAAGGGTCAAGAATGACTAATTTTAAATGATGATAAAGATTTCCTAAATTGAATTTTTTCAGTAGAATAATGTACTTTAATAAAATTTAGTGTTATAATTATAACAAATGGTAAAAATATAGGCTTATGCCAAATAAGGGGTGAAGTTTTATGAGTTCAAGAAATCTCACTTTTTCCGTAGGTGGAGTTCATATGGACGAACACAAAACTTTGACAGAAAAAATCGCAATTGAGAGGATGCCAAGTCCAAAGATTGCCTACATACCTATGTCACAACACATTGGTGCGCCATGCTCACCTGTTGTATCTAAGGGCGACACTGTTAAAGTTGGCCAAATTGTTGGGAATTCTGATGCTTTTATTTCAGCAGCTATACACTCTTCTGTATCAGGTACAGTTAAAGAGATTAAAAAAATGTATACAGCTGATGGAAGGTATTGTGATTGCGTCGTTATAGAAAACGATGGCAAGGATGAAATGACTGATGACCTTAAATCTTTTAAGGATTATAAGGATCATCCAATTGACGATTTAATTCCTTTTATTAAAGAAAAGGGAATCGTAGGAATGGGGGGAGCTGGTTTCCCACTTCACGCTAAGCTAAAGAGTGAAGACCCAGTTCTAGATGAATGTATAATTAATGGTGCAGAATGTGAGCCTTTCCTTACATGTGACCATAGAATTATGCTAGAAAAAACTGAAGAAATATTAGAAGGTCTAGATATCTTCTCATATTACTACAACAAGGAAGCTTCCTATATGGCAATTGAAGAAAACAAACCTGATGCAATTGCTAAGATGGAAGAGGTTATTAAGGAAAATCCTAATTGGAATCACTTAAAGGTTGTTGGTTGCCAAACTAAGTATCCACAAGGTGATTCAAAGAGACTTTCTGAAGCTGTAGTTGGAAGAATTGTTCCACAAAATGGTGTAACAAATGATGTTGGAGTTTTCCTAACAAATGTTGGTACTACTCTTGCCTTCTATGAAGCCATGATCGAAGGAAAACCTTCCTATGAAAGAGTTATAACTGTTTCTGGTTCTGGTATTAAGGAACCTAAGAATATTCTCGTTAAAATAGGTACTCCTGTGGGAGATATCCTAGATTTCTGTGGTGGAGTAAAAGACAACTTCAAAGAAATCATCTGTGGTGGTCCTATGACTGGTAAGTCAGTATTTAATCTTGACTCACCAATTACTAAGACTACTTCTGGTATTTTAGTTTTCACTGAAGAAGAAGTCACAGAAAGAATTGAGTCTCCATGTATTAGATGTTCAAGATGTGTTGACCACTGCCCAGCTCATATAAATCCAACTGATATTAATCATGCGATTTTAAAGGGCGATGTGGACTTATGTATGGATCTTCACGCTGACCAATGTATGGAATGTGGTATATGTTCCTTTGTATGTCCAGCGAAGAGACATCTTACAGCATCTGTTAAATTAGCTAAACGAGAAATCAGAGCTAATCAAAAGAGATAGGAGGGATCAATTTGGAAAATAATAAAATTAATAAAGATCCGATGACAGTAAATGAGGCACGCTTTGTTTCATTAGCTCCTCATATTAGGTCAAACGACACTGTTAGAAAGATTATGCTTGATGTTATTATTGCACTTGTTCCTGCAATGATTGCTTCTGTTTATTTCTTTGGAACAAGGGCTATAGCTCTTTTAGCAGTATGTATCGGTGCTTGTGTATTTACTGAACTTATTACACAAAAATGCCTAAAGAAAACTGTACAAATCGCTGATTTATCTGCTGTTGTTACAGGAATATTGATTGCACTTAATATGCCTCAATCTTTCCCACTATGGATGGCAGCTTTCGGATCAGTTTTTGCAATTTTAGTAGTTAAAGAATGTTTTGGTGGTATTGGTTTCAACTTTATGAACCCAGCCCTTGCAGCAAGACTTGTACTTATGACATCTTGGCCAAAACAAATTACAGATTATATTTCACCAGAAATATTGAAGCAAGGTATTACAACATCATCTGCAGCAGTGGATGGAATATCTTTTGCAACACCTCTTCAAATAATAGCTTCTGGCGATCTTACTAATCTTCCATCAATGGGAGATATGTTTATGGGAAATATTGGTGGTGTAATAGGAGAAACTTCTGCAATTGCACTTCTAATTGGATTTGTTTACTTAGTAGCAAGAAAGGTAATTTCTTGGGAAATTCCAGTTATTTATGTTGCAACAACTGCAGTATGTTTATTTGTTCTTGGAATCCCAATGGAACTTATTCCTTATGAACTACTTGCAGGTGGTTTGTTACTTGGTGCTATTTTCATGGCAACTGACTACACTACAAACCCAATAAACAAAAAAGGAAGAATTATTTTTGCCCTTGGCTGTGGTATCTTAACAGCAGTTATTAGGGTTAAGGCATCTCTTCCTGAAGGTGTTTCATACGCAATATGTCTTATGAACCTCGCAACACCATTAATTGACAAACTTACAGTATCAAGTGCATATGGGGAGGCGAAGTAAATGAAAGAACCGGTAAAATTTGGAATAATACTTTTAGTATTCTGTGCCCTATCAGCAGGTCTTCTTGCAGCTGTAAATAGTTTTACGGCTCCAGTAATTGCTGAAACTGAACTTAAAAATACACTTGCATCCTATGAAGTTATTTTTGGTGATGCTGCTGATAGTTTCGAAGAATACGATCAAGCTAAATTAGATTCAATAAAAGAAAAATATCCAAACATAGAAAAAATCTTTGTTGCTAAAAAGGGACAAGATGTTGTTGGATATGGTGTAAACGTAAAATCAAATGGTTATGGTGGAGCTATGACTAACGCCCTTGGATTCCTACTTGAAGGCGATACAATCGCTGGATTTAGAAATATCTCCAATGGAGAAACAAGTGGATTTGGTTCTAGAATCACAACTGATGAATACTATCCATCCTATGAAGGAAAGTCTGCTGCAGGTCCATTAGAAATATCTAAGGATCCAAAGGCTGACAATGAAGTTATGTGGCTAACATCAGCAACAATTTCTTCTAAGGGAGCACTTGCAGGTTCCAACGATGCCATAATAGTTTATAACGAAGTTCTAAAAAATGAATAAGGGGGTTTAAAATGAAATTATCTAAAGTATTTTTAGACGGTGCTTTCAAAAACAATCCTGTATTCATGCAACTTATAGGTCTTTGTTCAGTACTGGCTATTACAAACAGCTTAACTAACTCACTAGCAATGGGTATGGCGGTTACTTTTGTACTTATAATGAGTAACACAGTAGTATCTGCCCTTAGAAATGTAATTCCTGATAAAATAAGAATTCCTTGTTTTATAGTAGTAATTGCAACTTTCGTAACTTTAGTACAAATGATCCTTCAAGCATATTTCCAATCAATTTATGCAGCACTTGGTATTTTCTTACCACTAATCGTTGTTAACTGCTGTATCCTTGGAGAAGCAGAAGGTTTCGCATACAAGAACAAACTTGTTCCATCAATAGTAGATGGATTTGGAACAGGAGTTGGCTATACAATAGCAGTTCTTTCCATGGGTCTTGTTCGTGAATTTTTCGGTTACGGAACATTATTTGAAAAACAAATCTTACCAGAATCCTATCCAGGAATTGGAATTATGGGAGCCCCAGCAGGTGCCTTCATACTTCTAGGATTCTTAATTGCAGGATTCAAACTACTACTTAATAGGAGGGCAGACTAATGTTAGAGAGTATTTTAACAATTTTAATTTCAACAATACTTGTAAATAACTATATATTTGCTCAGTTCTTAGGAATTTGTCCCTTCTTAGGTGTATCTTCCAAAACAGAAACTGCCCTTGGAATGGGAGTTGCCGTTACCTTTGTAGTTGTACTTGCATCTGCAATAACATGGCTAATTCAAAATTTCGTATTAAATAAATTTGGACTTGAGTACTTACAAACAATTGCCTTTATACTTGTAATTGCATCCCTAGTACAATTTGTAGAAATGTTTATTAAGAAGTCATCACCTTCACTTTACCAAGCTATGGGTGTTTATCTTCCACTTATCACTACAAACTGTGTTGTACTTGGTGTAACAGTATTAAACGTGCAAAACGGATATAACTTAATAGAAACAATCTTTAGTGGATTTGGAGCTTCTCTAGGCTTTACACTAGCTTTAGTATTAATCGCAGCCCTAAGAGAAAAACTTATGCTTGCAGATGTACCTAAGGCACTTCAAGGTGTTCCTATTGCGCTTGTGAGTGCTGGTCTTATGGCCATAGCATTCTCAGGTTTCGGCGGATTGGTATAGGAGGTAATTATGGAAATTAGTGCAATACTTACCCCAATGGTGTTTTTGGGAATAGCGGGAGCTTTTTTCGGAATAATACTTTCCATTGCATCAAAGGTTTTTTATGTAGAAGTTGATCCAAAGGTAGCAGAAGTTAGAGATGCCCTTCCAGGAGCAAACTGTGGAGCTTGTGGTTTCCCAGGTTGTGATGGACTTGCAGAAGCAATTGCCAATGGTACATCACCAGTTAATGGTTGTGTTATTGGTGGTGCAGAAACTGCTGAAAAAGTCAGCCAAGTAATGGGTGTCAATGCAGAAAATGTTGATAGAAATGTTGCCGTAGTTCATTGTCAAGGTGACTGCGACAAGGCAAAAAATAAATATGACTACAATGACCTAGTTGACTGTAGACTTATAGCTGACTACCAACAAGGTGCAAAAGCTTGTAACTACGGTTGCTGTGGTGGTGGAACTTGCGTAAGCGTTTGTGAATTTGACGCCATCCACATGGTTAATGGAGTTGCAGTCGTAGACAAGGAAAAATGTGTAGCTTGTATGAAGTGTATCAACATTTGTCCTAAGAAAATTATTTCTCTAAGACCTTACAAATCAAAAACAGTTGTTGAATGTAAATCACTTGATTCAGGAAAAGTTGTTAGAAATAATTGTAGCATTGGTTGTATAGGATGTGGAATCTGTGAAAAGAACTGTCCTAAGGATGCAATCCATGTAGAAAACAACCTAGCATCAATTGACTATGACAAATGCATCAACTGTGGAATTTGCGTTTCAAAATGTCCAACAGGAGCAATTTATTGCGAATATCCTGAAAGAGTGGAAAAGATGAAACAAAAGGAAAAAGAAAAGAAAGAAAAAGAAAGACAAGCAAAACTTGCAGAAGCTCAAGCTAAAAAAGCAGAAGCAGAAAAAGAAAAAGTTAATGCTTAAACTTTAAAATCTAAATCAAAACTGTCGTATAAAAGCGACAGTTTTTTTATGTTCAAATTTTATAATAAATCCATAAAATTTTTACTAGAATTTTTCAAGCCCTCTTAAATTTATTGAACATTCACAAAATTTCGCTCTGCTATTTTTTTTTTTTTGAATAATGTGATACTATGATAATAGAATAAATTAAGCTTAGAGCAAAAATTTTAAAAGGAGTGTGTTTTATGAACAGAAAGTTTTATACCAAGATTTCTATTGCTTTACTTTTAATGATGCTAGTGACTTCTTGCAAATCTCAGGACAAAGCATCATTAGAAAATACTTCCAATGCAAAGGAAGTTAGCCAAGAAAATGTAGTAAAAGAAGAAAAAATAGAAGATAAACTTTTCGTTGAAAAAGAAAATCCAAGAATAGTTGCTATGTCAGTTAAAGCTGCAAAGGCTTTAAAATTTTTGGGTTATGAAAATGTAGTGGGAGTTCCTAACGGGGCAGAATCTCTTTATCCTGATGCAAGTAGTATAGGCGATGAAATGAATCCTGATTTTAAACTTGTAAAAAATCTAAACCCAGATTTTTTACTTACAGATAGTAGTGTAACTTATGATAAGCCTTTAGGACAAAAGCTAGAGGATGCTCATTATGCTTCAGCTTCTTTTGAAAGTCTAGAGGATACAAAAAATGGTCTACTATACTTTGCCAAGGGTTTGGGTTTAGATGAAGATACTGTTAAAGAAAAGATTGATACATTAACAGAAAACATTTAGGATAATAAATTTTTTATTAAACTCAAAAGTTGTCAAAAATAATAGTTGACAAGCTGATTTTTATTTCTTATAATAACAAGCAAATCATAATTTTATTTATAAAAAATATTGGAAAAAACGAGTAGGTTTATTAAAGTTTTTAGAGAGTAGGCGTTTGGTGAAAGCCTATAATGGAAATAAATTCGAAAATCCTTTTTCTTTATGCAAGTCTGAACCCTAGTAAGATTTGCCGCTTTAGTAGGCGTTATCTATACTCGGCATTGATTGATGCTTGCTAAGAGAGCTTACATATTTGTAGGAACTAAGGTGGTAACGCGATAATTCGTCCTTTGTCTATTATTTAGACAAGGGACTTTTTTTATTTATAAAATTAAAAATTAGGAGGAAAGAATGAAAAATTTATCAAGAAGTCAGTTTACTCAAGTGAGCATAATGCTCTTTGGATTGTTCTTTGGAGCTGGAAATTTAATTTTCCCTCCATTCTTAGGAAATCAAGCAGGGAATAAAACTTTAATTTCCCTTTTGGCTTTTTCTGTTACTGCAATTATCTTCCCAGTCCTTGGAGCTATAGCTGTTGGCAAGACTGATGGACTTAAAAATTTATCTTCAAGAGTTGGAGAAAAGTTCGCCTTAGTTTTTACTACTGCAATATATCTTTCAATAGGACCTGGTCTTGGAATACCAAGAGCTGGATCTGTTCCTTTTGAAATGGCAATAGCACCTTATGTGCCAGAAACTTTTAACCTATCTCTTGTAAGGCTTGCCTATACCTTTGTATTCTTTGCTGTTGCAATGTGGGTTTGCTTAAAGCCTAACAAGTTAGTTGCAAGAGTTGGAAAATATTTAACTCCAACACTTTTACTTTTAATATTTATAATGTTTGCAAAAGTTATGACTCTACCAAAGCTTCCTGCAATGCCAAGTGGAAATTACAAAGACGCTCCAGTTGTTGCTGGTTTCCTTGCAGGTTATGACACTATGGATGCAGTTGCAGCTCTTAACTTTGGTTTTGTTGTCACTCTTGCTATAAGAAGATTTGGCGTTGAAGATAAGAAGCTTGTCACATCTTACACTGCTAAGGCTGGTCTACTTGCAGGTAGTGTTTTGTTTGTTGTTTACCTAATGCTTTCAACAATGGGCATGGTTACTTCAAAGGCCTTCGCTGGCGTAGAAAATGGTGCAGTTGTTCTTACAGAAGCTGTTAAGCTTGTATTTGGCAACTTTGGTTTAGTTCTT
This sequence comes from Peptoniphilus harei, assembly GCA_032560695.1. Classification (GTDB taxonomy): domain Bacteria; phylum Bacillota; class Clostridia; order Tissierellales; family Peptoniphilaceae; genus Peptoniphilus_A; species Peptoniphilus_A harei_B. Next base: position 366,236 of record JAWGHR010000001.1, on the reverse strand, counting down.
TTGGCTTCAATATTTACTCTTGCTTGTTTAACAACTTGTATAGGTTTAATATCAAGTGGATCTGAATATTTTTGCAGCCTATTTAACCGCAAGATGTCTTATGGCAGATGGGTTTTCCTTTGGACTTTCTTCTCCTTTGTAATGGCAAACTTCGGACTTAATAAACTTCTTGCTTTATCAGTGCCACTACTAACTGTTATATATCCAGTTGCCTTAGTCTTAATACTCTTAGGATTTACACACGACTTTGTTGGTTACTCCAGACTTTCTTATAAGGCATCAGCCTTCTTTGCAGTTGGTCTACCACTTGTGTCTGTTGCCAAGTCAACATTTAATCTTAGTCTACCTCTATTGACAAAGCTTGAAGCAAGCCTTCCAATGGCATCAAACGGTTTGTCTTGGGTACTACCAAGTCTTGCTGCTGTAGTCTTAGTTGAAGCATACTCAAGACTAGTGTCACCATCAAAGGCTAGTGTAAAAGCAGAAAATTATATGTAAGATAAATTAGAAATTTTAAAACAGTCTCACATGATTAATGTGGGACTTTTTTTTATGCTTTCTTGCAAAGAGATTTTATAAAATTTTGGATGCTTGTGATGAAAGGAAAATATGACAAATAAATTCTAATTGAATATAATTAAAAATTTTTTTGAATATAAAAGTATTTTTGTTAAGAAAATTGGAAAAAGAAATATTATAATAATCTCGATAATTGTTATCAATTAACTTGATATTAAATAAAGAGAGGTGGAATATTTTGAAATTATACAAAAAATTATTTTCCTACATACCTGAGAGAAAACTTCACGGTATTCTTGCATGTCTACTTACGACCTTGGGCACTGTTTTAGAATTTTATGCTTATTATTTAATTTGGATTTTGCTAAAGAATGTATTTACTGGTGGGGTCTTATCAGAAGAAAGAAGTCTTGCAATAAAAATTTTAATTTTATTTATTGCCTATGGTCTTTTATACTTTATGGGTCTTTGGATGAGTCACTTGGCAGGTTTTAGACTTGAAACGCGTCTTCGTGAAAGAGGTATAAGACACCTTCTTAGGGCATCTAATACTTTTTTTGACCTAAATAATTCTGGAGAAGTGAGAAAAATAATTGACAACAATGTGGAGCAAACTCACATGATTGTGGCTCATTTAATTCCAGATCAAACAGCAGCCTTTTTGACTCCCATACTTATGATTATCTTGACCTTCCTATTGGATTTATATCTTGGAATATTTTTTATTGTCATTGTCCTAATAAGTTTAGTCCTTGTAAAAAATATGATGGGTGATCAGTCCTTTATGAAGAAGTACATGGATATGCTTGACGAAATGAACGCAGGTGCAGTTGAGTATGTAAGGGCCATGCCTGTAGTAAAGATTTTTAATGCACCCTTAATCGGTTTTAAAAAACTTTATGATTCGATTCTTGTTTATAAGGATATGGTCTATAAGTATTCTATGTCTTGCAGGGTTCCCTATGTCATATTCCAATGGCTTTTAAATATTTTTATAATTACGCCAATATTTTTGGGAATCTTTATGGTTAATAGGGGAGCTGATCCTGGTCTTTGGGCGGCAAAAATTTTATTTTTTACTCTGTTCATGGGGATATTCTTTTCTAACACAATGAAAATTATGTATGTATCTATGTTTGTCTTCCAGGCAAATTCTGCTGTGGATAATCTTGAAAATTTGTTCAAGGAGATGAAGGCGAAGGAAATAGAATTTGGAAACCAAAGAGAGTTCTTAAACAAGAATATTGAATTTAAGAATGTAGACTTCTCCTATGACGGAGAAAATAAAATTTTAAATAACTTTTCTCTCAGTCTTGAAGAAGATAAGGTCTATGCCTTGGTGGGTAGTTCGGGTTCAGGTAAGTCAACTATTGCAAAATTAATTTCTGGTCTATACCCAGTTGACTCAGGAGAAATTTTAATTGGAAACAAAAATATTTCTTCCTATGACAAGGAAAGTCTTATGAAAAACATAGGAATTGTTTTTCAAAATCCACAGCTCTTCCAAGGTATTTCCATTTTTGAAAATGTCAAGCTTGGGAAGAGTGATGCCACTGATGAAGAAGTATTAAGGGCATTAAGGCTTGCTAGGTGTGACGAGTTTATAGACAAATTTAAAGAGGGTTATGATGTAGTGATTGGAGCAGAAGGTGTAAATCTTTCTGGGGGAGAAAAGCAAAGGGTAAGTATCGCTAGGATTTTCTTAAAGAACCCAAAAATAATAATTATGGACGAAGCTTCGGCTGCTGCTGATCCAGAAAACGAATATGAACTACAAAGAGCCTTTAAGGAATTAATAAAAAATAGGACTACAATTATGATTGCCCACAGGCTTACTTCCATAAGAGGAGTAGATGAAATTCTTTTAATCGAAGATGGAAAGCTAATTGAAAGAGGAAGTCACGATAAACTTTACAAGGAAGACAGCAAGTATAAGAAGTTTGTGGAAATGTATATGAAGGCAAATGAATGGAGGGTTGACTGATGAAAACTTATTTGAAAAATCGCTTTGGACTTACAGACAAGGGGGCAGAGGGTGCCCTAGTTGCAATAAGATATTCTAGCCTAAAGACCCTTTCTTATATGCTACCTATGTTCTTACTTATGTATGTAATGCAAGGCTTGTTAAATTTAGGAGACTTTAGTCCATGGATTTCAGTCATCGCCTATGTAATAATTGCCCTTCTTATGATTTTTGTAATTAATAGGGACTACATTACAACTTACAACGAAACCTATAAGGAATCTGCAAACCTTAGGATAGAAATTTCTGAAATAATTAAGGACTTGCCTCTTAGTTTTTATTCAAGCAGAGATTTAACAGATCTTTCTCAAACAATAATGAAGGATGTAGAAGCAATTGAACATGCACTTTCTCATGCACTTTCAGGATTTTATGGCTTTATAATAAATCTAGTTATTATTTCCATTTTGCTACTAATTGGAAATTTAAAACTTGGGCTTGCAGTTATAGTGCCAATTTATATTTCTGCTATTTTGAATTTCCTTTCAAGCAAGATGCAAAAGAAGGGAGTGAGTTTCTATTATAAGGAGCAAAGGAAGTCCTCAAAGATGTTCCAAGAACTCATTGACCTATCTACAGAGATCAAGTCCTATAATTTGACTGAAGAAAAGGAAAAAAGTGGCATTGACTTTGTTAGGTCTTTAGAAAAGAACCACATTAAGTCAGAACTGGGGCAAGTTATCCCTCTTGTTTCTGCAGGAGTTGTGGCAAATTTATCTCTTGCCCTTGCAATATATGTTGGATTAAATAGCTTGATAGATGGAGAAATAAATATCTTGTATTTTGCAGGCTACTTATTTGCTTCAGCAAGATTAATTGATGGAGTTGCTGCATTCAACGGATTTTATGCGGAGTTAATGTATATTGATTCGCCAGTTGAAAAAATAAAGGCACTTAGGAATGAAAAAATTCAAAAAGGAAATAGAGCAGACTTGAAGTCCTTTGACATTAAAGGAGATAAGGTTTCCTTCTCTTATCTCGATGACAAAAAAGTTATAGATAATATTTCCTTTAAGGCCTTGCAGGGAAAGACTACTGCCCTTGTTGGTCCATCAGGTTGCGGTAAGTCCACCCTAATAAAACTAGTGGCAAGGTTATATGATTACGACTCTGGAGAAATCACAATTGATGGTAAGGAGATAAAAAATATTGCCACACAAGACTTGTTCAAACACATTTCCATGGTCTTTCAAGATGTAACCCTCTTTAATGGATCGGTAATGGAAAATATTAGGCTAGGCAGGTCCAGTGCCAGTGACGAAGAAGTCCTTGAAGCGGCAAGACTTGCCAACTGCGATGACTTTGTAAAGAAATTGCCAAGAGGATATGAAACAGAAATCGGCGAAAATGGTTCCAACTTATCTGGAGGAGAAAGACAAAGAATTTCTATAGCAAGAGCCTTCTTAAAGGATGCAGAAATAATTCTTTTAGATGAAATTGCCGCATCACTTGATGTGGAAAATGAAAAGTACATCCAAGAGTCTTTGAATAAATTAACAAAGAATAAAACTGTCATCATAATATCTCACAGGATGAAGTCAATAGAAAATGTAGACCAAATAATTGTTATGAAAGATGGAAAAATTGAAGACTTTGGAAGACATAAAGAACTAATAGAAAGAAGCAAGACTTACAAGAAGATGATTGAGTCATCAAAGAAGTCAGAAGAATTTGTATATTAGGAGGAGATAAGATGAAAAAATTTGGAATACGGGATTTAGTAAATGCCGGTGTATTTTCACTGTTAACTGTAATGGCAACTTGGTGTGGAGGTATGATAGGTTTTATACCTGTACTTATGCCCCTAGTTCCCTTTGCTTGTGGTTTGGTTTCAGGGCCAGTCTTTATGCTTTATTCAACAAAGATAGACAAGTTTGGCATGGTCTTAATAATGGGAATAGTTTTTGGACTTGTATTTTCAATGTCAGGTCATGGGGCAATAGTTCTTCCTGCCATAATTGTATTGTCTTTAATTTGCGAGATGATATTAAAAAAAGGTGGTTACAAGTCAATAAAAACTGCAAGACTAACCTACATGGTCTTTATGCTTTTTGGAGCTGCAAATTTAATACCAATTTATTTTGCCAGAGATGCTTTTGTTCAATCTTTAATAGACCAAGATTACGGAGCAGAATATGCAGAAAAACTATTATCTGTTATGCCAACTTGGTCCTTTATACCTGTAGTCCTAGTAGGTATGTTAGGTGGATACTTAGGTTGCACTATTGGAATTAAAATCCTAAATAAGCACTTCAAAAAAGCAGGAATGGCTTAATGAAAATCGACTTTAGGACAAAAATATTTTTAACAAATGTAATAGGGATTGCTGCCATTGAGGGTTCTCTTGGAAGAAGATATTATTATCTTGGAATTTTAATAGCAATCTTTCCCTATATACTTGCATTATTTGATAGAAAGTGGTCCCTTTTAATTAAGGGACTTTTATATACTTCTGTGGCATTCTTAGGGCAGGGTCTCTTGCTTAACCTTCCGCAAAATTTTTTAACAATGATTTTAAACCTCTATGTTGGAATTATTATAAGAATCTTGCCTGGAGTTATGATGGGTTACTATGCTCTTGTTACAACAAAAATGAGTGATCTTGTTTACTCTTTGCAGAAAATAAACTTGCCAAATTTTTTGATTATTCCAGTTTCTGTAATGTTTAGATTTTTTTATTCAATAAAGGAAGATTACAAGAAAATAAATGAGGCCATGTATATGCATGGACTAAGTATGAAAAATTTTTTCAAAGAGCCTGCTAAGATTTTGGAATATAAGTTTGTTCCACTTTTAATGATCACATCACAGACTGCTGATGATGTTGCCATATCAGCTATGACAAGGGGAATGAGAGTGGATGGAGAGAGGTCATCTATTTCTGATGCAAGCTTGAAGTTTCAAGATTATGTTTTAATAGCTTTTGGAATTTTTATAATTGTTTTATTCATCAGGGTGAAAATATGTTAGAGTTTAAAAATCTTTCCTTAGCCTATGAAAATTATGAGGGTAAAGAAAATACAATATTTGAAAATATTAATCTGTCCTTTGAAGGGGGCAGTGTAAATGTAATAAGTGGACAGTCAGGTTCAGGCAAGTCAACTTTTATAAAGCTAATTAATGGTATAATTCCAGAGGTAAATAATGCCAAAATTTCGGGCCAGCTTTTATTTAAGGGAAAAAATTTATTTGATCAGGGCATAAGCGATAGGAGTCAATATATTTCCACAGTTTTTCAAAATCCCAAAAATCAATTTTACTGCATCAATTCAAGTGATGAGATGGCCTTTGCTCTTGAAAACAGAAATGTAAAAAGAGAGGAGATACTAAGTAAAATAGATTACTATACAAGGATTTTTGGTACAGACAAATTACTTGATAGAGATTTATTCAAATTATCAGGTGGGGAGAAACAACTTGTGGCAATTACATCTGTTGCCCTAATGGATAATGAAATTTATATTTTTGATGAGCCCTCTGCCTCTCTTGATAATAAATCCATTGAAAGATTAAAAAATATTATTGAGATATTAAAGGAAAAGAAAAAAATTATAATTATTGCAGAGCATAGGATCTACTACCTAAGGGACATAATGGATAAGCTCTTTGTCATTGAGGACAAAAAAATAAATTCCTACGAAAGAGAAGAGCTTAATGATGAATTCATAAGAAATCATAAGCTGAGAAGTCTAAAGGAAATAAAAAAGGAAGATTTGAATAAGGATAAATACATAAAAAAATCTTTTTTTGATAAAAATTTTGATCATGACAAAATAATGGAGTGTCGAAACTTTTTTTGCAAGTATAGGGCTAGTGATAAGGTAATTTTTGACTTCAACCTATCCTTTGACAGGGGAATTTATTTTATAATTGGAGAAAATGGAATAGGAAAGACCTCTTTTATAAGAAATATTTGTGGACTTAATAAGGGGCAAAGGGGAGATTTATATTATGGGTCTGAGAAAATAAGGAGGCCCTATGAAAAAATTTCTCTTGTAATGCAAGATGTGAACTATCAATTATTTACAGATTCAGTTTACTCAGAAATGTCTATAGTATCAGATGATGACCTTTTAAAGGAAAAAATCCTGCATGATTTGGGACTTTGGGATAAGAAGGGCAGGCATCCGCAAGCCTTATCTGGAGGAGAGAAGCAAAGACTTGCCCTTGGACTAGCTCTTGCCAGCAATAAGGAAATAGTTTTGTTAGACGAACCAACTTCTGGCTTGTGCCTAAAGAATATGACAAAATTAATTAGCTTCTTAAAGGAAATGAAAAAGCAAAACAAAACAATTATTATAATCACACACGATTATGAATTTATTAAGAGTGCAGATGAAAATATTTTGGAGTTTGTAAATGAAAAATACTAATTATTTAGCTTCTTGGGACTTTGAAATCGTCGATGATAATGATGATTTTATAGAGTATCGAGGGATAAGCCATCCTAAAAATAAAATGAAAAATTATAAACTTTTTCCAGGACTTATGCTCATGTATATTGACTTAAGGGAAAGGTACCAAGTGCAGGCTTCTGATAGCAAAGGAAATAAGGGCTATAGGATTTCTTATAGCTATGAAGGTAATTACTTTACCTATATCAATGATACAAAGATTTTAATAACTAGAGAAATTTTTATTGGCAAGGCCCTTCCTTATGCAAGGGAATCTTATACGACCAAGGACAGGGTTCAGGCCTTTAACTTTATCATTTTTGAAAACCAGATAGATAAGGATTCCTTTTACGGTAAAATCCTAGTGGAATTTTTGAAAAAAATAAATTCAATAAAGGATATGGGTTTTGTATATAGGAATGAAAGACTAATTCAAAGGGCCAATGAACTTATCCAGGTCCTAAAAAGTGAAGATATCTTGGGTATTTCTATAAAGGCTCTGGATTTAATTTACGATATTACCATGGAAAAAACTTCAGAAATAAGAAAATCTTATCAAAATCAAGAAAAAAGCGAAGAGATTATTTTAATTGAAGAGTTTATTAAAGAGAATTTAGATAAGGATATTAGCTTAGACTTACTTACCAAGAAATTTAAAATCTCGAAGTCAAACCTAAACAAAAAATTCATCAGAAAATTTCAGTACACTCCTATAAAGTACCTCAACAATTTAAGGATGATGAAGGCAGAAGAAATTTTGATGAATACAGATAAAAACATAACAGAAATTTCTATGGAACTTTGTCTCACAAGTCCATCAAATTTCACAAGGTCCTTTAAAAAATTTACGGGACTAAGTCCAAGTGAATACAGAAAAAAAGAAGCTCTAAGTGAATGAGCTTCTTTTTAATGTTTAAATTTTATAAAGTAAAGGAACCGATGTAATAATATTTACCTGCGTCCTTTAGGTCGATTGTCCATTTCTTTTCGATACCAATTGTCTTTAGCATTTCTTCCATATAGAAAAGGATAACGCCCATGTCGATTAATGATCTTGTGTCTTCATCAGATTTTACCATGTAAGCTTCAACAACTGATCCCTTTAGTACGAATCTCCAAGGTTGGAAGTTCTTGTGGCTTGGTGCAAATCTAACTGATGAAAATACATCAAAGACTCCGTAGTTTTCTAAAGTTTCAAAATTATTGATTTCCAATATCCCTTCAATTAGGGTGAGGATTCCTTGGATAAGCCGAAAATTTTCACTGGTAATTTTAATAATACTAATGACAGCTTTATAATTAGCAAAATCTTTCAGTTGGAAAGATAATCCTAACTCTTCCCATTTGTATTAGAGAATATGATGGATCCCGTCTTTACTCAATCTATCAAATTCATGGGCAAAAGCTATTCTCGAGTATAGTTGAGGATAAGGAGCTAATCGCTTTTCTATACTCGGCATTCCAATAAAAATCATAGCCGCATTTTTTGACCATATATATGAATAACTTGTAAAGCAATTGGATTGTTTCTGTTAGGTTAGTGATTTTCTTTTTATCACATAAGTTTGCTAACTGTTATGCGATTCCATTAAGAACAGATTGTTTTTAATCAATGGTAAAGTTGAGTTAAGGACAGTCTGAAGATTTGAGTAATAATTTTCAGTAATAGTTCTCATATAGTCCGTCCTTTCAGTAATTACTAGGTTTCTCTTCTCGATTTTTTAAAAAATTTTATGCGTTTATTTTTGACTTAGAATCAATTCAATTTTTGCTTTGAAACGATTATTCATAAAGTAAAAATATAGAATCTGAATAAGCAATAATACTAAAGAAATCAGAATAGTTTGCTTCCATATGGAGGCCGATAGTAAATAGGATAACATGTTAACCGCAAAAAACGTATTGACTATTGCAAATAGAACGGGTGCAAAAAATAAGATCGTAAATTGCTTACGTTGTACTTCTTGGATTTTATTAATAGACAATCCAATTTTATAAAGGTTAGTATATGTGGGACTAGCTCCTCTAACATTACTTAATAGACGGAAATAAATTAAGCTTCCAGCCGAAAGAATAAAGATTACACTTAGCATAATCCCAATGTACGTTAAAACTTGATACGTATATCTTTCTAGATCAACTCTTTCAATTTTTTGTATCAAGAGGAAATCATTGCCTTCAGAAAGACCAGACCCTAAAATTTCTCTATTAACTGTTGCTGCTTTTCTTGCTTGTTCATTTGTAGTAGTATCTGAAAAATGGTACAAAAAGGCTGTTTGCGTATGCTCTAATATTTGTGCTAATTGGTTAAAAAGCTCATTATTCACTACATAAACCTTCCTGTAACGATAAGAGTCAAAAATGTTCGGGCGATTATCGACGATAGTAATTGTTACATTATCAGTTATAGAAATTTCTTCTTGAGAACCACCATTTGATAGTGATACTACCTCATTGCCAGTCAGTTCTATTTTTTCACTTTCATTAGATGCACTATTGTAGTCATCTTGAGAAATGATAATCTCTTTTCCTTGATTGTCTTTTTGTAAAATAGGTACACTATTTAACTTAAAAGATATTCCAGCTTCACTGAGGTTAGAATTAATAAACTCTATGTTATCCTCCTCTTTTTCATTCGGCTGAAACGAAAAATAAGAAATATCAAATGGAGTTGTTTTGGAAACTTCATCGGCAGCAGTAGAGTTTAAGGCAATAGTTCCAATAGTAGTAATAAAAGCTACAGTTAATAGCAATGCTGAAATAAACATGGTTTTTGAATTACTGGATAATCGATTCATTAGCTCAGAAACCCATAATGCTCTCGTATCTTTCAGATAGTATTCTTCGTTTCTTCTTACTTTGTCTGTAAAATACTTAGAGAATTGAGTGAAAAATAAGAACATACCAATTGTTACCAATCCACCAATTAAAGCATGTAATATATCTGAGTTTTGAAGAGTATTCAGCCTATCAATTCCCTGTGGTATTAATCGATTGATTAGATGAATATTAGCTAGAGCATATCCCAAGAGAATTAAGATTATAGCCATGATAGATAAAAAACGAGAATATGCTATACTGCCATATTCATTCTGGTTTACATCTAGTAAGTTATATATTGGTCTTTTTAATATAACTTGTGATCTGAAGAATGCAATCAAAAAGAATAAAATACTAAAATCAATAATCGTGACAATGATTGATTTGATAGGGAAATAAAAGGAGATTGAGCTTAGATTAATTATATTTGCCATCAACAAGACCAGTATATGGCCAAATGCTAACCCTAGAATTATCCCTACTATTATAGCTGAAAATCCAATTATCATATTTTCTATGATAATTAGTCGACGAAGTTGTTTTTTCGACATTCCCATCATAAGTAAAACACCAAACATACTTTTACGTCTAGATAAAAATGAATTGATTGATAATCCTAAGAAGAATATCGCAAAAAACACAACTATTACTTGGGCAGACCCCATAATGGTTGCAACTGCTCCTGGACCTTGATTAAGTTCAGGGTGAAACTGATTTACTGAAAAGATAAAAAAGACAAATACAGTAAACATACAACTTAGCCAATAGCCAATGTAGGTTTCTTTATCCCTTATTATATTATTTTTAGCAAAATCTCGTAGATTCATTTTACATACCTCCAAGTACATTAAGAACATTGAGAATATTTTCTCGATATTCTATAAGATTATTCCCTTTACGGATTTCACTATAAATTTTTCCGTCTTTTATAAATACGACTCTCTGACTATAAGTTGCTGTCTTAACATCATGTGTTACCAAAAAAGTAGACACTCCATAGTTACGGTTAAGTTTTTCAAAAATTTTCATAACTTCTTCAGAATTTGCAGAATCCAAGTTTCCCGTCGGCTCGTCTGCCAGTAACAATTCCGGCTGATGGATAATAGCACGTGCAATTGCTGTTCTTTGAGCTTGTCCTCCTGAAATTTCTTGCGTACGTTTATTTAATATATGTGAAATACCCAAGGATTTAGCTACCTTCTCTGATTTTTCCTTCATAGATTTAACTTCCTCATTCTTAAACATCAAAGGTAGCATAATATTTTCTCTTACTGTTAATGTTTCAACAAGGTTAAAGTCTTGAAAAACAAATCCTAATGTATTGCGTCTAAATAATGCTGCTTCCTCATCATTAAGATTAGCTATGTTTCTTCCTGCAACAATAACACTTCCAGAAGTAGCAGGTAAAATACCAGAAATAATATTTAATAAAGTTGATTTTCCGCTTCCAGAAGGCCCCATTATGGCAACGAACTCACCCTTTTTAGTAGTTAAGGAGAGATTATCCAGACCCCTTGACTTAATTACATCTCCATACACATGACTAACGTTATTTAGTTCTAATAAATTCATTACTATCACTCCTTTATTCATATATTAAAAGATCTTTTTTGATTATAATATCGAGAAAAATAAAAAAAGATGACAAAGTTGTCACCTTTTCCTCTTAATTAAAATATATAGTGAATTTCGTTCCTTTTGACCGTTCAGATTCAACTTTAATCTTATGCCCTAATTGATCTAGAATTTGTTTAACTAAATAAAGTCCTATACCCGAGGAGTTATTATTAGTACGTCCGTTTTTTCCAGTAAAATATAGATCAAATATACGAGGAATATCTTCCTTTATAATTCCTATACCTGTATCACTAATCTCTAAACAACACTTATTATCTATTTGCTTTATGTTAAAAATGATTTGATCTGTTGGATTAGAAAATTTTATAGCGTTATGAACTAATTGATCAATGATAAAATCTAACCATTTTTTATCACTCAGCACAGTTGGGGTAGTATTTTCTATCTGCACTTTAGGAAATACTTTGTTTTGAATAAACAATCGCTTATTTTGGTTGATTATTCTATTTATACTTTCACTTAAGTTTATTGGCTCAATTTTTAGGTCCCTGTCTACTGCCTCTAATCTTGCTAAGTTCAAAATGTTGTTGAGCTGCTTATCTATTTGATCCAACTCAACTAATAGTTGCATGTTCTCTTCGTTATACTCTCTGTTCTGCAACGCTAGACGCATTGAACTAATTGGAGATTTCATTTGGTGTACCCATTGAACAATATAAGTTCTCCATTCACTATTTTTATTTTTATAATTTTCGATTTTACTCAAGAATTGATTATAATTTTGATTTTCATGCTTAATAAAAGAATCAGTGAACAAATCAGTACCTTGTAGCTTTTTTTTCATACTTCTTAAATTTGAAGATGGTACACTTAAAGTTTTATATACTGTAGCTTTCTTGTAATAACGTACGGTAAGAAATATAAAGAGAATGAATAAAGATAAAAAGAACATATAAAGTATCAGTTGTGAACTAAGATATTCCCCACTTAACCAAATTATAAGCAGTATAAATATAAAATTAATTACATATAATAGAACAAAACCCAAATGGTCTTTTATGAATAACTTCATTTACAATCTTCCTTTGTCACTAATTGATATCCAAAAGTCCGAATTGTCCGTATACCAATAGGCAATTGATTATCGTCTATTTTTTTTCTGATTCTTCTTATATTTACATTCAAGGTATTTTCCTCTACAAAAATATTTTCATCCCATACTTCAAAAAACAATTCATCTCTGGATACAGAGTTAGGGTATTTTTCAATTAATTTTTTGAGTATTTTCAGTTCTGTAATAGATAAATCAATTTGATTCTCGTCAGCTAACAGCTGTTGTCTATCCTTATCCAAGATAATATTACCAACTTTTAATGTTTCATTTATAGTGCTTGCCGATAATTCTCCAAATGTACGTCGGAGCAAACTATTAATTTTTGCGATTAAAATTTCGCTATCAAAAGGTTTGGTAATGTAATCATCTGCTCCATATTCAAGAGCCATAATTTGATCCATATTACTATCTCTAGAAGAAATTATCATAATAGGATTCGATGTTATTTTTCTGATTTTACGACACCAATAAAATCCATTATAGTAGGGTAAATTAATATCTAAAATTATTAAATTAGGTTTTGTGTCCACTACAATGTTTTCGATATTTTCAAAGTCATCTAGAATGGAAGAACGAAAATTATATTTTTCTAACACATTCGTAATGCTTTTAGCTAAACCAAAATCATCTTCTATTATCAATATATTATATAACAAATTTTCACCTTCTTAATTTCAAATCCTTATAACAGCTATCTTTTTAGCCTTCTCAAAAATTTTGAATTTCTAATAAGTACTAATAAATTTACTTAATAACAATTTTAACAGTTTCTTTTCCTAATATGTATTAAATATATATTAATTATTCTATTCGTGCAAAATGCCTCTTGCATTAAATACAAAATAAAATCAAATCTATAACCCCTTTGTATCAACAAAAATCTTATATCAAGAGAATAAATTTACCAACATGAGTATAGAGATGTAGATAGGTATAAAGTAAGAAATATCAATGATACAATTACTGGAAATGTAACATAATAAAAAGAAATAGAGTTGGAAGATTTTATAGAGTATTCAAAAATAATCTTTGGTGTACTAGGATATAGACCATTTATTCAATAGTACATCCTACGTAGAGGTCCTTGTTTTAGGAACTAACGCAAATGAGAAAAAACATTGGAAAACTGAAAATTGTATAAGTTTAAAAGACCTAAAAGAAAATGAAATGAAGTAGTAATAACAGGTACGAGACCATATGCGATTGCCATATCGTCTTTTTATGATTGAAGACTTTTGCATTAATAAAAGAATCTCCACATCATAGTGGGGATTTTTTTGTGATGATTTATGACAAATAAAAAAAGGGCAACTTGCCCTTAATTTATCTTCGAATTTAAATTTAATTATAGTGTAAAGGAACCGATGTAATAATACTTACCTGCGTCCTTTAGGTCTATTGTCCATTTCTTTTCGATACCAATTGTCTTTAGCATTTCTTCCATATAGAAGAGGATAACGCCCATGTCTATTAGTGATCTTGCGTCTTCGTCAGATTTTACCATGTAAGCTTCAACAACTGAACCCTTAAGTACGAATCTCCAAGGTTGGAAGTTCTTGTGGCTTGGTGCATATCTAACAGATGAGAAGACATCAAAGACTCCGTAGTTTTCTAATGTTTCAATGGAAATTGGATTTCCTAGAGTGTCAGCAAAGACAATTTCTTCAACAGTAAGTCTTGAGCTTGTAACTTCTGGATCAAAGAATTTTTTCTTTTGACCGTAGCCAATTGCTATAAGATAGTCGATGCCAGTTCCGTTTTCACCAAAGATTGCCTTCTTAGTTTCTTGGTCAACATCGTCTACTGTTATCCAACAAGTATCTAGGTCAAGGTCAACGATTTTTGTGTTTAGCTTTTCAAGACAGTAGCCACCCTTTAGTACATTTAGTGGTTTGTCATTTTTAATATCTAGTGCAATGTAGTGTGGAGCTTCAATCATAACGCCTGCGTATCCTGCCTTGCCCCTAAGGCCTTCTGCTACTATTTTTCCGTTTTCGTAAAGTGAAAAATTAATTTCTCCTTCTTCTTGGTCCATTTCATCCATAAGTAATTTTATATTTTCCAAAGAATCCCTTGGCACAGTGTCTTTCTTAAAATTTCTCACTGATTTTCTTTTTTGTAAAAAGTTTGTCATTAACATAGTAATCCCCCCTAAAGCTCTTATATATTAAGATTATATCACAAGCTTGAGCTTAAAAATAGATTTAAAATAATCCCCCTATAGTTTAAACTATAGGAGGAGGGATAAAGTGAATTTAACACCAAGTCAATTAAAAGCTGTGGACCACTTTGAGGGTCCTGCCATTGTGTTGGCAGTTCCTGGTGCAGGAAAGACTACTATGATCTTACATAGGACCAAAAAGTTAATAGAGAGGGGAGTGGACCCCAAGAACATCCTTACAATTACTTTTTCCAAGGCTCAGGCTGTAGACATAAAGAATCGTTTTGTAGGAATGGATGGCGACAGGACGGTTCACTTCTCCACTATCCATGCCTTTTGCTATTCAATTGTAAGAGATTATTCTAAAAAGTCTGGCAAGTCCCTTAGTTTAATTGATTCTAACATGAAAAAGAAGTACGAGATTCTTAGAGATATTTACAGGTCGGTGAATAATTCTTATCCCACAGAAGAGCGAATAGAGACTGCTATTTCAGAAGTTGGTTATTGCAAGAACATGATGTTGTCGCCCCAGTCTTTTGCCAAGTCCAAGAGGTGTGACACAGATAATTTTGTGAAATTCTTTGAGACTTATGAGAAGTTTAAGAATGATAGAGGCCTTATAGATTTTGACGACATGATAAATCTTTCCTACGATGTCTTGAGAAGTGACCCTGCAATCATGAAGAAGTACAGGGACAGGTTTAAGTTTATACAACTTGATGAGGGTCAGGACACTTCTAGGAGTCAGTTTATGGTTTTAAAACTCCTTGCCAAGCCCAATAATAATTTATTTGTCGTTGCCGATGACGACCAATCCATTTATGGCTTCAGGGGTGCCAACACTGAAGAGCTTTTTAAACTCAAAGATGAATACAAGGACATAAAGACCTTTTATATGGAAGACAACTTTCGTTCCACTAAAAATATTGTAAATATTGCAAATATTTTTATTGGGCAAAATGAGAAGAGGTTTGAAAAGACTCTTGTCACAGACAATCCCTTTGACAAGCCTGTAAATATTATTAAGGTCAAGGAACCAAGGGATCAGTACGCCTTAATAGAAGAAGAGTTAAAAAAAGAAGAGGGCGATGTTGCCGTCCTATACAGAAATAATCTTTCAAGCATTGGACTTGTAGAATACTTTGAGAGAAAAAATTATGAATTTAATATAAAGGACAAGAAGACCAAATTTTTCTCCCACTTTATAACTCGTGACATCTTGGATATTTTAAACTTTGCCCAGGATCTTTCAGACATAGACCTCTATGAAAAATTTTATTTTAAATTAAAGGGTTATATTTCAAAGAGACATATTGAATACCTAAAGAGGCACAGGGGAAAAAATATCTTCAATATTTTAAAGGATTATCCAAATCTTCCATCTTACTATAACAAGAATATTAATGGGCTCTTAGTTGGCTTTAAAAAAATTGCAAGGGTGAATGTCTATGAGGCCATAGATTACATTGACAAGGAAATGGGCTATGGCGACTACCTTAGGGAAAATGCCAAGAGGTTTATGGAGACAGAGCCTACCTTAAACGAATATCTCTACTACCTAAAGATGATTGCCAAGTCGACTAAATCCTTGGATCTATTCATTGGCAGGCTCAAGGAGTTGGAATACGACCTTTTAAAGGCGAGAGACACTGATGCAAGGCTTACCTTTTCCACTATCCATTCAGCCAAGGGACTTGAATTCTCAAGAGTTTTTGTTGTAGACTTGTATGAGGGGACCTTGCCTTCAACATCGAGCATTGAAGGTCTAAGGGATGATCCAGACCTTTTTGAAGAGGAGAGGAGACTCTTTTATGTAGCCATGACTAGGGCGAAGAGGGAACTCTACCTCATGTACTCCCACTACACAAATGGAAAGAAAAATGAAATTTCTTCTTTTGTTACAGACTTAGAGACTTTGGCAGGAGGAAACAGTGAACATAATAGATGAAATAAAAAATATAATATTAGAAAGAGATGAAGTAAAAGCCAACGAGCTCTTTGAAGAATACCATCCCGTTGATATTTCTTTAGAGCTTGAAGATTATGAAGACGAAGAAATTGAAATTTTTGTTAAATTATTAAATAAGGAAAATTTAGGTCTCTTATTAGAGTCCTCAGAAGATGACTTAGCAAGAACAATAATGAGTTTCTTCACAAATGAAGAGTTAATTGAAGCCTTTGCCTTTATAGAAAACTCTATTGTAGCTGACCTTCTTGGATTCCTTTCAACAGTTAGAAGAAAGACAATCTTGTCCCTAATAAAAAGTGATGAACAAAATATCCTGAAGATGATTTTGTCCTTTGATGAAGAATCTGCAGGGTCAATTATGACCACAAACTTTATAGCCCTTAAGGAGCACTTGACAGCAGACCAGGCTGTAAAGAAATTGATTGCAATCTCTCCTAAGACAGAGATTATTGACAAGATTTTTGTTACAGATGACAAGCATAGATTGAGAGGTATAGTTACTATGAGAGACCTCTTAGTTTGTCATGCAGACACCCTTTTAAAGGACCTCATGGAGGAGTGTGACTTCTATGTATATGGGACAGATGACCAAGAAGTTGCCGCTAATTTATTCTCCAAGTACGAGTTAGATATTCTGCCTGTTGTAAATAATAACATGGCAGTCCTTGGTGTAATCACATCTGATGACATCATCGCAGTTATCGACCAAGAGCACAACGAAGATATGTTGCAGATGCACGGGGTTAATGCCGATGAAGAATACGACTCAAGTATTTTTGAATCTTTTAAGTCAAGGATCCCTTGGCTAATTGTAAACTTGATTACAGCCTTTTTGGCATCATCAGTTGTTAAGGGATTTGAGTCCACAATTTCACAAGTAGTTGTTTTATCTGCTGCCATGCCAATTGTTACTGGAATGGGAGGCAACGCAGGTTCACAAACTCTTTCAATTATTATCACATCTCTGGCGAGGGGAGAGTTGTCCCTTAAGGAGGACTTTAAACTTATTTTTAAAGAAATCTTCTTGGGGCTTACTGAAGGAGCAATAATTGGGCTCTTGGCTGCTGGAGTTTTTGTCTTCTGGCACCACAACCTTTACCTTGGATTCATTCTATTCTTGGCAATGATTTTAAATATGATAATTGCCTGCTCCATGGGATTTTTAATTCCGCTTTTACTTGATAGGTTAAAGGTGGATCCTGCAATAGCATCATCAATATTTTTGACAACTTTTACAGATGTATTTGGATTTTTTATCTTCCTAGGTCTTGCAACAATGTTTTTGCCAAAATTAATATAAAAATAAAACCACAGTCTTTTAAGATTAAATCTTTTTTGACTGTGGTTATTTTTTATATTCTTTCTTTGTAACTTTCAATTTCTCTTTGACTGGAAACAAGAACTTTTCCCTCACTATTAAGGAGAGGAGTGATTCCCATGCCGTAACCAGCACCGATGTATAGATAATTAACTCCAGTCTCTGTGTCCAATAGAATTTCCATGGATTCAGTAAGAGAACTTTCTCTAAAAACTTTTATAAATCTTTTGTCGTCCTTATCTTTAAACATTTTTAACCTCACAATACTTTTTCGAAGGCAAATCTTTCATTCTTGCCAGAGAGATAAACTAGTCCGACGTATTTATAATTTAAGGACTTTAAAAGTCCCTGCATTGTTTTGTTTCCCCTGTGAGTGTCAATCCTCACAGACTTAAAATTATTTTCTCTTGCATAAGATTCTGCAAGTTCAATGACCTTTCTTCCGTAACCTTTCTTTCCTTGGCTCTCAAGGGTTCCAATCCTATGAAGGGCCACATAGGGCCTTGGACTTTGCCAGGTCCCATATAGGTTGTTTTCATAATCTATGTCGTAGTCGTAAATAATTACAGTGGAGACAACTTGTCCTTGGTCTTCTAAAACAAAAATATTTTTATTATCTATAAGTTCCTTAAAATTATCAAGATTTGGTTTATCTTTACCCTGCCATTGATCAAGGCCTAAGGATTTTAATTTCCTCGATCCATCATCATAAATTTGTAAAATTATTTCTCTATCATTTTCTCTTGCAAGTCTTAATTCCATTTCTCCTCCAATATAACGGGAACTTCCTTGTTGAGTTCTATTGAATTTCTTGTGACTATAGAGTCGTAGGCGAGGACCTTGACCCCATTTTCACTTGCTTCCTTAAGTCCCTTAGAAAAATCTGGGTCAGTCAAATAGTTTGGTGTAAAAAATTTAAGGTCTTCCATTTGAATTACAAAGAGGACAAAGGTCATGAAGTCCTTGTGAGATTTATCTAGTCCCTTGACGTGTTTGAGTCCTCTCTTAGTTGGTGCATCGGGGAAGGCCACGATGCCATCCTTCTCAAGTGTAACTCCCTTGACTTCCATAAGGGCTTTTTGTCCCTGGCCTTCAAGATAAAAATCAAATCGTGAATCGCCATGTGTGTACTCTCTTTTTATTTTATTGTACTTAAAGCCCAGGTCAATTTTATTTTTCAGTAAGGCTTCTTCCACAACTTGGTTAGGAGCCTGGGAGTCAATATTAATAAGTCTGTCGCCCTTCATCACTCCGATTAGGGTGTAGGAAGTCTTCCTGTTGGGATTGTCATTGTAGGTCAAGTAGACAGTGACACCTTCAATAAGGAGTTCCCTGCAGCGACCTGTGTTTGGTACGTAGACCTCAAGAGTTTTAAAACCTTTCTTGCAATAGGATATAAATCTATTTTTTCTATATAAAAATTCTGCTCTTATTACGCTAGTGTATTTCATAAGTCACCCCAAAATATTATACAGGGAACTTTAATTTATGTAAAATATGGAGTAAGATAGAAAAAAGGAGGGAGTTAATGGACCTTTTAGTAGTTATTGATATGCAAAATGATTTTGTCACAGGTTCTTTAAAGGCAAAGGATGGAGAAAGACTCTTAAAGGAAGTTGTTAAAAAAGTTGAGAGCTTTGAGGGGGAAGTGGTCTACACCCTTGACACCCACTATGATGATTATCTTTCAACAAATGAAGGGAAGAATCTTCCTATAGAGCACTGCATCAAGGGGACTTGGGGTCACGACATTCCAGAAGAGTTAAAGATGACTAAGTCCTTTGAAGGGGCAAAGAAGTTCGAAAAAAATACTTTTGCTTCAGTGGAACTTGGAGAATATC
Source organism: Peptoniphilus harei (assembly GCA_032560695.1). Classification (GTDB taxonomy): domain Bacteria; phylum Bacillota; class Clostridia; order Tissierellales; family Peptoniphilaceae; genus Peptoniphilus_A; species Peptoniphilus_A harei_B. The sequence goes on along the minus strand of JAWGHR010000001.1, from coordinate 346,499 downwards.
TAAAAAAATTAGATAAAGAAGAGGGAATAGGAGACATTTATTTTCTTGGACTAGTCGCAGATATCTGTGTAGTTTCTAATATTTTATTAGTTAAAGGTTTCTTGCCAGAGAAAAATATTTATCTCTATAAGGATTTGACAGAAGGCTTAACAGATAAGAAGAAGGCATCAGCCCTAGATGTTCTAGAGTCATGTCAGGTAAAAATAATTTAAGAAATAAGAAAAGCACACTAACTATTATGTGGTAAGCATAAAGTAGTGTGTTTTTTTAATGTAATTGATTTTAAATTGTTTTGAATTGAAAAATTAATACTTATGAATTGAAAAAAATTTTATGTAGTCAAGAAACTTTTTGATATTATATTTACTAAAAAATTAAAAATAAGCAAAAAAAATAAGTACCAAAGACTTGGTACTTATTTGTGGTGCCCAGAGCCGGAATCGAACCAGCGACACGAGGATTTTCAGTCCTCTGCTCTACCGACTGAGCTATCTGGGCAAGTAAATGGTGGGCCTTCAGGGACTTGAACCCGGGACCTACCGGTTATGAGCCGGGCGCTCTAACCAACTGAGCTAAAGGCCCTCACCATTGGCGGAGAAAGAGGGATTTGAACCCTCGCGACCCTAATCGGGACCTACTCCCTTAGCAGGGGAGCCTCTTCAGCCACTTGAGTATTTCTCCAAATTGAAGGTCACTCTTTAGCAACTTACTCTACTCATTCTAAAGTAATAAGTGTCTTTTGTCAACTGTTTTTTAAAAGATTTTAAATTTAATTTAAAATTTATGTAAAATCTATTAAAAACAATTTCGGGTCATCTCTTGCTTAAGTATTATCTCACAAATAAATAAAAAAATAAAGACTAAAATCTATTGACAACAAAAGATGATGTAATATAATGAATATATGAACAAGTATCGAAATGTTAAAAATAAAAAAGGAGGAATTTATGAATAAATATATTTTCCACTTAAGAGGACTTACTTGCGCTAACTGTGCAGGTAAAATAGAAGAAGAGCTTAAGTCAAGAGATGAACTCAAAAATCTACACTATGATTTTCTAAATGACGAGCTTGTCTTTGAGTCAGAAGAGGATTCAATAGAACTAAAGAGAAAAATTCAGGACATTGTTGATTCTATTGAAGATGGTGTTATTGTAACAGAAGATATGGGTGAGGAGATTGAAGAGGAGGAAGAGGAAGAGAACTTTTCAATCCACAAGGCCATACTTGTCTTCATAGGTCTTGTAGCCTTACATTTTGTAAATTTAAATGAGAAATTTACATTAATTTCTTATTTAATTCTTTATATTATAATTGGCTACGATGTTATCAAGGCCTCTATTTCAAAAATATCATCAGGAAATTTCATGGATGAAAAATTTCTAATGACTGTAGCCTCTATTGCTGCCATAATTTCTGGCGAATATGCAGAAGCTGTAGCAGTTATGCTCTTTTATAGTGTTGGAGAAATTATCCAAGATAGGGCAGTGGACTCTTCAAAGAAATCTATTAAAGAAGCCCTAAAGTTAAAACCAGAGTTTGCCAACATAATGATTGATGGAGAGATTGTAAAAGTTGATCCAAGTGAAGTTGCTATTGGTCAAGTTATTTTAATTAGACCGGGAGAAAAAGTTCCCCTAGACGGAAAAATTATAAAGGGGTCTTCCAATCTTGATACTTCAAATATATCAGGAGAGTTTGCACCAGTATCTCTCGAAGCAGGAGATGAAATCATATCTGGTTTCGTTAACTTAGATTCTTCCCTTGAAGTTGAAGTAACAAAGACTTATAAAGAAGGAACTATTGCAAAAATTATTGATATGGTAAAAAATGCCAGTGTCAATAAGGCTAAAGTGGAGAAATTTATCACTAGATTTGCAAAAATTTACACTCCAATAGTTATTGGCCTTGCAGTAATTTTATTCTTATTTTTAAATTTTGCAACAGACCACACTGCTAAGGAAGCACTTTACAGGGCGGCCATATTTTTGGTTATTTCCTGTCCATGTGCTCTTGCAATTTCTGTTCCACTTACAATTTTTGCAGGAATTGGTTCTCTTTCAAGAAGGTCAATCTTCGTGAAGGGTGGTAACTCTATTGAAGCCCTAACAGATATTGATGGCATTGCCTTTGATAAAACTGGGACAGTCACTAAGGGAGAATTTACTATTGCAGAAGTGGAAGAAATCTCTGGATCAAGAGATGAAATTTTAGAAATTGCCTCTGTTGGAGAAGCTTATTCAACTCACCCTATAGCCAAGGCCATTGTAAGAGCCTTTGACACAAATAAGACACCTGACCACTTAAATAACCTTGGAGGCAAGGGTATAGAATTTGACCTTGAAGGTAAGTCTTATCTTGTTGGCAACAAAAAACTAATGGAAGATTTCAATATAAAACTTGATGGCAGCAAGGAGTCAAATTATGTAGATGTCTTTGTGGCAGACAAGGAAAAAGTCCTTGGTATTATAAAATTAAAAGATCAAATAAAGGATGGAGTTAAGGAAAGTGTAGATGAGCTTCACAAAAGAGGCGTTAAGACTTACATGTTTTCTGGCGACAAAGACAGGGTAGTAGAAGAAATTGCAAAAGAAGTTGGCATTGACTACTATAAGGGTTCTCTTTTACCAGAAGACAAGGTAAGTGAAATTAAAAAAATTGAAAAAGATAAAAGAATTGCCTTTGTTGGTGACGGAACTAACGATGCACCTTCACTTGCATCAGCATATTTAGGTATAAGTATGGGTTCTGGATCAGATATTGCCATAGAAACTTCTGACATTGTTCTTTTAAAAAATGATATTTCTTCTATTGTAAGAGGAATTGATATAGCCAAGAGGGTAAAGAAAATTGCCTACCAAAATATTTTTATTGCCTTGTTCTTAAAAGTTGTAGTATTAGGACTTGGAGCAGTGGGATATGTTTCTATGCCTCTAGCAGTTTTTGCTGATGTAGGTGTTGCCCTACTTTGCATTGTCAATTCACTTAGGGTTTTTAAAAAATAATAAATCATAGTAAAATGCTATGATTTATTAGCTTTAATGAATACAATACTCATTTAAAAAAGATTTTTCAAAAAATAAAAAAATATAAATTAGTCTGAAAAGCTTGAAAATACTAAAGCTCATTAAAAAACCATAAAATTAGAAAAAATTTATCATAAAAAAACAATAATAATTATTGAAATATTAAAAAGCTTATGTTAATATAATGACAGAAGATTATGGATATAAAAATTCATAAATTTTGGTATAATTTATTATGGAGGTAATGAAAAATGGCATATGTAATTAACGATTCTTGCATCGCATGTGGTGCATGTCAACCAGAATGTCCAGTTGGATGTATTAGCGAAGGAGATATCTATACAATTGACGAAGCTCAATGTATCGATTGTGGTAGCTGTGCAGCTGTTTGCCCAGTAGGCGCTCCAAATCCAGAAGACTAATTTACTTAAAGAAGAGATAGGTTTAGGCCTATCTCTTTTTATTTTGCTTTAAATTCGATGCTGCTTTAAAAAGGACAGCTTTAATTGTAAAAATTTTCTTTTACCATTATAAAAATCACCAAAGTAGTTTATAATATAAGAATGCAATTGTTAAGAAATGTCAAATATAATAATAATAAAAATCAAACTTTATGAAAATAATTATTGTATTTGCAAATAGAAAGTGCAATAATTATTTATCTCAGCATGTATATTAAGATAAATAAAATTAATTTATACATAAAACTTAGTGGCTTTTATTTTGAAAGGAGAAAGTGGCTATGCTAATTCACATGGGATTAGACGTCGGTTCAACTACTGTAAAACTTGTAATACTAGATGAAAAATTAAATATTTTATATAAAACTTATAGAAGGCATTTTTCTGATGTAAGGAAAACTGTTAAAGATGTAATTAATGAAGTTTATCCACAGTTTAAGTACGATACAGTAACTGTTAATGTAACAGGATCAGGAGGGCTCTCTGTTCACGAATTTTTAGGGATTGATTTTGTCCAAGAAGTTGTGGCAGGTAGGGAAGCAATCTCTTGCTTTATTCCAAAGACTGATGTGGCAATTGAACTTGGTGGTGAAGATTCAAAAATTACTTACCTAAGAGGATCAGTGGAACAAAGGATGAACTCTATTTGTGCTGGAGGTACAGGTGCCTTCATAGACCAAATGGCCTCACTTCTTCAAACTGATGCTTCTGGTTTAAACGAAATGGCAAAGGAACACGAAAAGTTATATCCTATTGCATCAAGATGTGGAGTATTTGCCAAGACTGATGTTCAAGCTTTAATAAACCAAGGGGCAAGCAAGTCAGATATAGCTATTTCAGTTTTTCAATCTGTTGTAAACCAAACAATTTCTAACCTAGCTTGTGGTAGACCAATAAGGGGTAATGTTGCCTTCTTAGGTGGACCACTTCACTTCCTTCCTATGTTAAAAGAAAGATTTGTAGAAACTTTGGATCTAAAGGAAGATGAGATTATCACTCCAGAAAATTCACAAGTTTTTGTTGCTCTAGGTGCAGCCCTTTCAAGTTTTGACTCTAAGGCTATGTCCTTTGTGGAACTTTACAACAAGGTAAACACAAGTGCAGAAACTCTTGTAAAGGAAAGTGACGTAATGCCAGCCCTCTTCACAAGTGATGAAGAAGTTAAAGACTTTAGGGAAAGACACAAGACAAAATCCCTTGAAAAGATTGATCTAAAAACTTATGAGGGACCAATTTATCTTGGAATAGATTCAGGTTCAACAACTTCAAAGTTAGTGGCAATTTCTGATAACAAAGAAATCCTCTACACTTTCTATGGTTCCAACAAGGGTAATCCACTTGACATAGCTATAGAAAACTTAAAGGAAATCTATAAAGAAAAAAATGACAAGGCATACTTTGCTGGTTGTGGCACAACTGGTTATGGGGAAGAATTTTTAAAAGCTGCCCTAAACTTAGACCTTGGAGAAGTTGAAACTATTGCTCATTTCACTGCAGCAAAATATTTTGATCCAGATGTAGATTTTATCTTAGACATTGGTGGACAAGACATGAAGTCTATGAAGATAAGGGATGGGGTAATTGAATCCATCCTCTTAAACGAAGCTTGCTCAGCAGGATGTGGTTCCTTCCTAGAAACTTTTGCCCATTCAGTGAATATGACTGCAGAAGAATTTGCCAATGAAGCTACAAAGTCTAGGGAGCCCGTTGACCTTGGATCACGTTGTACAGTTTTCATGAACTCCAATGTTAAACAAGCTCAAAAGGAAGGAGCATCTGTACCAGATATTTCTGCTGGACTTGCTTACTCAGTAATTAAAAATGCCATCCAAAAGGTTATCAAGGTGAGAGACCCTAAGGACCTAGGTCAACACATAGTTGTTCAAGGTGGTACCTTCTTATCTGATGCAGTGCTTAGAGCCTTTGAAAACTTAACTGGTGTTGAAGTTACAAGACCAGAGATAGCTGGACTCATGGGAGCTCTTGGTATGGCTCTTATTGCAAAAGAAAAATCCACTGGAAAATCAAATATAATTTCTAAGGAAGACTTAGAAGTTTTTGAGTATAAATCAATCTCAACAAATTGTAGGCAATGTACTAACCAATGCGCCCTATCTGTTAATGTATTTCCTAATGGAAAGAGATACATCACAGGAAATAGGTGTGAAAAAGGAGCAGGCCATGTTAGGAATAAGGAAGATCAACTTCCAAACATGTTCGCCTATAAGTACAATAGAGTATTTGACTATAAATCTCTTCCAGAAAAAGAAGCATCAAGAGGCATTGTTGGAATCCCTAGAGTTCTAAATATTTATGAAAATTATCCCTTCTGGCATAGCTTCTTCACAGAGCTTGGATATTCAGTAGTCCTATCTTCTAAATCTTCGAGAGAAATCTACGAAAAGGGAATTGAAACAATAACAAGTGAGACTGCTTGTTATCCTGCAAAAATTTCTCACGGACACATAGAAGACTTAATAGAAAAGGGAATAGATTTTATATTTTATCCAGCAGTCTTTTATGAAGAAAGACAATTTAAAAATGCTGACAACACATTAAACTGTCCTGTAGTTGCAGGATACTCTGAAGTTATAAAAAATAATGTGGACGACATAATCGACGGAAAAGTCAAGTTTATGAATCCATTTATTTCCTTTGACGATAGAAAAAAATTGGAAAAGAGATTAGCAGAAGTCTTTGACTTTATACCTAAGAATGAAGTTAAGAAAGCAGTTCGAGCTGGATACGAAGAACAAGATAGGTATAGGCTCGATGTCTTAAATGAAGGCAACAGAATCTTAGAAGAAGTAAATGCTAAAAATCAAAGAGCCATTGTTCTTTCAGGTAGACCTTACCACATAGATCCAGAAATAAATCACGGAATACCAGAACTTATAACAAGTCTTGGCCTTGCAGTTATATCTGAAGATGGAATTGCAAGGAATGTGGAAATTGATTCAAGACTAAGAGTACTTGACCAATGGAACTACCACTCAAGACTATACAGGGCAGCAAAATTTGTTGGAGAGCATGAAAACTTAGAACTTGTACAACTTAACTCCTTTGGTTGTGGTATTGATGCAGTTACAACTGACCAAGTCCAACACATCTTGGAGTCTTACAATAAAATTTACACAGCTCTAAAGATTGATGAAGTTTCTAATCTTGGTGCAGTAAAAATCAGGATTAGGTCCCTAATAGAAGCTGCTGAAAAGAGAGAGTTTGAAAAAATTGATGCAGAGCTTGATGGACTACTAGATGATGATCCAGTTATCTTTACAAAGGAAATGAAGAAAGATTACACTATTTTGATGCCACAAATGGCGCCCCTTCACTTTAGCATCTTTGAGCCAATCCTAAGACAAGAAGGAATAAACATTGAAGTCCTTCACGACACAGGCCACAAGGTTGTAAACGAAGGCCTGAAATATGTAAACAACGACGCTTGTTATCCATCGATTTTTGTTGTGGGACAATTTATTGATGCTGTAAAGTCTGGTCAATACGACACTGATAGGTTGGCACTATTGATGAGTCAAACTGGTGGAGCATGCAGGGCATCAAACTATGTTGGCTTTATTAGAAAGGGCCTAAAGGATGCAGGCTACGGTCACGTTCCAGTAATTGGACTTTCCTTCCAAGGCATAGAAGAACATCCAGGTTTCCAATTTGACAAGAGACAAATGGTGAGGATTGGACGAAAATTAATTCAAGGAATGCTTTACGCTGACTTAATAATGAGACTTACTCAAGCCACAAGACCTTATGAAGTTATAAAGGGTTCTACAAATATTTTACGTGACAGGTGGCTTGACATTACAACTTCAGAAAATTTGATTTACAACAAAACAACTTTCAAGAAAAATGTAAATCAAATGGTAAGTGAATTTGACAGACTTGAAATTACAAAAGAAGAGAAACCTAAAGTTGGAATAGTTGGTGAAATCTTAGTTAAGTATCATCCAGCTGCCAACAACCATCTTGCAGACCTGCTTGAAAGGGAAGGGGCAGAAGTTGTCATCCCAGACTTAACTGACTTCATGATGTATTCCTTTAAAAACGCAAGGGCAAAGGCCGACAAACTTTCAAAATCAAAATTATCTGCCTTTATTTGTGAAATGGGAATTTCTTACATCGAATCTTACAGAAAATTTGTGAGAGAAGCTCTTCATGGTACGAGATTTACTCCTCCTGAAAAAATTGAAGAGATAATCAAGTACGCAGAAAAATATGTTGACCTTGGGAACCAATATGGAGAAGGTTGGCTCTTAACTGGGGAAATGGTTGAGTTAATTGAGTCAGGTGTTGAAAATATTATATGTGTCCAACCCTTTGGATGTCTACCAAACCACATCACTGGTAAGGGCGTCATAAAGGCAATAAGGTCTTCTTATGAAAAGGCAAATATAATTCCAATTGACTACGATGCATCAGCTTCTGAAGTAAATCAATTTAACAGGATCAAGCTTATGCTTTCACAAGCTAAGAAAAATATGGAAGAAGGCGAAGACAAGTACAACAGAGGCTACCTCAAGAAAAAGGCAAGTATGAAAAATTAAATAAATTGAATAAATTGAATTAAATAAATTGATATAAACAAAACCCCTCAAATTAACTTGAGGGGTTTTTCATGTGCAAAAATTTAATTATAAATTAAAGATTGTTAATAATATTTTTGAAAGTCTTGTCTTGCAACAAGTTACTTGTTGAATTTTGTTTTTCTTTTAAATCCTTGTAAACTTCTATGTCCTTTTGAGCCTTATAGTCTTCGCCCTTAAGAGCAGCCTTAAAGGAATCTGTAGCTTCTTGCATCTTAACTTGGAAGTCATTTAATTCTATTATAAAAGCTTTTGCAACTTTCTCGTCCTTATTAATAATAGAATTTTTTAGGCCTGGAAGAATTTCTAGGGCTTTTTCACTTGCACTTAAAGTGTATTGGTGAGAAGACTTAAATTTTTCTGGAACATCAAGGGCCTTTATCTTATCAACTGTAGATCTTATTTCTCTATCTGCTCTTTCATAAGCATTAGTTAGATCAGCATCACTTAGCTTTGCAGCATTGTCAAAGAAAGATAATTTTAAATCCTTGATGGACTTATTTAATTCTCCTTGTAGAGAAGTAATTTCCTTTACATACTTATCTTCATCTGATGACAAGTCAATAATAGAAGATGCTTTTTCCTTATTGTCATTAATAATAACCTTAAAGTTCTTATTGTCCCACTTAACTTCTGCTTTTAGATTTTCAGCAACAAATCTTAGGGGAACGAAAGTACGGTCCTTCTTAATTGATGCAGGAGCATCAAGCTTTAATTCTTTGTCGTTAACCTTAGCCTTAGTGGAATCAATCTTAAGACTTATTTCTGTGTCCTTACCACTAATTCCAACTTCTCTCTTGTCATTGTCCCAAGTAACCTTGTAGCCAAGAGTTTCTGAAATAAATCTTATGGGAACCATAGTCCTTTCATTTTGGATGTAGGGTGCCACATCTGATTTTATAATTTTTCCATTGTACTCAATAAGTGGACTTCTTCCTGCAAAAACATTTGAAGTCAAAAATATCATGAGTACAAGAGAAAATAATATAGATTTAAACTTTTTCATTTTATCTTCCTCCTTATATACTCTTCATTGAAGAAGTGTAAGAGTTGGGATCAAATTGTTTTTCAATATAAATTAAGTTTGAGTCCTTGTCTCCCTGTAATTCAATGAAGGCTCCTTCTCTATCAGTTGGAGAAACTTCTCCCTTTTCGTCATCCCTGTAGAAAATTAAATATTCTTTGTTGGGACTTAAGTTCTTTGGAATATCTACTTGTATTTGAGAAAGGTCTCCCTTGTAGTCCTTTAAGAAGGCTGTAGACATTCCCTCTGCAGTAGATGTTGAAATTCTAATTCTTGAAATATAATCTGAGTTTTTGATTAGTTCGTTAACAGCTTCCTTGTCAAAATTTGAAGTTGCAACTTGCTCTTCATCAGTTTCTTTATCAGCAACTTCTGATGCAACTTTTGCTTCATTAGCTTCAGTCTTAGCTTGGTCTTTTTTGCCGCAAGCAGCTAGACTAAGACTCAGTAGTAATGACATTGAAATAATAAAAATTTTTTTCATATTGTACCTCCAATTTTAGTTCATTATATCACAAGACAATGGCTTAATTATATAATTTTAAATTAAGAACAAGAATGTTATAATGAAAAGGGTGATAGAATGCCAAAGAATGTCCTATTCATTTTAAATAAATTGAGAGAAAATGGCTTTGAGGCCTACATAGTTGGCGGGTCTGTGAGAGACAAGCTAATGGGTATAGAGCCACACGACTACGACATAACAACTTCTGCAAGACCAGAGGAAATTAAAAAAGTCTTCCAAGCCTATAAGACTGTCTTAGTTGGTGAAGACTTTGGAACAGTTGGCATTTTGTTAGACAAAATCCTCTACGAAGTTACAACTTTTAGGATTGACGGAGCTTATATAAACAACAGGAAGCCAGAGAAGGTTATTTTCTCTAAGAATCTCACAGAAGATTTAAAGAGAAGGGACTTTACCATTAACGCCATGGCAATGGACGGAGATGGAAATCTTTACGACCCCTTTAATGGCCAAGATGATATAAAAAATAAAATAATTAGGGCTGTGGGAGATCCCAATGAGAGGATAAGAGAAGATGCCCTTAGGATGATGAGGGCAATTAGATTTGCTGGAAGGTTTGGATTTTTTATTGAGGAAGAGCTATTCGATGCCTTATCCTTAAACGCAAGTCTCTTAAAGAAAATTGCTCCAGAGAGAATTTTTGATGAGTTTTCAAAGATGATCACAGGAGAAAACCCATCTCATTACTTACTTTTAATGGAGGAGACTGGGATACTCGATGTGATTTTCCCAGAGCTCAAGAGGACAGTTGGCTTTGTTCAATTTTCTCCCTACCATGACAAGACCCTCTTTGACCATCTTATTTGTGTAATGGACAATGTTAAGCCAGACTTAAACCTAAGGCTTGCGGCACTTTTTCACGACATTTCAAAGGTTGATACCCTATCAATTGGAGAAGATGGCAGGGGACACTTTTACGGACACGAAGTCCTTGGTGCAAACAAGGTCGAAGAAATTTTAAAAAGATATAGACTTCCCAACAAAACTATAGAAAAGGTAAAAATTTTAATCTTAGACCACATGAAGGTCCATTCAGAGATGACGGATAAGGCTCTAAGAAGACAGATAAAAAGAGTGGGAAGAGATAATGTCCTAGACCTTTACGACTTATTAATTGCAGATTGTATGTGCACAAGGGCAGATAGGGATGCTTCTTTTATTATAAATAGGAAAAATAGGGTAAAAGAATTATTAGACGAAAAAGAAATGAAAACTGAAAAGTTTTTGGAAATTAATGGAAATGATATTAAGTCCTTGGGTTTCTCTGAGGGAAAAATTATTGGAAGGATTTTAAAGGACCTAGAGGAAATGGTCTTAGATGATCCAGAAAAAAATAAGAAAACTTACTTAATGGATTATATAGATAAAAATTACAGGTGATGAAATGACAAGATTATTTGGAACAGATGGAGTTCGTGGAATTGCTAACAAGAAGCTAACTCCACAACTTTGTTACGATATTGGAAGGGCAGCAGCCTATGTACTTGCCAAGGGCAAGAAGGGCAAGGTCCTAGTTGGAAGAGACACAAGACTTTCAGGCGACCTAGTTGAGTCTTCTCTTGTGGCAGGTTTTATGAGTATAGGTCTTGATGTGGACTTGGCAGGAGTAATCCCAACTCCAGGTGTTGCATACCTTACAAGGACTGGCGACTACCTATGTGGAGTTTCTATTTCTGCATCTCACAATCCTTATGAACACAATGGAATTAAATTTTTCTCATCAGAAGGACTAAAGCTTGACGATGAAGTTGAAGATGAAATAGAAGAAAAAATTCTTTCAACTACAAAAATATACAAGGACGTAACAGGAGAAGAAATTGGAAGACTAAATAGGTCCCATGAATTTACACAAAAATATGTGGATTACTTAAAGAATTTAGTTGATCTTGACTTCTCAGACTTTGAAGTTGCAGTAGATGCAGGCAACGGAGCTCAATCTCACATAGCTGAAGAAGTTCTAAAGTCCTATGGTGCCAAGGTAAAAATTATTAACAATGAACCTAATGGAATGAATATAAATGACTCTTGTGGTTCAACAAATCCAAGTTTAATTCAAGAGCTTGTAAAAAAAGAGGGAGCCGACATTGGTATGTCCTTTGATGGAGATGCCGACAGGATTATTGCAGTTGATGAAGAAGGTAATATTGTAGATGGCGACCACATACTTGCCATAGTTGCCACTTACTTAAAGGAAGATGGCAGACTCAAAAACAATGCAGCAGTGGGAACTATTATGTCCAACATGGGTCTAAAGAAGTATCTTGAGAAAATCGACGTGGACTTTGTTGAAACTAAGGTTGGAGACAGGTACATCCTAGAAAAGATGCTTTCAGATGATTATGTAATTGGAGCAGAACAATCTGGTCACGTAATCTTCCTTGACCACAACACAACTGGCGATGGACTTGCGACAGGCATCCACCTCTTAGAAATTATGAAGAAGACTGGAAAAAAACTATCTGAATTAAATAAACTAATGAGGGACTACCCACAAGTTCTTAAAAATGCACGAGTTCGTGAAGATTTGAAAAATAAATACCAAGACTTTCCAGAAATCATGGACGCCATAAGAGAAGTTGAAGAAAACTACCATGGTTCTGGTAGGGTTGTCATAAGGCCATCAGGCACAGAAGCCCTTGTTCGTGTAATGATTGAGGGAGAAGAACAAGATAAACTTTCAAGTGATGCTGACAAACTAGTAAAGCTTATTGAAGATAAATTAAATTAGGAGAAGCAATGTACAAGATTATATCAGACACAAGTTGTGATTTAAGAAAAGATGAGATAAGGGATTTGGGGATTGAATTTGTTCCCTTCAAGATTTCTATTGATGGAAAAGATTATACAGATGATGAAAATTTAAAGATAGATGAATTCTTAGAAGCCATGGAAAAGACAGAACATCCAATAAACACAGCCTGTCCATCTCCTTATGATTATCTTAAGATTATTGAAGAAAATAAGGACAAGGACATTTATATTTTGACAATATCTTCTAAGCTTTCTGGATCTTATAACTCTGCAAAAGTAGCAGAAGCTGAAGCTAAAGAAAAGTTTGATGGAATTAATATTCACGTTATTGATTCCAAAGCTGCATCAGCAGGGACAACTAGGATTGCCTTAAAGTTACTTGACCTTGTAAAGGAAAAAAACTTTGATGAAGTTGTTGAAGAAATTGAAAAGGAAACAAATCTTGAGACTACAATGTTTGTCTTAGAATCCATGAAGAACCTAATCAAAAATGGGAGAATAAAAAAGACAGCAGGCCTTATTGCCAATGTTTTAAATATTAGACCAATAATGATTTCTAATGATGGTGAAATAGAACTCTTTGAAGTCAATCGTGGAATGAAAAAGTCCCTTGATAAAATGGTCAAGGCAATCGAAAGCAAGTGCAAACGAGAAAAACCAGACCTTATTACAATTTCCTATGTAGAAGATAAGGACAGGGCAGAGAAGCTGAAAGACAAAATAGAAGAACTTTATGAGGATGCTAAAGTCCACCTTAGACATACTAACGGATTATCCTCTGGATATGCTGACATTGGAGGCATAGTCATAGCTTTTTAATTGGAAGATAGCTTTTTGAGGTGAAGAATGAGAAAAGATAGGGAAAATAATTTTCAGGACAAGATAAACGACGCCTTCAAAGAAGAAAATTTTAAAGAAATTGGAGAAATAATTGGAGAAGGAATTGACACAGCTATAGATGTGACAAAAAGATCTATAAGTAGCTTTGTGAATAAAAATAAGAGAAAATTACCATATAGTATTCAAAATGATGACAGAATAATAAATCAAAATCCAAAGACTGTAAACAGGGTAAAAACATGGGGATTTGTCGCAAAAGTTTCAATTGTGGGTCATCTTTTTGCTTTGTTTGGTTTTCTCATGGATATGTTTGATACTTATGGATCAATAAGAGAAGATTTGCCAGCCTTAATTTTTTGGATAATTCCTGCCCTTGTTATTTCTTTTTATGCAAACTACAGAATAAAAAAGATCAAAGACCAAATAATTAGATTTAGAAAATACAATCGTGAAATCGGGAACAACACTGTTATACCCACAGCAGACCTGGCAGCAATAACTGCCAAGCCCATTGATTTTACCATAGATGATCTCTTAAATATGATAGAAAAAGATTACTATAGACAGGCGAGGATTGTTGAAGAGGGGAAATTATTTATCCTAGATTCAAAAACCTATAAATTATACAAGGAAGAAGCTCTAAGAGATCCTCATGAAAAGATGGAAGAACTTGAAAATCAAGAGAATAGTGAGAGAGCAGAAGAACTCCTTATAAGAGCAAGGTCCTATGTTATAGAGCTAACTAAAATCGAGGAAAAGATTTCTTCTCCAATGGATGAAAAAATCAGGGAACTTTTGAAGATAATAGGAAAGATTTTTGAACTCTTAAAAGAAAATCCCAGCACAGCGTCAGACTTAAACAAGGCTATAAATTATTATTTGCCAACAACTCTTAAGCTTTCAAACTCTTACTTAGAGATGAAGGAAAAGCCAACGGAATCTGTGAAGGCTTCTCTAAAGGATATTGAAAACACAATGGATATTGTAGTAGATGCCTTTATGAAAATTCTTGACAATATTTACCAGGAAAAAATTATGGATTTATCATCGGACATGAGCGTATTAAAATCCATGCTAAAACAAGAAGGACTTTTAGATAAGGATGAATTTAAAATTGGGAGGTAAAAAGTGGATAGAGAAATAAAATTATCACTATCAGATGACTTTGATGAAATTCAAGAAGATGAAAAAAATATCTTGAGAGAAGTTGATGCAGATAGGGAAATTAAACTAAGCCCAGAAGAAGAAAAGCAAGTAAATGATTTTGCAAAAGAAATCGATATAACAAATTCAAATATAGTCCTTCAATATGGAGTTGGAGCCCAAAGAAAGATTTCAAATTTTTCTGAGAAGACTCTAGAGTCTGTCAAGACCAAGGACCTTGGAGAAGTTGGCGACTTATTAAGTGGAGTTGTAAACGAACTCAAATCTTTTGACCTTGATGAGGAAGACAACAAGTTGCTTGGATTTTTCAAAAAGCAAGCCAACAAGATGACTTCAATTAAGACTAAGTACGACTCTGCAGAAAAAAATGTAAACAACATTATAAAAACTCTTGAAGATCATCAAGTTACACTTATGAAAGACATTGCCATGCTGGACCAAATGTATGATTTAAACGAGTCCTATTATAAGGAACTTAGCATGTATATATTAGCTGGCAAGAAAAAACTTGAAGAGGCAAGAAATGTTGAGCTACCAAGGCTTCAAGGAAAGGCACAGGAGACAAATCTTCCAGTTGATGCACAGCGTGCCAATGACTATGTAAATATGATTTCAAGATTTGAAAAGAAACTTCATGACCTTGATTTAACTAGGATGGTTTCTATTCAAATGGCACCACAAATTAGGATGGTCCAATCTTCTAACACAGTTATGGTTGAAAAAATTCAATCCACTATTGTGAACACTATTCCTCTTTGGAAGTCTCAAATGGTAATTGCCCTTGGAGCAAATCATTCCAAGGAAGCAGCCAAAGCGACTAAAGAAGTGACAGACTTAACTAACCAACTCTTGAAGAAAAATGCAGATACTTTAAAACAAACTACTGTTGAAACTGCAAAATTATCTGAGAGGGGAATAGTTGACATGGAAACAATTAGGCATACAAATGATCAACTTATCTCAGCTTTAAACGAAGTGCGTGAAATTCAAATTGAGGGTCACAAGAGACGTGAAGAAGCTTCACAAGAGCTTAGAAGGATAGAAGAAAATCTGAAGGCATCTCTTGTTGAAATTGCAAATAAATAAAAATGTGAAAATTAATTAAGATGATAAGAGCCGAGAGAAATCTCGGTTTTTTTATTTGAGATTTTTTGAGAAAGGTTAATAAGTTATTAAGAGTTAATAAAAAATTTATCGCTAATAAGATAAAAATTAATTTTTATCAGAATAAAAAAGCTCCCAATATTTTTTAAAACACTGGGAGCTTATGACTTAGGTAATAAACAACTTATCTAAAAGTAATCTTTCCATCTTCAATGGAATCAATAATCGCAAGGGAGAGAAGGTCATAACCCATGTCTCTAATAATCTTGCCACCATCTTGGAAGCCCTTTTCAATTGCAACAGAAACTCCAGAGACTGTAGCACCTGCTTGCTCTGAAACGTCAATCAAACCCTTTAGGGCATTTCCTTCTGCTAGGAAGTCGTCGATAATGAGTAAGTTGTCATCGGGAGATAAAAATCTCTTGGAAACAGTTATAGTATAATTTTTCTTTGTAGTGTAGGACTCAACCTTTGACTCGTAAACATCGTCGCCAATGTTTAAAGTTTTTTGCTTCTTGCAAAAGACCACCATGGCATCGTCAAAGTGTTTTGAAGCAACAGTTGCTAGGGCAATCCCACTTGCTTCAATAGTAAGTATCTTGTTTATTTTTTTATCCTTAAAATATACTGCCATCTCTTCAGCAAGCTTATCCAAGAACTTTATATCAAGTTGGTGATTTAAAAATGAATCTACCTTAACAATATTTCCATCTAAAATTCTACCGTCATTTATAATTCTTTCTTCTAATAATTTCATTTTACACCTCTAGAATATTTTAAGTCATAAAAAAGAAGTTATCAAGTTGGGGGCAAGTTTTTCTGTAAATAAATTAAAAATTTAGAGATTTTAGATAGATATTTACAAAGTAGCTAAGATAGACTTTATTTGTTAAAATTAATTTAACAAAATAAATTACGAAAGGAGAAAATTATGAAAAAAACCTTAATTTTACTTGGCTTGCTTTTGAGCTTAATAATTCCAACAAATATTTTTGCTGAAAAAGCTATGCCAAACAATTCATCAAAGATGGATATTATTGCAGAGAATGGAGACGTATCCAACTACACTTTTTCAACCTATATAATAAAGGATTACAATTATTTTAAACTTCGTGACTTTGCATCCTATATGAATGGAACTATTAAAAAATTTGATGTCAATTACAATAGGAACATTGATGCAATTGAAATTTCAAGTAAGAAATCTTATGGTGACTTCTCTGGACTTCCAAGTGATAATATAGATGGAGTGAAGGAAGCTGTAAGATCGAAACAAAAGATTTTTATTGATGGAAAAGAAGTTCAAATTTCTGGTTACAATATTGATGGAAATAATTATTTTAAACTCAGGGACTTGGCTAGTGCTTTGGATATAAAAATTTACTACGATTCCTTGAGAAAATCAGTAATCCTCAATCCAAACCTTCCTAGTGATGAAAAACTTATGGAAGATTTAAACAAGGAAATAGACAAGTTGATTGGACAAGAGGAAGAAGCATCAAGACCTAGCCTAAATCAAGGAACTTCAGAACTTATTGGAGAGGAAGAAAATCTCATCTATCTTCCAGCAAAAAATGTTGATAGAAGTATAAAGCTAAAACCAGGTTATCTTGCAGAAATTAGAAATTCAAAAATTCAAAACTTTAAAAAGATTTCATCTCAAGTTAATATCCCAAAGGGAACAGGGATTTTATATTTTGATTTTGACAAGTTAAAGGCAAAGACGATTTATATTGATGGTTATGACACAAACATCAGTCAGGCCTACTTAAACAAGTGGATGAAGAAAAATATCTTAGTTCCTCTTATTCGTGGAGAAAAAATTCCAGGTCAAGAAGATGCCTATAAGGTCGCTTATATAACTTTTGTTAATACTGCTCCAAAGATAAATGGAGTTAGTGAACTTGTTAGTGTAAAGGCTAATGAAGTTAGAAGCTTCCTATATGGGCCTCAAACAAATCTCAAGGATTTTACAGCCGATAGGGGACAAATTTATTCTCTTGCAAAGAAGGGAGAAAATATAGGTTGGTCCTGGTGGTACTTCACAGGCCCAAATTCTTATAATGAAAAAATTGACCACATGATTAACTATGCCCTAAGTGTGCAAGGTTTTTCTTATGAGCAATTTGACTGCTCAGGCCTTGTTGGAACAGCAGCAGAATTTGCAGGCTTTCCTCTTGCTCCAGCATACTCATGGCTCATTGAAGGATCACCTATGGTTCAAGAGATTCCAATGAATCAGCTTAGAAGGGGAGACCTTCTCAATAAGGCAGGAGATCACATAATGATTTATATTGGAGACGGAAAGGTTGTTGAATCTGTTCCAAGGGCTGGAGTTAGAGTCGCCCCAGTGAGAAAGGCAGGCTACAAGGCCCTAAGAATTAAAAATGTGTAAATAATTAAGGAGCTTAGGCTCCTTTTTTGATGGAAATTTTTAAATTTTGAATAAGCATTTCTTATATATTTTTGGAATAAAGTTTGGAAAATAATTGAGTTAGAAAAAAACAATAGAACTTGTAAAAGCTTATAAACTGAAAAACTTTTTAAAAATTAAATATAGAAATCTAAGTTGTATCGAATAAATTATTTTAGGATTAAAAGTGACAACTTATAGTCCTATTTTGAAAAAATTAAAAATAAAAAAAGTGCCAAGTCTTGGCACAAAAATTTAAGCTTTTTTAACAACAGAAGACTTAAGGTAAATTCCACCGAAGTCTTTAGTCTTGGCGTCAATATCATGACCGTTAACTTCTTCGTCGAGAATCCTAATGTTGGTAATCTTAGTTCCTCTCTTCATGGTGTCCTTGCCAAACTTTAGGTCCTTAATAGTCACAACGCTATCGCCAGTCTTAAGTTCATTACCATTGGCATCGAGAACCTTGTCCTCTTCAAGGCAAAGGTCGGTCCACATATGTCCACACTCTGGACAGTTATAAGCAACATTATCAAAATAGCCATATTCTGATCCACAATTTGGGCACTTATACATTTATCTCATCCTTTCAAATATCTTAACTTAAGTATAATTGAAAATAATTTATAATACAAATCTTTAAATTATTTTTATGATATAATATTTCTATTAGTAAAGAGTAATTTAGAATTTTTTTATTTTGTTATTACAAATTCAAGGTGATAAAATGATTTTAGAAGCATTGATTCTTGCCTTTATAAGTATGATTTTCATTAGGGACAAGGACTTAAATAATCTAATAAACTTTAAATTCAAAAGATTTTATCTTGCCTTTTTGGGAATTTTTACAATGATTTTTATAAATTTTGTAACAGGAAGATATTTTGGAAGTTTTGCTGAATTTTTTGTAAGAAACTTTACAATTTTTCATATCATATCCCTCTTACTTATTAGTCTTTCATTTTTTTCAAATTATAAAAACTTGGGACTTTTAATTTGTGGGATTGGAACTTTTTTAAACGCCCTTCCAGTAATGGCCAACGGAAAGATGCCAGTAGCGGCCAAAGCCTTAATGAAAATAGACAATGAAAGAATTATAAAAATTATTTATATGGGCGGAAGTCTAAGTCATGGAGTCTTCGACAATCCAAAACTTTATTTTTTGTCGGACTTTATATATTTAAAAAGATTTATTGGGCCCTCTAAGGTCATCAGCCTTGGAGATATTTTAATAGCCCTTGGTTTATATTTTGCACTAATGATTATTGTCAGAAAGAGAGGTGCTTAGGATGGAAAAATTTAGCAACTTATTAAATGTTATAGATTTAAGAGATGTGGTGGACATACTAATTGTTACCCTCCTAATCTATTACGTTTTAAAGTTAATTAGAAACACCAGAGCAGAGCAAGTTTTTAAGGGGAT
Organism: Peptoniphilus harei; assembly: GCA_032560695.1. GTDB lineage: Bacteria > Bacillota > Clostridia > Tissierellales > Peptoniphilaceae > Peptoniphilus_A > Peptoniphilus_A harei_B. The sequence continues at coordinate 327,169 of JAWGHR010000001.1, read as the reverse complement.
TCTTTTAATCTTACTTTTTATAAAAATTTCACAATTTTTCCAACTGTACACAGTTAACTGGATCTTCACCAGGTTTATCAATGATGGTATTGTTGCCATTATTGTCTTGTTCCAACCAGAAATTAGAAGAGGTCTTCAATATCTTGGACTTACTTCCAACATAAAAAATAATTTTAGCCAAAATAAAGACAATGTGCCAGAGACAGTTGAAGAAATTACATCTGCTGTTGCATCTCTTGCTAGACAGAAGATTGGGGCACTTATAATTATTGAAAACGAAGTTGGACTTACAGAAGTTATTGAAACTGGAACAGAAATAAAGGGAAGGGTCAGCAGCGGACTCCTTATAAATATATTTATCCCCAACACACCTCTTCACGATGGAGCTGTTATTATAAAGGGATCACAAATCAAGGCTGCAGCATGTTTTTTACCACTATCTGACAACCAAAAGATTTCCAAAGAACTGGGAACAAGACACAGGGCAGGGATTGGAATTTCTGAAAAATCGGACTGTCTATCTATTATGGTATCAGAAGAAAATGGAACAATCTCAACAGCTGAAAATGGAGTTATCTCAAGATACTTGGATATAGAAACTCTTGAAGCAAAACTTCTAGAAATTTACAGCCCAGACTACAAAGTAAAAACTTTTTTCTCAAAGCGTGGTGAAAAAAATGAAGAAAATTAATTTTAAAAATGACAGAAGCTTGATGTTAAAAGTTATGTCCTTGATTTTTGCCATAATTCTATGGTCCTATGTTAAGGGTGAAGCAAACTTTATTACTTCTACAAACTACAAAAATATAGAGGTTTCTTATGAAGGCTTGTCTGATCTAAAGGCCAAAGACCTAACGATTATTTCTCCTAAGGAGTCTACCGTTGATGTTAAACTCCAGGGTTATAATTCTTACATGAGAAATGTAACAAAAGATGGGATTGTTGCCAAGGTTGATGTGAGCAAGTTAACTGAGGGAGAACATTCAGTTCCTATAAATGTTTCCTACATCGATCTTGGGATTTCTGTTACTAACACCACACCAAGAAGGATTCCTTTTAAGATTGACAAGGTGCTAGAGGAAGAAGAAGAGGCCAACATTGTATTTTTAAACAAGCTGGAAAAGGGACTTACTCTTGGAGACTTAAATAAAAAAGTAGATGTTGTGGTCAAGGGACCTTCAACTTATATAAGTAAAATTAATAAAATCGATGCTTATATTGATCTAACTGATATAACAGAAACGACAAGTCTTGAGTCAGAGATTTATGCCTATGATGATGCTGGAAAGATAATTAAGGAAGTAGAAGTAATTCCTTCTACTATTAGAGTTGACCTTCCAATATTAAAAAGCAAAACTGTGCCAATTAAATTAAAATTTAATGAAAATACTGATAAAAATATTGTGACAAGTGACTTTTCAATTGAGCCATCTTCTGTTACAATTAGAGGAAATTCTGATGTAATTGATTCTATCGACTTCATAGAAACTAAACCAATTAATTTTTATAATTATAAAAATGGTAATAATTTAGTTAAATTGAATTTGCCAGATAAGGTTACATTAGTTGAAGATAGTATTGAATTCAGGTTGAGAACTGAAGGAAAAGAAGATTAATGTGTAATAATCAGGAGGGAATATGGAATTTTTTGGAGAAGGACTAACATTTGACGATATTTTACTTGTGCCAGCAAAATCAGAAATTTTGCCTAACGAAGTTGATCTATCTACAAATCTAACGGAAAAGATTAAACTAAACATTCCTCTTATGTCAGCAGGCATGGACACTGTTACAGAACACAGGATGTCAATCGCCATGGCAAGAGAAGGAGGAATTGGTATTATTCACAAGAATATGTCAATTGAAGAACAGGCCCTAGAAGTAGACAAGGTAAAAAGATCTGAGCATGGAGTTATAACTGATCCTTTTTCACTAACTAAGGATCATTCTATTGCAGATGCTTCTGAACTTATGGATAGGTACAGAATATCTGGTGTGCCAGTAGTTACAGAAAAAGGTGTCTTAGAAGGAATCATTACAAATAGAGACATAAGATTTGAAACTGATCTTTCTAAGAGAATTAGCGATGTAATGACTTCAGAAAAACTTATTACGGGAGATCCTGATATTAATTTAGACCAAGCTCTAAATATTCTAAAGAAATATAAGATTGAAAAGCTTCCTCTAGTTGATAAGGACAATGTCTTAAAGGGACTTATCACAATCAAGGATATTGAAAAGCATGAACAATATCCAAACTCAGCAAGAGATAAGTCAGGAAGACTTTTAGCTGGTGCTGCTGTTGGAGCAACTAATGACGTTATGGACAGGATTGAAGCCCTTGTTAAAGCTAAGGCTGACGTTGTTGTTATTGATACAGCTCACGGTCAATCTAAAAACGTATTAAACACTATAAAAAATATAAAGGACGCCTTCCCAGAACTACAACTTATTGCAGGTAACGTAGCAACTTATGAAGGTACAGAAGACCTAATTAAGGCTGGTGCTGACTGTGTTAAGATTGGTATCGGACCTGGTTCAATTTGTACAACTAGAGTTGTAACTGGTATTGGTGTTCCACAAATTACTGCTATCATGGAAGCTTACAGGGCTGCTAAAAAATATGGCATTCCAATAATTGCCGATGGTGGTATTAAATTCTCAGGTGATGTTGCCAAGGCTCTTGCAGCTGGTGGTAATGTTGTTATGATGGGTTCACTTTTCGCAGGAACTGATGAATCTCCAGGAGAAGAAATCTTTGTTGAAGGTAGAAGATTCAAAGCCTACAGAGGTATGGGTTCTCTTGGTGCCATGAGTGCTGGTTCATCTGATAGGTACTTCCAAACAGGTACAACTAAATACGTTCCTGAAGGAGTTGAAGGTAGAGTTCCTTTCAAGGGACTTGTTGGCGACATTGTATTCCAACTTGTTGGTGGAGTTAAGTCTGCTATGGGTTATCTTGGTGCAAAGGACCTTGAAACTCTTAGAGCTACTGCTAAGTATGTTAAGATTACACAAGCTTCACTTACAGAATCTCACCCACACAATATTACAATTACAAGAGAAGCTCCTAACTATTATTAAGACATTAATAAATCCACTTCAATTGAATTTGGAGTGGATTTTCTTTATAATTACAAGATAGAGGTGATATTTTGAAAACAAAAGTCTTGCTCGTTGAAGACGAAGAATCAATAAGAAAATTTGTTAAAATAAATCTTGAAAGAGAAGGCTACACAATTTTTGAAGCTGGCAGTGGAGAAGAGGGAATCGAAATTGCTAGACGTGAGCTTCCAGATATTGTAGTCCTTGATATTATGTTGCCAGGCATAGATGGTTTTGAAGTCTGCAAGATCTTGAGGGGAGAGTTCCCAAGCCTTGGTATCATTATGCTAACTGCAAAGGCAGAAGACTATGACAAGATCATGGGCCTTCAATATGGAACTGACGATTATTTGACTAAGCCTTTTAACCCAACTGAGCTAACTTTAAGGATAAAATCCATTGAGAGAAGGCTTGAAATTGGGGAAGAAAATGAAAGCAACTTAATCACAGACCCACCATTTAAAATAGATTCTTATTCAAGAAAGTTTTACAAGGACGATGTGGAATTAGAACTCACTCCTACAGAATATCAAATTATAAAAATATTTATGACAAACCCTGGTAAGGCTATGACTAGAAATGAAATTTTAAAACTAGTTTGGGGCGACGACTTCTTGGGCGATTCAAAAATTGTTGACGTAAACATAAGACGACTTAGGTCAAAAATCGAAACTAACCCAGCAAAACCAGATTACATTGAAACTGTTTGGGGAACTGGCTACAGATGGAAGTAGGTTTATAATTGAAAAATAAAATTGGGAAAAGACTTGTTAGAAGTTTTTTAATAATAATTTTAATTACAATTTCAATTATAGATATATTCTTGCTTTTTGCTTTTAGCTCCTACTATTACAACAACATCTCTAAGGAATTAATCCAGAGGATGGAGGTCTCCCTTGAAATATATAGGAGAGATTACTCCGACAAGTCCATTGAAGATTTAATTTACGAAGACAGTGATATCTTCTTATCTAACACCAATGCAGAGGTTCAAATTCTTGACAAGGACAAGAATCTTTTGTCAGATTCTATTGGAAGGTTGGCATCAAATCCCATAGAAACTTCAGATGTCTTGGCAGCTGAGAGGGGAGAGATAAAAACTTGGAGTGGAGAAGAGTCACAAACTGGTGAACCCATCATGTCAGTTGCAGGTCCCATAAAAAATAATGAGGGAGAAACAATTGGATACTTAAGGTTTATATCTTCTATGGAAGAAGTTAAGGATGCAATTTTTAAAACTCTTATAAGCTTACTTATCTTCACGCTTTTTGTGGCACTTGTGACAACTATGGTTTCTCTTCTGATTTCCAAGTCTATTGTAAGGCCAATACTTGAACTCACAGAAGTTGCCAAGACAATGTTAAAGGGAAATTATGAAGAGAAAGCTAAGGTCTTTGAAGATGATGAAATTGGTGAGCTTGCCAAGACCTTAAACGCCATGAGTGATGAAATTATTAATAAAGATAGGATTAAAAATGATTTTATCTCTTCAATTTCTCACGAACTTAGAACCCCTCTTACATCTATAAAGGGCTGGGCGGTTGTCCTAAAAGATGCTAAGGAAGACGAAAAGGAACTTGTGGAAGATGGTTTAAACATAATAGAAAATGAAGCCGACAGACTTGCAAAGATGGTAGAAGAGCTTTTGGACTTCTCAAGATATATATCTGGAAGGATTACTCTAGATAAGGAAATAATTGACATATCTCAAACTTGTCTTGATGTATCAAAACAAATGAGACCTCGTGCCAAGTCCAATAATATTGAACTAATAACAGAGCTTCCAAAGGAATCTATACTTATTAACGCTGATGAAAATAGGATTAAGCAGCTACTAATTAATCTTCTAGACAATGCCATTAAGTTTACTTCAGATAAGGGTTGGGTTAAGTTCCAAATGCTTAAGGAAGATGGCCAAGTTCAAATTATGATTTCCGATAATGGAATGGGAATGACTAAGGAAGAGCTTGCACACGTAAAGGAAAAATTCTACAAGGGCAAGCACTCCAAGAGTCACAGTGGTATTGGTCTATCTATAAGTGATGAAATAACCAAGCTTCATCAAGGAAAGCTTGAGATTTTCTCAGAAGAGAATATTGGAACCACAGTTAAGGTTAGCTTGCCTCTCGAAGATGATAAAGAAGTAGGTGAAAACAATGATTAAAAGAATATTTTTTTATTTTTCACTAATTTCCCTAGTCCTTCTCACTGGTTGTTCTTTTTTTACCAATACTAATCAGGGGACCAATGTTGAGAGACCGGACATGGGTCAAGCTCCCATCTATGGCAAGTGGACAATAACTAAATTTATTTCCAATAAGAAAGTCAACCAAGACAACTTTAGGTTCAAGGATATAATTGGAGAAGACCTTTACTTTAGTAACAATTCAGTTCTTTTAGCTAATGATTACATCAAAAATGCTTCTTACAAGACTAAGTATGTTGAACTTTCTAACTACTTGTATAAAAAGTTTAACCTAGATTATAAGAGTTTGGGACTGGAGGATTCTGATGTTTATACAACTTATGTCTTTGATTCAAATTCCAATTCTTCTTTATACTATGAAGTCATAAAGACTAGCGAGAATACAGCTCTTTTGTTTGACAACGGAATTACTCTTGAGATTAAACTTGTAGACGACAAGGTTAAAAATGAAGACTTAAACTCCACTATCTTAGCCAGGAAAGATGAAGTCTTGGCAAAAAGTAATATTTTTGATTTAAATGGAGATAAGGGATTTTTAATTGGTTTTAAGACTAGGGTGGATTCAGATATTCCATCATGGAATTACAAGACCCTTTATCTAAAGTTTTCTGATATGAAATTGGAAAATGTCTATGAGATGAACAACATAATCTTACCAAGAGATGACAGGTTTGTCGAAGTGAGTGTACAAAGGGAATCAAAGGCTGAAGAGATAACGGATAGATTAATTGCTAAGGAATATAAAACTACAAAGCTACTTAAAAAAGATCCAGATATTCCAAAAATTGAATCAGAGGAATTAAGAGATGATAATTCACTAAAAACAATCAACTTTATCACCAATAATTATATTAACGTTGAAAGTCTAGACAGGAATACCAATGAGAGAAGTCTTAGGATTTATAATCTCGATAACTTAGAAGATAAAAAGGCCCTAAGCTTCAAAGATTTTATATCTGAAAAGACTTTAGAGACTGAAGACAAAAACATTGACGCCTTAAAAAAAGATCCTTACAACATAGGAATTTATAGGGACAATGGTTTTTGGAAGTTAAAGGGAAGGATAAACTCAGAAGATGGAAATTTTTCTGATTTTGATTTAAACCTAGTCCTTCCTTATGAGGTCAACAAGTACAATAAAATTAACATTCCAATGGCACCAATAAAAAATTTCAAGTCATCAATCAAGGACGGATTTGTATCTCCTGACAATAATTTTTTAATAACATTGGAAAATAATTATCTAAGAATATATAATATAAGTGAAGGAAAAATTCTTCCAAACCCTATCTTTGAAAGGGAAATAGGAGAAGAAGCTTCCACTATTATGACTGAGTGGGCGACAGGCCGCTACGCAAATATTTGGCAAGATGAACTTTCATCTAATAAATGAGGTGTAAAATGAATAAAATCATGGAATTAGTAGGAGAAAATTCCACTTACTTGCTCCTAACTCTAGGTGCAATATTAATTGGAGTTGTTCTTACCTTTATAGTAAACTTTGCTGCAAGAGATTTAAAATTTATAAAATATTTACCAGGACTTGCCTTGGTATTTGTTGGAATAATTTCTCTTTTCATTGTGATCAACAAACTTTTTGATCCAAGCAGCTTAGACAATTTAATTATCTTTGTAGTTGGAGTTTCATCTGGTTTGGTGTCATTAATATTTGCCTTGATAATAGGCATAGCCACTTCAGATAAAAATCGCTACGGTAGAAATCCTAGAAAAAGATAAAGATAAAAGCTCAAGATAAGAGGCACTTAGGTGCTTCTTTTTTCTTGAGCTTTTTTAGGAAGAATATGAAAAATATTAAATTTTAAAATTATATGTACTAAAGACTAGTCCCTTAAAAAGAAACAAGTTATAAGCAATTACAAATTAATAAGTGGAGATGTAGTCCTTCATAGCCTCAAACTTCTTGTCCCCAATGCCAGGGACATTTTTTATGTCCTCGATAGAAGAGAAAGAATTATTGGTCCTGTAGTCAATAATTTTTTGAGCAGTTTTTTCTCCAACTCCAGGAATCTTTGTGAGCTCGCTTAAGTCTGCTGAGTTAATATTAATCTTTGAAGAAGGACTACTTGATGAGGGACTTGATACAAGGCTTGAAATATTATTTTGGATTTCACCGACTTTTGGAATATAAATTTTTTCTTCGTCATGAAGCCTCGCTGCAAGGTTAATCCTGTCCAGGTCTGCATCATCTCTTGCGCCTCCAGCAAGATCAAGAGCATCGACGACACGCTTGTTTGAATCAAGCCTAAGTATACCAGGCTTATTGACAGCACCAGAGATGTGGACCATGATCTCTTCCTTTTCTTCGGGAGCTTTTTCTATTGCAAGTTCACTTGAAGATGACTCAAGAGATTTTTTATTATTATCTACTATGCCAGCAGTATTTATTTTTAAAAATTCCTTGGTCTCCTCATCTTCATTATGAGTATCGTAATACTGATATCCAATGATTAAGAGCAAGGCTACAATTATTATGTAGGGAAGATTATCTTTTTTCAAAAATTTATCCATTTACACCACTCATTTATTAATAATATTATATTTATAGTATTGTAATACCCTAAACAGATAAAATTTACACAGTTTTCAAATGCTAAAATTTGTGTTATAATTTATCCATCGAAACGATTTCAAAAAATTAACATATTTAGGAGGAAAACAATGAAAGTTTATACAACAGATAAGGTAAGAAATCTTGCTCTCGTGGGACATTCTGGCTCCGGAAAGACTAACCTAACAGAGGCTATGTTATTCCAAAGTGGAGCTACAAAAAAACTTGGAAATGTTTCTAGCAAGAATACAGTCTCTGACTTCTCAAAAGAAGAGAGAGAAAGAGGAACATCAATTGCAACATCAATTATTCCTGTTGAATGGAGAAATTATAAAGTAAACATAATAGATACTCCTGGATTTCTTGATTTTGTTGGAGAAGCTCACAGTGCCCTAAGAGCCAGTGAAGCTGCAATCATGGTTATAGATGCAACTAAGGGAATCGAAGTTGGAACAGAAAGAACTTGGAAATACACAGAAAAAATTGGACTTCCAAGAATTATATTTATAAATAAAATTGACGGAGAAAATGTAAACTTTAGAAAACTAATGGACGAGCTTGAATCTGCCTTTGGTAAAAAAGTTATTCCATTTTCTGTACCTATTGGCGAAGGAGAAAACTTTGTTGGTGTAACTGATGTAATCTTCCAAAAGGGTTACAAGTATGTAAACTCTGCACCACAAGAAACTGAACTTAACCACGACCAAGTTAAGGCGACTGAAAGAATGTACGAAGAAATTGCAGAAGTAGTTGCAGGTTCTGACGAAGTTCTTATGGAAAAATATTTCTCTGGAGAAAAATTCACAAGAGAAGACCTTTTAAGAGGAGTTACAACAGCCCTACTTGAAGGCGATGCAGTTCCACTACTTGTTGGATCTGGTGAAAAGGGAATAGGTATAGATATTTTACTTAACACTATAGTTAACTACATGCCAGCACCAGATGATGATCGTGCCCACCTTGGATTTAGATATAAAGAAGGTGAAGAAAGAAAGGTTTCAGCAAAGGATCCTTTTGCAGCAGTTGTATTTAAAACTGTTTCCGATCCATTCCTAGGAAAGATTTCTATCTTTAAGGTAATTTCTGGTATTTTAAATAAAAACACAAGTTTATACAATGTAAATAATGACGAAACTGAAAAACTTGGTGGCCTTTTCGTAATGCGAGGTAAAGAACAAATAGAAGTTGATGAGATTTATGCAGGAGATATTGGAGCAACAACAAAACTTGCTGGAACTTTAACTGGTGATACTCTTTGCGATAAAGATCATGCTGTTGAATACAAGAAGTTAAAACACCCAACTCCAGTTTTATATTATGCAATTGAACCTAAGACTAAGGGAGACGAAGAAAAACTTACTCAATCTCTTAAGAAAATTAGGGACGAAGACCCAACATTCACTATTGAAAGAAACACAGAAACTAAGCAAATGACTATTGGTGGTCAAGGTAAGGTTCAACTTGATGTTATTCTTGAAAAATTAAAGAACACTTATGGAGTTGAAGTTGAAATTGTTCCATTCATAATTCCTTACAGAGAAACAATTAGAAAGACTGCAAGTGTTCAAGGTAAGCATAAGAAACAATCTGGTGGAGCAGGCCAATACGGTGATGTTTGGATTAGATTTGAACCATGCGAAGCTGATTTTGAATTTGACGAAGAAGTATTTGGTGGTGCAGTTCCTAAGAACTACTTCCCAGCAGTTGAAAAGGGAATTATTGAATCTAAGGAAAAGGGAGTTCTTGCAGGCTATCCTGTTACAAACTTTAAGGCTGTCTTATATGATGGATCTTACCACGATGTAGACTCCAACGAAATGTCTTTTAAACTTGCTGCAAATCTTGCTTTTAAGAAGGGTATGCAAGAAGCAAGTCCAGTTCTTCTTGAACCAATTATGAAGGTTGAAGTTACAATTCCAGAATCTTATCTTGGCGATGTAATGGGCGACATGAATAAGAGACGTGGAAGGATTCTTGGTATGGACCAACAAAACGATGGCACTCAAGTTCTTATTGCTGAAGCTCCTCAAGCAGAGCTATTCACTTACCTAATTGATCTTAGATCACTTACTCAAGGTAGGGGAACATTCAACATGGAATTTGTTAGATACGAAGAAGTTCCACAAAATATTGCAGATAAAATTATAGAAGAAAGACAAGCTGATAAATAAAATTAAAAATATTTTATAATATCTGTTGGAGAGAAATCTCCAGCAGATATTTTTTTATGAAAAATAAATTCGTGAGCAAGTGATATTTTTAACTTTAGACTTATTTATTAAGTTAGAATATTTTATGACTTTATTATTATTGATGAAGTTAAAAAAATTTATGACTTTAAATTTATTTACTAAGCTAGAGAAATTTAAGACTCAGCACCTATTGTTTAAGCCATAAAAGTTTATGACCTTACACTTATTTGTAAAGCTGTATTAATTTATGGGCTTGCCTTCATTTATTACTTAGAATTCGATCTCAACTTTATAATTACTGAAAAAGTGATAAACTTTTGTGAACTTATAAAAATTTTCTGGTCTTTAATAATTAATTTCAATACTATTAGGGTAAACTAAGGGAAAGATCAAATACTTTACAAAAGCCATAGTTTATATTAAACTAGAGATAGTAAAAGATAGTCAGATTTATTCTGATTTAAAAGACAAAGATAGTCAAAGGAATGGTTTTATGGCAAAATTGTCCAATTCCATAGAAGAATTTTTAAATGAATTGATATTTGAATCTGATGGAGTTGTTGAAATACAAAGATCAAAAATTTCAGACCAATTTAACTGTGCCCCTTCACAAATAAATTATGTCTTAACAACTAGGTTCACGCCCTTTAAGGGCTACTACGTTGAGTCAAGACGTGGTGGCGGCGGCTACATTAGGATCGTAAAAGTTAAACTAGAAGATGATGAAGAAAGGCTTGAGAGATTTTTGAACTTCATAGGCGACTCTATTACAAAAAATAATTCAGATGATTTACTAGAGGAACTTGTGAGGCTAAAGAAGGTCACTAAAAGAGAAATGGAACTCATTAAGGTGAGCTTGTCTGATAGATCTCTAAGTCAATGCGAAAATAGAAATGAATTGAGGGCAGATTTGTTAAAGAATATGCTCCTCGTTATTTTCAGCTAGGAGGGAAGAAGATGTTGTGCGACAACTGCAAAGAAAGAGAATCAATAATTTCATACACAAGGATAAATAATGACGAAGTAGAAGAAGTTCATCTCTGCCAAGTTTGTGCTGAAGAAAAATTTAAAAAGGAATTTCAGGGCTATCAAAATATAATTCCTCAACTTGAAAATGCCCTAAAAAATATTTTTAAATTCACTGCCAACTCCTATAAGGATGAGGAAGATGAAATTAGATGCGAATATTGTGGCAGGAGTTTTAGAGAACTTAAAAACACAGGAGTCCTTGGTTGTCCAAAATGTTATGACTCCTTTGGAAATGAAATTAAGTCTTATCTTAATGCCTTAAATATAAATTTAAAATACAGGGGAAAAATTCCCAAGAACTCAGAGTCCTACATTTACTACAATAGGAAGCTTGAAGACCTTAGGGAAAAGTTGGACCTTGCTGTCAGCCTAGAAGAATATGAAAAGGCTGCAGAGATAAGGGATGAGATAAAAACTTTAAAGGAAGATGCCAATGTCTAAAATTATTTTAGGAAATAAGGTAAAGTTATATAGAAATATTGACGGCAAGAACTTCGTCAACACTATGTCAGACGAAGAATTAAGAGAAAATTTAGAATTTCTTGACCCAATAATTAGAGAAATGGGTTATGAAAATCTTGATATAGAAAAGATGTCATCCCTCAAAAAATTAAATCTTATTGAAGAGGGACGACTTGGCAAGAGATTTGTAGAAAAGAAAAACATCGGCTTCTATCAAAAAGTTGATGAGCCAGATATTCTGATTAACTCCAGTGAACACCTAGAACTTTCAAAGTTTTCTAGGATTCAGTCACTTGATGAACTTTATAAGGAAATCTATGATTTAGAAGGAAGGCTTGAAGAAAATATAAACTTTGCCTTTAGTCCAGAGTATGGGTATTTGACTTCAAGAGTTTTTAATGCAGGAACTGGATTTAAACCCATAGCATTTTTATACCTGCCAGCCCTAAATTATTTTGGTATAAATGAAATTGCCAAGGGACTATCAAGACTTGGCTACACCTTAGGTTCTTATAGGGACAGTTCCAAGAAGGCCCTTGCAAGTATTTACACCCTTTCCTTTGAGTCAACTTTGACAGAAGAGGAAGGATCTTATATAGAAAAATTAAAACTTATTAGCGACGAGATCGCCGATGTTGAAAGAGAAAATAGAAAAAAACTTTATCTTGATAATATTATTAGCCTTGAAGACATGGTTAACAGGTCCTACGGCCTACTTGCCAATGCAAGGTTATTGTCGGAAGAAGAGATGATGCAGTCCATGAGCATGATTAATTTGGGGATTGAGCTTTCAATCTTAAAGCCAAATAGGGAATTTGACTTTTACCAAGAAATTATGAATCTAAGAAATGGACACTTACAAATTGAGAGAGGCTCAATATTAGACCTAAAGTCAAGAGACATCCTAAGGGCTAACAAGTCGAGAGCTCTCATGAAGGAGGTTTTCAAATGAGTATGTTTGGAAGATTTAGTGAAAAATCACAAAAAGCCATCCTCTTTGCTCAGCAAGAAGCAAGGGAACAGAGGCATTCATATATAGGGTCAGAACACATTCTTCTTGGAATTTTGCGAGAAGGAACAGATGCAGGAGCCCATATTCTTTCAAAGCTTGGGATAGATTACAAGAAAGCCAAGGAAACCACTATGGACATAGTTAGCCAAGGTCAAGGTCCAGTGGTGTCAAGCATTGCTTACACTCCAAGGACTAAGAGAATCTTTGAACTTGCCTTTGAAGTTTCAAGAGAAATGGGTGAAAACACAGTGTCAACTGACCACCTTTTACTTGGTATCCTAAGAGAGGGTCAAGGAGTTGCCATCCTAGTTCTAAAAAGACTAGGTATTGATATTATGAGTCTTGAAAATGATATTTTAAATAATATGGAAGATTATGAAGATTATGAAGAAGGCGACGAAGCTGGTTCAGAAGCCCTAGAAAAATATACGACTAATCTAAATAAAAAGGCTGAAGAGGGGAAAATTGACCCGGTAATTGGAAGAGAAAAAGAAATAAAAAGGGTTATCCAAGTTCTATCTAGAAGGACAAAGAACAACCCAGTCCTAATTGGAGAGCCAGGTGTTGGTAAAACTGCCATAGCTGAGGGGCTTGCAGCAGAAATTGTTGCAGGAAATGTACCGGAAATTATGAAGGACAAAATTATATTAACCCTAGATATTTCTCAACTAATTGCTGGAGCAAAATACAGGGGAGACTTTGAAGAGAGATTAAAAAATGTAACTAAGGAAGCAAGCAAGAATAAAAATATTATTTTATTCATTGATGAAATGCACGTAATAATTGGAGCCGGATCTGCTGAAGGATCTCTTGACGCTTCAAATATTCTAAAGCCTATGCTTACAAAGTCAGTCTTACAAATTATTGGAGCTACAACAATTACAGAATACAGGCAAAAAATTGAAAAGGATTCTGCTTTTGAGAGAAGGCTTATGCCTATAATGGTTGATGAACCAAGTGCAGAGGATTCAATAAAGATCATCCAAGGTCTTAAAAAGATTTACGAAGACCACCACAATGTAATAATTCCAGATGAAAGTATTGAAGCAGCTGTAAAATATTCAGACAGATATCTTAACGACAGGTTCTTGCCAGACAAGGCTATTGACCTCATTGATGAAGCAAGCTCAAAATTAAAAATTGAATCCTACAAGCTTCCAGAGTTTGAAGAAAAATATAAGCTGGACCTTGAAGATATTGAAGAAAAGAAAAACCAAGCAGTAAGAGACCAAGACTATGAACTTGCAGCCAACCTTCGAGATGAGCAAAAGAAAGTTGAAAAGGAACTAGAAGAAAAGAGAGCAGAATTTAGAGAAAAAGAATCTAAAAAGGAAGTTTCTCCAGAACTTATAGCTGACATAGTCTCTGATTGGTCCAAGGTTCCTGTAACTGAAATGACAGAAGAAGAGACAGAAAAACTAAGAGACCTTGACATCAAACTAAAAGAAGACGTCAAGGGACAAGACCAAGCTGTTGAGGCTCTTGCCAAAGCTATAAAGAGGTCACGAATTGGGCTTAAGGATCCAAACAAGCCAATAGGTTCCTTCATCTTTGTTGGTCCAACAGGTGTTGGTAAGACTTATCTTGCAAAGAGCCTAGCCAAAAATTTATTTGGAAAAGAAGAGAACATGATTAGGTTTGACATGTCTGAATACATGGAAAAATTCACTGTATCAAGACTTGTGGGTTCACCTCCAGGATATGTTGGTTACGACGAAGGTGGCGAGCTCACAGAAGCTGTTAGGACAAACCCTTATTCAGTAATTCTTTTAGATGAAATTGAAAAAGCCCACCCAGATATATTTAACATTCTTCTACAAATTCTTGACGAAGGAAGGCTAACTGACTCCAAGGGAAGAACTGTAAACTTCAAAGACACAGTAATAATTATGACATCCAACGCAGGTGCCAACCTCTTGGCAAAGAATTCAGTTTTAGGTTTCTCAACTTCAGAAGACTCTGCAAAGAAAAGTGAGTTTGAAAACATGAAGAAAATTATAGACCAGTCCCTAAAAGATATGTTTAAGCCAGAATTTTTAAATAGGGTTGATGATGTAGTTATCTTTAAGGCTCTTGAAAAAACTGAAATCAAAGAAATTGTTAAGAACATGCTTGATACACTAAACTTTAGACTTAAGGACATGGGCATCAAGGCCACTTACACAAATAAACTCATCAACTTCTTAGTTGACGAGGGTTATGATAAGGTCTTTGGTGCAAGGCCTCTTCAAAGAACTATTACAAAATTAATTGAAGATAAGATTGCTGATGAATTCTTAGATGGAAAGATCAAGGATGGCGACGAAATTTCTGTAGATGTTAAATACAAGAAGGTTCAAATAAAAAAGCTAAAGAAGACAAAAAAGGCGAAAGATGAAAAAGAAAATAGTCTATCAATGTAATAAATGTGGCTACATTTCCCATGGGTTTTTTGGGAAGTGTCCCAACTGTGGTTCTTGGAACAGCTTAGAAGAAAAGGAAGAGGAGTCTTCTTCGGGAAAGACTTCCACAAGAACCAAAAAAGTTAAAAAAGATGCACAAAAACTAAATACTGTTGCAGTTTCTTCTGATGAGAGAGTCAAGACTGGCATAGAAGAATTTAACAGGGTCATGGGCGGGGGAATCGTTCGTGATTCTGTTAGCATCTTGACTGCGAAGCCTGGTTCAGGTAAGTCAACTCTTCTTATGCAGGTTGCCAATGACCTTGCCAACAAGGGTATGAGGGTCCTTTACGCATCGGGAGAAGAATCAGAAACACAAATTAAGATGAGGGCTGAGAGGATTCTCGACAAGCTTTCAGAAAATATTTGGGTTTATTCTGTGACTTCCCTTAACTCTGTTTTGGACCAGGTTGAAAAAATTGATCCCCAGCTTATAATTATCGACTCAATTCAAACCTTTACTCTTGATGAGTTTCCACAAAGGCCAGGGACCCCAACTCAAACTATGGAGTGTGCCTACAAGATGACAGAAGTTGCCAAGGACCTAGAAAAACCTCGCATGGTTTTCTTAGTTGGTCAAATGACCAAGCAAGATGAGCTTGCAGGTGTTAGAAGTCTTGAGCACTTAGTGGATACTGTCCTCTTAATTGATGGCGACTCATCAGAGGACTTGAGGTCACTTATGACAACAAAGAACAGATATGGGTCTACTGGTGAGATTGGATTTTTCTCCATGACAGAAAAGGGAATGATTTCAATTGACAACCCATCAGAATACTTTATGACTAAGAGGTCGGCATCAGAGCAAGTGCCAGGTTCATCTCTTTCAGTTATAAGAGAGGGAACAAGGCCAATAATTCTTGAGACAGAAGCCCTTGCCTCTAAGTCCTTCCTCCCTTATCCCTCAAGGATTTCTGAATCAGTGAGAAGGGAGCACCTAAACACTCTTGTTTCAATTCTTGAAGAGAGAGCAGGCATGACCTTCTTAGACAAAAATATTGTAGTCAAGTCAACTGGCGGCATAAAAGTTAAGGAACAGGCATCAAACCTTTCTGTAATGGTTTCTATTGTATCCTCTACTCTTAACAAGCCCGTTGAAGCTAACTCAGTTTTTATTGCCGATGTGGGACTTACGGGAGAGTTAAAAAATGTTCCAAGCCTTGACATAAGACTCAAGGAGGCAGAGAGAATGGGCTTCAAAAAAGCCTATGTCTCAAAATATTCCAATGTAAAGGAAGAAAACTATAAGGACTTAGAAGTCATTAAGATGTCAAATATCTCTGAAGTCCTGGGTAAAATCTTTAACTTATAAAATTTAGGCAATAAAAAAACTCTTGTTACTCAATAAGTAATAAGAGTTTTTCTTTTTGCATTTTTTAAATCTTTAAGCTTCCTTAGGATGTCTTGTAGATGAAATTACAAGAGCAACTACAAGTCCAATAAGCATTGGGCATACCCAACCAAGACCAAACTCAGTAAGTGGTAACTTTGTCAACATTTCTCCAAATCCACCAAGAAGTTCTTTGCCTTGTAGGACAAATAAGAAACCAAATAGTAGTGAAACAAGAGAAGGAACCTTAAACACTAAGTCGTCCTTTATTTTTTCATTAAATAGTCCAAGGATAACAATTGTCATTGCACATGGATAAATAACTTCAAGAATTGGTGCAGAAATTTTAATAATTTGTGTAACACCAAGCATTGATATTAAGCATGAAACAATAGAGCCTATAACAACAATTCTTTCATAGGAAACTTTGTTAAAAGTTAAGTCGTTGAAGAAGTTACCAGTTGCAGATATAAGTCCAATAGCAGTTGTAAGACAAGCAAGTGCAGTTATAATACCAAGGATATAAACGCCTGTACCACCAAGAACTCTATTTGTAATATCAACAAGAAGTTTAGTTGAATCGGTATTAGCATCATAAATTCCTAGGCTTGAAGTTTGGGCTCCAAGATATAATAGTCCTCCGTAGATTAATGCCAAGAAGATTACGGCAATAATACTTGATAAAATAGTTGCCTTAATCTCAAGCTTTTGTGAAGAATAATTTCTTGTCTTAACAGCGCCAATAACAACAAGGGCAAACATACAACCTGCAATAGCATCCATTGTTTGGTAGCCATCAGTGATACCCTTCTTAAGAACATTATCAATCATTGTTGTGTTTGCAACTTCTCCTATTGGAGTAATTATTCCCTTAACAATTAGGACTGCCATACATAGTAAAAGTGAAGGAGTAAGGAACTTTCCAACAATGTCAACAACCTTGCTAGGTCTAATACTTAATAGACAAGCAATAACGAAGAAGATAACAGAGAAAAGATATCTGTTAACGGATTCACCAAAGATTGGCAAGATTGCAATTTCATAAGTAGTAGCGGCAGTTCTTGGAGTTGCCAAGAAAGGTCCAATACACAAAATAATTGCCGTAGAAATAATAATTGCAAAGGTCTTGTTAATCCTTGAAGCGAGGACGTTGAGGTTACCTTCATACTTAGAAAGGGCAATAATTGCCAGTAGGCCTAAGCCTGCATCTGTAATCGTAAAACCTAAAAATCCTATCCACCATTGGTGGCCCGACAATAAACCTAGATAAGGCGGAAAGATTAAGTTTCCAGCTCCAAAGAACATTGCAAATAATGCGAAGCCTATAATAAATAAATCTTTCGTCTTGATTTCATTGTTCATCTTTTTTACCTCCATAAATATATTTTTTCTATTTT
Source organism: Peptoniphilus harei (assembly GCA_032560695.1). Taxonomy (GTDB): domain Bacteria; phylum Bacillota; class Clostridia; order Tissierellales; family Peptoniphilaceae; genus Peptoniphilus_A; species Peptoniphilus_A harei_B. The sequence goes on along the minus strand of JAWGHR010000001.1, from coordinate 309,426 downwards.
ATCACATTAGCAACAATTTGGGTACATAAATTATTGATTAGATATAAATATTTTGATAATATCAATATTATTGAAAGGAAGGTTGAAATGGATTACAAAGAAGCAGTAGCTTGGCTTGAAAATAGAAACATACCTCTTGGAGAATTCACTTTAGATAACATTAAGGCTCTTTTAGAAATTTTTAACAAACCTCAAGATAAATTAAAAATAATTCACATAACAGGAACTAATGGAAAGGGATCAGTTGCAAGTTTTATCGCCAATGCCCTTATAGAAAATGATTATTCAGTGGGAAAGTTTACATCACCCTATATAACAAACATTCGTGAAGAGATAGAAGTTAATAGAAAGATCATAAGTGAAGAAGAATTTTCAAAGATTGCCAGCGAAGTTAGAAAAGAAGTTGAAGAACTTGACAAGAAAAAAATTTTTGTAAGTGGATTTGAAATTTTAACTTCAATTGCCTACATTTACTTTGCAAGAAAAAACTTGGACTTTGTAGTAATGGAAGTTGGAATGGGAGGACGAGTTGACTCAACTAACGTAATGGAAAAGTCAATTCCAGTCTTTTGTCACATAGCTCTTGATCATGCGAATATCTTGGGTGATACCTTAGAAAAGATTGCTCGTGAAAAGGGTGGAATAATAAAAGAAAATTCTCATGTTTTTTCTTATCCTCAAGCTGAAGAAGCAAGTGAAGAGTTAAAGAGTATTGCAAGGGAAAAATCCTCTAGCTTTGGTGACTTTAATTTAGATGAAGTAGAAATAATTTCTTCAAATGAATATGGAAACAAATTTAACTTTAGGACATATAAGAACGTTGAAATTTCTCTAATAGGAGATCACCAAGCCTTTAACGCAGCCCTTGCCCTTATGGTTTTAGAATATTTAAGAAACGACTATAAGTTAGACCCAGATAAAATTAAAGAGGGACTAAGGAAGGCAGAGAATATTGGAAGGACAGAATGTCTTTCAAGAGCTCCTCTTATTGTAGTTGACGGTTCCCACAACCTGGACTCCATTGAGGGAATAGAGAAAAGTGTAAAGAAGTTCACTTACAATAAATTGATTTTGGGTTTCTCTCTATTAAAGGACAAGGACCACAAGCACATCTTAGAAAAAATTGAAGGGCTTGCAGATAAAATTGTCTTAACAGAAATAGATAACGATAGGTTTACAGACATTGATTTACTAGAAAAGGAATTTAAAGAAATTTCGAACAAAGAAATTTATGCCATTAAGGATAGGAAAGAGGCAGTAGAAAAAACTCTTGACCTTGCAGATGAAGGCGACATGATTCTCTGGTGCGGGTCTCTCTATCTTATAAAAGACATAAGAAAAATAATTTTAGAAAAATTAAATTAAAATTGCAAGAAAAAAATCCCCTTGATAAGTCAAGGGGATTTCTCATTAAGCTCCACTAAGGAGAATATGTAATTCCTAAATAAAAAAAGGATCTTAAACCAAGACCCTTATTTATATAGCTCTTTCGACTTTACCAGATCTTAGGCATCTAGTACATACGTTAATTCTTTTTCTTGATCCATTAACTACAGCCTTAACTCTTCTAATGTTAGGAGACCAGCTTCTGTTAGAACGAGAGTGAGAGAAAGAGATTTTATTTCCAAATGATTTTTCTTTTCCACAAATTTCACATCTTTTAGCCATAACGCACCTCCTTTAGTTATTAAGCAGACAATATTTTATCAAAAAAGCCTGCTAAGTGCAAATATTTTTTTCAATATGTTATTATTTTACACTAAATTCTAATTTTTTACAAAGGATATTTTGAAAATCTGTTAATATAAGCTAACTTCTGATATAATGTACTAGATAAGGAGGTGCCCTCATGCCGGCAATTATAAATAGAGAACTTGGAAACATTGTAATAGAAGATAGCGTACTTGCAAACATAGCAGGAATTTCAGCTATGGAATCCTACGGAATTGTTGGAATGGCATCAAAAAATGCCGCAGATGGAATTTTTGAATTATTGAGATTCGAAAATCTTTCAAAGGGAATTGTAGTAAATACTGACGAAAATGAAATTTCCATAGAACTTCACGTTGTATTAGAATATGGAGTTAAAATTTCTACTGTTGGTGAAAATATTATAGAGAGAGTAAAGTTTAATATAGAAAATTTAACAGGGCTTGAAGTTGACAACATTGAGGTCCTAGTAGAAGGTATTAGACTTAAGTAGTGGAGGTAAGATTTTGGAAATAAATAAAATTAATGGTCCCCTATTGAAGGAAATTTTTAAGGGAGCCGTAAATTATCTAATATCCATGAAGGAGGAGGTCAACGCCCTTAATGTGTTCCCTGTTCCCGATGGAGATACAGGAACTAACATGAGCCTTACATCAAAATCTGCCTTAAAACAAATCGATAGTTTAGAAGGAGATTTTACTGCTGGAGATGTTTCAGCTGCTGCAGCTCGTGGTGCTCTTATGGGAGCTAGGGGTAACAGTGGTGTTATTCTTTCACAACTTCTTAGAGGTTTTTCAGAAGGCCTAGAAGGAATAGATGAAGCAACTACTTCAGACCTTGCTCATGCCTTTAAAAAAGCAAGTGAAACAACTTACAAGGCTGTTATGAAACCAATTGAAGGAACAATACTTACAGTTGGAAGAGAAACTGCTGACTTTGCAATTAGACATTATAAAAAGGCTGAAGACCCTATTACATTTTTAGAAGATGTAATAGTAGAAGCAAATAAATCCCTAGACAACACACCAAACCAACTTGAAGTTTTAAAGGAAGCTGGAGTTGTTGATGCTGGTGGCAAGGGTCTTGTTGTCCTACTTGAAGGTGGACTTAAGGTACTAAAGGGCGAAGACATTGCTGATCAAAGCGAAGATGAAACCCTAAAGAAAAAGGCCCAAAAAGAAGTTCAATTCACTGAAGCAGACACTTCTTTAAAATATGGTTACTGTACAGAATTTATTATAAATACAGACTATGAAGATATTGATGCCCTAAGAGAAAAAATTTCTCCTCTTGGCGACTGTCTACTAGTAGTTGGTGGTGGCGGGACTCACCTTATTAAGGTGCACGTTCACACAAATGATCCAGGAATTGTATTACAACATGCTTGCGAACTTGGACTACTTCAAGACATTAAAATCGACAACATGAGATACCAACATAGAGAAGTTCTCTTCGATGATGCAGAAGTTGCTGAAGCTAAGAAGAGAGAAGAAGAGGAAGAAGTAATTGAAGAAAAAGATTATTCCTTCATCACAGTATCCATGGGCGATGGAATGACAGAAACTTTTAAATCTCTTGGCGTTGACTATGTTGTTGCAGGTGGGCAAACTATGAATCCATCAACAGAAGATTTCTTAAAGGGAATTGACAAAGTTGGTGGTAAGGTAATCTACCTAATTCCAAACAACAGTAACATAATTTTATCAGCAGAACAAGCTAGGGATATTTCTGAGAGAGAAATTATTGTAATTCCATCAAAATCTGTTCCACAAGGTATAGCAGCTATGCTTGCCTTCAATGAAGATGCTTCAAAAGAAGAAAATCAAGAAAATATGATGGAAGCAGTGGCTAGTGTAATCGATGCATCAATAACTTATGCAGTTAGAGACACTACAATCAATGGAAAAGAAATTCACAAGGACGACATTATTGGTATTGCAGCAAAGGATATAATTTCCAGTGGCAAGACTGTATTTGATGTTGTTACAGACACTATTGACAAGCTAATTGATGAAGACATTTCTCTTGTTACACTTTTCTATGGAGAAGATGTAAAAGAAGAAGATGCAGAAAAAGTTCGCGAAGCAATAGAAGAAAAATATCCAGACATTGATATTGATGTAATAGCAGGTGACCAACCAATTTACTACTACATTATATCTCTTGAATAAATTTTAGATTATTAATTAGCCCGAAGTTTTGCTTTGGGCTTTTCTTATAGGAAATAAAAATAGGAGAAAATTATGAACTTATGGGACCCTATAAAAAACTTAAAGGGAATTGGACCTAAGAGGGCAGAGCTCTTTCACAAGCTTGGAATTTATACAATTGAAGACCTTCTCCACTTTTATCCCAGAAGATACGAAGACTCTTCAAAGGTCACTAAGGTTTCAGAAGCAAGGATTGGAGAAAAAAATACCTTTAGAGTTAGGATACTTTCAAAACTTCAAAACAGGAGAATTAGAAAGGGACTTACTCTTACAAGCTTTTTAGCAGAAGATGAATCGGGAGAAGTAGAATTATCCTTCTTCAATGCCTTTTATCTTCATTCCAAAATTTTGCCAGGAAGATACTACCTAGTCTATGGCAAGACAGACTATTTTAGGGGAAGAGTTACTATGTCAAGTCCTGAGATTGAAGAAGTCGACAATTTAAAAAAACTTGGCAAGATTTCTCCCATTTATAATTTAACTGAAGGCCTAAACAACTTTGTCTTTGAAAAGGTAGTTGATCAAGTAATAGGGGAAAATCTTTTTAGAGAAAACCTGCCGAGAGAAATTCTAGAAAAATATTCTTTTCTTGGCAAGAATGAAGCCATAAGGGCCATTCACTATCCCAAATCTAGAAAAAACTACATACAGGCTAGAGAGCGACTTATATACGAAGAGCTATTTTTGTTTGAACTTTCCATCTTAAAGAATAAGGTCCAAAACGAAAGGCGAAATGCCATAAGGTTTGAAATCAAAGATCAAGTTTTTGATTTTATAAATAATCTTCCCTTTAAATTGACTGAAGGACAAAACACAGTCCTTGAAGAAATCTTCATCGACATGAAAAAGGGCAAGGCCATCAATAGGCTTATACAAGGTGACGTTGGTAGTGGTAAGACAATTATTGCCATTATAATAATGTATCTTGCCTACCTAAATGGTTACCAGTCGTCAATTATGGCACCAACGGAAATTTTGGCAAAGCAACACTTTGAATCCTTTGTAGAATTACTAGAACCCCTGGGCATAAAAGTAGGACTCTTAATTGGTTCAACTTCTAAGAAAGCAAAAAGAGACATCTTAGACAATCTCGAGATGGGGTCCATGGACATCCTAATAGGAACCCACGCATTAATAGAAGAAAATGTAGTCTTCAAAAAGCTGGGAGTAAATGTAATTGACGAGCAACATCGCTTTGGCGTTGTCCAAAGAAATATGCTACAAAATAAAAACAAGGACGCAGCAACTCTTGTCATGTCGGCGACACCAATCCCAAGGAGTCTTAGCCTTGTACTCTATGCTGACCTAGATGTATCCATAATAAAATCCATGCCAAAGGGACGAAAGCCAATCAAAACCATAGCAATAAACGAAAATATGCTGGAAAAATCCCTAGCCTTTATTAAAAAAGAGTTGGCAGAAGGAAGGCAGGCCTATGTAATCTGTTCTTTAATAGAAGAAAACCAAGACTACGAAAACCTGCAAGCAGTGGAAAAAGTCTACGAAGAGCTAAGCCAATACTTTAGTAATTTTAATCTAGGACTCCTTCACGGAAAGATGAAAGCAGAAGAAAAAAATCATGTAATGAATGACTTTGCAGTAAATAAAATCAACCTCTTGGTATCGACTACAGTAGTGGAAGTTGGAGTCAACGTACCCAACGCCAGCGTAATAATGATTTATAACGCAGAGAGATTTGGTCTATCGACTCTCCATCAACTGCGAGGTAGAGTTGGAAGAGGGGACCAACAATCCTACTGCATCCTCTACAATCTTTCTAAAAGTGAAATTTCCTGGGAGAGGATGAAGATAATGACTGACTCCAATGACGGATTTTATATTGCCAACAAGGACTTAGAGCTTAGAGGCTTTGGTGACATACTTGGCACAAGACAATCAGGCATGCCAAACTTAAGACTTGCTGACCCCTTTAGGGACGAAACAATTTTAAAATACGCAGCAGATGATGTTAAAAAAATATTAGGAGAGGATCCAAACTTAGAAGGAGATAAATATTCTTACCTAAACAAAGAAATCACTGAATTTTACTCAGATTTGAACTAAATATCTTTTAAATTATCCTTTCTTATGGTAAAATAAAACTAATTTGGAGGCTTTATGAGAATAATTTCAGGAAATAGAAGGGGACTCAAATTAATAGCTCCTAAGGGACTAGATACAAGGCCCACAGAAGACAGGGTAAAGGAATCGGTTTTCAACATCTTGGGACAAAACTTCTTTGACGTCACAGTTTTAGATTTATTTTGTGGTTCCGGAGCCAATGGAATAGAATTTTTATCAAGGGGAGCTGAAAAAGCTTACTTCGTAGACAAGTCAAAGGAAGCTATAGACTGTGTGAAGAAGAATCTTGATAAGGCAAAACTCATAGACCAGGCTGTAGTCATAGAAGACCACTTGAACCAGGCTATAAAAAACCTAGATAAAGAATTCGACTACATCTACATGGACCCACCCTTCGACAGACGAGACTTATATAAAAAAGCCTTTAAACTAATAAGAGAACATAGAATACTAAAGCCTAATGGAAAATTAATTGTGGAGTACAATACAGATAAGCCACTCTTAATAGGCGAGGGCTTTGTAGAAATAAAAAACAAAAAATATGGAAATACATCAATTTCCATATGTGGATGGGATGAAAATGAAAGTAATATATGCGGGTAGCTTTGACCCAGTTACCAATGGCCACTTAGACATAATAAAGAGAGCAAGAGATATTTTTGGGGAAGTAATAGTTGCAGTCCTAGACAACACTTCAAAAAAGGGCCTCTTCACAGTAGAAGAGAGAAAAGCCCTCCTTCATGAAGTCTTAGATCGCATGGAGGGAATAGAAGTAGATTCCTTTGACGGACTCTTAGTAGAATATGCAAAAAAGAAAAACTGCAAAGTAGTAGTCAGGGGATTGAGATCAGCAACAGATTATTTCAGTGAATACACACTTGCCATGGCAAACAAAAATTATAAAGACAGCATAGAAACCGTCTTTTTATTGTCATCCAATGAAAATTTATTTGTAAGTTCATCACTTGCAAAAGAAGTAGCCAACTTTGACGGAGATACAGATTTATTCGTGCCTCCTATTGTAGGAGAAGCTATGAAGAAAAAATTACTTAGGAGGAAGATATGAATTTAATTGATTTAGTTGAAGAATTAGAAGACCTTGTGGAAACATCATCACAAATTCCACTAACAAGCAAGGTAATGGTAGACAGAGAAGAGTTTTTAGAAATTGTTAACGAATTAAGAACACAAATTCCTGGAGAAGTTTCAGAAGCGCAAAGAATTGCTCAAGACAAGGATGACATCATCAATGGTGCTCACGATGAAGCAGATAAGATTATCTCTGCAGCAAGAGCTCACTCAGAAAAGATTATTGACGAAAACGAACTTGTAAGACAAGCAAATGAAAGAGCATCTGAAATATTAAAGGCTGCAAAAGAAGAGTCAACTCAAATAAGAGAAGGTGCAAGAGACTATGCAGATGAATTACTTGAAAACACACAAGTAAACCTTTCAGAAATTATTAAAATGCTTAACGAAAACAGACAAGAGTTAAGAGGATAAAATTAAAATTAAGACCTGAGTTTAAAAGCTTAGGTCTTTTTTTATGGAAATTTTTAAATTCTAAGCAAATTTAAATAATTATTTTTTGAAACTAAAAAAAAGAATTCAAATAAATTGAAAAGAAAAAATATTTTAGTTTATAATAATTAAAAAATTAAACTTGAAAATTATTTAAAGTCGAAATAAAATATTTAATCAAAATAATTTCCAAATTAATATAGAAACTCTAAGTCAAAAAAACTATCATCTTATAACAAAATATTAGTGTGATTATATCAACTGTGTTATACTAAAATAAGCAATACAAAGGAGGATTTTTATGGAGCAAAATATCTATTTAGATAAGGAGCGCCTGGAAAATTCCAAGCTTACTACTAAGTCTCTTGGTGAATCTCTTGAGATAGATTCTCTTAAGGAAAAAGTTGTTGAGCTAAACAAAAAACAAATGGAACCAGGTTTTTGGGACGACAATGATAGTGCCCAAAAAGTTATACGTGAAACTAATTCATACCAAAGAAAGATAGATCAATACGACAAGTTAATTGACTTGATTACTGACGCAGAGGACCTTATTACCCTAATGGAAATCGAAGAAGACTATTCTTCTTACTCTGACTTCCAAGAGATTGTTGATGAGATTGAAAAGGACACTGCGGAATTTAAATTAAATACTTTATTAAATGGAGAGTACGATTCTCACGATGCAATTCTTTCCATCCACGCTGGTGCTGGCGGAACAGAGGCTCAAGATTGGGCTAGTATGCTCCTTAGAATGTACACTAGGTATGCTGAAAACAAGGGCTTCAAGGTAGAAACTCTTGACTTATTAAAGGAAGATGAAGCTGGTATTAAGTCTGTTACTCTAAAAATTTCTGGAGACAATGCCTATGGTTATCTCAAGGGAGAAAAGGGAGTTCACAGACTTGTTAGGATTTCGCCTTTTGACTCCAACAAGAGAAGGCACACTTCCTTCTCATCTGTAGATGTTTTCCCAGAAATTGATGACGACACAGAAGTTGAAATTAAGGATGAAGAGTTAAAGATTGATACTTACAGGTCATCTGGTGCTGGTGGACAACACGTTAACACCACTGACTCAGCTGTTAGAATCACTCACATTCCTACAGGTATCGTAGTTCAATGTCAAAATGAACGTAGCCAAATCCAAAACAGGGAAAAGGCAATGAACATGTTAAAGGCAAAACTTGTTGCCCTTGCCGAAGAAGAAAAGAAGGAAAAAATCGAGGACCTTCAAGGCAACTATTCACAAATTGCTTGGGGTTCACAAATTAGGTCTTATGTCTTCCAACCTTACACTATGGTCAAGGACCACAGGACTAATGTAGATGTTGGTGACGTGGAAAAGGTAATGGACGGAGATTTAGATATCTTTATTAACGCCTATTTGCAAGATAAGGCGACGGGAGAAAGCTGAGGTTAATATGGCAAAGGATGTAATTATTGCACTAGATTTTCCAAGTGGAGATAAGGCTCTTGATTTTTTAAAAGACTTTAAGGACGAAGAGGTCTATGTAAAGGTTGGGATGGAACTTTTCTACAAGGAAGGTCCAAGTATTGTAAGAGAAATAAAAAAACTAGGTCACAAGATTTTCTTGGACTTAAAAATCCATGACATTCCAAACACTTGCAAGGGAGCCACAAATTCTCTTATATCTCTTGATGTTGACATGATTAACTACCACATAGCTGGTGGCAAAAAGATGTTAAGTGATGCCAGCGGAATTGTTAAAAAGGAAAAAAGTGACCTTATAACTCTTGGTGTTACTATGCTTACTTCTACAGATGAAGATGTAATGCACAAGGAACTTCAAATTGACAAGGATAAGTCCCTTGATGAAGTTGTTCTAGCTTATGCAAATATTGCAAAGGAAGCTAATTTAAGTGGTATTGTTTGTTCTGCTCTTGAAGTGCCAAAGATAAAGGAAAACTTGGGTGAGGACTTTATAACAGTTACTCCAGGTATTAGGAAGGTCAAAAATACTGATGACCAAAAAAGGGTTGTAACTCCTAGCGAGGCAAGAGAGCTTGGTTCTGACTACATTGTGGTGGGAAGGCCAATCACTAAGGCAGAAGACCCACTAAAGGAATATAGAGAAATAAAAAAAGACTTTTTAGGAGGAAAATAATGCGAGAAATTGCAAAAATTTTATTAAAATTAAAGGCTGTTACTCTTTCGCCAGAAGATCCTTACACTTGGGCATCTGGTATAAAATCTCCAATCTACTGTGACAACAGGCTAACTCTTTCTTATCCAGAAGATAGAAGTCTTGTAGAAAAAGGTCTCGTTGATTTAATTAAAGAAGAATATCCAGAAGTGGAATATATAATGGGGACTGCAACAGCAGGAATCCCTCACGCAGCTATTATTGCTGACAAGATGGGTCTTCCTATGGGCTTTGTAAGATCTTCCAACAAGGACCACGGCAAGCAAAATAAAATTGAAGGTGCAAAAATTGAAGGTGCAAAAGTTGTTGTTATAGAAGACTTATTCTCAACTGGTGGATCATCAATTGAAGCTGCAAAGGCCCTTGAAGAAGTGGGTTATGAAGTCCTTGGCATAGTGAGTATCTTCACTTATAATATGAAAAATGCTGAAGAAAACTTTAAGGCAGCTGGCTTCAAACACCATTCACTTACAAACTTTGATGAGTTAATAGAAGTTGCACACGAAATGGACTATATAAAAGAAAGTGAAATTGAAAAGTTAAAACTATTTAGGAACAATCCAAAGGATTCTTCCTGGATGAATGCATAATTCTCCTTTTGGGTAAAGAAAATATGTAAGGGAAATGCAAATTTTAACTTAGGGGGAGAAATTTGAATTATTATAGAACTTTGAGAAAGTTGTTACCCTATGCCCATCAGGTTTTTAAAAATAAAGACAGGCTCAATAGGGTAGTCCAAGAGTCCATGACAACAACAAATAAAATGGATTTGTTTAAAAAGATTTCACGTGAGCTTAGGCTTGCCCTAGGTCTTATCATGGATTATTCCAAGGGAAATTATAGGGATGTAAAAAAGAAAGACATAATTTTAATCGTAGCAGGATTTTTATATCTTTTAAACCCTGCAGATATTATTCCAGATTTTGTTTTGTTCTTTGGGTTCTTTGACGACTTAAGCGTTCTAACTTATATAGTTAAAAAATTAGACAAGGAACTGGAAAAGTATGATGTCTGGAAAAATTCTAGAGAGTGATTTTTTTAAGAGAGATACAGTTGAAGTTGCAAAATCTTTAATAGGAAAGAAAATTATCAGAAATATTTCTGGTAATTTTTTCTGTGCAAAAATAGTTGAGACTGAAGCCTATCTTGGGCTTAGCGACAGGGCATGCCATTCCTATGGAGGAAAGATAACTGATAGGAACAAGATTCTTTATCTTCCAAGTGGTCACATCTACGTTTACTTGATTTATGGAATGTACGATTTATTAAATATTGTGACAAGAGATGAGGACCATCCAGAGGCTGTCTTAATTCGTGGAGTGGAACCTCTTGACAACTTTGATGGGATTGCAAAAAATCGATTCGGCAAGTCCTATGAAGATTTATCAAGCTATCAAAGAAAAAACTTAACCAACGGACCAGGCAAGTTATCCAAAGGACTTGGGATTGATAGGTCCCTCAATGGAAAGATTTTGTCAGAAGACTATCTCTACATAGGAGAAGGAGAAGAAGTGATCGAAAAGGACCTTGTCATTACGAAGAGAATTGGAATTGATTACGCAGGAGAAGATGCTAAGCTTCCCTTGAGGTTTTGTCTTAGAGATAACCCCTATGTATCACGATAAATGATATAGATTTTTGTTAAGTTATCCTTTATAATAGGTTAACATAAAGGTGATAATATGATTAGTATAAAAAATCTATCTTTTAAATACGACTACGAAGATGAAGATGCAATTCAGATTTTAAAAGATATAAATTTAGAAATAAAAGAAGGCGAGTTTGTTGCCTTGCTGGGCCACAATGGATCTGGTAAGTCTACTCTTGCCAAGTTAATAAATGGTCTCCTCTTGCCGGGTCAGGGCGACGTCCTTGTTGATGGAATGAACACCAAGAGCGAGGAAGAAATTTGGAACATAAGAAGGACTGCAGGCATGGTTTTTCAAAATCCTGACAACCAATTAGTTGCAACAATTGTCGAAGATGAAGTTGCCTTTGGACCAGAAAATATGGGCGTTGAGCCCAGTGAAATAAGAAGAAGGGTTGACAGAGCCTTAGAAGATGTTGGGATGGCTGACTACAAGAAAAATGCTCCCCACCTTCTTTCTGGAGGACAAAAGCAAAGGGTAGCCATAGCTGGCATCCTTGCCATGTCGCCAAAATATATAATTCTTGATGAGCCAACTGCTATGCTTGACCCAAGCGGCAGGAGAGAAGTAATTGACACCCTTGTCAAGCTCAATAAGGAAGAAGGCAAGACAATTATTTTAATAACCCACTACATGGAAGAAGCTGCCATAAGCGACAGGGTTGTTGTAATGGAAGATGGCAGCATGGTCCTAAGTGGTACTCCAAGAGAAGTATTTTCTCAAGTTGATAAAATTAAGGGACTGGGCCTAGATGTTCCTCAAGTAACAGAGCTTGCTTACGAACTCAAAAAAGATGGACTAGAAATTTCTACAGAAGTTTTAAACATAGAAGAAATGGTGAAGGAAATATGTCACTAATAGAAATTAACAACTTAACACACATCTATAGCCCAGGTCTTCCTTTTGAGAAAAAGGCTGTGGATGACATAAGCCTAAAGATAGAAGAAAATGAATTTATTGGTCTAATTGGTCATACAGGATCAGGCAAGTCAACCTTCATTCAACACCTTAATGGACTTCTAAAGCCATCATCAGGTGAAATCATTATTGATGGAACTAGGGTTGACAAGTCGGGATCAAACTTAACTGACTTGAGAAAAAAAGTTGGCCTAGTCTTTCAATATCCAGAGTATCAACTCTTTGAAGAAACAATTGAGAGGGATATTGCCTTTGGGCCAAGAAATTTAGACATAAGTGAAGAAGAAGTCCAAGAAAGAGTCAAGTCTTCTATGGAGTCAGTTGGCCTCGATTATGAAATCTATAAGGACAAGTCACCCTTTGAACTTTCTGGTGGACTAAAAAGAAGGGTAGCCATAGCAGGAGTCCTAGCCATGGAGCCAAAAGTTTTAATACTAGACGAGCCAACAGCAGGCCTTGACCCAAGAGGTCGTGACGAAATCCTAAGTGAAATAAAAAGTATTCACGAAAATAGAAAGATCACAGTAATTTTAGTTTCCCACTCCATGGAGGATGTGGCAAAAATTGCTGAGAGAATTATTGTCTTCGACAAGGGCAGGGTCTTTTTAGATGGAGAGCCAAGAGAAATCTTTAGAAATGAAGACAAGCTCCTTGGAGTTGGACTAGGCATTCCACAAATCACATCTCTTATGAGGACTTTGAAGAAGAAGGGCCTTGATATCAACGAGGATGCTATCACTGTGGAAGAGGCCAAGGAGTCTCTGAAAAAATATTTGAGAGGTGCTTCTAATGTTTAAAGATATAACAATTGGCCAATATTTCCCTGGAGAAAGCGCCGTCCATAAGTATGACCCAAAATTAAAAATGATAACAATGATTTTATTTATATGTTCACTATTTTTTATAAAATCAGTTTTCATGTATATACCAGTAGTTTTGTACTTATTCTTAATAATATTAAACGCCAAGCTACCTCTTGGTATGGTCCTAAAGGGTCTAAAGCCACTTAAGTGGATTATCCTAGTTACTTTTATAATTAACTTGTTTTTCACACCTGGAGAACCAATTTACACTTTTAAATTTTTAAAAATTTCTCAAGAGGGACTTGACCTTGCAGTTTTCATGGGTATTAGACTTATCCTCCTAGTTCTTGGAACAAGTTTATTAACTTACACAACTTCTCCAATTGAATTAACTGATGGGATTGAATCACTTCTAAGGCCCTTTAGAAAGATTGGAGTGCCAAGTCATGAGATTGCCATGATGATGACAATTGCCCTTAGGTTTATTCCAACTCTTATAGAAGAGACTGACAAGATCATGAAGGCTCAAATGGCAAGAGGGGCAGACTTTGAATCGGGAAATATAATAAAACGTGCAAAGAATTTAGTCCCACTACTTGTGCCACTTTTTATTAACTCCTTTAGGAGAGCTGAAGAGCTTGCCACAGCCATGGAAGCAAGATGCTACAGGGGTGGAGATGGCAGGACCAAGATGAATGCCTCAAAGATTGTGGGGAAGGATGTCCTAATTTTCCTTGGCAACCTAATCTTCTTTGGAATAATAGTTGTGGTTTCTAAGTTATGAAAAATATTCTAATAAAAATAAATTACGACGGGACCAACTTTCACGGCTTTCAACTGCAACCAGATGAGAGGACTGTGGAAGGAGAACTCAATCTTGGGATAGAAAAAACTGTCAAACACCCAGTGAAAATTTTTTACGCTGGGAGAACTGACAGGGGAGTTCACGCTGAAGGACAATATGCAAATTTTTATTCCAATACCACAATTGACATTGGAAATCTTCCCAAGGTTTTAAATTTTAACCTGCCAGAAGATGTATCAGTTGTTGATGCCAAGTATGTTCCTGATGATTTCCACGCAAGATTCGATGCAAAGCTAAAAAAGTATCGCTATGTGGTTCACAGGTCAAGGTACAGACATGCTCTCTTACGTAACCGTGCCTACGAATATCCCTATGAAGTTGACCCAGATAGGATGAGGAAGGCTCTAGCCTATTTAATAGGAGAGCACGACTTTAATTCCTTTATGGGAAGGGGAGCCATAGTCAAGGACTCCATAAGAAGCATTGAGCGAATTGATGTTATTGAAGATGGAGACTTTTTGTATTTTGACTTTGTGGCAAAGAGCTTTTTAAAAAACATGATAAGAATTGTAACGGGAACTGTCCTTGAGATAGGACGGGGCCAGAGAGAAATAGAATATATGAAGGAAGCCTTGGAGAAAAAATCTCGTAAGGCCGCTGGACCAACAGCACCTGCCTGCGGACTATACTTGTTAGACGTCAAGTATTAAGTCCTCGGGCTTTTTTTATTACCTTGTAGAGTTTAATTACTTTATAAAGATTTATGACTTAATATTTTCTTACAACTTCATAAGCTTTTGCAACTCTATAAATTTCTACAAATCCATAAATATCTATCACTTAATCCTTTCTCAAAAAGCTAGGGTTTTCTATTAAGTCACAATAAATTAATTTTTTATTCCAAGCACTTTATACTTTTAAATATCTTATTAAAAAAGTCATGTAAAGTGCAATAAATTGATAATATAAGAAGTATTTGGTATAATTATTTTAGTTAATTTGGAGGTGTAATAGTGGATAATAAATATCTTGTTAATGGTAATGAGGCAGAGGGTAAAGTTAAGATTTCTGAAGATGTTATCGCTACAGTTGCATCAGTTGCAGCTGAAAGTGTTGACGGTGTTGTTAAGGTTGGATCTAACTTCAAGTCTCAAGTTACTGACATTTTAAATACAAAAAATTTCAATAGGGGCGTCAGAGTTAATATTGGCGAAAGAGAAACTATTGTAGATGTATATATTACTATTGAATATGGAATAAAAATTGTTGAAGTATCTGAAAAGGTGCAAGAAGAAGTTAAAGAAGCTATTGAAAATATGACAGATTTTGATGTTGTAGAAGTGAATGTTCACATCTCCGGCATTGCTGTAAAAAATTCTGAAAAGACTGTTGTCAAATGAGTAGGAAGAGAGCAAGAATAGGGGCCATGCAGGCCCTATTCTCCATGGACGTAAATGACGATTTTTCCACTTACAAGCTAGATCTTTTCATGGAAAACAATGAATTCCAAGGAGACGAAGTTGACTATATCAAGAGGACTGTGCCAGACATTTTGGACAAGCTTGAAGTAGTTGATGAGACAATAGAGAAGAATTTAAAGGGTTGGACTATGGCAAGACTTGCCAAGGTTGACAGGCAGATTCTTAGGATTGCTGTCTACGAATTTCTTTACAAGGATGACATTCCTGAAGAGGTTTCTATTAATGAAGCTGTTGAGATTGCAAGACTTTATAGTTCTGACGAAGCACCTAAATTTATAAACGGAATTTTGGGAACAATTTACAGGAGTTTTTAATTTGGCAAAGTCTGCTTTTAATGTAAGTGAACTGAATAATTACATCAAAAAGCTAATTTCTATGGACTATATCCTTAGGGATATTAACATCACTGGGGAGATTACTAATTTAAATTTCCACAAGAATGGAAATATTTATTTTTCTCTCAAGGATAAGTTTGCCCGCATTGATGCCATGGCTAGTCAAGAGGATATAAAAATTAATATATTCGATGGCGCTAAGGTTATGGCAAAGGGAACTGTCACTTACTATGAAAGGAGTGGCAGAGTTTTTTTATATATTAGCCAAATGGACCTTGATGGCAAGGGTAACCTCTATCAGGAGTACCTGGACTTAAAGGAAAAGCTCACTAAGGAAGGGCTTTTTGATCCAAGACACAAGAAGAGCCTGAAGAAGTATCCATCAAGGATTGGACTCATTACGTCAACTAGTGGTGCAGCCATAAAGGATGTTATAAATATTTTTAGAAAGAGGAATAAGACTTGTGACATTTTAGTTTATCCAAGTCTTGTTCAGGGAACCTATGCTGCAGAGTCTTTGATTGCTGGTGTGAAATATTTTAACGAGGAAGAGCCAGTTGACACCATAATAATTGCTAGAGGTGGAGGAAGCTTTGAGGACCTATTTGTCTTTAATGACGAGGGTCTTGCAAGGGAAATTTTTGCCTCAAAAATCCCAGTGATTTCTGCTGTGGGTCATGAGGTGGACTACACTATTTGTGACTTTGTAGCAGACATGAGGGCGGCAACTCCAACTAATGCGGCAGAGCTTGTGACTCTTAGTGAATACGAAATTCTTTCTGAACTTGAAAAGAAGAAGTCTCAGCTGACAAATCTCATGGAGAGAAGACTTGATTACAATCGTCTAAGACTCCTAAATCTATACAAAAATATATCTATAAAAAATCAAATTTATAAGATTAATGAAAGGACTAGGGACCTACTCAGGGCTCATGCCCTTTTAAATTCTGCCATGAAAAAAATTATTGAGGGTCATGAGTATGACCTTCAAGGTAAAAAATTTTATCTGGAGAATTTTAAGCTCAAAGAGTCTAAGGAAATTGAAAATTATTCTTATAGGCTAAAAAATATTTCTGTAAATATAAATTCTAGGCTCAATAAGGATGTTGAGAGCCTAAATTTTGATAGAAAACTTTTAAATTATTATTTCAAATCCTATGTTAATGACAATCATAGGAAATTTAAGTCTTTTGAAAAGTTTTTTGCCACTTATGACCTTTCTCTTAGCTTAAAGAATGAGAGAAATAGATTAAATCTCTTGAAGTTGGGACTTGATTCAGCCTTTGAAAAGATAAATAAGGTTGAAATTTTAGGAGCAGATGGTAAGAGTCTTAAGTCAGCAAGAGATGCAAGACTTGGAGATATTATTTCTCTCAAGTTTAAGGATGGCAAGCTAGAATCCAAGGTTCAAAAGGTGGAAGTGAGGGATTAAATGGAAAGAGATTATGAAAGTTCCTTTAGGGAGCTTGAAAATATAATAAGGGAACTTGAGTCTAAGGACATTAGTCTTGAAGATTCCATAAAAAAATACGAAAAGGGGATTGAACTTTACAAGTACTTGAACAACACCCTAAAGGCCTATGAGGGCAAGATAAAAACTATTGCAGAAGAAAACTCTGAATTTATTGAGGACAAAAAAGATGAGAGATTTAGATAATTTACTAGAAAAATTTAATAATTATTTGAGCTCCCTACTTGAGTATGACAATAGCCCACAACACAAGGTGATTGACTCTATGAAGTACTCCCTCTTTTCTGGTGGCAAGAGGATAAGACCTCTTCTTTCTCTTATAACTTTTTGTGAGTTTTCTGAAGATTCTTTGGACAAGATTCTTCCCTTTGCAGCTTCAATTGAAATGATACACACTTATTCACTTATTCACGACGACCTACCAGCTATGGATGACGACGACTTTAGAAGGGAAAAGCCAACAAACCACAAGGTTTACTCTGAAGGAATTGCTATCCTAGCAGGAGATGGACTCTTAAACATGTCTATGGAAATCCTCTTGAGACATATCGAAAACATTGAAGATCCGGAGGACCTAAAGCGTGCCATGAGGGCAATGAAATACATCTACAATGCCACAGGTGTAAATGGAATGATTGGTGGTCAAACAATTGATATAAGCAGGGACGTTGCTGATTACACAGAAGATGACTGTGAAAATATGTACAAGCTAAAGACTGGTGCCCTTATTAAGGCTTCTGTTGTAGTTGGTGGAATCATAGCAGGTCTTGACCCAGATAATATCACTAAGCTTGCAAGGTTTGGCGAGTCCATAGGTATTGCCTACCAATTTGAAGATGACCTCTTAGATGAAGAAAAGGACCCAGACAGTGGCGAGATTAATATGCTTCTCTTTAAGGACAAGGAAGACCTTCAAAATGAAATTATAGATCTAACCAATGTAGCCTATGAAGCACTTGATGGTCTTGAACTTAAGGAAGATGCACTGAAGAATTTTGCAGCAAAACTAGTAAATAGGAGTAGGTAATGGCAAAAAAACGAGCAGATGTCTTATTAGTTGAAAAGGGACTAATTGATTCCAGGGAAAAGGCCAAGAGACTAATAATGGAAGGCAAAGTTTTTATAGGAACAGACAGGGTGGATAAGCCAGGGACTCAACTAAAGGAAGATGAAAAAATTTACATAAAGGGTCTGGAAGACTCCTTTGTGTCTCGTGGTGGCCACAAGCTTGAGAAGATGATTGATGAATATGAAATTGATCTTACTGATGCAGTTTGTGTTGACATAGGAGCTTCAACTGGAGGCTTTACTCACTGCATGTTAAAGCATGGGGCAAAAAAAGTTTATGCCATAGATGTTGGCTACAACCAACTTGACTACAAGCTAAGGATGAACGAGAGAGTGGTCTCTCTTGAGAGGACCAACATAAGGTATTTTGATAAGGACATAATAGAAGAAGATGTTTCCTTTATTTCTATTGATGTTTCCTTTATTTCACTTGAACTTGTTCTTCCAGTTGCCAAAGACATCTTGGGACCTCAAGGTGAAATTGTCGCTCTTGTGAAGCCACAATTTGAAGCTGGCAAGGGAAAAGTTGGCAAGGGTGGAATTGTAAGAGACAAAAAAGTACATATCGAAGTTATAGAAAAAATAATTGACCTTGCAGGAGAGCTAGGATTTAATATTAAGGCCTTAACAAATTCTCCAATTAAGGGGACAAGCGGCAACATAGAATTTTTAATTTATTTGTCAAACTGTGGTGAAGCTTCTGGTACTTTTGATGCCAAGGAAATTGTAAACAAGGCTTATGAAAAATTAAATGATTAGGTGAAATATGCTTTTAGAGTTAAATATCGAAAATTTTGCAATAATTGAAAATATGAAAATTGAATTTGAACCAGGTCTCAATGTCTTAACTGGAGAGACAGGTTCTGGTAAGTCAATAATCATAGATTCTCTTGGACTTGTTCTTGGTCAAAGGGCCAACAAGGACATTATAAAAAAGGGGAAGGACAGGGCCTTTATTGAGGCTGTTTTTTCTTCTTATGACGAGGAAACCAAGGACCTTCTTCTTGAATATGGCATTGAGTCAGGGGACCTAGTAGTTGTTTCAAAGGAAATTCGTGAAAAGGGACCAACTATTACAAGAGTCAACAACAGGACAGTGACATCGCAAATCCTTTCAAAGATTTCAAGTCACCTCATCGATATTTTTGCTCAGCATGAATCCATCTCCCTTATGGACAACAAAAACCAGTTAAAGCTAATTGATGACTTTTCTGGTAAGGACCAAGGAGAACTTCTTGGAAACTTAAAGGAACTTGTTCATGAGATAAATTCTCTAAAAAATGAGTATCATGAAAAGTCTTCTATGGAACAAAATAAGGACAGGGAGATAGACCTACTTGAATACCAAATAAAAGAAATTGAAGACGCAGGTCTAAGTGATTACGACGACGAAGAACTTTATGATGATTTCAACCTTCTTAACAATATGACAGACACCTTGATAAAATTATCTGAAGCCAAGTCACTAATAAATGAAGGTTACGAGACGACTTCTCTTGAAGATATCCTAGATAGAGTAATTGCCAATGTAGTTGAGGTAACAAGATACAACAAGGATTTAAAGGAAGTTGAAGAAAACCTAGAAGACATAAGATTTAGGATTTCTGATATTGCCAAGGACCTCGACAGGTATGTAAGCTCTAGTGAAATTGACGAGGAAAGGCTTCAATTTTTAAGAGAAAGAATAGACCTTGTAAACAATTTAAAATTAAAGTATGGAAACAATGTAAAGGCTATAAATTCTTTTTACGAAGAGATTAGTGAAAGACTTAGGTTTTTACAAAATTTTGAAGACAACTTAAATAAGCTCTTAAAGAAAATTGAAGATAAAGAAACTGAAGCTCTAGTTCTTGCAGAGAAAATTAGTCAAAAGAGGAAAAAAACTTCAGAAGTTCTAGAGAAAAAAGTTGAAGAAGAGATCAACAAGTTAAATATAAAGGACGCAAAGTTTAAAATTGAAATAAAAGAAAAAGAACTTTCTTTTGATGGGATTGACAAGATTGAATTCTTAATTGCACCAAACCTTGGTCAAGACCTTATGCCAATGGCAAAGGTTGCATCTGGTGGTGAAATGTCAAGGATTATGCTTGGATTCAAGTCCATAATTGCAGAAAAGGACAACATTCCGACTCTTGTGTTTGATGAAATAGATACGGGTATAAGTGGAAAGACAGCTCAAATAGTTGGAAACAAGATAAAGGAAGTTTCAAAGGATAGACAAGTTATAGTAATTTCTCACTTGCCACAAATTGTTGCCCTAGCGGACACACACTTTGCAATAAAAAAAGATGTGGTTAACAATAGCACAATTTCTACAATTGACAAATTAAGCTACGACGAGAGAGTTAATGAAGTTGCTAGATTAATTGGCGGAATGAAAGTAAGTGAAATTGCAATTGAAACTGCAAAGGAAATGATTGGTGATTAAATGACAAATTCAAATTATGAAGAAAGAACTATGAAATCTACAAAGATTTTTGACGGTAAGGTCCTGCAACTTAGGGTAGATACTGTTGAGATGGGGGGTCAAAAGTACACTAAGAGAGAGATAGTGGAAAGGCATCCATCTGTAGGCATAGTTGCCATAACTGAAGATGATGAAATTATTCTTATAAAACAATACAGGAAAGCCATTGACAGAGAAATTTACGAGATTCCAGCTGGAATGGTTGACTTTGGAGAGGAACCTCAAAAGGCTGCCTTAAGAGAACTAAAAGAAGAAACTGGTTATGAGGCTAAGAAGTCTGACTACCTTGCAGAAATTTATTCTTCTCCAGGCTTTACTAATGAAAAATTATTTATTTTTTATGCAGAGGACCTAACTCTTGGTGACCAAGACCTTGATGAGTTTGAGCACCTTTCTGTTGAAAAGATAAAATTTGATGAAGCTCTTAAACTTGTTAACTTAGGCGAGATAAGCGACTCGAAGAGTGTGGCAGGCATTCTCTACTACAATAACTTTAGGAGGAATAATGAATAAATCAATTGATTATATAAAAGATAAAATTAAAAACCAACCTGAAATTGGTATTGTACTTGGATCAGGCCTAGGTGACTTTGCCGATTCCATTGAAGATAAAATTGAAATTCCTTACACAGAAATTCCTGGTTTTCCAGTTTCTACAGTTAAGGGACACGATGGAAAATTAATTTTTGGTCAAATAAATTCTAAGGAAGTTTGCGTAATGAAGGGAAGAATCCACTATTACGAAGGCTACGACATAAAGGAAGTTGTCTATCCAATAGAAGTTCTTGCAGGTCTTGGAATTAAAACTATAATCCTAACAAATGCAGCAGGTGGAGTTAACACTGACTTTGAGCCAGCTGACCTAATGATAATCACGGACCACATCAACCTAATGGGCAAGAATCCACTTATTGGACCTAACGATGAAGACCTTGGACCAAGATTCCCTGATATGACAGACCTTTACAACAAAGAACTTGTTAGAGTCGCAGAAAATTCTGCAAAAAAACTTGGCATAGACATTAAAGAGGGAGTTTACATGTACTTCACTGGACCATCTTATGAAACTGCAGCTGAAGTAAGAATGGCGAGGATCCTTGGTGCTGATGCTGTGGGTATGAGTACTGTGCCTGAAGCAATTATTGCAAGACACAGGGGTCTAAAGATCCTAGGTATCTCAACAATAACTAACATGTCTACAGGTATTCTTGATACTCCACTTGATCACACAGAAGTTGTAGAAGTTGGACAAGAAGTTGCAGGTAAATTTAAAGAATTATTAAAAGAAGTAATCGAGGAAATTTAATGAATTTTTTAGATATTATTCAAAAGAAAAAAGAAAATAAAGTTTTAAATCAAAGTGAAATAGAATTTTTTATAGAAAATTATGTCAAGGGAGAAATTCCTGACTACCAAGTTTCTGCCTTTTTAATGGCAATATATTTTAATAAGTTAAACCTAGATGAAACTTATTACCTTACTAAGGCCATGATTGACTCAGGAGAAACTGTAGACTTATCAGAAGTTCCTGGATCAAAAGTTGACAAGCACTCAACAGGTGGAGTTGGCGATACAGTTACTCTTGTCCTTGGACCCCTACTTGCATCAGTGGGACTTGTCTTTGCCAAGATGAGTGGAAGAGGACTTGGTCACACAGGGGGAACTCTTGACAAGCTTGAAGCAATTCCTGGCTTTAACATAAATATTGGCGGAAGAGATTTTATTGAAATCTTAAAAAAGTCCAATATTGCAGTAATTGGTCAAACAGAAAATATTGTTCCAGCTGATAAACTTTTATATGCTCTAAGAGATGCAACAGCAACTGTAGATAATGTTAGCTTAATAGCATCTTCTATCCTTTCAAAGAAAATTGCACTGGGAACAGATGCCCTAGTTCTTGATGTTAAGGTTGGAAATGGCGCCTTTATGAAGGACGTTCCATCAGCAGTAGAACTATCAAAGCTTATGGTGGAACTTGGCAAAAAATTTGGAAGAAACACTAAGGCAATTATCACTAGCATGGAAGAGCCTCTTGGCGACGCCATAGGTAATAGCCTGGAAGTTATTGAAGCAATAAACATCCTAAAGGGCAAGAAGGAAGGTCACTTAAAGGACATTGCTCTAAGAATTGGTGCCAAGTTAATGCTAATGGAAGGCATTTCATCTTCTGAAGAAGAGGCAATAAAAGTTCTTGAAGAGAAAATAAGCGATGGATCTGCTATTGAAAAGTTCAAAGAAATGGTTGAGCTTCAAGGTGGAGACAAGACTTACGTTGACGACACAGATAAATTTAAAAAATCTTCAATAATAAAAGAAATTTATGCAGAAGAGTCTGGCTACGTAAAATCCATTGAGGCAATTGAAATTGGAATTGCATCAAGAGACTTGGGAGCTGGAAGACATAAGAAGGAAGATGTTCTTGATTTATCTGCAGGAATTTACCTTCACAAAAAAATTGGCGACCTTGTAGAAAAGGGCGACAAGCTTGCTACAATTTACACTGAAAAAGAAAATGAAGTTGAGGGAGCAATTCAAAGAATCAAGGCTGCCTATGCTTTTTCTGATAAGAAGGAAGATTATAAATTAGTTATAGAAGAGATTGATTGAGATGAATAACTTAGATATTGTATCAATATTAATAAACATTGTTGCCCTAATGGTGGCAATAATTCCTCACGAGATAGCTCACGGTTATGTGGCCTATCTCTGCGGAGATACAACTGCAAAGGATGACGGAAGACTTAGCTTAAACCCACTGCATCACATTGACCCTGTGGGTTTAATTTCTATGGTTATTTTTAGATTTGGTTGGGCAAAGGCTGTGCCTATTAATCCCTATAGGTTTAAGGGAAATAGAAAAGTTGCATCACTTTTAGTTTCTCTTGCAGGAGTCTTTACTAACTTCGTCCTAGGACTTATATCTGGGATAATTTTAGTTTACTTAAATTACAAGTCATCTGTCTTGGTGCCACTTTTCACATCAATCTTTTGGTACAATATTATGCTTGGCGTATTTAACCTTGTGCCCCTTCCACCACTTGATGGGTCAAAGGTCTTGGCGACATTTTTGCCAGAAAATTTAGAATACAAATTTTATAAGTATGAAAAATATTTTTATTTTGTATTAGTTATAATGATTTTTTCTGGACTTGTTGACAAATTTATTGGGCCAATTGTCTATGGAATAATCAATGGAATTATTTCTTTGGGAATTAATTTATGGAATACAATATTGTTTTAAAAACTTATGAAGGTCCAATGGATCTTCTTTTAGATTTAATAAAAGAAAATGAAATAGATATTTACGACATACCAATTTTTAAAATTACTGAAGAATTTTTAAAATACATTGAGAACATGAAAAAGTTAAACCTAACTCTCACATCTGATTTTATTTTAATGGCTTCAACTCTTTTGGAGATAAAGTCCAAGATGCTTCTACCCAAGAAAGAAGACCTAGATGGAGAGGTCGAAGAGGAAGAAGACCCAAGACAGGACTTGGTGGAAAGTCTCTTGGAGTATAAGAGGTACAAGGAAGCTTCAGAAATTTTAAAAGTCCAAGAAGAATATGAGTCTAAGTCCTTTTACAAGCTTAGGACAGAAATTTTTTCTATGAGCGAAATGGACTTCTTAAAGGATTCTAATGTGGATAAACTTTCCCTTGCCTTTTTTAACATCTTAAAAAGATACAAGGACAAGGAAGTCGTGGGGATTGAAAGGGAGTACTTCAAGGTTGAAGATGCTGCCAGAAAGATTAAATTTGCTCTTCACAAGAATAAGGAAATAAAATTTAGCGACCTCTTAGTGGATATAGTTTACAAGGTAGACGTCATCACTTATTTTTTGGGAATGCTGGAACTTATTAAGAACGAGTATATTTATGCAGAACAAAGCGATAATTTTGCAGATATTTTAATTAAAGAGAGAGAATACAATGGACAGGAACAGGCTGAAATCAATAATTGAATCAATTCTTTTTATCTGGGGCGACCCCATAAGCTTAGAGGACCTTGCATCGACTTTGGAACTTAGGAAGGACTATGCAAGAGAAATCCTCTTAGAGATGAAGGAAAATTATAAAAACGAGACGTCGGGACTAAGACTTAGGGAAGTTGACGGTAAGTTTCAACTGGGGACTAAGCAAGAAAATGAACCCTACTTAAAAAATTTAATCCAAGAAAAAAATGAAAAAAATCTTTCGAAACCTGCCCTCGAAACTCTTTCTATTATTGCATACAAGCAGCCAGTGACAAAGTTAGAGGTAGAGGAACTAAGGGGAGTTAATTGCGACTCAACTATTAAGGGACTTTTGGATTTTGATTTAATAGAAGTTTCTGGCAAGTTAGACAGGATTGGTCATCCTAATCTTTATTCCACAACAGAAAAATTTTTACAAAAATTTGGAATGGAAAACTTGGAAGAGCTACCTGACTTAAAGGAATTAGAGGAGGAATCTAATTGAGATTACAAAAATACATGGCTCACTGCGGAGCTGCATCGAGAAGAAAATGTGAAGAGTTTATAAAGGAAGGACTAGTTAAGGTTAACGACAAGGTAGTAACAGAACTTGGGACAAAAATAGATCCCAACGTAGACAGGGTCTACCTTGAAGGAAAAAGGCTAACCTTAGAAGGCAAAAAAGTTTATATGATTTTAAATAAGCCCATAGGAGTTGTCACATCTGCATCTGATGAAAAGGACAGACTAACTGTTACAGACCTTGTGCCAGATGACTACAGAGTCTATCCAGTGGGAAGACTTGACATCGACACAACAGGCCTAGTCTTTCTTACTAATGACGGTCAGCTTGCTAATATTATGATGCACCCAAGATATAAAATTGGCAAAAAATATATCGTAACTGTTGAGGGAACTCCCAATGCTCGTGAGCTTTCTATCTTAAGAGAGGGACTTAACATTAGGGATTTAAAAACTTCTCCAGCAAATGTTAAGATTTTAAAATCTTTTAAGCAAGATTCTATTCTTGAAATTGAAATTTTTGAAGGACAAAATCATCAAGTGAAGAGGATGTTTGATTACATTGGCCACAAGGTTAAGAAGTTAAAGAGAATTTCCATGGGAGAAATTCAACTCTTAGATCTTGAACCAGGGAACTACAGATATCTTAGTGAAAAGGAAGTTAAGTATCTAAAGGGATTAAAATGATAGTAAAGGAAAAGTATTTTGAGATAGTGGATGAGGCCCTATCTCATAATTTTTTAGGAAAAATTGCAGTTGATGCAACTGTGGGCAAGGGCAATGATACTCTAAAGTTATTAAAAGCTGTTGGCAAAGATGGATTTGTCTATGGCTTTGATGTCCAAGAAGAGGCCTTAAGTAAGGCAAGAGACTTGTTAGTAGGCTATGACAATTATGAATTATTTTTAGATTCTCACGCAAATATTGATAGGATTGAAAGTTTTGACCTTGTAATTTATAATCTTGGTTTTTTGCCAGGGTCTGATAAAAAAATTACAACTTTAAGAGAGTCAACTCTTGAGTCCTTAAGAAAGGCCGCAGAAAAAATAAATGAAGCTGGAATAATAATTGTGGTTTCGTACCTGGGTCACGAAAACTCTCTTGAAGAGAGAGAGGGAGTGGATGAATTTTTAAAGTCTCTTGATCAAAAAATCTTCAAAGTCGAGAAGAGAGAATTTTATAATCAAAAGCACAATCCACCCATTGTTTACTTAATTGAGAAGAAGGTGATGAGATGAGAATAGGCATTATAGGGGGAGGACCTGCTGGCATGATGTGTGCCATCAAGGCAGGAGAAAATCATGAAGTTGTCCTCTTTGAGAAAAACGAAAAGCTTGGAAAAAAATTATTTATAACAGGCAAGGGAAGGTGCAACTTAACAAATTATGTAGACGAGAAAGAATTTATGAAAAATCTTGTGAGAAATCCTTCCTTTATGTTCTCATCAATTTATTCTTTTTCTCCTTTCACAACTTACTATTACTTTGAAGACCTGGGCCTACCATTAAAGGTTGAGAGAGGGGACAGGGTCTTTCCAGCAAGTGACAAGTCATCAGATGTCATAAGGACCTACGAAAAAAAGTTAAGACAAGTGGGCGTTGAAGTGAGACTTAATACAGAAGTGAAGTCCATAAAAAAAGATGGAGATGTCTTAATCTTAAATGACAAGGAAAAATTTGATAAAGTTGTTATCGCAACGGGAGGAGTTTCTTATAAACTCACAGGTTCCACTGGTGACGGCTATAGGTTTGGAAAAGAATTTGGTCACAAGCTTGTGGAACCAAAGCCAGGACTAATTGGTATTAACCTTTCTAATAATTTTGACTTAGCAGGTCTTAGCCTAAAGAATGTTGAGTTAAGAGTTGAAAAGGATAAGAAAGTCATCTCAAGAGAGTTTGGCGAGATGCTCTTCACTCACAAGGGCATATCTGGTCCCATTGTCCTCACAACTTCAAGTAGAATTAATAGACTAAAGGACTTTGATTTTTACTTGGACTTAAAGCCTGCTCTAACAAGTGACAAGTTAGATAAGAGAATCTTGAGAGACTTTGACGAGAACCAAAATAAAAACTTAGAAAATGTTATGAAAAATCTCCTTCCAAGAGATTTGATCCCTTATGTTCTTGATGAAGCAAAAATTCACGGGGACAAGAAAGTAAATCAAATTACGAAAGAAGAGAGAGAAGGGCTTGTTAAAACAATTAAAAACTTTAAATTAAGATTTGATAGTTTAGACGACATCAACAGGGCAATAGTAACTAGTGGAGGAATTGACGTCAAGGACCTTGACCCAAAGACTATGGAGTCAAAGCTTGTTAAGGGCCTATACTTCATTGGCGAAGTTATAGATGTTGATGGGCTAACTGGAGGATATAATATTCAAGTTGCAAACTCAACTGGTTACTCCTGCGGCATCAATCTCTAAGCCTTTACTTATTTTCAAAAATAAAATATAATAATTAATGATAAGAGTCACTACAGAAAGTAGTGATTTTTTTTGGAGGTAAAAATGAAAATTGCAATAGATGGACCAGCAGGCTCTGGAAAAAGTTCCCTTGCAAAAGAAATTGCAAAGAGACTTGGGGTCCTATACGTGGACACAGGAGCAATGTATAGGGCAATAACCCTTAAGCTTATAAAGGAAGAGGAGTCTTCTTATGAAGAGATTCTTAAAAATACAAAAATAACTTTTGAGGGAGATAAAATTTTTCTTGATGGAAGAGATGTCTCAAAGGAAATAAGAGAAAATGAAATTTCCAACAAGACTTCAGAAATGTCCAAAAAGAAAATCATTAGAGACTATCTTGTGAAAATGCAAAGGGAAATTGCAAGTGACAAGGACGTTGTCATGGAGGGAAGAGATATTGGCTCAGTTGTCTTAAAGGATGCTGAATACAAATTTTTCTTGACTGCAGATGTCAAGACTCGTGCCATGAGAAGGTATAAGCAAATTGATGACGACAAGGTATCTTTTGAAGAAATCCTAGAGGATTTAAAAGTTAGAGATTATAATGACTCTCACAGGGAAAATTCCCCACTTATTCAAACAGAAGATGCAATTTTAATTGACAGTACGGACTTAAATGCTGAAGAGACAATTGAAAAAATAATTTCTTATATAAAAAGGTGATTTATGTTTTACTTTACTGTTAGAAGAATTGTGGGATTTTTCATAAGACATATTTATAGACTTGAAGTCTTAGGTCTTGAAAATATTCCACAAGATAGTGAAAGATTAATAATTTGTGGCAATCACAAGAGCAACCTAGATCCAGTGGCTATTTCAGTAATTTTTGAAAGACAAATTTTTTGGATGGCGAAGAAGGAACTATTCGAAAATAAATTTTTTGGAAGTTTTTTAACTAAGCTTGGAGCCTTTCCCATTGATAGAGAGGGAAATGACCTGGCAGCCATAAAAAAATCTCTTAAAATTTTAAAAAATGAAGATGTCCTGGGAATTTTTCCTGAAGGAACTAGGGTAAAGGAAGCTGACTACAGGAGAATAAAATCTGGCATTGCCTTAATTGCCCAAAAGACAAATTCAAGGGTCCTTCCAGTTTATATTGAGGGAGACTACAAGCCCTTTAGGAAGACTAGGATTTATTTTAGGAAGCCTGTAAAAATTAATAAGGAAATTAAATATTCTCCAGGGGAGCTTGAAAATATTTCCCAAGACATAATGAGAATAGTGTATGGTGATGAAGTTAAATGGAAATTATTGTAGCTGACAAACATGGATTTTGTGGTGGAGTAAAAAGAGCCGTTAAGATGGCTTTTGATAATGCAGGAGAGGGAGTCTACTCCTATGGAGATCTTGTTCACAACGAAAGAGTTGTAAAGGAACTTGAAGACTTAGGAGTTGTTACAATAGATGACACCAATTTAGAAAACTCCAAGGTAATAATAAGAAGTCACGGAGTCCATAAGAAGATTTTAGACCAGTTAGAAGAAAAAAATAATGAAATAATAAATTGTGTTTGCCCTAAGGTAGAAAAAGTTTATAATATAGTAGATAATTTCTACAAAAAAGGTTATAATGTAGTAATTGTTGGGAATGAAGAACACCCTGAGGTGGTGGGAATTAATTCTCGATGCAATGACTCTGCAACAATTATTTCCAATTTGGAAGATGTAAAAATTCCAGAGGGAAAGATAGTTATAGTCTCACAAACTACAAATAATGTAGATTTTTTCGAAAAAGCAACAAATCTTATAAAAGATATTTCAAAAGATGAAGTTTTAGTTTATAATACTATATGTAATGCAACTTTCGAGAGACAAGAGAGTGTTAGAGATTTATCAAAAAAAGTTGATGCCCTAATTGTTTTGGGTGGCAAAAAATCTTCAAACACAAAAAAACTTGCAGAAATTGCAAAGTTAAATTGTAAAAATGTATTTTTAATTCAGTCCATTAGAGATATTGATTTAAATATATTTAAAAAATTTAATAAAATAGGTATTACCGCCGGAGCATCCACACCGGAATCGGTAATCAAGGAGGCTGTTAGTAGGATGGAAAATTTTGACAAAGGTGAGATGATGGAAGCCATCGATAATTCTTTTAAAAGAATTAGACGTGGTGAAGTAGTAACTGGAGAAGTTTTATATATAACTGATTCAGAAGTAATGGTAAATCTTGGATACAGATCAGATGGTATCATTTCAAGAGATGAACTTGCAGGAGGACCTGATGTAAATCCTCAAGATCTTTATGAACAAGGTCAAGAAATTGACGTTTACGTTCTAAAGATGGATGACGGAGACGGCAATGTTGTTCTTTCAACAAAAAGAGTTGCTGACATGAAGGTTTGGGATGAAGTTGAAGAACTTTATAACAACAAAGAAAATATAACAGTAACTGTTAAGAACCAAGTTAAAGGTGGACTAACTGCAGATTTCAGAGGACTTAATGCTTTTATACCTGCATCTCATGTTTCTGTTAGATTCCAAAAAGATTTAAGCAAATTCATTGGAGAAGAATTCGAAACTGAAATTATCGATTTTGATAAGAGAAAGAGAAGAATTGTTCTTTCAAGAAAGAATGTACTTCAAGAAGAACTAGACAAGGTTCGTGACGAAGTATATGACAAGCTTGAAGAAGGAGACATTATCGAAGGAACTGTACAAAGATTAACTAACTTTGGTGCATTCGTAGATGTTGGAGGAGTAGATGGACTTATCCATATCTCTGAACTTTCTTGGAACAGAGTTAAACACCCTTCAGATGTTGTAGCACCTGGAGATGTTGTTAAGGTACAAGTTCTTAATGTAGATAAAGAAAAGAATAGAATCGCACTTGGACTAAAACAAACTATGGAAAAACCATGGGATGTATTTACTAATGAAGTTAAAGTTGGCGACGTTGTTAAGGGTAAGGTTGTAAACCTTCTTGACTTCGGTGCTTTCGTAAGACTTGAACAAGGCGTTGATGGTCTACTTCACGTTTCTCAAATCTCAAGAGAACACGTTGAAAAACCACAAGATAAACTTTCTATTGGTGAAGAAGTTACAGTTAAGGTAACTGACATTGATGAAGAAAATCAAAAGATTTCTCTTTCAATCAAGGCTCTAATTGAACCTGAAGAAAAAGAAGAAAACGAAGAAGCTAAACCAAAGGAAAGAAAACCTAGAAGAGAAAGAAAAGCTCCAAAGAGAGAAAAGAAAATTGAAGAACCTAAACAAGATGACTTCAACATGACTATTGGAGAAATGCTAGGAATTAACTTCTCAGATGCAAATCTTGATGCTGATCTAGTTGATGAAGATGTAGCTGAAGAAGAAAATACAGATCAAGAATAATAATTCTTATTTGAATTTTAAATATCAGGAGACTCGCAAGCCGGGTCTCTTTTTTTCTTGAAAGAAATTTGAAAGTGCAAAAAAAGTGTAATAAGAATTTATAATTGCCATCTGGATTGAAAACCTTTGCTTCTATGATATAATCAAATAAAGTAAACAAGGAGGTAATTATGAATAAGAAAAGATTAACTTTGATTGTGCTGTTACTTATTGGTCTTCTAATGCCATCAAGTTTATTCGCAAAAAGTTTTTCTGACACCAAGGGACACTGGGCAGAAAAAACAATTAAGTATTGCGTTGACAAGGGATACATAAGTGGCTATCCAGATGGAACTTTTAAACCAAACAAGCCAATAACCAAGGCTGAGTATTACACAATCACAAACTTAACAAATCCTGACAAGGTAAACAGTGAAGCCACTGCTGAAAACACTTTTAAGGATGTCAATGAAAAAGACTGGTTTTACGAAGAAGTTCAAAAGGGAATTTTAATGGGCTATGTTGAAAATGACGTAGAAGAATTAAATCCTAATGAAGCTATCACAAGAGAAGATGCTGTTAGAATTTTTTCTTTCAACAAGGGCTGGCCTGCAAATGAAGGACCACTTTCAAGATTCACTGACAAGGACCTAATTACACAAAAGTATAGGGGACTTGTAGGTGCAGCAGTGGAAAATAAAATTTTATCTGGTTATCCAGATGGAACTTTTAAGCCACAAAATTCTCTTACTAGGGCAGAAGTTGTAACTTTAATTGCAAGGTCACAAGGCTTTAAGGATACTAAACCAAGTCCTGGACCTAGTGGACAATGGTATTGGTCCTTTAATAACTCTCGTCCAAACTTCACAAAGGGTTATGGTTTAATTGATAGGGACAAGAAGATTGTTGCCGACAACTTCACACCAAAGGATGCACAAGAAATTTATAAAAACTCAAGAAATAATTGGGGAGGATCATGCTTTGGCTTTGCAGCAACTTCTGGACTGTATAAGTTAGGCAAAATTGATGTCAAGGGACTAAACACTCCGAGTAAATCTAATATTGGAGAAATTCTTCCGCAAGATAACTACCTTGCTCAATCAAAAATTAATATTTACCAACTATCTCAAATGACTAGTTCTTATCAAAACTATAGGTACAACAAGGCCTTTGCCTACAACAATAAATATGTAAAAGACAACACTAATGACTTAAGAGCTTTTACAAATAAATTATTATCAACAATTGATACAGAAAAAGCTAAGGGCAGTGTTGTTCAACTTGCTATTTTTGCTCCTAGATTCGGTCATGCTATTGTAGCTTATGACTATCAAAAATCAGGTGACCTTGTAAAAGTTATGGTATATGATCCTAACTTCCCAGAATCAACTAATGAAAGATTTTTAGAAATCAACTTAGGATCAAATCAAGTTAAGTACAATGGTTCTATAAATGCAAGCATGCCATCAAAGGTGCTACAAATTTTAAGTATGTATATAATACCTACAGTTGACTATAGTAAAAACTTTGACTTAAAGGGAGCTGTTATGCAGACAATCATAAACCTTTATAGCGAAACGCCAGTTACTGTAACTATTAATGGCAAGTCTTATACTCTTGATCCGAATAGCAAGGATGCAGAAAAGTCCATGGACGGAAAGTCAACAACATTTATCCTTCCTGAAGCAAATGGAAATATAAATATTAGTGGTGGTGGAAAGGTAAGTCTTGCTGTAATACGTGGTGAATCAAGACAAGAAATTAATTCAGAAAATTTCACAGGAGCTCAAGTGAGTGAAGATAAAATTGTTCTAAACGGATCTCAAAATAATGTAGACATAGCCATAACTCAAGACAAGGTTACAGATATCTTCCCACAAGATACTGTAAGGATCAAAGGACCTTCAAGCAACAACTTGACACTAGAAAAGGACAATCAAGGATATAAGTTAAGAGCTTATACTCTAAAGGGACTAGAAGTAGTAGGTTCTAAATACTACAACGACAAGTCCTTTAAAATAAACGCTGATACAAGTGAAATTAACTTAAGATCTAAACAAGGCAACTTTTATGCAATTGATGATAAGGGATTAAGATATGATGACAGATATGTGAATCCCGATCAAGTAGATCGATTTGTTGGGTCATGGCATGGAAAATCAACTTTTAGGGGATTTAGTGAATCTCTAGACTCCTATTTATACATCTCTAAAGCAAAGGATGGAAGTTATCTTGTTAAGCAAAGGTCTATAATGAGTGATGGCTCTGAATATACGACTTATTCCAAAGCTTACTACGACAAGGCCTATGATGTTTTCGTTACACATAATAGTTATCAATCAGAAAATCTTACAGGATTCTTCAAGGGAAAAAGGCCTTACAACAAGGGTGGACAATGGGTTCTAAGTGGAAATAACTTAACAAGCATAACCTTTAAAAATGTTGGCTACACTAAATATTAATTAAATTTACAATATGGCTTAGGAAACTGAGCCATATTTTTTTATACTTTTAAGTGAAAAAATTTATTTATTTTTCATGTAAAAGATTACAATCTTATCTCATCGAAGGAGCTTAAAAAATATTAGGACTTTCTCTTATTAAAATTTATAAAATAATGCATTATACAGATAAATTATTAAATTAAATGATATAATTACCTTATGAAATATTTATTGTTTTTACTTATTTTTTTGACAGGCTGCAGGGGTGACGAAGCTAAAGTTTTAGACAGTGCAGCTCACGATAATCTTTCTGCTGAAATTATTTCTCTTGATGGGGAGTATGGAAATGAATTAAAAATTAAAAATAGGGACAGAGAATTTTCTATTGATGTAAGTGACATAAGACCTTGGAAGCTTGATCTTTGTAATGTCGATGGGGGTGAGATGGAGCTTGCACTTGGTGTTTATAAAAAGACGCCCTTTGATCAAAAATTTGACAGGAGGTGCTTCCTATATAACATTGACGTAAAAAACAAAAAGTTAAGGCCCAAACTTAGAATTTCAAGATTACACAATCCCATTAAAGATTTTAACTTGTGCGACCTTGATGGAGATGGATATGATGAAATTATTTCTATAGAAAAAAACCTTGATGGCAACTATTTATTTGGTGTCTATGACTGGACTAATTTTGCTGTCGAAAGAAATCATGGGAGTGAAGTCTTAAAGTCTGAGCCAAAATTTTTAGACAAGGAGAAAAAAGTTGAGATAGATGGAAAAGAAAGACAATTATATTTAGAAGGAGATGAAGTAAAATGGAAGTAAAGAAAAAATTACTACTAACTACACTTGTGGCACTTTTGCTTTTAACGGGATGCAAAAATGATAAAGGACCTTTGCCAGAAAAGGAAACTGCGAAGATTGAATTACAAGATACAAAATTTTTGGATGAAATGGAAAACAAAACTACGTATATTGATTACAAGCTTTCCGAATTTACACCAAGTCTTGAAGATTATAAGATTGCTGAAGATTTTTCCAATGTAGTAAATTTTTCTGAATTTGGAGATTTTACTCAAAAACAAAAAGAAATGCTATTAAAAAATGGATTCGTAATTACTAAGCCAAAAAACTTGGAAAACAATGAATACAGTGAAGATCCATGGAATTATGAATTCGATCAAATTCATCAAATTTATGAAGACAATGAATACAAAGTCTTAGCAAGTTTTGTTACAACTGATTCAGTAACTCACATCTTCCATATTTTCTATGATGGATTTTTAAGAAATTTGGAAAAGGAAGAGCTCTATCCAAAATCTATTGACCTAAATAAAAAATTGCTTGAAGAAAATATAAATCTTTTAAGTGAAATAAAAAACGAGAGATTAAAAGAAATTCAAAATAGAAATATTGCCTTTATAGCTACAGGACTTAAGCTTTTGGGAAGCGAACCTGAAAATTTACCTGAAGAAGCTAAGAAGATTTATGAAGAAGAGATAAAAAATGCAAGCTCAGAAGAAATTGCTTCCTCAGCTATAAGTGGAAGAGATGTAGATTTTTCACAACTTAAACCTAGGGGCCACTACACTAGAAGTGAAGAATTAAAAAAATATTTCTCAGGCACAATGTACTTTGGGCAAGTAGGCCTATTTATTGAAAATGATGGAGATCTTAATGAAGATGGCATCTTGCAAGGACTACTTCTAACTCATTCAATTTATAAAAATCCTGAAATTTTAAAAACTTGGGAAGATTTAGTTGAGCCAATTGACTTTTTAGTGGAGTCTGCTGATGACCTTTCTATAAGAGAATTTGCAAGAACACTTTATGGAGTTTACGGAAAAGATTTTGATATTAACAAACTAGATGATAATAAAAATTTAAGCAAAGCTTACACAGTCTTAAAGTCCTATCCAGATCCACAAGTTGCAGGTTTTATGGGCAAGTCCTTTAGATATATGCCACAAAGAGCTGTAATGGACAGCGTATTGATGCAAAATGTTGTGGACATTGCAGGTCCAAACCACCCATCTGATAGACCAATCTATTCTGGCCTAGACCTTATGGCTGCCTTTGGATATGAAAAGGCGAGAGA
This sequence comes from Peptoniphilus harei, assembly GCA_032560695.1. Lineage (GTDB taxonomy): Bacteria > Bacillota > Clostridia > Tissierellales > Peptoniphilaceae > Peptoniphilus_A > Peptoniphilus_A harei_B. The sequence continues at coordinate 273,939 of JAWGHR010000001.1, read as the reverse complement.
AATTTTAGATAAGGATCCTTACAATTCTCACTGGGATAAGTACAAGGAAAGAACTGACGAAAATATTTCCACTGTTGAGAAGATGGAAGACTTAGACTGGCAAAAAAATATGTATCGTGGTTGGCTTTGGATGCTAAAGTCCTATGATCAAAAATTTGGAGAAGGCTACCCAATGTTTATGAGAAATGATGCTTGGGAAAGGAAGGACCTAGTATCTGCCCTTGGATCTTTTGCAGAACTAAAACACGACACAGTTTTATATGGCAAGGCAGTCATGGCTGAAATGGGTGGCGGAGGAGATTTTGAAATCCCAAAATCCTACGTTAAACCAAATGTTGAGCTTTACGAAAAATTAAATTGGCTACTTGAATTTACAAAGGTCAATTTAAAAAATCGAGACATGTTAAGTGAAAAGTATGAAGAAAAATTAAACAACTTCCAAGTCATGGTTGTTAAGTTTAGAGATATTTCTATTAAGGAACTTCAAAATGAACCACTTACTGAAGAAGAAATTATTGATTTACTAAACATTGGTGGAGAAATGGAAAGAATAATGGTTGACTTTGTTGAATCCTCTGATGAAAATAATATTTCTTACTGGTATGAAATACAAAATGCAACTGATAGGAGGATGCCAGTAGTAGTTGACCTAATGAGAGTAGTTGAGAACAGCGTGGGTCTTCCTAAAGACGAAATCTCTCACATAGGAACAGGTAAGCCAATGGAAATTTTTGTAATCTATCCTCACCAAGATAAACTTTACATGGGCAGGGGAGCAACTTTCTCTTACTACGAATTTTTAAATAAGGAAAGACTTACTGACGAAGATTGGCAAAAGATGGTTTACGATGAAAAGACAGATTTTCCAAAATGGTATAAGGACCTTGTGACAGAAGAAAAGAAAGCAATAGAATTTCATAGTTATGGACCAGATTATGAAGAAAGCATGTATAAAGAATAGTTAAAGAGGGCTAGCCCCTCTTTTTTTCTTGCAAATTTTTAAATTTGAAATTACTATGTGTTATAATATTTTGAGGTGATAATATGCTTTTAGATTTAGTTGAAAAAAGAAGAAGTATAAGAAAATTTACTGATGAAAAAGTTTCTGAAGAAGACTTGAGAGAAATTTTAACTATTGCACTTCATTCCCCAACGGCAAAAAACAGAAACCCAGTTAGATATATAATTATTAGAGATAAAAAAAGATTGGAAGAGCTTTCTAATTATAAAGTTAACAGTGCCAAGTTCTTAGTTGGCGCTGATGTGGCTATTGCCATAGTAACTGATAGTGAGATTGCACCAAACACCAACCATCAAGATGCGTCTATTGCAGCAACTTATATTCTACTAGCAGCAGCTGACTTGGATCTTGGAGCAACTTGGGCAAATGTTGTTGATGCCAAACACGAAAGTGGAATCTCTGCCCAAGAGTTTTTGCACAAGTTCTTTGACCTTGAAGACAAGTTTGATGTTGAGTGCATAATTGGCATAGGTCATCCAGCTGAAGAAAAATCAGAGAAAGTTCCCTTTGAATATTCTGAAAATGTATTTGAGGATTTACATGATAAGCTTAAATAATTTAGAAGAAACAGAAAAATTTGGAATCTTTCTTGGAGAAAATTTAAAACCAGGAGATGTTGTCTGCCTTAATGGTGACTTGGGAGCAGGCAAGACTACCATGACTAAGTCCATTGCCAAGGGACTTGGAATTGGTGACTATGTTACAAGCCCTACTTTTACAATTGTAAATGAATATTATGGCAAGACTGACCTATACCACATCGACACCTATAGGTTAGATGACAAAATTGATGTGGACTATCTCGGCTTTGATGAGTATTTTTATTCTGATGGAGTTACCATAGTTGAGTGGGCAGAAAAAATTAGAGATGCCCTGCCAGAGGAATACATGGAGATAAATATTAAGTCCCATGATGATAAGAGGGACCTAGATATAAATTATCTTGGAAATAGATTTGATGAATTGAAGGAGAAATTAGATGAAAGTTTTGGGAATTGATACTTCCACAAGAACAACTGCTATTGGGCTAATTGAAGATGATGAGGTCCTAGCTGAATACAACTTAAGAGGCCTGGTTTCTCATTCAGAATCTGTGACAGATATGATCGAGGAGATTTTCAAAAAATTTGAATTCTCTCTAGAAGACATCGACTTAATTGCTGTTGGCATAGGACCAGGATCCTTTACAGGACTTAGGATTGGAATCACTATTGCCAAGGTCTTGGCCTTCTCACTTAATAAAGAATTAATTGGAATTTCATCTCTAGTTGCAAATGGGATGTCCGACTACGGTAAGGTTGCAACTATTGTTGACGCAAGACGTGGAAATGTTTATGGATCTATAATTGACAATGAAGAAGAGCCAGAAGTTTTATTTGAAGACTCTCTCTTACCCTTTGAAAAATTTAAGGAAGAATTAAATAAGTATGATGAGGTCACTCTTGTGGGACTTGATGCAGAAAAATTCCTAGGAGATATTCCTCAAGGAAAATTATCCAAGAACAAAGGAATGAAGGGGACAAATATTGCAAGATTAGGTCTAATAGAATATAAAAAGAAGGGACCTATGGATGTCTTTGGTCTTGTACCTAATTATTTGAAATTATCACAGGCAGAGGCCCAGTATGAAAAGAATCACGAGACTGGCAAATAAGTCTGACATAGATAGGATTCACGAGATTGAAGTTGAGAACTTTGAGAACCCTTGGTCAAAAAAATCCATTGAGAACTCCATAGTTTTTGATGAATTATCAGATATTTTAGTTGTAGAAGCTGATGATGACATAGGAGGTTTCATTTCCTTTATGAGGATTTATGACGAGATCCACATAGGGAATGTTGCTGTTGGAAAGAAATATCGTGGACAAAAATTTGCCAATGACCTATTTGAAGGTCTAATAGATCTTGCTGACAAGGGATCCTACAAGATAACCCTAGAAGTTGAAAACACTAATAGGGTTGCCTTTAATTTGTATAAAAAGTTTGGATTTATTATCCAAGGAATGAGAAAAAATTATTATGGCATTGACAGGGATGCCTATATAATGTGGAGGGAGTGATGAGATGAAAGTTTTAGCAGTGGAATCCTCTTGCGACGAAACTTCTGTTGCTGTAGTTGAGGACGGACGAAAAGTTTATTCCAATGTAATTGCATCACAAATTGATACACACAAAAAATTTGGTGGAGTAGTGCCTGAGATTGCATCGAGACAACACGTTGAGGCCATTAACACAGTTTTAAAAGAAGGACTTGATGAGGCAGGAGTGGACCTTAAGGATATAGATATTATTGCAGCCACAAAGGGACCAGGACTTATTGGGGCCCTACTAGTTGGTCTAAGTGCAGGAAAGACTCTTGCCCTTGCAACTAATAAACCCTTTGTTGGAGTTAACCATATAGTGGGACACGTTTGTGCAAACTATATTTCCTTTAAAGAATTGGAGCCGCCTTTTATAGGTTTAATAATTTCTGGTGGTCACACTTATCTAATTGAAGTCAAAGACTATGTTGACTTTACTCTTCATGGAAGAACTGTTGACGATGCAGTGGGAGAAGCCTTTGACAAGGTGGCAAGGGCCATGGGCATTGGTTACCCAGGTGGACCTATAGTAGATAAGCTTGCAAAAGAAGGCAAAGAGACCATAGACTTCCCAAGAGTTATGATCAAGGAAGACAATTACAATTTTTCCTTCTCAGGACTTAAGACTGCAGTCTTAAATTATTTAAACTCAACTAAGCTTCGTGGAGAAGAAATTGTAATAGAAGATGTTTGTAAGTCCTTCCAAGAGGCAGTTGTTGATGTCCTGCTTGAAAAGTCCTTTAGGCTTGCAAGAGAAAAGGGCATGGATAAGATTGTCCTTTGCGGTGGAGTTTCAGCAAACTCTAGGATAAGAGAAGCTTTTGAAGAAAGGGGCAAGGAAGAAGATGTTAAAATCTTCTATCCTGAGCTCAAGCTTTGCACAGACAACGCAGCTATGATTGCATCTGCAGCTTACTACGAATACATGGCTGGCAAGCTTGACCAAGAAAATTTTGCAAACCCAAATTTAGGTTTGGAATAAGTTAGGTATTAAAAAATCTAAGTCGTGGAATAAAAAATATTTCATGGCTTAGATTTTTTTATTGAGTAGTAAAAGTTTACAGGCTTATATTAATTTAAGAAGTTGTAAATTCATGTGAAGTGACAGTTTTCTATAAGTTATAGAATTTTATAAAGTGAAAGTTATTTATAAAGTTACAAGATTTTATGAAGTCAGACTTTTTTACGAATTAGTGAAAATTTGTGGAGTCAAAAATATCAATAAAAAAAGTGCATTTCTGCACTTAATTTTATAAAGAATTAACAAATTTTAAAATTTCCATCTTAGAAAGGTCATTTTCAAAAACTTCTAGGTGGTCAATGCCCATGAGTTCGTGGGCACTTTTTATGCCTTTTTTTACCAACTTTTCAACAGAGTAAAGTTCGCCAAAGTCAGAAGTCTTTGATGAAAGGAAAATTAAATTTGAAATTTGATTTACATTTTTGTTGTAAACTTCTCCAGGGAGCTTCTTGTAATTTTCCATCAGAGAGATAGAAACAGATTTTAAATTAAACCTAAGCTCACCAAAATCATCTTCTAGTCCAAAGAGCTTAATAAGTTCGAAGAAAAAATCTTCCCCATTGAGGGCCTTAAAGACATCGCCAAGAAAAATTGAATTTTTGTTGGGATTGAGGACCTTTAGGATAATCTTATTGCTTAGGATCTTTGCAGAAATTCCAGACTTTGTCTTGAAGATAAAGAAGTCACTGTCTCTTAAATTATTTTTAATTTTCTCTGAGAAGATTGGTTCAGAGAATTCAAAGTTTACATATAAGATAGCTGAGTCAGAAGTCTTGCCTTGGATCTCCTTGTAAATGTTATTGCTAGAAATTTTTTCACCAAAATAATAGGTGTTTAAAATATTTTCTGGAACATTTTGTGTGTTGCCAAGATAGAGATTGTCCAAGTAAGTTGGGGACTCAATGGAAATAATATCCTTTAAATCCGTATAAACTTCTTCAATATGTTCTTCTTTTTCAAAGACAAGCTTATCCACATGAGTATTGGCAGAAGAAAACTCAACAAATTTGTAGCCGTCTAAAAACTTAACTCCAAGATTTTCTAAGTAGTCACGTAGTTTTTCGTAAATTATATTGGAGTCCAAGCTAAAGTAGGAACCTGAGCCAATGTAATCAAGAATAGCTTCCTTAAATTCACTAACTGGGGAAGTTGCTTTCAAGTTGTAGATACTTGCCAAGTAGTAGTAAAAATTTGAATTCAAAAAGTCTGAAAACAAAAAGTACTTCTCGATGCTTGATTCATTTTCAAAATCAAGAGGAGAAAGCATCAGCTTGTAAATTTTCTTTTTGCTAATTTCATCTAGTTCATCAACATCATAGGAAGAATTCATAGACAAGTCCAAGATTCTTGGCCATTCTTTTTTGGACATCTTTTCATTTATTTCAAGAATTTCTTCTTCAGTCATTATATTTTTTAAAATCTCAAAAGTGTTTTTAAAATTGTATTCGGAAAATCTGTTGTCAAAATTTATATAAGTATTTTCTCCATAAGAGATATTTGTAAACTCGTTAAAGCCCTTTGTATAAATATTTATATTTTTTGGGTCTAAGTTTGCATGATTAATAAGTCCATAGGCAAGAGCAAGGTTGCCAAAACCATCGCCTAATAAATAGGCAAGAGACCCTTCGTCACGATTGGGCATTAGGACCTTTACTTCGTCATCAGAAACTTTTTTTGCAGCAAGAATGGCTGCAGAAATTGTTGCAGCTGCAAGAGCTAATTTTTTGATGTCATCTTTTCTTGACATAATTTCACCTCACTTAGCCTTTACCCAATAAATAGGCACTTAATTCTAGTTTGTTAAATTGTTTTTTAACAAGTATAATGGAGTTTGGAGGGATTAAATTGAGTAATTATAAATTAATCGAAGAAAAATATATAGACGAGGTTGCATCTAAGTGCAAGGTCTATACTCATATAAAGACAGGAGCAAGAGTCTTAACTCTTGAAAACAATGACGACAACAAGGCCTTTGGTATTGGGTTTAGGACACCACCTGAAAGGGGAAATGGTGTTTGTCACATCGTTGAGCACTGCGTCCTTTCTGGTTCAAGAAAGTTCAAGACCAAAGAACCTTTTATGGACTTAATAAAGTCATCGCTACAAACTTTTTTAAATGCCATGACTTTTCCAGACAAGACAATTTATCCAGTTTCATCAAGAAATGAAAAGGACTTTTACAACTTGATGGATGTCTATCTTGATGCAGTTTTCCATCCAGCAATTTATGAAGAAGAAAAAATCTTCCTTCAAGAGGGATGGCACTATGAATTAAAGGACAAGGATGACGACTTAAAATACAATGGAGTTGTCTACAACGAGATGAAGGGTGTTTATTCTTCATCAGAAAATATTGTGTCAGATGCTATGGTCTTTGCCCTTCATGAGGACTCATCCTATGGAGTTGACTCTGGTGGAGATCCTAAACTTATTCCTAGCTTAAGCTACCAAGAGTTCAAGGACTATCACAAAAAATACTACCACCCATCAAACTCCTACATCTATCTTTACGGAAATCAAAACATGGAAGAAGCCTTAGACTTCATTGACAAAAATTATTTACAAGACTTTGACAAGGCTGAAATCAATTCAAAAATTATTTTAAATGATGAAATAAAGAAAACTAAGGACGTGGAAATTACATTTTCTGCATCGAAGGAAGAAATGAAGGACAAGATTGACTACCTATCCAAGGGTTGGACTCTTGGCTACGCCGACTCTAAGATGGACGTCTTTATGCGTGACTTCTTGGCAGAACTTTTAATTGAAGCCCAAGGAGGACCACTAAGGAAGGCAATCCTAGATGCAGGTCTTGCTGAAGATGTCTACTCAGAAACTTCATCTTCACTTCCTTTAGACCTTTCCATAGTTTTAAAAAATACTGACGCGGATAAGAAAGATGAATTTTTAAAAGTTTTAAAGGACACTTTAGAAAAACTTGTTGAAGAGGGAATTGACAAGGACCTACTTGAAGCAACTTTAAATAAATTTGAATTTATCTTTAGAGAAGGTGGAGGAACTCAAAAGGCAATAATCTATTATATTAGGGCTCTAAACTCATGGCTTTACGACCAATCACCACTTGATGCTCTCTACTACAACGATGTTTTGGAAGTAGTTAAGGAAAAACTTGATGAGGGCTTTGTAGAAAATTACATCAAGGAAAAACTTATAGACAACGAGTATTCTGTAAACCTTCTTGCGAGACCAGAGTTAAATAAAAATGACAAAGAAGAAGAGGCCTTAAGAAAAGAACTAGAAGACCTCAAGTCAAAAATGTCAGAGAAAGAAATTGATGAAATTGTAAAAAAATCAAGAAACCTTGAAGACTATCAAAATTCTGAAGACTCTCAAGAAAACAAGGACACAATTCCTTCCCTAGACTTATCTGATATAGACGAAAAAGTAACTCAATACCAAGTGGAAGAAGACAAGATTGGAGATGTGACTTATCTAAAATCAAGTCAAGAGACAAATGGAATTGTCTACACAAGTCTATCTCATGACATCTCTTTTATAGAAAAAGAAGAGATGGAGACAATGTCCCTTCTACTTTCATTAATTGGTTTAATTGATACAGAAAATTACAATTATGAAGAATTAAATAATGAAATTTACAAGGCAACTGGTGGAATTTCCTTTAACCCAGCTGTATATGTTGATGCAAAGGACAAGGAAAAATATGTCCTAAGAATGAACATAAAGATGAAGTCAACGGCAGATAAGTTTGGAAGAGGACTTGAAATTATAGATGAAATAATGAAGAAGTCAATCCTTGATTCTAAAAAGAGGGTTAAGGAACTCTTAAATATTTTAAAATCAAGAATTGAATCCACAATGCTACAAAATGGTCACCAATTTATAATTTCAATTTTAAAATCCTACTACTCAAGAGTTGCAGACATCCAATCCCACATTGGGGGACTAAATTATTACAACTTCATGAGAGACTTGGTGGAAAACTTTGATGATAAGTGGGAAGATTTTGAAAAAGAGTCAGAAAAAATTTATGAAAAACTCTTTGTAAGAGACAACTTAATTATTTCTACTGCAGGAAACCTAGCTGATTTAGATGGAATTAAGCCTGAGCTAGAAAAATATATTAATTCCTTAGAAGTTAAAAATATAAAGCCAGCAGATTATGAATTTGTAAGAGAAAATAAAAATGAAGGCCTCTATACAACTTCAAATGTTGTCTATGTATCAAAGGGTTATGACCTGGAAGACTTGGGATTAAAATACAGGGGAGACTTAACAGTTCTCGCAAATATTTTAAACTCATCCTTCCTTCACAATGAAATCAGGGCCAAGGGTGGAGCCTATGGTGGAGGAATTTCTATTGGAAGGTCTGGAGACATGGCAACCTACTCTTATAGGGATCCAAATTTAAAGAACACAGTTAAGGTTTACGACTCTATTGGAAACTTTGTAGAAAACTTAAAGATGGAAGATGAGGACTTAAAGAACTTTATTATTGGATCAATGAATTCCTTTGACCCTCTACTTTCTCCAGAACAAATTGGAGACATTAACCTATCAAGATTTATAACAGGACTTACAATTGAAGACCTTGAAAAATCTAAAAAGGAAGCTCTTGAAACAAACATAGAAAGATTGAATACCTATGGCAAAATCTTTAATGAAGCCATGAAGAAAAATTATCTTGCTGCCTTTGGTAGCGAAAGCATAATTAGGGATGGGGCTGACCTCTTCAAGGAAATAAAATCCATTAAGTGATTGGTGAATTATGATTAATTACGAAGACATATTAAATGAAATTGAAAGGCTAATGAAGGATGCTTCTAAAATTTTCTTTGACTTAGATCCCCAAAATAATTTTGAGATGAAGGGAAGAAATGATTTTGTAACAGAAGTCGACTTCAAGGTTCAAGAAGTTTTAGAGGAAGAACTTTTAAAATTAATAGAAGGGTCTAACCTCTTGGCAGAAGAAAAGGGCAAGTCCAGTGCAGAGATAAAAGATTACACTTGGGTCCTTGATCCTGTTGATGGAACTAGCAATTTAGTCCATGGATTTCAACATTCAGTTATTAGCTTGGCACTAATTGAAAAATCAGAAATTGTTATCGGAGCAGTTTATGATCCCTACAGAGATGAATTTTTCTCAGCAATAAAAGGTCATGGCTCAAGACTAAATGGCAAGGTCATTAGAGTTTCTCATAATGAAGAACTTGCGAACTCTCTTATTGGTGTTGGAACTGGTGGGGGAAGACTGGGAAGAGTTGACGAGACATTTGAGATGATGAGATTTATCTACGAGAATACAAATGGAATAAGAAGAATTGGGACTGCAGCCCTTGAGATGTGCTACTCAGCTTGTGGAAGGTATGAGGCTTTTATAGAAGATGACCTAAATCTTTGGGACTACGCAGCAGGAAGCTTAATAGTTAGAGAAGCTGGTGGAAAAGTTATCAATATGCATGGAGAAGAGGTCAAGACAGAAAGAAGAGGCGGAATAATATCTGGCTCTGAGAAAATCGTAGAAAATCTAAGAAGATTTACCTATTAAATTAAAAATTTTCAGGCAGGATGTTAATTCATCCTGTCTTTTTAGATGGAAATCTTCATAAAAATTACATTTTCTAAAAGAAAAATTTACAAGAAATTTACAATTGAAGTTTAAGATTATTGTGAAGACTTATGAGGAAGGATGAGGTTATTTATGAGACACGCAATAGTGGATATAGGCTCCAACACAATTAGGTTAATTGTCTTTGATGTAGAAGAGAATTCTATAGATTATAAAAAAGTAATAAACAAGAAGTACACCGTTGGGCTTATAACTTATGTTCATGATGGAGAACTTTCTAGAAAGGGAATTAAGAAACTTATAAAAACTCTTGATAGCGTAAAAAAAATTGTAGAAGAACTAAAGGTTGAAACTTTTTCTCCCTTTGCAACAGCATCCCTTAGGAATTTAGATAACACAGAAGAAGTCTTATATATGGTCAAGGAAGAACTCGACATAGATATTGATGTCTTGGACCAAGTTGAAGAAGCCTTCCTTGGTAATGTTGGAATAAGAAGTGAGATAGATATAGAGGAGGGCGTGTCTATAGATATTGGTGGTGCCAGCACCGAAGTGGTTTATTTTGATAAAGAAGGACCTAAGGAGTTTTTAAACCTAAATACTGGATCTCTTTTACTTTACAAGGATAATGTATCGAGAATTTTGCCTAAAAAAAAAGAAATGCGTACTATTAAAAAAGCAGTCCTTCGTGAAATTAATTCTAATAATTTTTCTAATAAAAGTGACAAGCTTATTGGTATTGGTGGATCCATAAGAACTACAGGTAAAATTATAGAAGATCTTTGGGGAGGAGATGAAAAATACTTTAGCCTAGAAGACCTTGATAAGTTAATAGAATTAATTAAAGATAAAAACACAGACTTTATAAGGTCTATTATTAGTATCAATCCTGCAAGAATTCACACCACAGTTCCTGGTATAATTATATTAAGGACTCTTATGGAAAAGCTTAATATAAAAGAGATACAAGTTTCAGCAAAGGGGCTAAGAGAAGGTTATTTGATTTATAAAGTATTGGAAGGTAATAATGAAATCACATTTTCAAAATAGAGAATTATCCTGGATAAGATTTAATGAAAGAGTACTTTTAGAAGCAACTGAAGATGAAGTTCCAGACCTGGAGAAATTAAAATTTATTAGTATTTTTATTTCAAACTTAGATGAATTCTTCATGGTTAGGGTTGGTTCTCTTCATGATCTATCTTCTTTGAAAAAAGAAGTGAAGGACAACAAGACGGGAATGAACGCAGAGGAACAAATCCAAGCAATCTTAAAGTCTCTTCCAAAAATTTATGAAGAAAAGGACGAAATTTTTAATAAAGTAAGTGAAAGCTTAGAAAAGTCCAATATAAGACAGTTGAAGTATAAGGACCTAGACAAAAAGCAAAAAGATTTTGTAAAAGACTTTTACATGAAGAGGATTGACCAACTTGTATCACCACAAATAGTTGATTTAAATCATCCCTTTCCATTTTTAGAAAATACAAAACTTTATGCAATAGCTCAATTGGAAAAAGACAAGGAAAAAGTATTTGGAATAGTGCCAGTTAGGAACACTTACCCAAAATATTTAGTTCTTCCAGGAGAAAACTTTGAGTATATCTTGATGGAAGAAATAATTCTAAATGAAATTGAAGAGATTTTTAAGGACTATGAAGTCTTATCTAAAAATATTATAAAGGTGACAAGGAATACTGACTTTGTTGACGATAGGGACACCTGGGAAGAGTTTGATGATTACACTGAGTATATGAAGACAATCTTAAAGAAGAGGAAGAGATTAAATGTTGTTAGATTGGAATCAGAAGGAAGCCTCAATAGGGCAAGTCTTAAGTTCCTCTTGAAGAAGTTAGAGTTAGAAGAAGCTGCTTACTTCTCTTCAGTATCTCCTCTCAACATGAAGTATGTTTTTGATTTAATTGATGACATTCCCAAGGCAATAAAAACTGGCCTATTGTACAAGGAATTTAGGCAATACAATCCTTGCGACTATTCATGGAGTGTAACAGAAGATATAAGAACTAAAGACAGAATCCTTTCTTATCCTTATGACAGCATGGATACTTTTATAGCTCTCTTGAAGGAAGCTGCAAAAGATCCAGAATGTAAGTCAATTAAGATAACAATTTATAGATTGGCAAAGAATTCAAAAGTTGTGAGATACTTAACAGAGGCTGCACAAAACGGAAAAGAAGTAACAGTTTTCGTCGAGATAAAGGCAAGATTTGATGAAGAATCAAATATAAACTATGCTAATCTTCTTTATGAAGAAGGCTGCAACATCATCTATGGCTTTAACAAGTACAAGATGCATTCCAAAATTTGTCTAATAACTTATAGGGACAACATGACTGGAAACTTAAATTATATTACACAAATTGGTACGGGAAATTATAACGAATCCACTGCCAAGCAGTACACTGACTTTGCACTAATGACTGCCAATCCAGAAATTGGTCTTGATGCAACAGATTTCTTTAAAAATATGTCAATTGGAAATTTAGATGGTAAGTATAAGCATCTCTTGCAGTCGCCAACTACTCTAAAGTCAGGACTTATGCATCTAGTAGAAAGGGAGATTCAAAAGGGAGAAGATGGTTACATCTTCTGCAAATTTAACTCTCTAACAGACAAGGATTTTATAGAAAAATTTGTTGAAGCTTCTCAAAAGGGAGTCAAGGTGGATTTAATTATAAGAGGTATATCTTGTCTTCTTCCTGGAATAGAAGGTCAAAGTGAAAATATAAGAATTAGGTCTATTGTCGGAAGATTTTTGGAGCACCCAAGAGTCTATGTCTTTGGCAAGGACAAAAAAGATATCTATATTTCCTCTGCTGATCTCATGACAAGAAACACTGAGAAAAGAGTTGAGATTGCCACACCAGTCTTAGATGAAGAAATAAGACATAGAATAATAAAATATCTTGAAATACAAATGCAAGACAATGTTGGCGCAAGAATAATGAATAGTGATGGAGAATATGAAAAAATAAAAGATGAGGGCGAAAAGGTTTCATCGCAAAATTATTTTATTAGTGAAGCAGAAGAAAAGAACTTTGCAGAAATGAGTAAAGTTGAAAAAACAAGTCCTGATAAAGAAGTCGAAGATAAAGAAAACAACAAAAAAGGATCATTCTTTGGCAGACTATTAAAAATATTTAAAAAATAAAATTTATATAAAATTATTTTTAAACTTCTAGCTAGTGCTTAGAAGTTTTTTTACGAAATATTTACTGACTTTTATAAACTTTTATACACAAGTCTTATACTATCTATTTAATAATATAGGAGGAATATATGAAAAAAATTGTTTTAAAGTTAGGGATTATTTCAGCAACTTGTATGTCGTTACTTGTGCCGGCCTTTGCAGCAGAGACTCATCAAAAAATTCATAGTGACACTGGATTTGTAAGGGAGCTTTCATCATATTCAGTTGGAAGTGCCAATGCTGATGGAGGAGTTGCTGAAATTGTGACTTACAACAAAGGAGATAAAGTTTTTTATGTAGTTAGTGGCGTGACACAAAGTATTGACCTTGTAAAAATTAATAGTGACGGGAGTACAAAACTTCAAAAGAGGCTTGAAATTGAAAAAGTTTTGGAAGGTCAAGACATAAGTACTGGAGATATGACGTCTGTTTCTTATTCTGATGAAAAGAATCTTCTTGCAGTTGCAGTTCAAAATAGTGACTATGATAAAAATGGTCACATAGTGATATTAGATAAAGAAGGGAACTTTGTAGATTCTTATGAGTGTGGAGTTCAACCTGACATGGTCACTTTTACTAATGATGGTAGATATATTTTATCTGCAGATGAAGGAGAACCAAGAAAGGGCTATGATAAGGGTGCAGTTGATCCTAAGGGCAGCGTAACTATTGTTGATGTTGAAAATAAAAAAACAAAGAAAGTTGAATTTAATATTAATAGAGATGAAGCTTTAAATAATGGTGTTCTTTTAAAAAAAGATTCAAATCCAGCAGATGATCTTGAACCAGAATATATTACTATTTCAGATGATAATAAGACGGCCTATGTTTCTCTTCAAGAAAACAATGCTATTGCATCAATTGATATTGAAAATGCAAAAATAAATTATGTGAAGGGTCTTGGATTTATTGACCACACTTTACCTGGAAATGAAATAGATGCGATCAGGGGAAAAGATGCTAATGCAAAAATTGATATAAAAAGTGATGACTTTCTTGGAACTCCAATGCCAGATGGAATTGTCTTTGTATCAAAGGGTGGAAAAGATTATATATTAACTGCAAACGAAGGTGACGCAAGAGAATGGGCAGATTATGAAAACACAGCCTCCAAAAAATTTGACAAGAAAAATGCAGATAAGAAGACAGAATACCTTGACCCTGAAAAGACAGATGGACTTGTTGAAGGAAGAACTCACTTACTTGGTGGCAGATCCTTTTCAATTTATGATGCAAGTAGTTTAAGAAGGATTTACAATTCTGGTTCAGACTTTGAAAAAATTACTGCAAGAATTTTCCCAGACTTCTTTAATACAAATAACGACGAAGATAAGGGACCAGATGAATTAGATGCAAGGTCAAATAAAAAAGGACCTGAAGCAGAAAATGTAGCAGTTCTAAATATTAAGGATAAGATCTATGCCATAGTTGGTCTTGAAAGAATCTCTGGAATTATGATTTATGATATTACTGACCCAGTTAATCCAGTTTATAAAGATTATTTTAACAACAGAATTTTCATTAAGTCAGTTGATAAAAATGAAAAAGTTGGACTTGAAAAGAGAGGAAATATTGGACCTGAAGGTTTGTGTACTATAGAGGCAAAGGACTCACCAACAGGAAAGCCTCTAGTATTAGTAGCAAATGAAGTTTCAGGTACAGTTCAAGTAATTGAATTTGACTACCAAGAAGACGAAGAAATGAACAAGAGTGAAGGGGATAATAAACAATCTATTCCATGGGCTGAAATCGAAGATATTGTAGATGAAAATAAATATTACTCTGATGATACTTTTGTAAGGGACCACAAGGAAGTTAGTTATCCAGTCAAAGTAAATTATTCCTTTGAAAATAAAGAAAAGGAAACAAAAGAAGATAAAGTTTATAAATTTTATATTGGAAAAAATGAGTATGAAATTATAAAAAGTGGTGAAACTAAAAGAGTTAAAACTGATGTGGCTCCAAGAATTGAAAATGAAAGAACACTTTTACCTATGAGACTTATTGCAGAAATATTGGAAGCTGAGGTTAAGTGGGACGAAGATGCAAGGCTTGCAACTTTTATTAAAGGAGATAGACTTGTTAAAGTTCAAATAGATTCTTCTGAAATAGTAATAAATGGTGTAAAAGAAAATTTATATTCAAAAGTAAAAATCGAAAATGATAGAATACTAATGCCATTAACAAATATTTCTAAAGCTTTTGGTCTAACAAATGGAAATACAGATGACAGAGCAGACCAAAATATTGAATGGAATCCTAATGAAAGATCAGTCACAATAAAAAACAATTAAAATAAAATTATTTATGACAAAAAAGAGAATAACCTTAAAAATACTTTACTTGATATTCAATAAAAATTTTTGATGAATATAAAGTTTTGAACTACAATTAAGATAGTTATATTTGTTATTATTCTAGTTTAGAGTGACTAATGAAGTTCACAAAAACTATTGACAATTAAAATCTAAATTGATACTATCTAATTGTATGAGAGCTCATATCATGAGTGAAAGTGTGCCTAGGGATCCGGGCTTTGCCAAGGACCGAGCGGTACGGATACTTTTCATTAAAGTATCACACCTTAGGGAAAAAAGCCCAGAGGGGTAGGTTTTACGAAATCTGCCTCTTTGGGCTTTATTTGATTTACTGGAGGAAATTATGAAAACTATTTACCAAGGAAAAACTAAGAATGTTTTAGAAGAAGACGGAAGATGTTTCCTACAATTCAAGGATGACATGACAGGAACTGACGGAGTTTTTGATACTGGTGGAAACCAAGTAGCTGGTAGCATTGAAGGTGCAGGTAAAGAATGTCTAAAGGTTACTAAATACTTCTTTGAAAAAATCAACGAAGCAGGAATTAACACTCACTACATTTCTTCTGACCTTGACAATAATTTAATGGAAGTAAAAAGAGCAAGTGTGTTTGGTAAGGGTCTTGAAGTTATTACAAGATTTAAGGCTGTTGGATCTTTCTACAGAAGATACGGTCTTTATGTAGAAGAAGGTGCTGACCTTCCAGAATATACTGAAATCACTTTAAAAGATGATGGAAGAGACGATCCACTTATCACTAAAGAAGGACTTGTTGCCCTAGGTATCTTAAAAGCTGAAGAATATGACACAATCGTAGAAATGAACAAAAAAATTGCAAATATTGTAAAAGACCTTTTAAAAGAAAAGGGACTAGACCTTTACGATATTAAATTTGAATACGGTAGACTTGAAGGATCAGACGAAATCGTCCTAATTGACGAAGTTAGTGGTGGAAACATGAGAGCTTACCATAATGGAGAATATGTAGAACCTCTTAATGTTTCAAAATATCTAGAAATTTAAGGAGTAAATAATGAGAGTATCAATTATAATGGGTTCAATTTCTGACAGAGAAATTGCAGATAAAATCGTTGCAAAATTAATGGAATTTGGGATTGAATATGAAGCCAAAGTAATTTCTGCTCACAGAGCCTTAAAAGAGTTACAAGAATATGTAAAAAAAGCTGAAGAAGAAAGCCAAGTTTTCATTTCCATAGCAGGCAAGGCTGCCCACCTTGGTGGAGTTATAGCTGCTCTTACTACAAGACCTGTTATTGGAGTTCCTGTTAAGAGTTCAACTCTTGACGGACTTGATGCACTTCTTTCCACTGTTCAAATGCCAAGTGGAGTACCTGTTGCTACAGTTGCTATTAATGGTGGAGAAAATGCTGGAATATTAGCTGCAGAAATTTTGGCTATTTCTGATGACAATTTAAAGGAAAAGCTAAGACAATTTAGGTCTGATATGTCAGAAAAAATTGCAAACACCGAATATATTTACGAAGGATAAAAGGAGCGGAGATGGCAATTAATTATAAGAATGCAGGCGTAGATGTTGATGCCGGTCAAAAAGAAGTTGAATTAATTAAGGGTATTGTTAAAAAAACTCAATCAAAGGATGTTTTATCATCTCTTGGTGGTTTTTCTGGTCTATTTAATTTAGACTTAGATGGAATTAAAAATCCTGTACTTTGTAGTGGTACAGATGGTGTTGGAACTAAGGTTATCTTAGCTCATATGCTTGATAAGCACGACACTATTGGTATTGACTGTGTGGCTATGTGTGTAAATGATATTTTATGCCAAGGTGCTAAGCCACTTTTCTTCTTAGACTACATTGCAACTGGCAAATTGATTCCAGAAAAAATGGAAGAAATTGTTAAGGGAGTTGCAGAAGGTTGTATCCAATCTTCTGCATCACTTATTGGTGGCGAAACAGCAGAAATGCCTGGAGTTTACCAAGAGGACCAATACGACTTAGCAGGTTTTGCCGTTGGGGTAGTCGATAAGGACAAAATTATCGATGGTTCTGGCATCAAGGAAGGCGATGTAGTCTTTGGCCTTTCTTCCAATGGAATTCACTCCAATGGATATTCACTTGTTAGAAAAATTGTTTTTGACCACTGCAAGCTTGATTTAAATGAAGAAATTGATGAATTAAATTGTACTCTAGGGGAAGAACTTTTAAAGCCAACAAGGATTTATGTTAAGGAAATTCTTGAACTTTTAAAAACTGTAGACATAAAGGGAATGAGTCACATAACAGGTGGCGGATTCTATGAAAATATTCCAAGAATGATTCCAGATGGACTTTGTGCAAAGATTGATGCATCTGTAATCGAAACTCCTGAAATATTTAAGCTCCTAAAAAAGTGGGCTGATCTTAAGGACGAAGATATGTACGCTACCTTTAATATGGGAGTTGGTTTTACCCTTGTTGTAGCTCAAGAGGACAAGGAAAAAGTTGTTGACTTCTTTAAGAATACTGACTTAAAGCTTTATGAACTTGGAAAAGTTGTAGCTGGAGAAGATAAAATTGACCTTAACCTCTAAAAATATTGCAGTTTTAATTTCAGGTGGTGGCACAAATCTACAAGCCATCATTGACAATACAGAGAACGATTATATCAATGGAAAAATAAAAATTGTCATTTCCAATAAAGAAGATGCTTATGGTTTAGTCAGAGCAGAGAAGTCAGGCATACCTGGCTTCTTTATAAAAGATGATGAAGAACTTATAAGCAAGTTAAAAGAAAATAAAATTGACTTAATTATTCTGGCAGGATATTTAAAAATCTTGCCAGAAAAAATTATAAAAATTTATGAGAATAAAATAATAAATATTCATCCATCATTAATTCCTGCATTTTGTGGCAGGGGTTATTATGGATTAAAAGTCCATGAGGCCGTCATAGAAAGAGGTGTCAAGTACACTGGCGCCACTACTCATTTTGTAAATGAGGGAGCAGATGAGGGTCCTATTATCATGCAAAAAATTGTTGAAGTTGAAGGAGAGAGTCCTGAAGAACTTCAACAAAAAGTTTTAAAGATTGAGCACGAAATTTTGCCTCTTTCTGTAAAATATTTTTGCGAAGATAAGTTAAAAGTTGTTAATGGAAAAGTTGTAATTGGAGGTTAGGATGAGGGCACTTATTTCAGTTTATGACAAAGAAGGAATTGTAGAGTTTGCCAAAGAACTTGCCAAGAGAGGTTGGGAAATTATTTCTACTGGTGGAACTTACAAGAAGTTAAGGGATGCAGGAATAGATGTAATTTCTGTTGATAAGCTTACTGGATTTCCAGAAATCTTAGATGGAAGAGTAAAGACTCTTAATCCAAAAATTCATGCTGGCATCCTCGCTAGACGTGACTTAAAAGATCATATGGAAACTTTAAAGGAAGAAGAAATTGGAACTATTGATATGGTTGTAAACAATCTCTATCCTTTTGAAGAAAAGTTACTTGAAAAAGCTGATCACGATACTATGATTGAAAATATAGATATTGGTGGCCCTTCTATGATTAGGGCAGCTGCCAAAAACTATAAGGACGTCTACATTGTAACTGATCCAGCAGATTACAAGCTTGTACTTGAGTACATAGATAGGGAGAATCCAAAATTTAATGAGTATCTTGCCTATAAAGCTTTTAACTACACTGCTCATTATGATGCAGTAATTTCAAATTATTTTTCAAAAAGAGAGGGCGAAAGATTCCCAAGATATATAAACAAGTCCTACAAACTTGTTGAAGAATTAAGATATGGCGAAAACCCACACCAAAGGGCAGCCTTCTATGAAGATTCCTACACACCTGACAAGATTGAATACAAAGTTCTTCATGGAAAACAAATTTCTTACAACAACTTAAATGATATGTATTCTGCCCTTAATGCAGTTATAAATTTTGAAAAGCCAGCTGCTGTTGCAGTTAAGCACACTAACCCTTGTGGAATTGGAACAGGAGAAAGCCTGGAAGAAGCCTTTGTAAAGGCCTATGAATGTGATGATGAATCAATTTTTGGTGGAATCATTGCACTTAATAGGGAAGTCGATATAAAAACAGCAGAACATCTTTCAAAAATTTTCTTAGAAATTGTAGCTGCACCAAGTTTTTCTAAGGAAGCCTATGAACTTCTAGCACAGAAGAAAAATATTAGGCTTATAGAGATCCCTGACTTTGATAAACTTTACGACCCTGGATTTAGGTTTAAACAAGTTCTCAATGGAATTATTATCCAAAACTTTGATGATGAGATTTGGGACCAAGACAAACTTTATTTCGTATCAAATAGAAAACCAACAGAAAAGGAACTTGAAGAATTAAAATTTGCCTTCACTTGCTGCAAGACAACTTTTTCAAATTCAGTTGTAATTGCTAAGGATGGTGGCACACTTGCTCTTGGTCAAGGTGAAACAAAAAGGTCTTGGGCAGTAGAAGAAGCCATTGAAAGAGCTGGAGAAAAGGCAAAGGGAGCAGTCCTTGCATCTGATGGATTCTTCTTCAGGGACACAATTGAACTTCTATACCAAGCAGGAATTGATGTAATAGTTCAGCCAGGTGGATCTGTTAAGGACCAAGAAGTTATAGATTTTGCAAATGAAAATAATATTTGTCTTGTCTTTACTAATATGAGACATTTTAGACACTAGGAGGCCAAATGAAAGTACTTGTAATTGGAAATGGTGGAAGAGAGCACGCACTTGCATGGAAGCTTAAGGAAAGTAAATCCGTTGATAAAATTTATATGGCGAAGGGCAATGGAGGAACAGAAAACTTCTGTGAAAACTTAGACATTGACCCAACAGACATTGAAAAACTTCTTGCCTTTGCAGTGGAAAATAAGATTGACCTAACAGTTGTGGGACCAGAAGATCCCCTTTGTGCAGGAATAGTTGATGCTTTTAATGAGAAGGGACTTAGGGTTTTTGGACCAAACAAGGCTTGTGCAAGATTTGAAAAATCTAAGGAATTTACAAAGATATTCCTAGAAAAATATTCTATCCCAACTGCAAAATATAAGAGTTTTGAATCCTATGATGATGCAGAAAAGGGTCTTGAAGAATTTTCTTATCCTTTAGTTGTAAAGGCAGATGGACTTTGCCTTGGAAAGGGAGTTATAATTTGCCAAGATAGGGATGAAGCTATAGAAGCCCTTGAAAAAATCTTTAAGGACAAGATCTTTGGTGACCAAGGAAATACAGTTGTCATTGAAGAATTCTTGACAGGAGAAGAAGCATCTGTCCTTTGCCTGGTTTCAAATAACAAATTATTCCCACTTGAGAGGGCCAAGGATCACAAGCAAATTTTTGATGGAGACAAGGGACCAAACACTGGTGGAGTTGGAACTTATTCACCAGTATCAGCTAGCCCTAAACTAGAAGAAAATCTTGAAAAAATTTATAAACAAATTGAAGATGGACTTAACAAAGAAGGTCTTCACTATTCAGGAATTCTTTTTGTTGGATTTATGATTGAAGATGATATGCCAAAAGTTCTTGAATTTAACGTAAGATTTGGAGACCCTGAGACAGAAGTCCTAATGCCGAGACTTGACGTTGACTTGTACGACCTTTTGAACAAGACAATAGATGGAAAGCTTGAAAAAGATGACATTAGATGGAAAGATGAAACTTGCCTCACAGTTATCATGTGTTCAGGCGGTTATCCAGGATCCTATGAAAAGGGCAAACTCATCGAAGGACTTGATAAGGTGGACAATGACCTAATTGTTTTCCATAATGGAACTAAAAAGACCGATGCCCTTTATACAAATGGTGGAAGAGTACTATCAATTACAGCTTTAGGAAAAAACTTAGAGGAAGCTCGCAAGAAAGCTTACGACAATGTAGAAAGAATTTCCTTTGAAGGAGCTTACTACAGAAAAGATATTGGGACAAAATAAATTTTTCTTTCCCATAAAAATTTATAATACAAAATTTTTGCAGGTGGTTTATGTCAATCGCCTGCTTTTTGTTTGCAGAAAATTATTTTTGTATTAGACTATATATTGGTGATTAATTTGAAATTAAAATCTTATGAAAACTTACATGAAACTTTTTTGGTCATAGTATTCATTACTTTGGCAGGAGGATTTCAAGACGCCTATTCCTATTTAATGAGGGGGAAGGTCTTTGCCAACGCTCAGACGGGAAATATAGTCCTCTTATTTAAAAATATTGTGGACTTAAATTTAAAAGAATCTATAGCTTACTTAATTCCAGTTCTCTCTTTTGCATTAGGTGTCTATGTCGCAGTGCGCTTCGAAGATGCAATAGAGAAAAGAGTCCTCCACTGGCGCCAATATATAATTGGATTTGAAATTATTATTATGATACTCGTTGCTATAATTCCAGAGAGTTTAAATAATTTAGCTAATGCACTTTTATCTTTTTCTTGTGCCATGCAAGTTTATACCTTTAAAAAAATTTATGGACTTAACTTTGCAACAACAATGTGTATTGGAAACTTAAGATCAGCAACAGAAAATCTTTCTAAGTATCACATAACAAAAGAGAAAATCTATCTTGAAAACGCAAAAAAATATTACACAGTTATACTTATCTTTGGGATGGGTGCAGCTCTTGGTTACTTAACTTCAAAAAGTTTGGGATTTAAATCCATCTTAATAGCAGCAGGACTTTTGACAATCTCCTTCTTTGTATTATTCTTAGAAGACCGCGGTGATATTTAATTTCTTGCGTATATGTAGAAGCTTTAACTTAACTAGAGTGAAATATAAATTAATTATTTAAAAATATTATAAAGTAAATTTTTTAGCCTGACCTAAGTCAGGTTTTTTTAGTTCAAAATACTTTAGACTGATAGGAGTTAAAATGGCAAAAGTTTTATACTTTTAAAAATAAAAAAGAACTATATTTTTACAAATAAAACTAAAAATAAATTTTTAGATAATCATAGAATATGTTAATATCAAGCTTGTTTGATGAATACAAAATTTATTAAATTCTTAATTTGATATGTAGCCATGTAAAATTATTGTATTTTTATTTTATAAAATATGAAAATTAATACATATTTCCATTGTATTTTGCCATTTAATGTGATAAAATCTCATTAATTTATAAACCAATATTAAATAAATTAGAAGAGGTGTTAAAAATGAAAAAATTTAAAGGGTTTATGGGTATTATGCTTTTAATGCTTGTGGCATTGGCATTCACTGGATGTCAAAAAGTTGACAACGGAGCTGCAAAGGAAGGCGAAGAAGCTTCCACAACTGCAGATGCAGGACAAAAGGCAAAGTTTGAAACTCTAAAAGAAGGCGAAGAATATCACATTGGAATCATAACTGGTACAGTATCCCAATCTGAAGATGAGTTCCGTGCTGCTGAAAAGGCAATTGAACTTTACGGTTCTGCTGATGAAGGCGGAGTTATTAAACACGATACTTATCCTGACAGATTCGAAGCTGAACAAGAAACAACAATTTCAAAAATTGTTGCTATGGCAGACGATCCTCTAATGAAGGCTGTTATTGTTAACCAATCAGTTCCAGGAACTGTTGCAGCATTTAATCAAATTAGAGAAAAAAGACCTGATATCCTTCTAGTAAACTTAGTTGCTCAAGAAGATACAGTAATGGTAGAAAATGCATCTGACCTTGTAATGGATGCTGACAACGTATCAAGAGGTTACAGAATTATAGCTGCAGCTAAGGAAATGGGAGCTACTAAATTTGCTCACATTACTTTCCCAAGACACATGTCTATTGAACTTCTAGCTCTTAGACGTGCAATCATGGAAGAAGCTTGTAAGGACCTAGGACTTGAATTTATTTCATTAAACGCACCAGATCCTACAACTGATATTGGTGTTCCAGGAGCACAACAATATGTCGCAGAAAACATCCAACCATGGATTGACAAATATGGTAAAGACACTGCATTCTTCTGTACAAATGATGCCCACACTGAACCACTATTAAGAGGTGTTGCAGCAGGCGGAGCTATCTTTGTAGAACAAGACTTACCATCACCAATTATGGGTTATCCAAAGGCATTCTCAGTTGATATCCAAAGCATGGCTGGAGACTGGAAAGCAATTAACGAAGCTGTTGAAAAAGCTGTTATCGAAAAAGGTGGCGACAAGAGAATGGGTACTTGGGCATACTCTCTAGGTTATTCATTAACTCTTGGTGCTGTTGACCACGTAATGGAAGTTCTTAAGGGAGAAGGCGAACTTCTTAACAAAGAACAAATCGTTGCTGCTATTCAAAATTATACTGAAGGTGCAAACTGGATGGCTGAAAACTATATAGACAGAGCAAGTGGAGAAAATAAAGAAAACCACTTCTTATTATCTCAAGACACTTATGTATATGGTAGAGGTTACCTAGGCATGGATAAGGTTGACGTTCCTGAAAAATATCTAAACCTAAACGTAGACTTAGATGCTATTAAGGAAGCTCAAGAAAGTGCAGAAGGAAAAGCTGAATAATTAAATTATTCTAGTTTACTAATAATAAATAAGTAAATATCTTATTAAAAAAATTAAAGTCAACGGGATACCGTTGATTTTAATTTTATGATTATGAAGATGGAGGGGTTTTGTTGACAAACAGTTTACTTGAAGTCAAGAATGTCAGCAAGAGTTTTGGCGAAAACGCCGTCTTAAAGGATGTCAATTTCTCTCTCAATAAAGGAGAAATCTTAGGGCTTGTTGGAGAAAATGGTGCCGGTAAGTCAACTCTAATGAATATAATTTTTGGAATGGAAGTTATTAGAGACACAGGCGGTTATAACGGTGAAATTTATTTTGACGGAAAATTAATTGACTTTAAAAATCCAATTGACGCCTTGAATGCAGGCATAGGAATGGTACATCAAGAATTTAGTTTAATCCCTGGTTTTACAGTAGCAGAAAATATTACACTAGATATGGAAGAAACTAATTCTTCTGTAATATCTAAAATTTTTGGAAAAAAATTAGAAAGTATTGATGCTAAAGAAAACATAAAAATTGCAGGTAAGTCACTAGATACTCTTGAAGTGAATATCGATACTAATGCACTTGTTTCAGAAATGCCTGTAGGCCACAAGCAATTTATTGAAATTGCAAGGGAAATGACAAGAAAAAATGTTAAATTAATTATTATGGATGAGCCAACAGCAGTTCTTACAGAAACTGAGGCAAATAACCTTACAGATTCTTTGAGGACTCTTGCAAATCTTGGGATTTCCATAATTTTCATCACTCACAGACTTCGTGAAATCACAAGTGTTTGTGATCAAGTTGTTGTCTTAAGAGATGGTGAAATAATTGAAGATAGAAAAAATGAAGACCTATCTATTGAACAAATAGCTCAATGGATGGTTGGAAGAGATGGAGAGAAAAAGGTAGCCAAGGAAAAACTTGAAAAGCACCTTGAATCCAATGACCACATAATGGAAATTGAACATCTCTGGGTTGATATGCCAGGTGAAGCTGTATATGATGTTAATCTTTCAGTCATTAGGGGTGAAATTTTAGGTATTGCTGGACTTGCAGGTCAAGGAAAGCTTGGTATACCTAATGGGATCCTTGGAACATATCCTGTAGGTGGTAAGATCATTTACAATGGGAAGGAATTAAAACTTGGTGATACCCTAGATATCTTGAAAAATAAAATTGCCTTTGTATCAGAAGATAGAAGGGGAGTTGGACTTTTACTAGAAGAACCAATCTTTTGGAATATTGCCTTTAACGCAATGCAGGTCCAAGAAAAATTTATTAAAAAGAGATTTGGCTTCAAATTTAGAGATGAAGCTAAAATGAGAGAATTGTCTGATGGGTATATTGAGTCTCTTGCTATCAGGACTACAGGTTCTGATCAAAAGGCAGGAAACTTATCTGGTGGTAACCAACAAAAAGTATGTCTTGCCAAGGCATTTGCCATGGAGCCAGACCTTCTATTTGTATCAGAACCTACAAGAGGTATTGATATAGGTGCTAAAGAGCTTGTTCTTGATGCCCTAAAGGAATCTAATGAAAAAGACAACACAACTATTGTAATGGTCTCATCAGAACTTGAAGAACTAAGAAGTATTTGTGACAGGATTGCCGTTATCTGTGAAGGTAAAATCGCAGGAATACTTCCAGCTAGTGCTGATCCAACAAAGTTTGGACTTCTAATGAGTGGGGAAGGAGAGCTTGGAAATGACTAAAAAGAAAAGTTTAATACAACAAATAGGAATACCAAGACTTATTATTGCAGTTTTCCTTTTAATGCTTTTTATAGCTGCTCCAATGGCTGGTGTTTCTCTTACTGATTCTGTCCAAAACGTATTTTCAAGATTTGGAATGTTCTCAGTTCTAGTTCTATCTCTTGTGCCTATGGTGCAATCTGGTTGTGGGCTTAACTTTGGTATTCCAATTGGAGTTGTAGCAGGAATACTTGGTGGAGTTACATCTATTGAGTTTGGCTTCAAAGGATTTGCAGGTATATTTATTGCAATGATATTTGCTGCTCTTATAGCAATAGTTTTTGGATTTTTCTACGGAATTTTATTAAATAGGATTAAGGGTGATGAAATGCTTATAGCTACTTATGTAGGTTATTCATTCACAGCCTTTATGTGTATTGCTTATTTGGTTCTACCTTACAAGAATCCAGTTTCCGTACTAAGTTATAGTGGTAAGGGACTTTCACAACAAGTTCCAGTTGCAGATTATTGGATGAAGTCCAAGGTATTAGAAAATGGAACTAGAGTAACTGAAGGTCTTTTAAATAACTTTTTATCTATTAACATACTTGGAGTTAGGATTCCAGTTGGAATGTTCTTAATCTTTGCTCTTATGGCTTTTATTGTTTGGGCATTCTTTAAGACAAAGACTGGTACAGCTATGACAGCTGTTGGATCTAACCCAGAGTATGCGAGAGCATCTGGAATTAATATAAACAGGGTAAGGCTAGTTTCTGTAATGTTCTCTACAGTACTTGCTGCAGTTGGAATTATTATTTACCAACAATCCTATGGTTTTATCCAACTTTACCAAGCTCCACTTGCCTTTACCTTCCAAACAGTAGCAGCCCTACTAATTGGTGGTGCAAGTATTAACAAGGCATCTATTCCAAATGTTATAATTGGTACATTTTTATTCCAAGGTGTAATTACACTTACTCCTACAGTTATAAATGGTGCACTAAATATAGATATTTCAGAAATACTAAGAATGATAATCACAAATGGAATGATAATTTACGCACTTACAAGGAGGAGTAAAGATGAATAAAAAATTTAATTTAAAAGAATTTTTATACAGATTTATGGTTCCAATTTTGTTTATAATCATAGTTGTGGCAGGGCTTATTATTGCTAAACCACCACTATCTTATATAACAAATGAACTTTCAAAGAGAATGGTAAGAAATACCTTCTTAGTACTTTCTCTTATAATTCCAATCATAGCTGGTATGGGAATCAACTTTGGTATTCCTCTAGGAGCTATGGCAGGACAAATTGGAATAATCTTTGCTCAAGACTGGGGATTCACTGGAGCAACAGGACTTCTTATTGCTGCTCTTATTGGTACTCCAATTGCAATTTTACTTGGACAATTTTCAGGTAGAGTTCTCAACAGGGCAAGGGGTAGAGAAATGATCACATCAATGATGCTTGCATTCTTTATCCTAGGTTGGTATATGTTATTCCTACTTTACTTCTGCGGAACTTTAATTCCTATGAGAACTAAGTCCATGGTCCTTTCAGCAGGTTACGGTATTAAAAACTCTATTACCCTAGCATCTGCTCAAGGCTTTGACAACATTTTAAAGTTTAGAATAAACATTCCTATCACTGCTAAGCATCAAATTTTATTTGATATACCAGTGGTTACTATTGCAATAATCGGTTTACTTTGCCTATTCATCGTATGGTTTAGAAACACAAAACTAGGTCACGACATGAAGGCAGTAGGTCAAGATCAATTTGTTGCACAAAACGCAGGAATGAATTCAGATAAAATAAGAATTGCATCAATTGTTATGTCAACAGTTCTTGCTTGCTACGGACAAATCATTTATCTACAAAACATTGGTACTCTTGCAACTTATGCAGGACAAGACCAAGCAGCTCTTTATGCAGCAGCATCAATCCTTGTTGGTGGTGCATCTGTATCAAAAGCTTCAATACCAAATGTTATCTTGGGTACAGCCCTTTTCCACTTAATGTTTATAGTTCTTCCACAAGCCGGAAGAGTATTAACAGGCGATGCTATGATGGGTGAGTACTTCAGAACATTTATCTCTTACGGAGTTGTAACTCTTGCACTTATACTTCACGCTTTCGAAAGAAAGAGAGAGCTTGATGCAAACAGGTTAAAGTTAAGAGAAGACAAGATAGATAAGGGAAACAAAGTAGCTGAATAAAAAAATAAATTTTAAACAAAATAAAAATTGCTCCATGTAAAAGTGGGGCAATTTTTTTGTGTAAGTTTTGAATTACTAAATTATTAATAGAAAACTTTTAAATGAAATCCCTATAATAAATTAGGGATTTTTTAAATTTTTTCTATAAAATAATCTAGCTTAAATCGAATATATAGTGAAAATAATATCTGCTAAATTAAACTTACTAATAAATTATTTTTACTCAACCTCATAAAGAAAAAAATTTTTTTAACTAAAGAAATTAAAAATTCTAAAGTTTTAAAATTTAAATTTTTTTACATTAATTAAATATCTACATATCTATCATTATCCATTATGAAGGGTGGAGCAACTTCTGGGTCAAGATAATCTTTGTACTTATCTTTTAAATATCTGTAAGCATCTTCCTTCTTAGAAAACTTTATAGCTTGATAAGGCTCTTCAAAGGAAATTTTTTCTAGAAATAGGTACCCATTTTCAAGGGGAAGGAGGACTCCCACGTGACCTATAAAGAGATATTCGCCATCAAGATTGTCGTTGATAACTACTGAAAGCATACTTACATCCTTTGGGAAGTCAACTTTCGATAAAAATACTTCCATTACTTTAGCATGAACTTTCGGGTCCTTAGATGAACTTGTCTGTACTCTTGAAAATAATTTATAAAATTTTTCCAATTCATTATCGCTAAATAAATTAGAAGACTTTAGGGTTTCCTTATCCATAAAAAGAATTTCATCGTCAATGGGAAGGTCTTCTTTTATTGATAAGTCATCCTTTAAAAGCAAGAAAGAATTTATCCTGCAATTAGTGTCAGGATACTTGTGATTTATAGAAGATCTCTTGTCTATAATTTCTCCAGTCTTATCTATCTTAGAAGTCCTTTCAAAGTCACCACTAAGCAGATCTTTTGAGATTTCTTTGTTGTAGTCCATAACAAGGTCCACAAAGGAGTCTGCAACACTTTTATTCAAATTCTTTTCTATAGTAGACCTAACAAGATCAAGTGAAGTGTCATTATTCATATTTGATATGAGATAATCTTTCTGTTCATTTTTATCAAGTTCACTTACTTCAATCTTAGTCTTATTATCTTCAATTTTATTATCTTTATTTTTATTTACACATCCTGAAGCTATAAGAGTCAGAAATGTGAGAATTATTAGTGATTTTGCTTTCATTTTTCCTCCAAAAAATATTTTCTCTGCTATTATACAATAGAAATTTAAAATTGAAATTTAAAATTAAAAAATAATTTAAACTTGAAAATAGAATATAAATATCAGGATCTTATCCAGGGTCTTTTTTAAAATAAAAAATAAAAATAAAAAAAACTTGAACTTTGTTCAGAAAAGTAGTATCATATTCTTTGCTAAAAATGAACAATGTTCAATAACTAATATAAATCTAGGAGGAGGTAAAAATGAAATCTCAAAATAGAAGAAAAGAAAAAGAAAATAAAATATCAGAAGCCGCAATATCTTCCTTTAGAGAGAAGGGAATTGAGCCCACCTCTATTAGAGATATTATGAATAGAACTGGCTTAGGACTGGGAACTTTTTACAACTACTTTAAAGACAAAAAGGACTTGGAACAAAAAATAGTTTTAGATATATTGACAGAACTTTTTTATGAGGCTGAGTCAACTTGCCAGGGAGACGACCCTAAGAAGAGATATATTTCTTTCATTAATTATATAATCGATTACTTGGTCAAGGATCCCCTTGAGTTGCAACTCATTTCAAGCAATTTAAACTGGGCCCTTTATGCCAAGGTAGAAAATGACGACAGGTACAAGGAAGCAGAAAACAGTCTTCAATTTATTTTAAATAAGTATTCAAGTTTGTTTAATGATGAGCTTTCTGATTCCGAAAGGTTATTTGTCTTGTCACTTACAATTCACATAGTTCTTTCAACTTGTGAATCAGCCCTAAGGCCAGATTCAGTTCTTGGTATAGAAGAAATGAAGCCAGCCTTATACAAAATAGTAGACAGAATATTTAGATAGAGGAGTAGAATGAAAAAATTTACAAAATTTATTTCACACAGACCAAAATTTGTCCTCTTAGTCATGACATTGCTTTTGTTTCCCTCATTCTTAGGCTACAAGCTGACGGGAGTAAACTATGACATCTTGTCCTACTTGCCCCAAGATTTAAAGTCAACTCAAGGTCAAAAAATTCTTGATGAAGATTTCAAGAATGCTGCAACAGGTATGTTGATATTAGAGGGAAGTGACCATGATGCAGAAGTCTTGAGGGAGAAAATACTTGAGATAGATGGGGTTGAGGATGTTATTTCAAAATCTTCTACTGTAGGAGATATGATTCCCAGCGAGTTTTTACCAGATGAGATAAAAGATATTTTTTATGCTGATGGGTCAACTCTTATGATAGTAAAGTTTAGTGAGTCATCATCTTCTCTTAAGACCATGTCTGCCATAGATGAAATTAGAAAAATTGAATCTAATCAAAAATATTTAAGTGGTATTTCTTCACTTGTCAAGGACACAAAGGACTTAATTGACAGGGAAACGCCAATTTATGTTGGACTTGCAGTTGCCCTTGGATTAATTATTCTATCCTTAACAAATGAATCAACTATAGTCCCCTTTGTTTTTATGCTGACAATAGGATATGCAGTCTTGTATAACTTTGGGACAAATATATTTTTGGGAGAGATTTCTTACATTACTAAGGCCATAGCAGCTGTTTTGCAGCTTGCTGTTACCATGGACTATTCAATCTTTCTCTACCACAGGTATGTTGAAGAAAAAAAATACTACGATACAAAATATGACGCCATGGATGTTGCAATTCAAGAGACAATTTCATCCTTATTTGCATCATCACTTACTACTTTTGCAGGATTTATTGTCCTAATAGCAATGAGATTGGGCCTAGGTAAGGACATTGGCTTAGTAATGAGTAAAGGGGTCTTGATAGGTCTAATCTCAACTGTAACAGTCCTTCCAGCAATGCTTCTTATTGTTGAAAACCTAGTAAATAAATACAACCACAAGGTAATGCTACCAAGCTTCGATAAATTGTCGGAATTTAATATTAGGCATAAAAAGACACTTTTCCTTGTTGCTATAGGATTATTCATTCCAGCAATTTATGGATCATTGAACACAAAACTCTACTACAACTTAGATAGGTCGCTGCCACAGGACCTTGACTCCATCGTTGCTCTTAACAAGATGAAAAAGGACTACGACATGGCAAGTACTCACTTTATAGTTGTTAAAGACGACCTTTCTAATTCTAACCTAGAAGGTTTAATTAGCGACTTAAAGGGAATTGACGGTATAAATTCTGTTCTAAGTGTAAGTTCTGTAACAGGAGTTACTATACCTAGCGAATTTTTGCCAGATAAACTTCAAGATAACTTTAGCAAAAATGGTTACCAAATGATTATGGCGAACTCCAAGTATCAAACAGCATCGCCAGAGGTAAAAAACCAAGTTGCCGAAATGAAGAAGGTAATATATGACCATGACGAGGAAGGCTACCTAACTGGAGAAGCAGTATTAACTGATGACTTAACAGTTATTTCTGACAGGGACTTTAAAATAGTAAATATTATTTCTATTTCAGTAGTATTTTTAATTATTGCCCTTGTCTTTAAGTCTATTGGAATCCCAGTTGTATTAATCGGAGCAATAGAGCTTGCTATTCAAATAAATATGGGAATTCCCTTCTATTTTAACCACACAATTCCCTTTATTACATCAATAATAATTGGAGTTATCCAGTTGGGATCAACTATAGACTATTCAATACTTTTGACAGATAGATTTTTGTCAGAGTACAAAAAATCCATGGACTTAGATGGCTCTTTAAAAATTGCAGTTAAAGAAACTTCAAAATCCATTGTGACTTCAGCCCTATCTTTTATGGCTGCAACAATTGGCGTAGGTATTTATTCCAAGATGGAAATTGTATCTACAATTTGTACCTTTTTAGCAAGGGGTGCCATTATAAGTATGCTTGTAATCATACTTTTACTACCTGCTATTATCTCAGTTAGTTTTCCATTTATTAAGAAGACTACAAAAAACTTAAATTAATTTATTAAATAAGGAGAGAAAAATGAATAAGAATTTTCAAAAGGGAGTAGTTTCCCTAGTCTTATCTTCTATGATATTAACTAATACTGCTTTTGCAGCATCAGAAATTATAAATAAAAGTGAAACAGTTTATGTCCTAAAAAAAGACGACAAAATAACAGACAAGACTGTTTCAGTTTGGCTAAACTCTGAAGATAATATCAAGGGTAAGGACAAGTCAAACCTAAAAAATGTAAAGAACTTAAAGACAGATGAAATGATAAAGAATGATTCTGGATATATTTATTGGGACGAAGATGTTAAGGATATCTACTACCAAGGCAAGAGTGAAGAAAACTTGCCAGTAGATGTAAAAATTGATTACTATCTTGACGGAGAAAAAATCGAAAACTCTGATCTTAAAGGCAAGTCTGGTCATTTAAAAGTAGTTATTTCAGCAAAAAATAATAACTATGTTATAAAGAGAATTGGTGGTAAAAAGCAAAGAGTATATGCACCTTACACTCTAATGGCAGCCATGGCTTTTCCACAAGAAGTTGCATCAAACATTGAAACTAAGGATGCAAAAGTGGCAAAAGACGGAAAAAATGAAATGGTTACAACAATTTTAACACCAGGCCTTAGGGAGAACTTTGAAAATATTCTAGAAGAAAGACAAATGGAAGAATTCAAGAGTCAAGCCACAATAGAAATGGACATCAAGGGCTATGAACCTGTAGAAGCTTACATTGTCATTTCCAATGAACTTTTCCAAAATGAAGCTGACTTAAAGTCTATTGACAAATTGAGAGATGGAATTAAAGAGCTAGAAGACAATTCAGAAAAACTAGTAGATGCTTCTTCAAAGTTATCTGATGCTCAACATGAATTAAATGATGGTATCTCAGAAATGGGTGACGGAACTGTAAAACTAAAAGACGGTTCTAAGGAACTATACGACAAGTCTGGAGAATTTGAAGATAAAATTGATGAAGTGATTGATAAGGTTGAACCTATTCCAGGTGCAGCACAAGAAATGTATGAAGGTGGAAGCAAATTAACTTCAGGTATCACTGATTACACTTCTGCAGTTGGCAAGATGAATGAAAAAACTGGAGAAATGAAAGATGGAGCAAGAAAGCTTCACGACGGTTCAGTAGAACTTGACAATGGAATAGGAAAATTAAAGGACGCAACAACACAACTAAGAGAGGGCTCAAGCAAACTCAGCAAAGTTGATGAAATGAAGGAAGAGGCCCTAAAAAAATTATCAGAATTAAAATCTGGAATAGATAGGCTTTCAGCAGGTGCAGACAAGGTTGACGCTGGTGCAAGTAAGGCAATTGAAAGTGCTAATAAGCTTGCAGCAGGTCAAAGTGAATTTAATAGCAACTTCCAACAATTAAATGTAAAAGTTCAAGGGATTGAAGTGCCAAATCTTTCTGGTCTTGGAAATATAAATGTTGAGGGAGATCTTCAAAATATTGGGACAAGTGCACAAAATATTGGAGCTTCAGCACAAGACATAGGAAAAGCTATTGCCATCTTAAGTCAAAGCGAAGATCCTGCAGCTCAAGAAGCAATAGGAATTTTACAGGGAGCAGCAGGAAACATTGGTAATAATGCACAAGCTATTGGTGGCTCAACTAAAAAAATTGCTGGAGAACTTCAAGCCCTAAGTGGTTTAAGTGGTATGGCAGGTCAACTAGAAGGACTAAATCAATTAAAGGGTGGAATGCAAGGGCTAGCTGAAGCCTCAGAAAAATTAAATGCAGGTACAAGTCAGCTTCATGGAGGACTTGAACAGCTCCAAGCTGGAACATCAGAACTTGCTAGTGGAGCAAGACAAATTGATGGAGAACTTGCAAAGGCTAGGACAGAAGCAGCATCAAAACTTGACACATCTCAACTTATGAAGCTTTCTGACTCCCTTATTAAACTTGATGATGCAACAACAAAATTAAAAGATGGTTCATCAAAACTAAGAGAAGGAACAGAACAAAGTGAAGATGCTGTAAATAAATTTACAGATGCAATCACAGAACTTGATTCCAACTCTGGCAAGTTAAAGAATGGTGCAAGTGATCTAACAAGTGGACTTTTAGAATTTAGAGATAAATCTAAAGACTTCAAAGAATTCCCAAGACTTAAGACTGAGGGAATTGTACCAATGAGAGATGGAATTAAAAAACTTGACGATGGTATAATAGACTTGAATTCAGGTGCCTTTAAGTTAAAAGACGGCAGCAACCTAATTGATGACAATATGAGAATTTTTGCAGAAAAGATTCAAGAGTTCAAGCAAAGAGGAATTGACGAGTTAGATAGAAAGACAGAAGAACTTCCAGAATTTAAAGAAACTGTAGATGCTATGTTAGAACTTTCAAAAGGCGACAACTCCTTCACAGGAACTAATGAAGGCTTTGATACAAAATACAGAATCATTGAAAAAATAAAATAAGAGTGAACTTTTATTTTAAATGGGTAAGTAACTTATAAGAACATTTAAAATAGGAGGTCATTATGGAAGTTAAAAAAGGTATAAACTGTTATTATATAGGCGAAGATGAAAATAATTATAAGGGAATCTTGACTTACGAAAATAAGGGCGATGTAATTGATGCCCAACACACTATTGTGAAACCAGAATTTGGTGGACAAGGACTAGCAGGTGAACTTGTAAAACAACTTGTAGAAGATGCAAGAAAAGAAAACAAAAAGATTTTAGGAACTTGTTCTTACGTAGAAAAGAAACTTGAATCAAGTGACTATGATGATGTAAGAGCATAAAAAAAGAAGATGGGGAGACCCATCTTTTTTTAATGCAAAAATATATAAATAACTAATAAAACTCTATTTAAAATATAACTTCATATCACCATCTTGGATTAGGCCCTTTCTGTAAAGAACTTCATAAATCACAAAAGTAACAAGACCAGGCAAGATTATATGCATAAGTAAAATTATTCCCAAAAGTTTCATAAAAGGAACATCTGGCATGGCAGTAAAGGTTGAAATTTGTCCCACAAGTCCACTAGTTCCCATACCAGAACCTAGAGGAGTGTTTTCAAGTTTAAATACCATTGTAGACACTGGTCCTAGGATTGCCGATGAAAGTATTGGTGGGACAATTATAAGGGGTTTTCTCACAATGTTAGGCATCTGTAGCATGGAAGTACCGAGCCCCTGAGCCACAAGACCTTCAATCTTATTGTCACGATAGGACATAACTGCGAAGCCAACCATTTGACAACAGCAGCCAATTGTTGCAGCTCCACCGGCAAGAGATGAAAGTGAGAGCATCATTGAGAGAGCAGCCGATGAAATTGGAAGCGTCAAAACTATTCCAACAACAACTGAGACAATTATTCCCATAAAGAAGGGAGCCTTGTCTGTGGCGTTAATAATAATTGCGCCTAGTAGGTTCATAAAGTCGCCTATAATAGGACCCACAAAGTTTGCAACAAAAACACCACTAAGGACTGTAACGGCAGGAGTTACTATTATGTCGATTTTTGTCTTCCTGCTGACAAGCTTTCCAAACTCAACAGCTACAATAGTTGCAATATAAACTCCCATGGGGCCACCAAGTTCATTGCCAGCAATCCCAACAACAGTTGCCGCATAGACAACAAGGCTAGGAGCAGTCATAGCTGTGGCAATGGCAACTGCAATGGCAGGTCCCGTTGCTTTTTGGGCTAAGGGCCAAAGGACATCTGTCAAAAATACAATATTAAAGGACTTGCCAAGAGTATTTAAGATTGTACCAACTAATAGGGTAGCAAAAAGTCCAAAGGCCATGGCGCCAAGGGCATCAATAAAATATAATTTTGCCTTTCTCTTTATAAAACTAGAAAAACTTTTTTCATTTTCGCTCATCATATTCTCCTTACAATTTCATCTAGCTTATACTTTGGAACCACATAATTTCCATCGTCATCTAGATAATAAGATTGATCTTCGTCTAAATCAATTTCTTTTATGGAAGACTCAATCTTTGGATAACCAAAGGCAAGGACAAGGCTACAAGTGTAGTTTTCATCATAAGACAAAATCTCACGCATTTTGTCGTCAGTGATACTTCCAATAATGCAAGATCCAATTCCTCTTTCTGCAGCAGCAAGAGTTAAATTAGAAATAACAAGTCCTTGATCAACTCCATCAAACTTGAATTTCATTTCCTTGTCACTTAGGATGGCAATAAAATAAACTGGTCTTTCACCTTCCTTAGGTCTACCAGCACCATTAGGGAGGGAGGCAGCCCATCTTGTGTTGTCAAAAATATCTAAAACTTTTTCCTTGCTCTCAACAGAAATAAATCTGAGAAACTGTCTGTTGTTTGCACAGGAAGCAAACTTAATAGAATTTGAAATTCCATCAATGTCTTCTTTAGAGAGCTCTTTTTCTTCATCAAACTTTCTGTAAGATCTTCTCCACTCTAATAATTTTTCTAAATCCATAATTCCTCCAGTTTCAATAAATAACTTCTTGTTAGTTTTATATTTTACAACAAAAAAAGAATTAAGCAATTAATAGATTAAATAGATTGTAATTTTTTTAAAATGGGGTATAAATAAAATTGAAAAAAAGAAAAGATTCGCCATAAAAATATTTTTAAATAATATTAAAAATATTGTGAAAATGTTTTGACACTTTAGCAAACATGTTGTATACTTTAATTATTGTATACCGTATTGGTGTATCTTTTGTTTTTAACTTTTAAAGTAACAAATACTTTAATTATCTTTAATCTTAAAAGGAGGAAAATATGTCAAATATGTACAAGACAACTGCTGAACATGAAGCCCTTCGTAAGGCTATCAGAGAATTCGCAGAAGCAGAAATCAAGCCATTATCTTTTGGACTTGATCAAAACAATGAATTTCCAGAAGAAATTATTAAGAAGATTGGCGAAAACGGTTGGATGGGTCTTCCATATCCAGAAGAAGAAGGCGGAGCAGGTAAAGATGTTATCTCTTACGCTATCGCTGTAGAAGAACTTTCAAGAGTAGACGCAGGTGTTGGTGTTGTATTATCAGCTCACACTTCACTAGGATCTTATCCAATTCAAGCTTTCGGTACAAAAGAACAAAAGGAAAAATATTTAAAACCTCTTGCTCAAGGTAAAAAACTTGGTGCTTTTGGATTAACTGAACCAAATGCTGGTTCTGATGCAGGTGGTACAGAAACAACTGCAGTTCTTGATGGAGACTACTACATCCTAAATGGTAACAAGATCTTCATCACAAACGCTCCAGCTGCTGACACTTATGTTGTATATGCAGTAACTACACCAGGAATCGGTACTCACGGAATTTCTGCTTTCATCGTAGAAAAGGGATGGGAAGGATTCACATTTGGAGATCACTATGACAAATTAGGTATTAGATCTTCAACTACTGCTGAACTTCAATTTAACAATGTTAAGGTTCCAAAGGAAAACTTACTTGGAAAAGAAGGTCAAGGATTTAGAATTGCAATGCAAACACTTGACGGTGGTAGAATTGGTATCGCATCTCAAGCACTAGGTATTGCACAAGGCGCTTATGAAGCTGCACTTGCTTATGCAAAAGAAAGAATTCAATTTGGTAGACCAATTGCTCAACAACAAGCAGTAGCATTTAAGATTGCTGATATGGCTACAAAGATCAGAGCTGCAAGACTTATGATTTATTCAGCTGCTGAAATGAAACAAAACCACGAAAACTATTCAATGGAAGCTGCAATGGCTAAGACAGTTGCATCTGAAGTTGCTATGTGGGTTGTTAACGAAGCTCTTCAAATCCACGGTGGTAATGGATACCTAAAGGGCATGGACGTAGAAAGATTCTTCAGAGATGCTAAGATTACAACAATCTATGAAGGTACTTCAGAAATCCAAAGAGTTGTAGTTGCAAGCCATATTATTGGTAAGGCTCCAAAGAGAAAAGGTAGAGCTGCTGCATTAGATAAAAAAGCTGGCCCTATCACTGGAGAAAGAAAGAGAGAAATTATAAAAGCAGACACAGCTAAAGAAGCTGTTGATATACTAGTTAAAAACCTTAAGAAAGACGGATATGACTTCTCTGTAGGTATTGACATTGATACTCCTGTTTACGACGCTGAAAGAGTTGTTTCAGTAGGTAAGGGAATCGGCGGAGAAGAAAACATGGATATGGCTAGAGAACTTGCTCACGCAGCAGGTGCAGCACTTGGTTCTTCAAGACCAGTTGCAGAAACTCTTAAACTTGTTCCACTTGAAAGATACGTTGGTATGTCAGGACAAAAATTCAATGGTAACCTATATATCGCATGCGGTATTTCAGGAGCAAGCCAACACTTAAAGGGTATTAAAAACGCATCAACAATTGTTGCTATCAACAAAAACGCAGGTGCTCCAATCTTTAAGAACTGTGACTACGGTATAGTTGGAGATATGTTCGAAATTATGCCACTTCTTGCTGAAGCATTAGGCACTGGTGAAAAAGAACCAGCACCTCCAATGGTTAAAGTTAGAAGATCTAAACCTAGAAAGTTAGCTCCAAATTATAAAGTTATGGTATGTCCAGGTTGTGGATATGAATATGATCCAAACTTTGGAGATCCAGAAGGAGAAATCGATCCAGGTACAGATTTCGAAAAATTACCAGAGGATTGGACTTGTCCAGAATGCCAAGAAGAAAAGCAAAACTTCATTGAAGAAGATTTTACTGTTGATAGAAAGTAAGGAGGCTCTTTAAATGTTAAATAATAGAAAAATAACAGATGATTTATATTTTGTAGGGGGAAATGATAAAAGACTTGAACTTTTTGAAAATATGTTCCCTATTCCAGATGGAGTTTCTTACAATTCATACCTTTTGATGGACGAAAAGACAGTTCTTGTAGATTCAGTCGATTGGTCAATTGCAAGAGATTATATACAAAGCATTGAAAATATATTAGATGGACGTAGCCTTGATTATATGCTAATCCACCACATGGAACCTGACCACTGTGGAGCTATTGAAGAAATTTGTATAAGATGGCCTGATATTAGAATTATATCAAGTGAACAAGGTTTCCAATTTATGAGACAAATGGGATATCATATTCCAGAAAATCAACTAATAATAGTTGAAGAAGGAGATACAATTTCATTTGGTAAGCATACATTTGCTTTCATTGAAGCTCCAATGGTTCACTGGCCAGAAGTTATTATGTCTCTTGACGTAACAGATGGAGTATTATTCTCAGCAGACGGATTTGGTTCCTTTAAGTCTATGGACGGTAAATTATTTGCAGATGAAGTTGATTGGGAAAGAGATTGGCTTGATGAAGCTAGAAGATACCTTACTAACATCGTAGGCAAATATGGACCATTTGTACAAGACGTTCTTAAAAAAGCTGCACCACTTCTTCCACAAGTTAAATATATCTGTCCACTTCACGGACTTGTTTGGAGAGATAACTTTGGATTTATCCTAGACAAGTATGACAAATGGTCAAGATATGAACCAGAAGAAGAAGGCGTGCTAATAGTTTATGCATCAATGTATGGAAATACAGAAAGAGCTGCACAAGGTTTTGCAAACAGCCTAGTTGAAAGAGGAGTTAAAAAAGTAGAAGTATATGATGTTTCTAAGACAGATATATCCTACCTAATAGCAAAAACATTCCAATACTCTCACCTTGTTATTGCATCTGTAACTTACAATTTAGGAATCTATCCTAAGATGAAAAACTTCCTACACGATCTAGAAGCACTAAACGTTCAAAACAGAACAGTTGGTATCATTGAAAATGGTACTTGGGCTTGTACAGTTGGCGATAAGATTGAAAACTATATAGATGAAAATCTAAAACTATTTGATGTTCTTCCAGAAAGAGTTACAATCAATACATCTCTAAACGAAGCTAACGAAAACGACATGGAAGCTCTTGCAGGTTCTATTATCGAATCTATGGAAAAGATTAGAGAAATTAAAGAAAAATCAGCTAAATAATAAGCTTGAAAATATATTTATTTAAAAATATACAAAGAAGCTATATCACTTGATATAGCTTCTTTTTTTGTGCAAATTTTTTGCTTTATATGTAAAAAATACTTAGAAGATGAAAGAAATAAAAGAAGATAAAATATAAAAATAAAAAGATAAAATAAAAAATTTAGAATAAAGATTAAAATAAAAAAATCAGCCTAGGCTGAATACTCACTTCCTCTCATAAAACTTATCTTCAAAATAAATTGGAGAAACTTGGGCCAAGTATTCAAACTGGCTGATAAAATTATTTTCTGAACTTGTAACTTTTTTAAAAACAAAATAGTGGTCCTTATCATCTGCAGAATTTTTGGAATTAAGGATGAAGTAAGAGTGACCTGTGGAGATCATGTGAAGAAGAAGGTCTTCAGTCAAAAAAATTAAGGGGACACTAATATTTGAAAACTTGTAAAAAGCCTCCTCAAAATTCTTGTAGTTAATAGAAAAATAATCAAATTGAATAGAATTCTTTTCCAAGTCCTTCATAGGTCCTCCGCCAAAACAATATTAATAATATCCTTAAAGTTAATGTTTAAAGCTTCCTCTCCACTTAAATAAATATTACCATCAAAAATTTCCTTAATCCTGCCAAGATAGGGCTCTTGCCTGCAATTAATAAAGACCAAGACCTCAAGATTATTTACATAAACTTGACTAATCAAAAGGACAATCTCCTCATTAGACATTTGAGAAGAAAAATCTATGGAGTCTCCCATGTGGGAGAGGGCAGTAGTGTGTTCAGAAATAAAAAATCCCATCCACTTTTCCATCCCCCTGTCCATGTAGTCCCTAGCAGACTTAAAGGGCAAATAAGACCTATCAACCATATAAACACCTCCTAAACTATTCCAAACCATCCATGCCACCACAGTGGCCCCCAATTAACTTGCTCCTCTCAATAACCCTAGACCCTTCCATGAGAGAAGTGGCCCTTTGAAGAGAAGTGAAGCCAAACCTGTCTCTTATCTCATCAATAGTGCGGTCAAGACTTTCTTCCCTCTCAATAGCATTGACATCATCAAAAAAATCAAAAACAGTAGAAGATTGGTCCACTAAGTTATCATAAGTGACACCAAGATTTCTCACAGTGCCACCATCATATCTTTCCCTGAAAAGCCTTAGAACCTCTTCTTGCAAGACCCTAGTAGATTGACTGGGCCTAATAGTCCTCCTAGCGTTAATGGACTTTTTATTTTCTGTGTAAGAAAAGCCAACATAAATAGCAACAACAGAAGCCTTCTTCCTAAGACGCCTAATCCTAACAGCAACTTGCTCAGCAATTTCAGATAAGACAATTTCAATTTCCTCCTGAGACTTGTAGTCACGAGGGAGGACCTGGGAGTTGCCTAGGCCCTTGGACTTTGACTTGTAAGGCCTTGTGACCTTAGACTCGTCAACACCATTGGCGTGAAACCAAAGCTGAAGACCAATGACACCAAAAACTTTTTTTAGGACATCAGGGTCATAATTAGCAAGGTCACGGACAGTGTAAATTGACATGGCATTGAGCCTTCTCTTGAGCCTAGACCCAATCCCCCAAAAGTCTTTTAGATCATTAATAGCCCAGACCTTGGACTCCACATCCTTATAGGACCAGTTGGCACGCATGGTCCTAGTCTTTTTGGCCTCATTATCAAGAGCAAGCTTGGCAAGAAGGGGATTGGCATTGCTCATACCAACAGTAGAATAAAGACCAGCAGTCTCCCAAATATCCCTTTGAATCATAGAAGAAACAAGGTCCAACTTGTCGTGTCTTGAAATACTTTTATCAGGCACAAAATAAGACAGAGAATTAGTGAGATCAATAAAGCCCTCGTCAATAGAATAGGGAAGGATGTCCTCCTTTGGAGCATAATTTTGGAAAATCCTTTGAATCTTTAAGTTCTCCTCAATGTAGAGAGCCATCCTTGGAGGGACAATAAGGGTGTTTCTCGCCCACTTTTCAACAAAATCAATATAAGACCTTGTGATCTCAATATTTTGCCTCCTAGCCTTGTCAAAACTAAACTTCCTAGTGTCAATATCAAAGGGAAGCTCGCTGGCCCTTCCAACATTATTTTTTCCATAAACACGCTTAAAGAGGGGAGAGCTAGCAAGGATAAGTCCATTAGAATGACTAGATCTACTCATAACACAAAGACAAGTAGATAGGGGATCCAAGTTTCTCTTGACGCACTCAACACTGGCGTAGAAAGACTTGATGTCCACAAAAGCAATATCAGATTTAGGTTCCAAAGAATAATCAATAAAAGACATAAGCCACCTCAAGAAAACCAGTAAAATAAATAAAAAATAAAATTAAAAGTTATGTAAATATAAATTATTCAAAATATCCAATAAAAATAAAGAACAAAATAAAAATCATTAAGGTATATTTTGTTAAATAAAAATAATTTTCCCAAAAACGAATACACATTTAAACAATAGTTTAGTTAAATACATTTTAGAACATTTGACCCAAAAACACAAGTTCAAGAAAGTTAATAAAGTCATAAAAATTAATGAAATTATAAAGAGTTATGAAGTTATAGAAATTCAAAAAGTTATAAAAGTTCATAAGCTTATAGATATTTATTAGACTATAGAAGTTGACTAAGCTATGAAGCTTGATAGAGTTATAAAAATTACTTAAGTTATGAAAGTTAACAAAGTCGTATAAACTAACTACGAAGAAATAATCTTAAAATGTAAAAGACTAATACAAATTAAAATAAAGAGTTAGTATATCTAAGGAAATATAATTAAAAAATAATATGCAAAAGAATATAAAATATAAAGTAATGTTTAATTAACATTTAAAGATGAGAAAAGTTATAAAAAAGAAATTTTGCTTTTCAGCTATGATATAATTAATTCAAAACTTTTTAAATTAATTATATATTTTAGAGAGGTGGATGATTTGGAACAACAAGTAAAACTAATTGACAATGTAAACAATAGATTAAAAGATGACTTGCAATTAGAAATAAAAAAATCCACAAAAATTTCAATAGCAGCAGCTAGTTTTTCAATATATGCCTTTGAAGAATTAAAAAAAGAATTAAAAGAAATAGATGAGTTAAGATTTATCTTTACTTCTCCAACTTTTATAAAATCTAGGGAGAAAAAAGAAAAGAAACAATTTGATATATTTAGAAAAGAGAGAGAAAGAAGTTTATACGGCACAGAGTTTGAAGTAAAACTCAGAAACGAAATGAAACAAAAAGCCATTGCAAGGGAATGCGCCCAATGGATTAGAGAAAAAGTTTGTTTTAAATCCAATATATCAAATGAAGAAATGATGGGCTTTATAAATGTAAACAATAAGAGTTATGCCCCAATACGAAATTTTACAACAGTAGACCTAGGTTGTGAAAGGGGAAATAATGCTTACTTTATAATCCAAAAAACATCAAGGCCCTATAGTGAAGAATACCTGAGAGTATTTGACGAATTTTGGAACAATGAAGATAAATTAGAAGATGTAACAGATCAAATAATTGAAAGTATAACAAATGTATACAATGAGAACTCACCAGAATACTTATATTTTGTAACTTTATATAATATTTTTAGTGAATTTTTAGAAGATGTATCAGAGGACGAACTACCAAATGAAGCTACAGGATTTAAAGATAGCAAAATTTGGAATATGCTATTTAATTTTCAAGCAGATGCAGCCTTGGCAATTATAAACAAGTTAGAAAAATATAATGGATGTATCTTGGCTGACTCAGTAGGACTTGGTAAAACCTTTACAGCCCTTGCTGTAATGAAATATTATGAAAATAGAAATAAAACAGTCCTAGTTCTATGTCCAAAAAAACTATCAGAAAACTGGAATACATACAAGGGTAATTACATCAACAATCCTATAGCCGAAGATAGGATGAGGTATGATGTATTATTCCACACAGACTTAAATAGGGATGGAGGATATTCCAACGGAATAGACCTAGATAGGATAAACTGGGGAAATTACGATTTAGTTGTAATAGACGAGTCTCACAATTTTAGAAATGGTGGAAATATATCTGAAGACAACGAAAAAGAAAACAGGTATGCAAAACTTCTCAACAAGGTAATAAGAAGAGGAGTAAAGACAAAAGTATTAATGCTATCTGCAACACCAGTAAATAATAGGTTTAACGACTTAAAAAACCAACTAGCCCTATCCTATGAAGGAGATAGTAGCCTATTAAATGACAAATTAAAAACAAGCAAGAATATAGAGGACATATTTAGACAGTCACAAAGAGCCTTTAATAACTGGAGCAAACTAAATCCAGAGGAGAGGACAACAGATAGACTTTTAAACTCTCTGGAATATGACTTTTTTGAACTACTTGATAGTGTCACAATAGCAAGATCAAGAAAGCACATTCAAAAATACTATGATACCAAGGATATAGGAAGCTTTCCTAAAAGAAGAATACCAATATCAAAAAGGCCAGGTCTAACTGATTTAACGACAACAGTAAATTATAAAGATATTGCTGAAGTATTAAGTTCTCTTAATCTAGCAATCTATACTCCATCAGACTTTATACAAGATAGCAAGATTTTTAAATACACAGATAAGTACGACGCAAAGCACGTTCGCGGAGGACTAACTCAATCAGGACGTGAAAAGGGAATAAGAAGACTTATGGCTATAAACCTAATGAAGAGATTGGAAAGCTCAGTCCATTCCTTTAACTTAACCCTAAAAAGAATAAACGAACTTATAACTGAGACAATTAATAAAATTGACAACTTTGAGAAAAATAAGATGAATGAAACTCTAGCCTTGGAAAATTTTTCAGACATGGATCTTGACGGAGATGATATGGACGATGATAGATTTGTAATAGGGCGAAAGGTTCAAATAGACATTGAAGACATGGACTATATATCTTGGAAACATGCCTTGTCCAAGGATAAAGAATATTTAGACCTTCTAATATCCATGGTAGACGATATAAGACCAAAGCATGACATAAAGTTACAAACCCTTTATGAACTTATAGATCATAAACAAAAAAATCTAATAAATCCTGGTAATAAAAAGATACTAATTTTCACAGCCTTTGCAGATACAGCAGACTATCTTTATGAAAATGTATCAAAATATGTCAAGGACAAATATCAACTAGAGACAGCCCTTATTACAGGAACAACAGAGGGAAAGACTACACTAAAATCAGTTAAAACAGACCTAAACACAGTTCTGACTTTATTTTCACCAATATCAAAGGGAAAAGATCTTCTATTCCCAAATAGAAAAGAAGAAATTGATATCTTAATAGCCACAGACT
This sequence comes from Peptoniphilus harei, assembly GCA_032560695.1. GTDB lineage: Bacteria > Bacillota > Clostridia > Tissierellales > Peptoniphilaceae > Peptoniphilus_A > Peptoniphilus_A harei_B. The sequence goes on along the minus strand of JAWGHR010000001.1, from coordinate 229,044 downwards.
GTATATCAGAAGGACAAAACCTCCAGGATTGTGACTACTTAATAAATTACGATATACACTGGAACCCAGTCAGGATAATTCAAAGGTTTGGAAGAATCGATAGAATTGGTTCAAAAAACAGTGAAATCCAATTAGTTAATTTTTGGCCCGATGTAGACCTAGATGAATACATCAACCTAAAGGGAAGGGTAGAGGGAAGGATGAAGGCTGTCAATCTAAGTTCTACAGGCGATGACAATGTTCTCACACCAGAGGAAGAAGTGGAGTTAGAATATAGAAAGAAACAGCTAAAGAAACTTCAAGAAGAAGTAGTGGACTTAGAAGACATGAACACTGGAGTAAATATAATGGACCTAGGCCTAAATGAATTTAGACTAGACCTCTTAAACTATGTAAAAAATCATCCAGAGATAGAAGAAGCACCCAGGGGAATGAATGCAGTAGTTGGATCAAGAGAAGGACTTGATCCAGGAGTAATCTTTGTTCTTAAAAATATAAAATCAAGTGTAAATATAAACAATCAAAATAGACTGCACCCCTTCTATATGGTCTATATATCTAATGAAGGGCAAGTCCTAATAAATCACTTGCAGGCAAAGTCCATCCTTGATGCCTTTAGATTACTTTGCAAGGATAAAACAGAAGCAGATAGAGAACTCTGCAAACAATTCAATAAAGAAACGAGAAATGGAAAGGACATGTCAGAGTATTCAGCCCTCTTAGAAGAAACAATAGGGTCAATAATAGAAGTAAAAGACGAAGATGAAATAGACAGCTTTTTATCTGGCAAGGAAATGAGTTTCTTTGACGAAAAGATTGAAGGCTTAGATGACTTTGAACTAATAAGTTTTCTAGTCGTAAAGGATCAAGACAATGTTTAAATTACCAGAATCCACAAATATAAAAAAAATAATATTCAAAAACAAAATTTTTGACAAGTACAGGGATGAATTAAAAGGTAAGAAAAAGGAAAAATTCGATAGAGAGATTGGAAGAATAATTATTATAAATGAAATCTCAGAAAAAACTATTAAACTTCCCAGGACCAAAGAAATATCATCAATCTTTGTAATAAAAATTGAACTCAAGACTAGAGACTACACAGACTCTAATATAGTCCTAATAACAAAACTTTTTGGGCAAAATATACTTTATATCCTAAACTTTGAAGATGAATATAAGTTGGCAGTCTACAAGGACAAATTAATCACAAGTCCATGGGAGAAAGAGGACCAAATTGATTTAAGCTTACAAGGGCTAGACCTACTAAGCGTCTGGGAAAATCTAATAATAAAGGTTGGAGACATAGAACTAGAAGAAGGAAAGACCTTAGAAGAGCAAATAGAGATAGACGATAGAAGGGCAAAATTAGAAAAATTAATAGAACAAACAAGAAAGAAAATGGGAAGAGAAGTACAAGCAAAGAGAAAGCACGAACTATTTAAAGAAATAAGAAAGTATAAAGAGGAGCTAGAGAGGTACAATGGATAAGCTAAAGATGCAGACAAAGAACTTGGCAGATGAAAAGTTTGAAAAATTAAAGGAACTTTTCCCAAATGCAATTACTGAAAGCATAGATGAAAATGGTAATCTTGTAAGGACAATTGATAAGGATGTACTTGCACAAGAGATATCAAATGAAGTTGTAGAAGGTAGAGATGAAAGATATCAGTTTACTTGGCCAGAAAAGAGGAAGGCAATCCTAAGTGCCAATGCACCCATATCAAAAACCCTAAGACCATGTAGGGAAGAAAGTCTAAACTTCGATGAAACAGAAAATTTATACATTGAGGGCGACAACCTAGAAGTATTAAAACTCTTACAAGAAACTTATCTAGGCAAGGTAAAGATGATTTACATAGACCCTCCTTACAATACAGGCAGTGATTTTGTTTACAATGATGATTTTAAACAATCAACAGATGAATATCTAGAAGATAGCGGACAATTTGATGAAGAAGGGAATAGATTAGTCGAAAACAAAGAATCTAATGGACGCTTCCACACAGACTGGCTCAATATGATTTATCCAAGACTAAAATTAGCTAGAAATCTCCTGTCTGAAGATGGTGTTATTTTTATTTCTATTGATGACAATGAACAAGCAAACTTAAAAAAAGTTTGTGATGAAATTTTCGGACAAATAAATTTTGTAGCAAACTTTATTAGAAAAACATCTTATGGAGAAAAGACTGCAAAGCCCAAAATTAACAAACACCACGAATATATTTTGTGTTATGTAAAGGATATAATTACAGTGGCATCTAGAGATGTTTTAAAGGGAGAGGAAAAAATATTTGAAGAATATCAAAATCCAGATAATGATCCAAAAGGGGAGTGGAAGAAAGATAGCTATTTAATTAAAATTGATGAAGGTAGGTATGGATATGCAAGATATCCAATTCATAATCCATATCTTGATATAACACACTATCCACCAGTTCATTATAATGAGAATAACAGAAAACAGTGGCATTATATTAAAGAAACTTTTGATAAAAAATTAAAAGAAGGGGAAGTTGTTTTTTACAAAAATAAGGAAGAATATACAGGAGAATATAGTTTTTTTATAAAAAAATATAAATCTACAATAACAGATAGGTTTAAAAATATAAGTTCTTTGGAATATTCGGGGAATGATTTTGTAAATTCTAAAGGAACAGAAATTATGAATGAATTATTTTCAAATGAAAATCCATTTGTTAATTCTTATCCAAAACCAGTTAATTTAATAAAATTGATAATAAAGTATATTTATGATAAGGAATCTATTATAATGGACTTTTTCTCTGGGTCGGCTACAACAGCTCATGCTGTTATGCAGCTTAATGCCGAGGATGGAGGCAATAGGAAATTTATTATGGTGCAACTTCCTGAAGAGACTGATGAAAAATCTGAAGCCTACAAGGCTGGTTATAAAAACATCTGTGAAATAGGCAAGGAAAGGATTCGTCGTGCTGGCAAAAAGATTCTTGAAGACAATAAGGATAAGGATGGGATTGAAAATCTAGATATTGGCTTTAGGGTTTTAAAGACCGATACTTCTAACATGAAGGATGTCTATTATAGACCAGGAGAGCTGAATCAAAACTTCTTAGATAACTTAACAGACAATATCAAAGATGACAGAACAGGTGAAGATCTCCTATTCCAAGTCTTGCTAGACTTAGGAGTGCCACTTTCATCTGAGATCCAAGTTGAAAACATTGATGGCAAGGAAGTCTATCTTGTGGACCAGGGCTACCTAATTGCATGCTTTGACAAAGATATTGACGATGACTTAGTGACAAAAATTGCTAAGAGGCGACCTGCCTTTGCAATCTTTAGAGACTCCTCTATGGTAAATGATTCTGTCTTAAATAATTTTGACCAAATATTTGAAAGACTTAGTCCTGAAACTACTAGAAGGGTGATTTAGTATGAAATTTAATTTTAGGATACAGGATTACCAAACTAGGGCTGTAGAATCTCTTGTAGATGTATTTAAGGGACAGAGAAACTCCAGTGGTATTAAGTACAGGATTGATCCAGGTACAAAAAAGATTACTAAAAACCAACAGAGAAAAATGGAACTTGATAATAAGGATAAAGTTTTCGATGATGAAGTCATTGAATTAGGTTTTAAAAACAATGAACTTGATCTTAGTAAAACTGAAATACTTAATAATATAAGAAGTGTTCAGTTAAATAACAATATAAGGACTTCAGACTCTCTAGTTGATGGACAAGGAGCTTGCTCTCTTGATATTGAAATGGAAACAGGGACTGGTAAGACCTATGTTTACATCAAGACCATGTATGAACTCAACAAAAATTATGGATGGTCCAAGTTTATAATTGTTGTTCCTTCTATAGCTATTCGCGAAGGCGTAAAGAAGTCTTTTGAAATGACTGAAGAACATTTTATGGAGATTTATGGAAAGAAAATCAGGTACTTTATCTACGACAGTAAGAATTTAAATCTAATAGACACTTATTCTTCTGATGCTGGAATTAATGTCATGATTATAAACACTCAAGCCTTTAATACCTTGAAGGAGGGTGCAAAAAACTCAGCAGCAAGAATTATTTACAGTGAGAGAGACGAGTTTGGATCTAGAAGGCCTATTGATGTTATAAAGGCAAATAATCCGATTCTAATTTTAGATGAGCCACAAAAGATGGGTGGAGCTGCCACTCAAAAGGCTCTTAAAAATTTCAATCCCTTATTTTCTATTAACTATTCAGCAACACACGCTAAGGAACACAACCTAGTTTATGCTCTTGATGCTGTAGATGCCTACAACGAAAGACTTGTAAAGAAAATAGAAGTTAAGGGCTTCCAGGTTAAAAACTTTAGGGGAACTGACAGGTATTTATACTTAGATGAAATTATTTTATCTGATAAAAAGCCACCGAGAGCAAGACTTGAATTTGAAATTAATTACAACAAGTCCATAAATAGGGAAGCGAGAATATTATCCGTTGGCGATAATTTATATGAATTGTCAAAAAATATGGAACAGTACAAGGGCTTTTCAATTGCTGAGATTGATCCCATAGGTGGACTTGTAAAATTCACTAATGGTGAAGAAATAAGAAAGGGAGATGTCTCTGGTGATGTGTCTGAGAAGGACATGAGGCTCATTCAAATAAGAGAGACAATAAAATCTCATTTTGAAAAGGAAGAAGAATTATTTAATAAGGGAATAAAAACCCTATCCCTATTTTTCATTGATGAAGTTGCCAAGTATAGGCAATATGATGAAGACGGAGAAGAAGTTCTTGGAGAATATGGAAAGATTTTTGAGAGGGAATATAAGTCAATTTTAAATGAATATATAACCCTCTTCGATACTGATTATGTTAAGTATTTGAAGTCAATTGATGTTCATGAAACCCACAAGGGATATTTCTCCATTGACAAACATGGCCGTGCTATAAATAGTAATGAAAAGGGAACAGAAAAAATTTCCGATGATATTTCTGCTTATGATTTGATATTGAAGAATAAGGAGAGACTCCTTAGCTTTGAAGAACCTACTAGATTTATTTTTTCTCACTCTGCCCTTCGTGAAGGTTGGGACAACCCAAACGTATTTCAAATCTGTACCTTGAAGCATGGCAATAGTGCAACTATGAAGAGACAAGAAGTTGGTCGTGGCCTTAGACTTTGCGTTGATAAAAATGGATACAGGATGGATTCAAAAACTCTAGGCAGAGATGGAGTCCACGATATAAATAAGTTAACAGTAATAGCAAGTGAATCTTATAAAGATTTTGTAAGGGACCTTCAAAAAGAAACTAAGGAAAATCTTCACGATAGACCACTAAGTGCTAGCAAGGAATATTTTGTTGGTAAAGTTGTCTATAAGGATGGCGAAGCTCATAAGCTTACAGTTCAAGAAGCTAACGTATGTTATCAGTATCTTGTTAAGAATGATTATGTATCTAATGATGGTGAAGACAAGATAAGTGAAAAATACCATGCAGATTTAGAAAATAATAATCTAGCTCCAATGCCTGAACTTTTAAAAGAAGTGGAAAGAGGTGTTCATACCTTAATTCAAAGAGTCTTTAATGACAGTGATTTGGATAAGATGATAGATGATGGACACGAAACTAAGGTCCTCGATAATAATTTAAATGAAAATTTTTATAAGAAGGAATTCCAAACCCTTTGGGGGTATATAAACCACAAGTATTCTTACATTGTTTCCTTTGATAGCGATGAGCTTATTGAAAAGTCAATTAAGTCAATAAATGAAAATTTATATGTTTCTCGACTTCAATATACAGCTTCTGTATCAGAACAAAAAGACAATATAACTGTTGAAGAAGCTAAGGAAGGATTTTTATTTAAGGCTGAGCAAACAAAAACTCATAATCTTGATTCCTATGAGACAAGTGATATTGAGTATGACTTAGTTGGTAAAATTGCAGAGATAACTATTCTTACAAGAAGGACTATTGTTAAAATCTTAAAGGGAATAAATCCATATAAGTTCTTTATGTACAAAGAAAATCCTGAAGAATTTATCAGTAAGGTTTCTAGGCTTATAAAGGAGCAGAAGGCTTCAATAATAGTAGAGCATATTTCTTATGACGAGATTGATGGCAAGTATGACGTATCAATATTTACTACTGAAAAGAATGGAACAATTGACAAGGCTTATAGGGCTAAAAAACATATAAAACCTTATGTATTTACAGATGGTAGTGCAGACAAGTCTGTTGAAAGAAAATTTGCTGAAGACTTAGATGGTGCTGCTGAAGTTTGTGTTTATGCTAAGTTACCAAGAGGATTTTCAATTCCAACGCCAGTAGGCAATTATTCGCCAGACTGGGCCATAGCCTTTAATGCAGGAACAGTTAAGCATATATTCTTTATTGCAGAAACAAAGGGAACTATGGAAAGTTTACAACTTAGACCTATTGAAAAGGCAAAAATTTCTTGTGCGAAGAAACTTTTTAACGAAATCTCAAATAAGGATGTAGTTTATCATGATGTAGATAGTTATGAAAGTTTGTTGAATATTATGTCTACATTATAGGTTTTAGAATTTAAATTTAGAATATTTTAATTGAGTTGATTATTATGAATATAGGAAAAAACTTTAATTTATTTTTAATGGATGGAGAAGTTACTGGCAGAATAAAATGTACTCTTGCGAATTGGACAGGATTAGCTTATAAGATACCGCGGATATATTTAGAAAAGTGTAAGGATAGGTCAGATTTAAAACAAAGTGGTGTATACTTTTTATTTGGAAAGAATAATTCTGATGAAGATGAGGTGTATATAGGCCAAGCTGGTATTAGAAAGAACGGAGAAGGAGTTCTCTTTAGGGTTGCTGAACATCTTAAAGATTCTTTTGAATTTACAGATGTTGTCATGTTAACAACACAAAATAATTCTTTTGGACCGACAGAGATAAGTTATCTAGAAAATAGATTTACTAATATCGCAATTGAAGTAGACAGGTATAAGGTTAGAAATGCAAACGACCCAAATCCTGGTAATGTTACTGAAGAAAAAGAATCTGAACTTGAAGAGTTTATTGAATATTCGAAGATGGTTCTTGGAGTTTTAGGATATAAAATTTTTGTACCAATCATTGAGAAAGAGACACCAGAAACTAATGATCCTAAAGATGTTGACTTAACATTATATTTATCAAGGACTAGCAGAAAATCAAATAGACTAATTGAAGCAAATTGCAAGAGAACGAATGAGGGATATGTTGTCTTAAAAGGAAGCATGATTGAAGAAAATGATTCTAAAGCTATTCCTAAAACTATAAAAGATCTTAGAGATAAGTGTAAGAAAGACCAAGAGATTATAAATGGTAAAATAGAAAAGAACTTTTTATTTAATAGTCCATCATACGCGGCAGCATTTGTACTTGGAATGAATACTAATGGAAGAACGGATTGGAAGACAGCTGAAGGAATAACTTTAAAAGAATTAGAAGAAAAAGAGTTGCAAGAATAATAATCTAATTTAGAACTACTTACAGGTGAATAGAAGATTATAATAATTTATAAACTCGGGCTTGGCTCGAGTTTTTTGTGTTATAATCTACTAAAATAAAATCTGGAGGTGGTTTACATGAAAAGGCAATTTAATTTTAAAAAATTTTTTATTGGTCTTGGCATTGTTTGTGCTATATTTTTATTGTTTTTCTATATTGCTTTTTTCGGTAATCCTATTTCAAGGCTTGTGGCGGAAAAGTCTGCCACTAAATATATTGAGACCCACTACAAGGACTTGGACCTCATTCGTGACAGGGCTTATTATAATTTTAAGAACGGCTACTATATCGTAAGACTTCGTGATAAAAATAGTGAAGACACTAAGTTTTATTTGGGATTTGATTCTTTTGGAAAGATAAAGGCAGATACTTTCGATTCTATTTTATTCAACACATTTATAAGACTTTCTGATGAGTTAAATGATTATGGTAAGAAGCTTGCGGAAAAATATAATTTCCCTTATAAAATTTCTTTGACTACTCTTAATAATGATCTTGAAGAAAAACTCATTCTAGACCAAGAATTTGATTTTAATAATTTTAAGGAAGATTTAAATGCTCAGGCCTTTGGCTATGTTAAAAAGCCAAGCCTTGAAGTATGTTTTGATGTTCTTTGCGATTTGCAAAAAATTATGGACAAGACATCTTTAAAGGTCACTAAATATTCTATTATTTTAGTTCCAGAGGAAAATAAAAGGCCTGATGGGGAAGCTGAGTCATGGGCAGGTTCTGTTAATGTTTACGATGTTCCAGCAGAGGTTATAAGGAATAGGGACCTAAAGGAATTTAAAAATATTTATGAAGAGTCCATAAGCCAAACTAAAGACTAATAAAAAACTCTCATTCTAGGATATCCATTTTAGGATTTCTTAGGATGAGAGTTTCTTTTTGCCTTTGATTAAATAAAATTTTATTTTTTAAAAGTTTATAATTTTTTTATAAACTTCTCTTGTGAAGTCTGTTTTTATTTTTATGTCGTAAAGATCACTTACATTAATTTCTTGTGAAAGTTCGAACACATACGAATTTTTATTTAGTGAGACTTGTAATTTGTTAAGTTACTTAAGAAAGGTACCATTTTCCATTAGGATAGAGGGATAAACTTCCTGTTCTTTCAGAGATTAGATTTCCATCCAAATCCAGGACAAGTAATTTTTCATAGTATTTATAGTCATTGGTTATTGCATCTCCTTCTAGACCTTCTTCGATCCATTGGTTTATATAAAGCCTATCTTTGTCGACATATAAAACTGATTGGTCTGGCTCCATTTCTATGCTAAATTTACGTGGGTAGTAGGAAATAAATCTATCGGAAGAGCTACATATATGAAATTCATATCCATCTTCTAAAGATAAATTATATAATTCCACTTCCTCTATTGGTATTTTGTGTATACTTTCTAAGCTTTGTTCTGGAAAATATCTTATTAATTCAACAAGATTTTTGCTGAAATCTACTTTTAAAAAATAGAAAAAATTGTTTTTAAATTTTGCATAGGAATAGCTTACATTTTTTTCTTTTTCAAAAGGGGTATAGACTTTCTTATTTAATAAATCATAAAATCTAATGACTGCCCCTTGGTAGTAACCTGTGTCATTAATCCATTCAGGTATTTCATAAAAACATTCTGAATCTGAAAGGGAATTATAATATCTATCTTGTCCTAAGATAGGTACAAGATTTTCTCCAAGAATTTCATTAAAAACTTCTATTTCCATTTTAATTGTCTCCATTATTTATTTAGTGTATTCTCATTAATAATTAATCAAAACTATAATTTTTTATAAGCTTCTCTTGTGAAGTCTGTTTTTATTTTTCCATTTTTTATGTTATACAAGTCACTTGCCAAAATTTCCTTTTCAAGCATCACTTTTGTTATGCCTGATGATTTGTCATAAAAAGATTTAAAGGAATAAATTTTATTTTTATTTTTTGATTGTTTAAAAATTTCTAGGCCTCTTTGGTCACAAGCAAGGACTCTTGTGTAAGGGTCCTTAAAAGAATTTTTTATTAGGTCTTTTTTTATGTCTAAGAGGATTTCAATGATTAGTCTCTTTATTCTGGACCTGCTGTGTCTCTTAGAGTGGACTTTCTCTATGAGGTCGTGAAAATTTTTTGCGTCAAGATTATCTAGAATCCTATTTTCAAGTCCTTCTTCATAATCAAAGTAGTCCCTAAAATTTATTTTTTCACTTATCATCTTGTACCTAAAGATGTCGAAGTAATTTTCAAAACTGTTTTCCACCACTAAGTCATAGGCTGGCAAAAATCTTGATACATCTGCTCCCTCATAAGCCAGCCTTCTTATATGTGATGCCGATGCAAAATCATCAAGGGAAAAGTCATCGTTATGGTTTACATTTTTTCTCTTTATTGAGTGAGGATCTATAGATGAATTTAATTTTGATAGACTCTTTAGGTATTCAAGACCTAAGATGTTGTTGGGCTTTTTTAAAATTTCTTTTTCTACAGGACTTAAGAAGTCCATGGCAAGTTCGCGAGACCTTATAAAGGACTTGCCTTCTGATAAATATTTTTTTAATTTTTCTTCATCAAAATTTTTGTCAATTTTTTCTTGTAGACTTCTTAAGACTTCCACATCATCTTCGCTGCCAAAGTAAAGTCTATCAATTATCTCCATGGAGTTTAAAATATTTATAGCTCCGAGAGCAAAGATTTCAGCATTAGAAGTTGCGTAGGGAAGGGGGAGTTCTAAGACAAGACTTGCTCCATTATCAACCGCGACTCTTGCTCTTTCATACTTATTAATAATTGCAGGCTCGCCCCTTTGGACAAAGCTTCCTGACATTATGACTACAATGAAGTCTGTGTAGTTGTCTTTTATTTTATTAATTTGATAGGCGTGCCCCTTGTGGAAGGGATTGTACTCGGCTATTATAGAAGCAATTTTCATATTTTTAAATCTCCAATTATTGACTAATGGCTACAACTGTTATAAACTAATTATTAGTTATTATACTATATTTAATAAATTTAAAAAACTGAGGAGGAAATATGAAGATATTAGTTATTAATTGCGGATCATCTTCCCTTAAATATCAACTTATTAACATGGAAACTGAAGATGTGATGGCAAAGGGTTTAGTTGAAAGAATCGGAATTGAAGGTTCAAGAATTAAACACGAAACAATTGGTAAGGAAAAGAAAACTATTGAAACTCCAATGCAAGACCACAAGAGAGCTCTTGAACTTGTAATGGAATCCCTAACAAATGAAGAATACGGTGCAATCAAATCACTTGATGAAATTGATGCTGTAGGTCACAGAGTTGTACACGGTGGCGAAGACTTCGCTAAGTCTGTTGTTATCGACGAAAAAGTTCTAAAGGGAATTGAAGATAATGTTGAAATAGCTCCTCTTCACAACCCACCTAACATTATGGGAATCAAGGCTTGTCAAAGACTTCTTCCTAATGTTAAACAAGTTGCAGTATTTGATACAGCTTTCCACCAAACTATGCCAGAAGAAAGCTACATCTACGCACTTCCATACGAATACTACGAAAAATATAAAATTAGAAAATTTGGCTTCCACGGAACTTCTCACAAATATATCACTAACAAGGCAGCAGAAATGCTTGGCAAGGATGTAAACGAAGTTAACCTAATCACTTGTCACCTTGGTAATGGTTCAAGTATCTGTGCAGTTGAAAATGGTAAATCAATTGATACATCAATGGGCTTCACACCACTTGAAGGACTTGCAATGGGTACAAGATGTGGTGACTTAGATCCAGCTATTCTTCCATTCATCATGGACAAAGAAAATCTTTCTACTGAAGAAATCAACACACTAATTAACAAAAAATCAGGTGTGCTAGGAATTTCTGGAGTATCAAGTGACTTTAGAGATATTGAAGAAGCTAGGGACCAAGGAAACAAGAGAGCAAAACTTGCCCTTGATATCTTTGAAAAGAGAGTTCGTGGCTACATTGGTTCTTACATGACTGAACTTGATCATGTTGACGCTATTGTATTCACAGCTGGCGTTGGTGAAAACTCTGTTGAAATGAGAGAATCAATTTGTGCTGGATTAAAATCTCTAGGCATCAAACTTGACCCTGAAAGAAACAATGTAAGAGGAGAAGATAAACTTATTTCTTCTGATGATTCTTCAATCAAAGTTTTTGTTATCCCAACTAACGAAGAGCTTATGATTGCAAGAGATACAAAGGAACTTGTTTAAGTTTAATTTTCAATATAGTATTGACAGACTAAATTTTAAAAGTTATAATGATTTGTATGTATTTTTGAGGTGAGTAAATGAAATTAGATCTTAGTACTTTTTTGTCGTCTGATGAAGTCAGATTAGACTTTGAGGGTATTCTAGAGGAAAATGACACGGATTTGAATTTAGAGGATCTCAATCTCATCTATTCCGTAGAGTACAATGGATATATTCATGATTTGACAGGGGAGTTAGAACTTTGTCTCAATATTTCCTACAAATTTAAGGCTAACTGTGACCGATGTCTCAAGGAATTTGTAAATGAAAAAGAGACAAGTTACATTGCTTACAATTTTAAAGACCCAAGTTTATATGATGAAGATTCTGTAGACGAGTACTTTAAAATTAAAAATGATTCCATAGATCTTTCGGAAATTATTTTTTCACAAATACTTACTTCCATTAATGGAAAAAATTTGTGTAGCCAAGATTGCAAGGGATTATGCCCACATTGTGGCAAGAACTTGAATGATGGCCCTTGTGATTGTGTGGAAGAAGAAATTGAAGAAGAAGTTGTGGACCCAAGATTTGGGAAGTTATTAGATTTATTTAAAGATGAGGAGGTGTAGAAATGGCCGTACCTAAGAGAAAAACTTCAAAACAAAGAAAGAACAAGAGAAGAGCATCTTCTTACAGATTAAATAAAGCAACAGTAGTTGAATGTCCTAACTGCCATGAAATGAAATTACCTCATAGAGTTTGTCCTTCTTGTGGACACTATGCAGGCAAAGAAATTGTTACAGAAGCAGAATAATAAAGTGAGACTTAGGTCTCGCTTTTTTTATTTGCCTTAATTGACTGTGAATTTTTAAAATTTTATTTGCAAAAAATTAGAGAGGTTTTGCGACCTCTCCTTTTTATTAGCTATCAAATTTTTTAAGTAAACCTAAGATCCTTCCAAGTAAGTAAAGTTTTATAAATTCTAGTCCTAAGTTTAAAATCAAATGAATTCCTATTCTTGTAGCTTCTGTATATTTTTCCATAAGCTCACCTCTTATTACTGATTTCTTTTAGCTTATTGAATATCAAAATAAGAAAAATTATTTCTACAATACTTGTTATGTAGTTAGGTTGTAAAAATGTTAAAAATTTAATTGTTTGTGGATTCATAAGCTCCTCCCTTAGATTCCTAAAGCTATTCTTATTTATAGTTTACTACTTTATCAAAAAAAATCAAATTTGAATTTAGATAAATGTGATAAAAGTCACATTATATTTTTGAGTAAGATGGTAAAATTATAATAGAAAAGAGGGATATGATGAGTTTATTTTTAGGATACATCCACCACTTGATGTATGAAAAGATTTTGTTTCAAGAAGAATTATTAAATAGCTTACTGGACTTAGTTGATGAAGAAGAAAAAACTAGTTTAAGCAAAGAACTGGATAAGGAATTTCCAATAGAGAAAGGTGACTTAAAGGATATTATTGACGAATCTAATATTCACGGCTGGCTTGATGAAAGAGTGAGAAGAAGTGAGAACAGACTTGCAAAGACAGTGGAAGTTTTGTTAAGAGACTTTGACATAGAAGATTTGAAAAATAAATTTTATGAGTTTGGAAAGACTTATGAGGCTGGAGATACTCCTAGTGAAGCTTTCAACTTTATAAGTTCAAAATTTTTAGATGGAATGCCTTGCGACCACTCTCTTATGATTGTGAAAAATGAAGAAGATGAATTTGTTTTTGAAATTGCAAGAGACCTTCACAGAGATATTTGGGCAACTTATGTAAATCCAGATTTTTATTGGGATCTTAGAGATACTTTTATAGGTGGAAGTTTAGAAAATTCTGGATTAAAATATGAAAAGATAGATGAAACTTATGTAATTAGGAAGTGATTTAATGGAAACTTTAAAATATACGATTGAATACTTGGAAGATGAACACGAGGAAATACTAGCTTTTTGTAAGAGGATGGAAGAAAAGTGTTTGGAAATTCTTGACGGGAATCTAGATCAAGACTTTTTTAGGAAGGCTATAAGCTTTATAAGATTATATGCCGATGGTCTTCACCACAAGAAGGAAGAGGACATTTTATTTAAGGCAATGCTAGATAATCTTGGACCTCTTGCAGAAAAAGTTGTCCGTGGTGGCATGCTAGTGGAACATCAAATGGCAAGAGGCTATGTAATGGATCTTGAAAATAATTTAAATTTATTTGAAGAAACTTCAGATGATCTTGCCAAGTTACACATAATAACTAATGCCATGGCCTATGTTGAGTTGTTGAGAAGTCACGCAGAAAAGGAAAACAAAACAGTTTATCCCTTTGCTGATAAAAATCTTCCAGAAGATGTAAAAAAAGAAGTTGCAAGAGAAATGGAAGCAAGAGTAAAGGAAGAAGAAAAAAATCTGGAAGACAAAAAGAATTTAATGAAGTCCTTGGGAATTTAATTTAAAATTACCTAAATTTTGTATAAATTCACTTTCATCTATTAGTATAAAGATTACAAATTTATTACAAAGGCTTTATAAACAAGACTTTTACTAAACTTTTTGATAATATAATTCTTCGAGGTGAAAGAATGAAAAGAATATTTATATTGATGATATTTTTAATTGCAGCACCTTTTAGTGTTTTTGCATCTAAAGAAGCAGCAATGCCTTTAAATGTAAGTGCAATTAAGGAAAGTGATGTTTACAATTTTGAAATTAAAAATGCCAAGGTAAATGACCTTATAGAAATTGAAGTTAAGAGCGAAGGAAATGAATCTAAGGGAGTATTCAAGAAAAATATTATCTCCAAGAACAAGAAGAATTTTATTTCTCTAAGTCAAAAGGAATTAGATTCAGCTGTTGGACCTTCTAGTGGTTATGCCTTTAGACTTAGGTTTGCTAGTAAGGATAAGTCGTCAGGATTTTCCAACGAACTTCACCTAGGTAAGGCTCCTGTTTTCAGAAATTACAGCAACTGGGCCTACAAGGATTTATTAAAGGCTGAAGGATTAAAACTTTTTTCCAAGGAAGTTGCAGCTAATACAAGAGAAAAGATAAGTAGGGAAGAGTTTGCAGAAATTGCAGTTAAGGCCTACAAGATAAAATACAAGAGATCTTCTCAAGGATCTGTGAAGCACTTCAAGGACACAGACAATAAGTATGTTAACATGGCTTATGACCTTGGAATTATGAGTGGAAAAGGTTATGGAACTTTTTCTCCAAAGGCTCATATGACTAGGGAAGACTATGCAGTTGTTATTGCAAATATTTTTGAATTAAATAATAACAAAAATGTTAGCATGAAGGATGGCAAGAAGATTGCAAATTATGCAAGAGAGTCTGTTAACAAGGCACTTAATGCAAAGTACTTAACTTTAGATGATAATAAAAACTTTAATCCAAAGAAGGAAATGAATAGAGAAGAAGTTATTTCTTCTATAGTGCGTCATATTTAATGCAAATTTTACAAAAAATTTATTTGAATTATAAAATCTAATAATTTATGATATAATACTTCCAGGTGAGATAATGAAAAAAGTAATTTTTGACATTAGTCCACTTGGAAGTTTTCAATTTTCTTGTGAGACTTACATAATTTATTATAGGGAAAAATATGGAAAAGATATTTTTTTCTACACTAGAAAAGATGGAAAGTATATTAAGGTAGAGGATAGTGAAGAGCTTAAGAATTTGAATAATAGGGTCATTGTTCATAGAGACTTGGGACCTGTTGTTGAAATGATTCCTCACGACTTAGACACAAGAGTCTTGCCCTTAGATGAAGAGCAAGAAGAAGATGAAATCCTAATCGGTATTGTTGAGAGATTGGGAGAGAGAGCAAGCTGGAAAAATTCTATGATCCAGGTTGTTGAAGTTTAGAAGTAAAAGAAAAAGAGATTCAATTGCGAATCTCTTATTTTTTTATTAATTTTGTTTTTTTATATCTGGTGGGAAGTCTACTAGGATTTTTTCAATCCTATTTTTTGTCTTTTTGACAATTGTAAATTTAAAGTCGTCAATTTTTATGACTTCGTTGAGTTTAGGGAACCTGTCAATATTTTCAATTATATAGCCACCTAGGGAGTCAAACTCTTGACACTCAAGTTCTGTCCCGAAGATTTGATTTATCTCGTCAATATTTATAGAAGCTTCAATAATATATTTATTTGGGCCAACTTGTAGGATTTCTTCGTCTTCTTCTGTGTCATACTCATCAGAAATCTGTCCAACGATTTTCTCGAAGATGTCTTCGAAGGTGATCATACCCTCAGTCCCACCATACTCATCTGTAACGATGGCAACAGATAATTTTTTTTGCCTCATTTCAGAGAAGAGAGTCCCTGTTGGTTTGTACTCAAAAGTGAAGAAGGCTTTCTTGAAAAACTCCTTGTTATCTGCAAGGGGTTTTGTCCTATCCATGTGGAAAATATCTTTAACATTTAAGATGCCAATAATATTGTCGAGATTATCTTCATAGACTGGCATTCTCGAATAAGAATATTCAGAAATTTTTTCTATAATTTCGTCAAAGCTTTCCTCAAGATCTATGGCAACTATATCAGTCCTTGGTGTCATAATGTCCTTGGCGTAGTTGTCTTTAAAGTCAATTACATTTTGGATCATTCTAGACTCATTTTTATTTATAATTCCTTCTTCCATACCAAGGTCCATGGCATCAATTAAGTCTTCTTCTGTTATTATGGGTGCCTTGTAGTCCTTGTCCTTTATTACAATTTTAATTATAGATTGGGACAAGAAGTTTATGAACATAGAAAGAGGTCTCATAATTGTAATTAAAAAATTTAAAAACTTAGCATACTTTGGAACAATTTTTTCGTAGTTATTTTTGCCTAGGTTTCTTGGTAGGCTTTCTCCAATAATTATTATTACAATCGTAGAAATTATTATTCCTATGACAAGTCCAAGGATATCAAAGGATTCGTAGAAGAATAGAGAAGTAAAAATAATTGAAAGTGAATTAGAAAAATAATCCAAAATCAGAGTTGTGGAATAAATATTTTCTTTCTTCACAAGTTTTTTAATTACAGAAATATTTTTTACCTCTAAGTCTTCAAGCTTAGATAATTTTACTGATCCAAGAGCCAAGTAGGCATTCTCAATCAGGGTAAATAAGTAGGAAAAATATATTGCCACAAGGGCTAAGATTAGGTATATGTAATAAGTCATAAAATTCAACTCCATTTTATTTTTTATACCCAAATAATTTAAATCTAAAAAAGCTGCCCACAGGCAGCCTTTTGATTATTCAACAGTTACTGATTTTGCTAAGTTTCTAGGTTTGTCTACGTCATTTCCAAGTAATACTGAAGTGTAATAAGCAATTAATTGTTCAGGTATTACTGCAAGAAGTGGTGTCAAGAGATCAATAGTCTTTGGAATTTCTATCATTTCATCTGAAGAATCTTTTACGAATTCATTTCCTTCTTCTGCGATGGAAATAACTTTTGCTCCTCTGGCAATAAGCTCTTGGTTATTTGAAACAGTCTTATCAAGAATCTTGCTATAAAGTGCAACTGAGATAACAGGTGTGCCTTCTTCTATAAGGGCAATTGAGCCGTGTTTAAGTTCTCCGGAAGGGAAGGCTTCTGTGTGGATGTAGGAAATTTCTTTTAACTTTAGGGCTCCTTCCTTTGCTGTTATATAATCAAGAGATCTACCAGTGTAGAAAATTGATTTTGCATTTTTAATTGAGTCTGCAATTTCTTTAAACTCTTCCTTGTGTTTTAAGATTTCTTCAATTTGTGAAGGAAGTTTTTCCATATTTTCGATTATGTTTTTAACTTCATCTTGAGAAATTTTATTTAACTTAAGAGCAATATCCATAGCCAAGAAGTAAAGTGAAATAACTTGTGTTGTGTATGCCTTAGTTGATGCAACAGAAATTTCTGGTCCTGCATAACAGTAGATAACCTTGTCAGCTTCTCTAGAGATAGAAGAACCAACAACATTAGTCACAGCAAGAGTCTTTGCTCCAATCTTCTTAGCTTCTCTAAGAGCTGCTAAGGTATCAGCAGTTTCTCCTGATTGAGAAACAAAAATCACAAGAGACTTGTCATCTAGGAACATATTCTTGTATCTAAATTCAGAAGCAATTTCTGAAATCACTGGAATGCCTGCAAGATTTTCTATTGCATACTTGCCAGCTTCACCTGCATGGAAAGCAGTTCCACAAGCAGTTACATAAATTTTATTTATATTCTTAAGTTCTTCAAGGGAAAGACTTCCTTCTGCTGGAAGATTAATCTTGTAGTCCTTGTGTTTAATTGAGATAACTTCTTTTAAGATTCCTGGTTGTTCATGAATTTCTTTAATAAGGAAGTGGTCGTAGCCTTCCTTTGATGCATCAGATGCAGAAATTTCAACTTCAGTAATTTCTCTTTCAACTTTTTTGTGGTCCTTGTCATAGATTGTGTAAGAATCTTCTCTCATGTCAACTACGTCGCCATCTTCAAGATAAATAATCTTATTTGTGTATTCAATAACAGATGTAATATCACTTGCTATGAAGTAACCATCATCACAGATAGCAAAGAGAAGAGGAGAAGAATTTCTAACAGCTACAAGTCTATTAGGTTCATTTTCATCGATTATTCCAAGACTGTAGGCACCCTTTAAGATATCAGTTGATTTAAAAACAGCTTCCAAGATGTCGCCATCATATTCTTCTGATATCAAGTTAGGGATAACTTCTGTATCTGTTTGTGAAAGGAAAGTGTGTCCCTTATCTACTAACATATTTCTAAGTTCTAAATAGTTTTCTACGATTCCGTTGTGAACAACAGAAACCTTTTTGTCAGAGCTTAGGTGAGGGTGAGCGTTAATTTCATTTGGCTCGCCGTGAGTTGCCCATCTTGTGTGACCAATACAAACATTAGATGGGTACTTATCAATGTCAAAGGATTCTTCAAGAGTCTTTATACGACCCTTCTTCTTAAATGTTTCTAATTTATTATCTTTTATAAAGGAAAGTCCCGCAGAGTCATAACCTCTGTATTCTAATTTTTTAAGACCTTCTAGTACTAATTTCGTTGCATTATTTTTTCCAATATATCCAACTATTCCGCACATATTTCTACCTCCAATTTTGTTAGAGACTCACTACATTTATTTTGTTATAAAATTACTTTTATTTTTTGTAAAATGTTTAGGCTGTGAAACCTTTGAGGCATCCGCCGATTTTCGATAACCTCATACCTCGTCAGCCACTAGGGCTCAGGCGCTTAATGAATTTTTGTCTCTTTCTGTAAATTTTACCATAAGGAATATTTAAAGTAAACTTAATAAGCTTGTCACCTCTCTTGTTCCTAAGATTTAGTAAAATTGTGTTAAAATAAATTTGGAGGTTCTTATGAAAATTTTTTGTAAAGACTATGAAGTGATGAATTTTTTATCAAGTGATGGAGAATTAGAGCTCAATCATCTTGTAAGTTATTTAATAGAAACTTCGAACTATCAGTCAATAGATCTTGGACTTAGCAATGAAAAATTATTAGACATGGGTTACACTTGGATGATTTATAAGTGGAAAATAAAAATTGAGAGGTATCCAAGGAGTCATGAAGAAATAAAAATTAAAACTTGGGCCAGTGGATTTAAAAATATAAATGCCTTTCGTGAGTTTGAAGTTTATTGCCAAGGAGAAAAAATTCTCGAAGCTTCAGCTATATTTTTGTTAATTGATATAGAGAAGAGAAAACCTATAAAAATTCCTGAAGAAATTGCAGAATTTTATGGAAGCAATGGAAATAGAATTTTTAAAAGCATTGAGAGAGTTAACGAGCCAAGTGATCTTGGTATAGTAAATAGATTTTCTTATAAAATTTTAAGGCGTGACTTAGATTTTAATAATCACGTCAACAACTCTGTCTATCTTGAACTTATTTATGAATCTTTAACTGAAGAGTACTCTCATATAAAGTTTAAAGAAATAAATGTAAATTATATTAATGAATTAAAACTTGGTGATGAGTTAGTAATTGATTTTTACAGGGAAGGAGATAAGTTTTACTTCTTCTTTAAAAGCAAGGACCAGAGCCAAATTTATGCAAGGATTTATGGTGTCTCCAAGACCCCAATAAGTTGAAAAAATATTTTTCAAATGTTAACATATTCATAGAAAATATATTAAATTAGAAAGAAAATTACGGAGGTAATAATGGATAAAGATAAAGTTTTAGCAGAAGTAAATGGTAAAAAAATCACAGGAGTAGACTACAACTTATTTATTGATTCACTTAACCCACAATTAAAACAATATTTTGGTGGAGATGAATTAAATAAGGATGTTGTAAATGAATTAGTTTACCAAGCTCTTTTATATGAAGATGCAATGGAAAAGGGCATGGACAAGGAAGATGAATTCCTTCAAGTTATAGAAAAAACTAAGGAAAGCATGCTAAAGACTTATGCACTAGGTAAGCTTCTTGCTACTGCTGAAGTTAAGGACGAAGATGTAAAAAAATTCTACGAAGAAAACAAGGATGCCTTCAAACAACCTGAATCAGCTAATGCTTCTCACATTTTAGTTGAAGAAGAAGACAGGGCAAAAGAAATTTATGAAAAAATTCAAAAAGGCGAAGACTTTGAAGAACTTGCAAAAGAATTTTCAACTTGCCCATCAAAGGAAAAGGGTGGAAACCTTGGAACTTTCACTAAGGGACAAATGGTAAAAGAATTTGAAGATGCAGTTTTTGAAAACGAAGTTGGAACTATTACAGAACCTGTTAAGACTCAATTTGGTTACCACATTATTAAAATCAATGAAAAGAATGAAGCCAAGGAACTTGCTTTTGACGAAGTAAAAGACAAAATTGTGGAACAAGTTAGAAGACAAAAAGAACAAGAACTTTACAACGAAAAGATTACAGAATTAAAAGACAAATACGAAGTGAAAATGAACATCTAGGTGAATTATGAAACTTGAGCTTTTTAATTACATCGATGATGTAATGGATCTTTTTGATTACCATAAAATTGAACTTGCAGGAGTTAATAAAGAGCTTAAAAAGTATTTTTCTGAACTATTAATAGATGATGACAGACTTACAAATATTACCACAAGGATGAAGACTCAGGAATCCTTACGTGAAAAACTCATTAGGAGAAATTTTTTCATGAGGTTTCCTGATCCTGTTAGTGGATTTAATTACATTCAAGATTTAGTTGGCATTAGAATTGAGTGTCGTTTTATCAAGGACGAGGAGGACCTTTATAAAAAAATTATTAAGGACTTCACAATAAAATCAGACAGGGGTTATTATAGGTCTAATAAAAACAGGAAGATTAGACTTAAGTTAGATGACCCCCAACCTCAAACTCTTGCAAATGGTTTCACAATGTTTAAACTAGATGGTGAGTACGATACTGGGTCTTACATCTACTGTTTTGAACTTCAGATAAAGTCTTTTGTAAATGTCTTTTGGGGAGAGATAGATCACAAGCTCCTTTATAAAAATTATAATTATATAATCACAGAAGGATTCTTTAGGGAAATAATGAACTCTATTAACGACAACCTAAAGATGATTGACAAGCAGCTTATGATACTTTATGACCATGTAAAGAAACAGGACGCTTCAGAGACAATTTCTGCTGAGTCTCAACTAAAGAAATTATTGTCAAAGATTCTTCACGATGTATTCACTACAAAAATTCACGAAGAGTTGGGAATATATTTAAATATAAAAATTATAACAGATGTAGTTGTAGATTTTCTATTTATGATGTCCTCTAGGAATAAAGACCTAAGTTATGGAGAAAATTTCATAAATTTAATTAACAAGGTGAACTCTGTCTCTGGAAATGAAATGGACTTTGAAGAGTACATTGTATTTAAGAACAAGCCAAGATATTATGACAACTTTTCTAAGGGACTAATAGAAGTTTTTAGCAAGGTGTTGAACAGTGACCTTGATTGGAATATTTTCTTTAAAATTTTACAGAGATTGTTACAAGAATCTTATAGCGACATATTAACTGAATTTATTATTTTTGTGAGATATGAGTATACTTGTGAACTAAGAAAACTTTGTGAAGACAAGGAACTTTCAAAAGAGAAGTCTCAAGAATTTGAAAAGGAAGTTTTATCTCTTGTCTTAGAAGAATTTAAAAAGACACCTTCTCTAGAATTTTTAATGGATAAATCACTAAACAAGTTTAGAAATGTACTTTGCGAAATAGACAAGTCTGACACCAAATCAAGGGGCAGAATGCTCAAAATATTTAAAGACAATTATACTTTTTAAACTGTAATTATTATTACTTCTTATGTATAATAGACCTAGGAGGTTTAAATGAAAGATAAAGATACCTTATTAGAGAACAGAACGTTTTATTATTTTGATAAATTGACAAAAATTCCAAGATGTTCCTTTGAAGAAGAAAAAATAAGAGATTATTTAATTTCTTTTGCAAAAGATCACGACTTGGAATATAGAACTGATACAATTGGAAACGTTGTAATAGTTAAAGAAGCTACAGAAGGCTATGAAGATGTAGATAGCATTATTTTGCAAGGTCACATGGACATGGTTTGTGAAAAGACTCCAGAATGTACAATTGATTTTTCTAAAGATCCAATAAAGTATGAAATTGATGGAGACTTAATTATTGCACGTGAAACAACACTTGGTGCAGACAATGGTATTGCTGTTGCAATGACTCTAGCTGTATTAGAATCTGATGAATACAAACATCCTAAGATTGAAGCTCTTTTCACTGTTAACGAAGAAAGTGGAATGACAGGTGCTGGAAATCTTGAAAAAGGAATGGTTACATCTAAGAGACTTCTAAACATTGACTCTGAAACTGAGGGAGTTGGATGTATCTCTTGCGCAGGTGCAGAAAGAGACCTAATAAAATTCAAAAAAGAATTCAAAGATGTAGATAAGGACAAAACTTTTTATGAAGTTATAGTTAATGGATTAAAGGGTGGTCACTCTGGACAAGAAATTCAAGTTGGTCTTGGCAATGCAGTTAAAATTTTAGGGAGAAGTCTTTATAGCTTATTCCAAAAGGTTGACGGAGATTTAGTTGAAATCGAAGGTGGAGCAAAACCAAATGCTATCCCAAGATATGCAAGAGCTCTTGTAGCAGTAAAAGATGATGACATAAAGAAAGTTCAAGATGTAATTGTAGAATTAAATTCAGAATTTGTTACTGAACTTGGAAAAGTTGATCCTGATGTAAGACTTAACTTTGAAAAGTCAAAGGAAACTTGCGACAAGGCCTTTACAGATGATTTAAAGAATAGGATAGTTGATCTTCTTAACCTATTACCTAACGGTGTTATTGCAATGAGTAAGAACATTGAAGGTCTAGTAGAAACTTCTGTAAATGTGGGAGTAATTGAAAATCACGAAGATGAAGTTCACATTATTTCAAATATAAGATCCTCTGTATCATCTGCTAAGGAATACATTGGAAGTGTAAATAAAATTGCTGCAAAAGATCTTGGAGCAGAAGTAGAAATTATAACAAAGTACCCTGCATGGGAATATAAAGAAGTCTCACCTCTTAGAGAAGTGGCTAAGGAAGCTTACAAGGAAGTAAGTGGGAAAGAATTTAAGCTTGAAGCGATTCACGCTGGCCTAGAATGTGGTATTTTTGTTGAAACAATTGGAGATATAGATATGCTTTCTATTGGTCCAAATATGAAGGGAGTACACGCACCTGGCGAACACCTTTCTATTTCATCAACTGAAAGAGTATTTGATTTCTTAATAAAAATATTAGAAAAATTAAAATAAATTTGGAGGAAATATGAATAACGAAGAAAAAAACCTACACCAACACGACGAAGATTGTGGATGCGACTGTGGTTGTGGACATGACCATGATCATGAAGACGGCTACCAAACTATCACTCTTACATTAGAAGATGATAGTGAAATGGTATGTATAGTACTTGGAATTTTCGAATGTGAAGATCAAGAATACATTGCCCTACTTCCTGAAAATGAAGAAGATGGCGAAGATGTATTTATTTACAAGTACAAGGAAATCAACGAAGAAGAAGTTGAACTTGATACTATTGAAACTGAAGAAGAATTTGAAAAAGTTTCAAAGACTTTCGAAGAGATTTTTGACGACGAAGACGAAGAATAATTTTCTATATGGCTTATAGAAAATACTCGGACTTTTTAAGAGACAAGTTTGGCGAAAAAGTTTATAAGCTTCCAGTCAAACTTGACTTAACTTGTCCCAATAGGGATGGAACTTGTGGAATAGGTGGATGTATTTTTTGTGGTGAAGGAGGTGGTTCTTTCGAAAACAGTGAAGGAAGTGTGAGAGAACAACTTTTAAATAATATGGACCACATAAAAAAGAAATACAAGGCTAAAAAGTTTATAGCCTATTTTCAAAATTTTACAAATACCTACATGCCCTTTGAAGATTTTAGGAGGGTAATTGAGGAGTCTCTTATTGAAGATGTGGTTGGAGTTAGTATATCAACTAGACCTGACTATCTTCCCAAGAGACACCTAGACTACCTAGAAGAATTAAACAAGGAATACTTCGTAACTCTTGAGCTTGGTCTTCAAACTTCAAATTATCACAGCTTGAAGAAATTAAATAGGGGACACGGTCTTGCTGAATTTATCGATGCAGCTATTAAGCTAAAAAATAGGAATTTAAATATTTGCACTCACATGATTATTGGTCTCCCTTGGGATGACGACTTAGATATTGTGGAAGGTGCAAAGATATTAAATGCCCTTGGTGTCGATGAAGTTAAGCTTCACGCCCTTTACATCTTAAAAGGCACAGCCCTTGGAAGGATGTATGAAAGGGGAGAGATAGAGCCTATTTCTTTAGAGGACTACAAGAAAAAAGTTATACTCTTTTTAAGAAATCTTAAAGATGATATAATAGTTGAAAGAATAATTGGAAGAGCACCTTATGAAGATTCTCTCTTCTGCAATTGGAATACTTCCTGGTGGAAAATTAGAGACGACATTGTTAATGAGATGCAAGAAAACGGATACACCCAAGGTGATCTAGTGAAAGGAGAATTACTATGATAAAGTATATTTTAGGAAGCAAAGGCTCTGGCAAAACAAGATGGTTAATCGACAACGCTAATGAAGATATGAAACAAGGCGATGGAAATATAGCTTTTGTAGAAGTTGATGACGATCATATTTTTAGTCTTGATTACAATGTAAGACTTATTAATGCTACTGAATACAGATTAAACTCAATTGACAGTTTCTATGGTTTTATCTGTGGACTTCTTGCAATGGATTATGACCTACACAAGATTTATGTTGATGGAATTTATAAAGTTCTTAAACTTAATGTTGAAGACCTAGAACATCTTTACAACAAGGTTGCTAAGATTCCTGATGCTGCAAATAAAGAAATTTTTATTAACGTTGATTATTTAAAGGAAGACATGCCTGAAGCATTGAAGGATAAATGTCTAGAAGTTACTGGTAAATAAGGTGTTATAAGTGGATAGAAAAACAATGGCTAGAGTTATTGCGATAATCCTTGTTATAGCAATGGTTATCCCAATAGTTCTCAGTGTGATTTAATGGTGTTTCGTGGATTTAAAGAAAAAAAGAGGAGTATTTGAAGATTTTTTTGAACATAGGTCCTTTCTCATAAGCCAATACACAAATGGTGACCTCACTAAGAGGGAATTTTTGCAAAAGAATTTTGATTATTTTGCCTTGAGAAATGCAAGGCCTTATATAAAGGTTGACTCTTATGAAAAGGGTATGTACAACTACCAATACTACAATGTAATGGCAAAGTATTATAGGTCTCTTTCTAAAGAAGTTAGAAATACCAAAAAACATTCAAAATATTATAATTATTATTTGAACTTAACAAATAAATACTATGAACTTAAAGATAAGTCTGTATTAAATATTTTAAAAATACAAGACTTTAGAAATACTAAAGCTTATTATATTAAGTGTCAATCTAGGACTCTTAGAAATGAGCTATATGAAATAGTATTGGAAGATAAAAAAGAAGCAATCTTTCATTCAAAGGCTGATTGGCTTTTGAAGGTCCTTCAAGATGAAAAAATTTTTGACGACAATATGAAGACATCCATTATAGATCACTATATAAATGAAAAATATTATTAAATTGAAACCTCCTGTTAATTTTGTGTTTTGGTAAGCAAAATTTATTTAACAAGGAGGTTTTTTTGACATTACTAAAATTTACAGATAGGATTGTACAACAAGTAGTCATATTCTAATTAAAAAAGGACTGTGGGATAAACTCCCTCAGTCCTTTTTGAGATTTAACAGGTCTTGAATTATATTTTTTAAAGTATCTAAATCCTCAGAATTTTTAATAAAGTAGGTCATATCATTAAATTTAAAAATACCAGAATAAAAAACTTTTTTGCCTCTTGATTCTTTAATAATAGAGATATTTGTAGAATTTATATCATAATTTTCGATAATTTCGCATCCGCCCATTAATTCAACTGAATATGGTGTTTCATTTGAATTGTTGTTCCACGATATTTCCAAAATTAAACTTCTATCATTTCCTAAATTTATAACACCAAAATAATAAGGATTTATATCTTCTTTAAATAAATATATTTTAGAAAAATAATCATCATTAAAATAAATAGTGTCGTAATCAGATTGGTTAAAAAAACTAGAATGAAGAAAATTTAATCTTAAATCTTTTTCTAATTCATCTAAAGAATTATAAGTTTTTGATACCTTTTCTGTAAGATTTTTTGATGTTACAAAATCAACAGATTGAATATATGTAGGTATAGGTTTAGTATTATAAAACTCATCTAAATTCACAGTCATTTTGTCGGATTCTCCTGACTGAGATTTACAAGAGGTTAGTATTATTATTGAGAAAACAAAAATTAAAAACTTTCGCATATTTCACCTCCAGAAATTAGATACTTACTTTTGAACAATATTATTATACAATAAATATGTACAGAAGTAAAGTAATAAAAGGAGGTAAAAATGTTTAAAAAAAATAAAATATTAGCTGTTTTGTTTTTTGCAATTGCATTAATTTGTCCAATAAGTGCATTTGCAAAAGAAGATAATTCTAATTATATTAAAGACATAAGTTACTATTCCGCATCACAAAAATTAGAAAATCTAATAAAAGAAGATAGAGTTGAAAAAATTGATTACTATAATCCTGAAACGGGAAAATATTTTGCTTGGTTGAAAACAGATTATTCTACGAGAAGTTTTAATCCAGCAAAAAATTTTAGTTTTCATATTAGAAATTATGTAAGTTCAGACAAATTCTGGATTGGATCAGCTTCAATAAAAGTTTATTCACAAGCTCGTCTTGTAGATGTATATGGAAATGATATATCTGGAGTTAGATTTCCATATGGGATTAAAATAAGTTCTAAATTATTGGATATTGAAAAGTTTCAATTTGAAACGAACGGTGGACAAACTGAATATGGAAGAGTAAAAGGAAACAGGTATTATACAATTGCTATTTCTACAGGTGATGATCCAGATTATTATGGTGATGGACCATATCTTGATGGAAGTGGGACTGTTTATCATGATATCTAAATACTTAACTATTTATAAGAATATCTAATTGTAATTTACTTTTGTACAGAATGTTTTTGAATTAAATTATAGCTCACATTAAATCATTTTAAGTTTAATGTGAGCTATAATTATTTTGCTTCTCTTCTTATCTCGATTAAGAAAGATTCCATAATTCTAGTTAAATCTTCTTCCTTACATTGGATATCTAGGGTATACATATTTCCTGTGCCTGTGAAAGTGAAGTGGTCCTTTAATTTTTCGAAGATTTTTTTGAGGTCAAAGTTTAGATTTTGAGACCTAAGTATTAAAATTTTTGACTTGGATCCGTTTTTAAGCCCATAAATTTGTATGAAGTCATCTTCTTTTAGGATGGAGTTTGAAATTTCACGAAGCTCTTTTAAATTTACATCTTGAAGGACTTTGTAGATATAATTTAGCCCAGAAAACTCAGTGGAAAAGTTTTTAAAGCTTTCTACTGCTTTATAGAAGAGGGAAGACCTTTCTTCTTCTTTGCTTGTAAGGCTTGTAGAAGAGGTATTTTTTTCTTTTGAATTTTTATTATCTGACTTTTCTTTCCCTAATGATTCTTTTTCATAGTTTTCATCCTTATTAGGGTTTGCAAATTTATTTAAGTCCTTAAAAGATTCAAGTTTATATTTATCGTGGAAGAAGTCTGCATCGTACTTTTCTTTCTTTTTAACTTCAGTGTTTATTTTATCTTTATTACTAATTTCTTTTTTATTAGTTTCTATTGAAGCTTTGTCTTCATTAGGACTTGCAAATTTGTTTAAGTCTTTAAAGGATTCAAGTTTATATTTATCGTGGAAGAATTTTGCATCGTAAGTTTCTTTTTGTTTTTCCTCAATTAATTCTATTTCTTTAGGAGTTTCTTTTTTTTCTTTAAGTTTATCTTTTTCTTCTAAGTTTTTATCTGCGACTTTACTTGCTGAAATTTCACTATCAGCTAAATCATCTTTAACTCCATCAATGTTTTTATCTTCAATAGTTTCTGCCACTTCAATAGGGTTAACAGCCTTATCTTCTTTTAGGACTTTATCAAAATCTCCAACTTTTTCGTATTCTGCATCTTTATGAGAATTTCTTGATGAACTAATATTAGATCTTAACTTTTTAACATCAGAAAAGACTGAGTTAATGCTATCACTATTGAGATACATCTTCATATTGTCTAAGATGTTTAAAGAATTACGAGCAAGCTTATAGGCATTTTCTCCTGATGTTATTGTAAGCCTAATAAGTGAATTTAGCTTCTCAACAGAAGAAATAAAAATCATTCCAATTTCACCAGTTCTAGATAGGGCTGGACCTTCATAAGGGATATCAGCAAGCCTTTCTATAGATATGTGGTCGCCAAAACTTTCTATTGCAAGGTTGGAAAAGACTGCGTAGTTGGCAAGAGACTCAATATTTTTTGCAGTCATAAACTTAAAATCTTTTGCAGACACGTCAATATGGGATGAAGAGCTTTCAACCCTGTAATCAATAATTTCAATGTTTGTGTTGGTCATTAAAAAATGTCTCACTAGGGCGTTGCCAAGATTTTCTTGCATGAGAAGAAGTCTGTTCTTCCAGCCAATTTCAATTTCAACATTTTTGTTATTTTCATCAATTTTAAAATAGGACTTGTTGCCTGACAAAAACTTAGGCTCTTCTCCATTTATTTTAATTTGGTCAGCTGAAACTCTTTCACTTCCTAAAAAGTAGGGAGGATTTTCAAGCTTTCCATAAGTAATTCCGTCACGATTTATTTTATCAATTATTTCTAATTTGTACTTTGTCTTGTAAGGGTTTTTGTAAACTAAACTCATAATTACCTCCTCTAATATATTAACATATTTTATGGTCCATGACCTCAAAAAGATATATAATGAAGAGGGGTGCCTATGTACTTATTCGCAGGAGTAATCTTTGGAATTCTACTTTCAATTTACATAAAATCCTATCTACTTGTGGGAATAATTTTACTTATTACCACAGCTTATATTTTAGTTCTTAAAGATAGATATAAATATTTATATTTGCCTCTAGTAATCCTTTTTGTTTTTATAAATTTTAACTTTAGGGACTATAGCTTAGAAGCCTTTGATGGGCAAGTTATGGGTAAGGTTGTCTTGTCTAATGAAAATAAATCTATTATTAAATTGGATACTCTTAATGGAAAAAATTTTAAGACTAAGGTCTTAGTTTATGAAAAACTAGAAAGGGGAGGAGAGTATAAAGTCCGAGGAAAATTTTATCCACCTCTTCCTGCTATGAACAAGGGGACTTTTGACTATGAGAAGAATAATAAGTCTCAGGGGATTTATCTCATTGGGAAGATAAATAGCTATGAAAAAGTATCAGACCCAAGAGGGATTTCCAAGTTTTCAAATTTATTTGTCGATAGGGCAAAATATTTTTTCAATAAAAACTTAAATGAAAGAAATGCAGGCCTCTTGGGTTCTCTTATCCTAGCTGATAGGTCTCTTGTAGATTCCGTGGAAAAGGATAGGTTTGACTCTCTTGGAATGAGTCATATCTTGGCTGTGTCTGGACTTCACATAGGAGTTTTAGCTCTATTTCTAGAATTTATCATTAAGAATTTAAGCAAGAATAAAAAGTTTACAGACTTGGCCCTGGTAATTATTTTATCCTTTTACATAATGGCAATTGGTTTTCCGATTTCAGCTCTACGTGCTTTCTTGTTCTACGTCCTCTACAAGGGAAACACCTACCTTGAAGAGGACATAGATAATAAAGATATTTTCTTTCTAAGTCTATCAATAATACTTTTAATAAATCCCATGGCGATTTATTCCATCTCACTCTTACTTTCTTATGGGGCAATTTTTGGTTTGATCTTTGTATACCCCAACCTCATTGAAAGAGTTTCAAGTAGGAATTTAATAAGTAAGTCTATAGTTGGGACCTTGTCAGTAATAATTTCAATTTTCCCCCTAGTAAATTATTACTTTTCAGGTTTTTCGATTTTAGTTTTTCTTGCAAATTTAATAATAGTTCCAATTTATTCTACTATCGTATCCTTAGGTTTTCTCATGGGCTTGGGAGTATTTCCGGGCATACTTGGAAAATTTTTAAATCTTATAATGAATGCCACATATGGGCTTGAAAGTCTTGTGCTTTCTAAGGGGTCAATCTATTTATTATTAAAAGCCTTTAAGTTTGAATACATTTTTATCTATTATATATTGCTTGTTTTAATAATAAATAGAAGAAAGCTAGATGAAATAATTAGACCTAACTTAAAAATAATAAAAATTTATTGCTCAGTAGTATTTATCTTAATGAGTTATGGCATATATAGTGATCTAATGACCTTTGAGATAAGTCAACTTTATATAGACCAGGGAGACTGTGCCTTAATTTCTTATAAGGGAAGGAATTATTTAATTGACACTGGTGGGGCAAGGTTTGAAAATAAAATTGCAGAGAAATATTTATTTCCAAGTTTAAAAGTAAGGGGGATTTCTACAATTGATGGAATTTTCTTGTCTCACTTTGATGAAGACCACTTTGGTAACTTAAATAAAATTTTAGAAAACTACGAGGTGAAAAATATTTTTATAAATCATCTTCCAGAAGACCCAAGCATCTTAGAAGACGGAGAAAAATATTCAAAAATTATCAAGCTCTCTAAGGGAGATAAGATAAAACTTTTTAAGGATACAAACTTGGAAGTTTTGCTAGACAATGAAAAGAAGGAAGAAGAAAATGACAAGTCCATGGTCTTGCTCTTAGACCACAAGGGTTTTAAGACTCTTTTCACAGGAGATATATCAGCAGGGATTGAGAAAGAAATTAATTCCAAAATAGACTTGTTAAAAGTTGCTCACCATGGATCTAGGACTTCAACATGTGATGAATTTTTAGAAAAGACAAGTCCAAAATTTGCAGTGATTTCAGCAGGCTATGAAAATTCTTATGGTCATCCTCACAAAGAGAGTCTGGAGAATTTGGAAAAACATGGTATCATATACTATGTTACTTCAAAAGACGGAGAAGTTGATTTTAAAATCTTAGGAAATCAGTTTAGGATTGATGTTAACAATAAGAATCAAGACTATAAATTCGAAATAATTTTAATTATTTTAAACACAAGCTTATTATATATTGTGGCGAGGAAAAATTATGAACTACAAAAAAATCTACAGAGATAGCGACCACTCTGGAGCCTACTTATTTTTTGGACCAGAAAAGTATTTAATGGAAAATGCAGTGGGTTACTTAATAAATAAATATGTAAAGGGGACTGAAGCCTTTAACTACACCAAGTTCAAGGGAAGTGAAGTTAAGCCAGAGGACCTTATCTCAGCTTGCGAGACTTATCCAGTAATGAATGACAAGAAAGTCGTTCTTGTTCGGGATGTAGTTGACTTCTTAGGGGAAAATGACTTAAAAGATTCTTTCTATGAATTTTTAGACAACTTATCTGACTTTGTAGTTTTAATTTTTTGGGATACTGCAAATATCAAAAAAACTACAAAATTTTACAAGGCCTTTAAGAAAAAGGATAGGGACATGGACTTTGCTAAGTTAAATCCAGTAGACTTAAACAACTTTATAAAAGGCTACTTCATTAGGAAGGGAAAGGAAATAAGTCAAAGTGAAGTTTCTCTTTTTATAGGAGAGAGTGGTTACAATTCAAAAAATGAAGATGTAAGCCTCCTAGACCTAAAGACAGAAATGGATAAGATTGCTTCTCATGCCAAAAATAAAAAAATTTCACGAGAAGATATATCTAGCACAATAACTGAAAACATAGATACAAATATCTTTAAGTTTTTAGATGCCATGATGGGGAGGAAGAGAGAAGAATCATTAAAGGAACTTCACAATCTCTACAAGCTTGGAGAGCCTTCTCTAAAGATTTTTACCATGATAATTAGACAGGTTAAA
The DNA here is from genome assembly GCA_032560695.1 of Peptoniphilus harei. Lineage (GTDB taxonomy): Bacteria > Bacillota > Clostridia > Tissierellales > Peptoniphilaceae > Peptoniphilus_A > Peptoniphilus_A harei_B. The sequence continues at coordinate 196,879 of JAWGHR010000001.1, read as the reverse complement.
AACTTATTATCCTATAAGATTTTATCTACAAAAAACATAAGTCAAAATGACATAATGAATAAGATGGAAGTAAAAAATTTCGAGTTAAAAAAAATAAGAGGCTTTGAGAGAAACTTTTCTAAAGAATTTTTAATTAATTTTTATGAAGAATTAATAAAGACTGATGAACTTTTTAAAACTTCTTCCATTGATGAAAAATTAATAATGGAAACTTTAATTGTTAAATATTGTAACAAGAATTAGAATTTGCAAGACTTGTTGAAAATCTCTTGCAATGATTTATAATTCGTGGTAAAATAGCAAAAGCGTTAAATATTGGAGGTGAAATAATGGCAAATATTAAATCAGCTATCAAGAGAATTGATGTTGCTAGAAGAAATTCTGAACACAACAAACCAATTAGAACTGAAATGAAAAATGCAGTTAAAAACTTTAGAACAGCTCTTAATGAAGATAGAATTGACGATGCTAAAGAACTTCTTATTGTTGCAGATAAAAAGTTAAAGAAGGCTGCAAATAAAAATATAATCCACAAAAACCAAGCTTCCAGAAAGCTAAGTCGACTAGCTAAGGAACTTAACAGCAAGATCGCTGGCTAAGAGAAATTTTCCCGGGAAAGTTTCTCTTTTTTATTTAAAAGTGGTAAATAAATTCTAATAAAATAAAAAAGAGAATGAAAAAAGAGGTAGATTAAGTGTCTACCTCTTTTTATGTGCAAATTTATTTAAAGAAATCTAATTCAACTTGATTGGAAAGGTCACGTCCCTTTTCTGTAAGCCTTAGATTGTTATTTTTTAATAAAATTAAATTTGATTTTAAATTTTTTTCTATTTCGTCATAATAAATTTTTAAAAAGTCATCATTAAATTTTTTATCGAACTCATCTATGTCCACACCAGAGTTAAGTCTCAGACCCATCATTATAAACTCATTCATCCTGTCAGCTTTACTTAAGTTTTCAGAAAATCCTATAGGTTTTTCATTTTTATCAAGAGCCTTATAATAATCGTCAAAGTTATAAGAATTTGTGTATCTCAAGTTTCCAATATTTGATGAGGCAGAAAGTCCAAAGGAAATATAATCTTTTAGCTTCCAATAGGTCATGTTGTGTCGACACTCATAACCATCTTTGGCAAAATTGGAAATTTCATATTGCTTGAGACCAATTTTTTTAAGCTCATCTACGACATAGTGATACATCTTACGGTCTTCATCTTCACTGGGAAAATCCAGAGGAGACTTCTCATGGTCTCTAAAAAGTTTAGTCCCTTCTTCTAATATAAGTGAGTAATAAGAAATATGTGAAAGATTTAATTTTTTAACTTCTTTTATAGACTCTTCTATATCAGAAAACTTTTGACCAGGAAGGGCAAGCATTAAATCTAAATTTATATTTTCAAAACCTGCTGACTTGGCATTTTCTATGGCCCTATAAATATCATCTTTTTTATGAATTCTTCCAATTTTTTTTAAGATTTCTTCGTTAAAGGATTGAGCTCCAATAGAAATTCTATTTATCCCAGAAGAAAAATAGACTTCAGCTTTCTCTCTAGTTAGAGAATTTGGATTTGACTCTATACTTATCTCTCTGTCCTTAGAGAATTCAAAGGATGATAAGTCTTTCATAATTTCTTTTATAAAACTTGGGTCAACTGAAGAAGGAGTTCCCCCTCCAATAAATACAGTGTCAATGACCTTATCTATTAAAAAGTCTTCGTGGAGTTTAATTTCTTTTCTCAAATATTTAAAATATTTCTCTACATTTGACCCAGCTAAAAGAGAAGAGCAGAAGTCACAATAGTGACATCTACTCTCACAAAATGGTATATGAATATAAATTGAAATCTTATTTGTCTTCATCATATTTTAAAACAGATAAGAAGGCATCTTGTGGAATTTCTACGCTACCCACAGTACGCATTCTTTTCTTTCCTTCTTTTTGCTTTTCAAGAAGCTTTCTCTTTCTTGAAATATCTCCACCATAACATTTTGCAAGTACGTCTTTTCTAAGGGCACGAATTGTTTCTCTTGCAATGATTTTATTTCCGATTGCAGCTTGTATTGGCACTGCAAATTGGTGTCTAGGGATTACATCCTTTAACTTTTCACAAACATTTCTAGCACGAGTGTAGGCAGAAGATTCGTGAACAATTAATGAGAAGGCGTCAACAAGCTCTTCATTAATAAGGATATCTAACTTAACAAGATCAGATTGTTCATAACCAATTAATTCATAATCATAAGATGCATAGCCACGAGTTTTGGACTTAAGGGCATCAAAGAAGTCATAAATAACTTCGTTAAGTGGCATGTGGTAGGTAATAAGGGCCCTAGTTTCTTCTAGGTATTCCATATTTTTAAAGATGCCACGTCTATTTTGACAAAGTTCCATAACTTGACCAACATAATCTGTTGGCGTCATAATCTCTGCCTTAACAATTGGTTCTTCCATGTATTCAATCTCTGTTGGATCAGGAAGGTTAGATGGGTTTTGAATAGATATCATTTGGCCATCTTTTTTCATTACATTGTAGATAACAGATGGGGCCGTTGTGACAATATTTAAGTCAAACTCTCTCTCAAGTCTTTCTTGGATGATTTCCATGTGAAGTAGACCCAAGAAGCCGCACCTAAAACCAAAACCAAGAGCAACAGAAGTTTCAGCCTCAAAGTCAAGGGCAGCATCGTTTACTTGTAATTTTTCTAGAGCTTCACGAACGTTGTTGTATTCTTCGCCTTCACCTGGATAAACACCACAGAATACCATAGGCACAACTTTTTTATAGCCAGGCATTGGTTCTGGAGTCCTATTGTTCTTAAGAGTTATTGTGTCACCAACTCTTGCGTCTTTAACATTTTTTATAGAAGCAGTTATGTATCCAACTTTACCAGCACTTAAAGAGTCAAGAGGAATATGGCCATTAGAAGTAACACCAACTTCAACAACTTCAAAGGATTTGCCTGTTGCCATCATAGTTATTTCGTCGCCAGGTTTTACTGAGCCGTCAACAACTCTAACGTGACAAATTACTCCCTTGTAAGAATCGTAGAAGGAGTCAAAGATTAAAGCCTTAAGAGGAGCATTGTGGTCTCCACTTGGTGCAGGCACCTTATCAATAATTGCGTGAAGAACATCGTCAATGCCAATGCCTTCTTTTGCAGAGATAAGTGGAATTCCTTCAGTATCAATTCCAATAATTTCTTCAATTTCTTCTTTAATTTCATCAGGTCTAGCACTTGGTAGGTCAATCTTATTTATTACTGGTACAAGTTCAAGGTCTTGGTCAACTGCAAGATAAACATTGGCAAGAGTTTGAGCTTCAACACCTTGGGCAGCATCAACAACAACAATTGCGCCTTCGCATGCTGCAAGAGAACGAGAAACTTCATAATTAAAGTCTACGTGACCTGGAGTGTCAATAAGGTTTAAAATATATTCTTGTCCGTCTCTGTCGTCTTTATAGATTAATCTTACGGCCTTTAATTTAATTGTAATTCCTCTCTCACGTTCGAGATCCATGGAGTCAAGAACTTGTTGTTCCATTTCTCTCTTTGTAAGCATGCCTGTTGATTCAATTAATCTATCGGCAAGCGTAGATTTTCCGTGATCAATGTGTGCTATTATTGAAAAATTTCTAATATTTTTCTGATTTCTCAAATTTTTACCTCCGATTTCATGGGGATTATATATTTTAAATTTTTCCTCTATTACTTAGAGGTAAAATCCTATAAACTGCTGCTGATTTTATTTTTTTCTTTTCAATTGGTCCAAAGTATCTGGAGTCAATGCTCATGCCAGGAAGTCGATTGTCTCCCATAACAAAGTATTCATCATCTTTTAATGTAAAACCTTCAACATCAGACTCTGTGTAATCTGTTGAAGTATAAGTTTCTTCCAAAACTTTCCCATTTAATATAACTTGGCCATTTTTAAATTCTATTGTGTCGCCAGGCTTTCCAATTAATCTCTTAATATAATTCCTGTTGTCATTTGGTGCGTCAATAACTACAATTTCTCCACGAGGAAGGTCAGTGTATCTCTTGTAAGAGAGACAAATTAATTTATCTCTTTCATTTAAAGTGGGGTGCATGGACTCTCCATTAACCACAGCAATATTAAAAATAAAAGATCTTACAAATAGAGCAATTAATACTGCAGCTACAATTGTAATAATGAAAGATAGGGTTTCATTTTTTTTCAATGCAATCATCTCCAAGTTCTAATTTTATCATAAATAAGCGAAATATTGGATAACTATTTGTCTTATAAGTTCTAGAAAAACATTTAAATAAAAGAAAGTCAAAAAAAGTCAAAATTATTTTTAAATATCCTTGACAAAGTGATAGGTGTGAAGTATTATATACATAGATTAGCACTCGGTGTTAATGAGTGCTAACAAAGGAGGGGTTATGGATACTAGAAAAATTAATATTTTAAATGCCATAATTGAGGCGTATATAGATATGCCAACTCCAGTTGGTTCGCGAACTCTTTCCAAAGATTACGACCTTGGAGTTAGTTCGGCGACTATAAGAAATGAAATGGCAGATCTTGAAGATCTAGGTTTTTTGAATAAGCCACATCAATCAGCAGGAAGAATTCCATCTGAGCAGGCTTATCGCTTTTATGTTGACGAACTCTTTAAAAATTTTAGTAGTTTTCACGACATAGACGCCTCAGGAAAAATCATGGAGAGACTTTTATTAACTTCGAGGAATCACGAAGACTTTTATAAAAATGCAGTCAATCTCCTTGCCAATATAAGTTCTTGTACGGCTTATCTCATAACACCACAGAAGGCCGATACAAAAATCAAAAGACTTACTCTAGTAAAGATTGATGAGTATACAGCTCTATTAGTTCTCATTGGGGACAAGGGAGTCATTGAGAAATATTTTTTAGAAATAGAGAATATTTCTGATGAAGATTTCTATCTAATTGAGAAGGTCTTAAATGAAAAAATATCGGGAATTGATTTTAATGAAATTGAATCACTGAAGATTTCACTTTCAGAGGACATGATAAGGCATGGCAAATTTATTTCTGATGTTGTAAAAATTGCTAGTCAATTTAATAAAAAGGTGTCTTCCATTGACATTTACTATGACGGTCTTACAAATATTTTAAACTTTGTTGAATATAAGGACCTAGACAAGGCTAGAGATTTTATGAGCTTAGTAGAAGATCGGGACAGCTTATTTCAAATCCTAAAAAATGATACTTTCAAAAGCGATGTTGAAGTTATTATTGGATCAGAAAACAGCGCAAGTCTCATGAAGGAAAATACTATTATAAGAGCTCCCTTCGCTAAGGAACATGGAATCTATGGAAGTATTGGAATCATTGGACCAGTTAGAATTGATTACATGAGATTGGTCAAAGTTGTTAAGATTTTTAGCGACGCAGTGAAAAGTGGATTGAAAGAAATGTGAGGGAGTACATGACAAATGAAGATATAAAAAAAGATGATTTACAAAATGATGAAGATATAGATATGAAAGAAGAAAATCTTGATGCTAATGATGAAGCTGAAGTAGATGCATCTGATGATGAAAAGTATCAAGATTTAATGGATAAATTTATGAGGCTTCAAGCAGACTTCTCTAACTACAAGAGAAGGACTGAGGCACAAAAGTCTGAGTATGTTGAGCTTGGAGTAAAGAAAATTGCAAATGACTTACTTCCTGTCATAGATAACTTTGAAAGAGCTTTGGACTCCATAAAGGACAAGGACTCAACCTATGAAGGAATATTAATGATAAAAAATCAACTCACTGACGTACTTTCTAAGGACGGGATAGTTGAAATGGAAGCATTGGGGCAAGAATTTGATCCAATGTATCATCACGCAGTACTCACTGAGGATTCTGATGAATACGACAGTGGTTATATTATAGAAGTATTACAAAAGGGTTATTTAATTAACGAGAAAACACTAAGACCGGCAATGGTCAAAGTTTCACAATAAGAATTTTAGGAGGAAATATATATGGGAAAAATAATTGGTATTGACTTAGGTACAACTAACTCTGCAGTAGCAGTAATGGAAGGTGGAGAATCTGTAATAATTCCTAACATTGAAGGTAACAGAACTACTCCATCAGTAGTAGCATTCACAAAAGATGGCGAAAGATTAGTAGGTGAAACTGCTAAGAGACAAGCAATCACAAACCCTGATAGAACAATCTCTTCTATAAAGAGACACATGGGTTCTGATTTTAATGTAAAGATTGATGACAAAACTTATACTCCACAAGATATTTCAGCTATGATTTTACAAAAATTAAAGGCTGACGCTGAATCTTATCTTGGAGAAACAATTACAGAAGCTGTTATTACAGTTCCAGCTTACTTTACAGATGCTCAAAGACAAGCAACTAAAGACGCAGGAAGAATTGCAGGACTTGATGTAAAAAGAATTGTAAACGAACCAACTGCAGCAGCACTTGCTTATGGAGAAGACAAGGACACTGAAGCACAAACTGTTATGGTTTATGACCTTGGTGGTGGTACATTTGACGTATCTATCCTTGAACTTTCTGACGGCGTATTCGAAGTACACGCAACTCGTGGTAACAACAAGCTTGGTGGAGATGACTTCGACAATAGATTAATCGATTATATTGCTGAAGAATTTAAGAAAGAAAATGGAATAGATCTTAAGGCTGACAACATGAGTCTCCAAAGACTAAAAGAAGCAGCTGAAAAGGCGAAGAAGGAACTTTCTTCTACTATGTCAACAAACGTCAACCTTCCATTTATCACAGCTTCACAAGCTGGTCCACTTCACTTAAACATGGATATCACTCGTGCTAAGTTCGACGAACTTACAGCAGACCTTGTTAAGATGACTGAAGGACCTGTTAAGGATGCTTTAAAGGATGCAGGACTTTCTGCAAATGAAATAGACAAAGTTCTTTTAGTTGGTGGTTCTACAAGAATTCCAGCAGTTCAAGAATGTATTAAGAAGTTAACTGGAAAAAACCCTCAAAAGGATATTAACCCAGACGAATGTGTAGCTCTTGGCGCAGCTATCCAAGGTGGAGTTCTTTCTGGAGATGTTAAGGACTTACTTCTTCTTGACGTAACACCACTTTCTCTAGGAATTGAAACAATGGGTAACATTACAACAAGACTTATTGAAAGAAATACAACTATACCAACTAAGAAATCACAAGTATTTACAACTGCAGCAGACAATCAAACTTCTGTAGAAATTCACGTACTTCAAGGTGAAAGACAAATGGCAAAAGACAACGTAACTCTTGGAAGATTTACACTTGATGGTATTGCACCAGCAAGAAGAGGCGTGCCACAAATCGAAGTAACATTTGATATTGATGCAAATGGTATTGTAAACGTAAGTGCTAAGGATATGGGTACTGGTAAAGAACAACATATTACAATCACATCTTCAACTAACTTAAACGAAGAAGAAATCGAAAAGAAAGTTAAGGAAGCTGAAATGTATGCTCAAGAAGATGCTAAGAAGAAAGACTTAATTGAAGCTAAAAACAACGCTGACTCAATGATTTACCAATCTGAAAACACACTTAAGGATGTTGAAGGAAAGATTTCTGATGCAGATAAGACTAAGATTGAAGAAGCAATCAAGGGACTTAAGGATGTAAAAGACGGTGAAGATCTTGAAGCTATTAAGTCTAAGACTGAAGAATTAACTCAAGCTTTCTACGCAATTTCAGAAGAAATTTATAAACAACAAGGTGGTCAAGCTGATGGTTCACAAGCACAAGCTGATGACGATGTAGTTGACGCTGACTATGAAGTTGTAGATGAAGACGAAGAATAATAATTAAATAAAATGTTGCAGTTTAGGCTGCAACTTTTTTTATGTAGAAAATTTTATTTTTTTTTATAAAATTAAATTTTTTGGACTCGAATATCTTTTAAAATTTGAATTTAGCTTTATTTTTTCTAGTTTTTATATTAGAATATAGAACTATTGAGGTGGAAGATGAGAAATTTTTATGAAATTCTTGAAGTTGAAAAAAATGTAACTAAAGAAGAGTTAAAGAGATCTTATAAGAAGCTTGCTAAAAAGTATCACCCCGACCTAAATCCAGGAGACGAAGTTGCGGAGGCAAAGTTTAAAGAAATATCCTATGCTTATGAAGTCCTAGCAGATGATGAAAAAAGACAAATTTACGATGTCTATGGCGAAGAAGGACTTAAGGGCAACATGGGTGGATCTGGAGGAAGTGGCTTTGGAGGTTTCTCAGATATCTTTGATGACATTTTTGATATTTTTGGTGGCTCAAGATCAAATAAATATGAATACGCAAATAGAAAAGACATGCCAAAGAAGGGGCCCGATGCCAGAGTAGATATAACCCTTGATTTCTTTGAAGCAATATTTGGAGTAGAAAAAGAAATTTCTGTCAAGGTTAGGGAAGAGTGTTCTCACTGTCATGGCAGCAAGATGGAACCAGGAAGTGAAAAGCATACTTGTGAAACTTGTCATGGTTCAGGCCAAGTTACTTCAGAACAAAACACACCCTTTGGAAGGTTTGTGAGGACTTCAGCTTGTGAAGACTGTAAGGGAACAGGCGAAGTTATAGAAGAGCCATGTAAAGAATGTGGTGGAAGAGGAAGCAAGTCAAGAACTAAGAAGTTAAAAGTTAATATCCCTAAGGGAGTTGACACTGGAAATATTGTTTCACTTAGGAATCAAGGTTCTGTTGGAGAAAATGGTGGCGAAAATGGAGACATCTTCGTCTATATTAGAGTTAGATCAGACGCAGTCTTCAAGAGAGAAGGCAATGATATCTATCTAAATATTCCAATTTCTTATTCAGATGCAGTTCTTGGAGCAAAGATAAAGGTCCCTACTCTTGAGAAAATTGTTGACTATGATATTCCTAAAGGAACTACAGGTGGAACAGTCTTTAGACTAAAGGGAGAAGGAGTCCCTTATGTCAACAGAGACAAACAAAGAGGAGACCTCTTCTTCAAGGTAGATATTATTATTCCAAAAAAGGTTAGCGACGAACAAAGAAAACTTCTCGAAGAGTTAAGAGAAACTGAGCCAGAAGTTGCAGAAAATAAAAAATCATTTTTAGATAAGTTAAAGAAATTATTTGATTAATGCGGATCACTGATTCGCATTTTTTAAATTGTATAAAGAAATTATCTATAATATAATGAAACAAGGTGATTAGATGAAATACATTGAAATGACAATAAATACTTCAAAGGATAAAAAAGATATCATTGAAGGAATTCTATTTGATTATGGAATTTATACAACAGAAGAAATTTCTAGCGACATTGTGGATGAACTAGATCAAGACGAAAAAGACTGGGACTTTATAGACTACCCTCTTTTAAATTCAAAGGAAGGGGTGTTTGCTCTTAGGGTTTATCCAGAAAATATGGAAGATGCAAATAATTTAAAGGCTGAGCTAAATGAAAAAAATCTTGGACAATGTCTTATAGAAGAAAAAGACGACGAAGACTGGGCAAATAATTGGAAAAAATATTACAAGCCACTAGAAATTGGTGAGAAGCTTGCTATTGTTCCTGAGTGGGAAGATTATGACAAAAATGAGAGAATAGTAATTAAAATAAATCCAGGCATGGCCTTTGGAACAGGAACTCATGAATCAACTTATATGTGCCTTGAACTTTTAGAGAGATACGTAAAAAAAGATGACGAAATCTTTGATATAGGTTGTGGTTCAGGTATTCTTGCCATAGCTGGTATAAAACTTGGAGCAAAGAGGGCACTTGCAGTTGATATTGATGACAAGTGTATTGATGCTTCTCATGAAAATGCAGGTCTAAATAATCTTGAAGACAAGATGGAAATCAAAAAGGGAAATCTTCTTGATGTTGTAAAGGGAAGAGCAGACTTAATTGTTTCCAACATAATTGCAGAGATAATCGTTGATGAAATTAAAAATCTTAAGAACCATATGGATGAGGGTGGAATTTTTATAACTTCAGGAATTATAAAAGAGAGAAGACAAATGGTTATTGATGCTCTAGAAGAAAATGGCTTTGAAATTATTGACGAGTTGGAAAAAAATAATTGGGTTGCCATTGTAGGAAGATTAAATGTATAGATTTTTTGAAGATAGAAAGTTCCAAGGCAATACGAATTTAAAGGAAGAAACTCTTCACCACTTAAAAAATGTAATTAGAATAAAGGACGGGGAAGTCTTTCAAGTTGTTTTTGAGGATGGGATTTTTTCCTTTGCTTATGAAGGTGAAAAAATAAAAAATATTGGAGAAGTCAAAGAATCTAATGAATCTAAGGTTAGACTCTCCCTATTCTTTGGAATTTTAAAAAACAATAAGTCTGAAGATGTCTTAAGACATGCTACAGAAATTGGAGTTAGCGATTTTTATCCAGTTATAATGGACAGGTCTATCTCAGATATTTCTAAGAAAAAAGAAAAGAAATTGGAAAGATTTCAAAAAATTGTAGAGTCAGCTGCAAAGCAATCAAAGCGAGATGTCATACCTATTGTCCATGACATAATAAAGACAGATGATATTTTAAATTTTTCTGGCGACTTAGTTTTATGTTATGAAGATGAAGACAAGACACAATTGGGCGAGATAACAAAGGATTTAAGCAATAATGTAGGACTTGTTATTGGACCAGAGGGTGGTATATCAGAAAGAGAACTTGAGCTATTAAGTGAAGCTAAAAAAGTAGGGCTTGGCAGGAGAATTCTTCGAGCAGAGACTGCAGCTATAACAGCTTCTTTTTATATAATACACGCAAAGGAGTGTGAATAATGGAAAAAACTTTTTCAATTTTAACTCTTGGCTGCAAGGTTAATCAATATGAATCAGAAGCCATGAGTGAACTCTTTGAAAGTAGGGGATATAGACAAGTTGAAAATGATGACTTTAGTGATATTTATATAGTTAATACTTGCACAGTTACAAACTTATCAGATAGAAAATCAAGACAATTTATTAGAAAATCTAAGAAGAATAACCCAGACTCAGTTGTTGCAGTTGTGGGATGTTATTCACAAGTTTCTCCCGAGGAAGTAAAAAATATTGAGGGAGTTGATGTTGTCGTTGGAACAACTGAAAGAAATAGGATTGTAGATTTAATAGAAGAGTCCAAGAAAAACAATGAAAAGATAGATATTGTTAAGGACTTAAAAAATGTTCGTGAATTTGCCAACACGACAAATTTTGATAGTAATAACAGGACACGTGCCTACATGAAGGTACAAGATGGGTGCAACAGATTTTGTACTTATTGCATCATTCCCTTTGCAAGGGGACCTATTAGGTCTAGAACAATTGAAGACTCAGTAAGAGAGGCAAGAACACTTGCAGATAGGGGCTTTAAAGAAATTGTCTTAACAGGAATTCACATTGGGTCTTTTGGCAAGGACCTTGGCGATATGAGATTAATTGATCTAATAGAAGCCATTGCAGAAGTTGATGGAATCGAAAGAATTAGACTTTCATCTGTTGAACCACTTATTATTACAGATGAATTTATGGAAAGGGCAGTAAAGACTGGAAAACTTTGTGACCACTTCCATCTTTCACTTCAAAGTGGATCAAACAATATCCTCAAAGCAATGAATAGACGATACACTCGTGAAGATTACATTGAAAAGGCAAATATTATTAGGAAGCATATGCCTCATGCAGGACTTACAACAGATATAATTGTTGGCTTCCCTGGAGAAAGTGAAGAGGACTTTGAAGATTCAATGAAGATCGTAAAAGAAGTTGGCTTCTCAAGGATTCACGTCTTCAAATATTCAAAAAGAAAAAACACAAAGGCAGCAGCCATGAAAAATCAAATTGACGGAAATGTTAAAAAAGAAAGATCTGAAAAATTAATTGCTCTTGGAGAAAAATATCAAGAAATTTTTGAGAGAGAAAATATGAAGACCGCACAGTCTGTTTTATTTGAAGAAGAACATGATGGAGTTTATTATGGTTACACAACTAACTACATCAGGGTCAAGGCAAAATCTAAGGAAGATCTTACTAATAAAATCAAAAAAGTAAAAATCTTAGATACAGGCGAAATCGCAAATTGTGAAGTTCTTGGTGATTAAATGTTAAAGATAAGAGCTCATCATCTCTTGTGCACAGAAAACTTTGTGGGCGAGGGTTATAGTGATGATTTTTCAAAAAATATGACAAGAATTTTAAAGGAACTAAAAGAGAATCCAGAGGTTAAACTACTTGCTGATCTTGATGATATTTGTGGACCTTGTCCAGAAAACCTTGGGCATAAGTGTCAAAGTGATGACTTGGTGAAATCATACGACAGAAAAGTTTTAGAAATTTTAAATCTATCTCAAGATGAAATTTATTCATGGGAGGACATAAAAAAGCTTGCCTGTGATATAATATTTTCAAAGAATAGGCGAGAAGAAATTTGCAGAGAATGTCAGTGGAATGAACTCTGCAAAGAAGTTGAAGCCAAAAGGAGGTAAGGATGGACTGTTTATTTTGTAAAATAATCAAGGGAGAAATTCCTTCAACAAAACTTTATGAAGATGAACTTGTGTATGCTTTTAGAGACATAGACCCACAAGCTCCTACTCATTTTTTAATCGTTCCAAAGGAACACATTTCATCAGCAGATGATTTAGATGAAAACCACAAAGAACTTATAGGTCACATCTTCTTAGTTGCAAAGAAACTTTGCGCTGAAGAAGGTCTTACTAAGGGTTACAGGATCGTAAACAATTGCAAAGAAGACGGAGGTCAAACTGTAGATCACCTTCACTTCCATGTACTTGGAGGAAGAAGTTTAAATTGGCCACCAGGTTGATAAAATTTTTACTAAAGCCAGGATTAATGTTCTGGCTTTTTTTATTTTATCTATTGACTTAAGACAAGGAATTTTGATTTATTAAAAATGTAACACTTTTAAACTTTTGGTTATATCAATAATTGAAAATATTTAATATAATTAATTTAAGAATGCATTATGGGAAAATAGACTCTAAAGAAGGAAGATGATTTATGAAATTAGGATTTGTTGATGTAGGTGGAGGAACTCGTGGAATTTATGGAGCAGGAGTTTTTGATCATCTAATGGAAGAGGGAATAAGTGGAGATTACTTCATTGGAGTGTCTGCTGGGGCTGCTAATGGTGCATCATTTCTTGCCAAGCAACCAAGAAGAAATTTTGTCTTCTATAATAATTATGCTTTTAGAAAAGAATATATGAGCTTAAAAAATTATTTAAAAACGGGTTCATATATTGATTTAGATTATATTTATTCGGACTTAAGTGCATCAAATGGAGAAAATCCACTTGACTATAAAACTATGATGGAAAATCCAATGGAATTTGAAATAGTTGCAACAGATGCTAGAACAGGAAGGCCAAAATATTTTAATAAGAATGACCTCATTATTGATGAATATGATCCAATTAAAGCATCATGTTGTGTTCCAGTCCTTTGTAATCCCTATGAGGTTAAAGGAGTCCCTTACTTTGATGGTGGGCTGTCAGACCCAATTCCTTTTAAGAAAGCCTTCGAAGCTGGTTGTGACAAAGTGATTCTTGTTTTAACAAGACCCAAAGATTACTTTAGGGAAAAGAGAAAGGACAAAAAATTTGTGAGAATACTTAGGAGAAACTACCCTAGACTTTCAAAAACTTTTGCAAAAAGATATGAAGTTTATAATCAAAGCCTTAGGGAAGCAATTGAACTAGAAAATCAAAATAAAATAATAATTATCGCACCGAGTGACATAGGAAATTTAAAAACTCTGAGTCAAGACCATGAGCAGTTAGAGAATTTATATGAAATGGGGAGAAGGGATGCAAAGAAAGTCTTAACCTTAGAAAATATAAAAAAGAGTTGATGAAATGAATAGCATAATAGAAAAATTAAAAAAATTTGAAGATGAAGATAATATAGATTTAAGTGAAAGTGATAAAAATGTAAAAAATAGATTCAAAAAAATTCAAATTGTTGCCCTGGTTTCCTTTTTATCCATAATAATACTTTTGATTTTGACCAGAAGTGGAAATATGAGTATTGATTCTATAATTGAAAATGCAAGTGGTAATCCTAGAAAGTCTATAATTTATCTTTTGAGCCTTTTTGCAGTCAAGAGTCTTACAATAATAATCCCATTGCCATCTCTTTATCTTGCAAGTGGAATTCTCTTTGAACCATTAAAAGCAGTATTGATAAGTTATATTGGTCTGTCAATTACACTTACAATTCCTTTTATACTGGGAAGATGGTCTGGGACAGAGGAGATGGATTATTTAAAGAAAAAATATCCAAAGCTTAAAAAGCTAATAGAAATGCAAAAGAAAAATGAATTTCTAGCAAGTTTTATAATAAGACTTATTGGATGGTTTCCTTGCGATATTCTTAGCTTTTACTTTGGTGCCTGTAAGACCAATTACATAAAGTATATTACTTCATCACTACTTGGAGCTTCCATTGGAGTTATAACTAATACCCTCCTAGGAGATGTAATTTTAAATCCACTTTCCTGGCAATTTATGGGCTTAATGTTAATAAAGATATTAATTTCAGCTTCTGTAATATGTATAACTTATATGGTAAATAAAGATAAATGAAACAAAAATAATGAGCCTAAAATCATGCTGGTTAGGACCTATAATTTTAAATAAAACTGATAACATCTCATAGAAATAATTAAAAATCAAAAAAGAAAAATTTTATTGAAGTTTTGGGATTTATAGAGTATAATAAACCTAAATTGGCCGCGAGGCCATACTCTTTTCTACGAGAGGAGGTTAAAAAATGTCCGAAATCAGGGTTGGTGAAAATGAATCTTTAGACAATGCTCTAAAAAGATTCAAAAGACAATGTGCCACTAGTGGAGTTCTCAAAGAAGTAAGAAAAAGAGAACATTACGAAAAACCAAGTGTTAGAAGGAAGAAAAAATCCGAAGAGGCACGCAGAAAAAAGCACAGATATTAAAGAGGGTGTTCTTATGTCTCTAAAAGAGAGACTCATGGCAGACCTAAAGGATGCTATGAAAAATAAAGATAAACTTCGAAAAGATGTTATCACCATGGTTCGTGCAGCTATTAAACAAAAAGAAGTAGATGAACGAGTTGAGCTTGATGACAGTGATATTGAAAATATCATTGGCAAACAGCTAAAAGAAAAAAAATCGTCAATTGAGGAATTTAAAAAGGGTAATAGAGAAGACTTGGTTGAACATACAAACCAAGAAATTGAAATATTACTTGATTACTTACCTGAGCAATTATCAGATGAAGAATTAAAAGGAATCATACAAAAAGTGATTGACGAAAATGAAATAACATCAATGAAGGATATTGGAAAATTAATGAAAAACGTCATGCCATTAATTAAGGGTAAGGCAGATGGTAAGCAAGTTAATGCTATTGCCAAAGAATTATTAAATTAAAACTCGGGGAATTTCCCTGGGTTTTTTTTTACAATTTTTTTGATTTTCAAAGTTAAACTTTAAAATATTAGAAATTTAATTTTTATATTTTACTAGTAAGGAGACATTTATGAGTGATAGAGATTATTTAAGAAAACATAAGGAAGAACTTCCTGTCATTGCTATATGCTATGATTTTGATAAGACCCTGACACCTAATGAGATGCAGGCTCAAGGATATATTCAATCTTTAGGTTATGAAGTAGAAGAATTCTGGAATAAATCAAATGGGATGGCAGCAGACAATGATATGGATGAGAACTTGTCTTATATGTATATGATGGTAAACGAGTTTAAAGATCATCATAAGTTAGATAGAAAAACTTTGGAGGCTTATGGAGCTGAAGTTCAATTGTTTTCAGGAGTTAATGATTGGTTTAAACGTATCAGAGATTATGGGTTAAAGAGAGGAGTTCTTGTAGAGCATTATATAATATCCTCTGGAATTAAAGAGATGATTGAGGGGACAGAAATTGCAAAAAATGGTGAATTTGAAAAAATTTATGCAAGCTCCTTTTACTTTGATGAGAAGGGTATAGCGAGATGGCCAGCTCAAGTAGTTAACTACACAAACAAAACTCAGTTTCTTTTTAGAATTCAGAAGGGAACTTTAGATATTAACGATCCAGGTATAAATGATTATTTTCCACCTGATGAGATTAGGGTTCCCTTTAGAAATATAATTTATATTGGAGATAGCGACACTGATATTCCATGCATGAAGTTAGTAAACACTTATGGTGGATTTTCTGTAGGAGTTTATAATCCCGACCACTCTAAAGAGAAAGTTTATAGGATGATTAAGGATAATAGAATAAAATATTTTGCACCTGCTGACTATAGAGAAAACAAAGAATTAGATCTAATAATAAAAAATATTATAGAGAGAACAGTTTTTAATGAAAAGCTAGAGTCAACTCATTATTCTTGTCTCAAGGAAGCTTCTGAATTTTAATAAATATTAATAATTTAAATTCCTAATCTTTTGTATAATTTAGATTATTGATAAAAATTTTGGGGTAAAATATTAACAAGTGCAAAGGAGGTTAAATTGAAAAAACATAAAAATTTATTTTATAGTCTTCCACTTTTAATGCTTTTAATAAATTTTGTTTATGCACAAGGTGAAGGCATAAGATCTTTAGAAAGTATATTTTCTAATGATTACATTTTTGCTATTTTACTTATTGTGGCAATTGTAACAGCAGTTTTTGAAGTTTTGACACCAGGTTTTGGTATATCTGGAATTCTTTCAATAGCCTGCTTTATTGCCTTTTTTTGGGGATCTATAAAAATGGGGAATACAAACATTTTTGAAATCTCCTTATTTGTTTTAGGCTTGCTCTTATTAGGCTTTGAAATAATGATACCAGGATTTGGAGTTGCTGGAGTCAGTGGGATTATTGCAGTTTCTGCAGGCTTAGTTTTGTCAATGAGTGACATTTATTTTGCTCTGTTTTCTCTTGCTCTTGCTCTAGTTATTGCATTAATTCTTGGATATGTACTTATTAAAAGAGGAATTAATTCTGAAGCAATTAATAGGCTTAGACTTTTTAAAGAAAGTTCTAGCGATAAGGGCTATGTAAGTGTTAAGGCTGAAGAAGTTTCTCCAGGTGATATATTAGTAACAAAAACTCCCCTTAGACCAACAGGTTATGCTATATTGGGAGATAGGAAGATAGAAGTAGTTTCAAACACTGGATTTATTGGAAAAGATGAATCTGTAGTTGTTGTTAAAATTAGTGGCGCAAGAGTTTACGTCGAAAAAAATTAGGAGGAATTATGTCATATTATCCAATTGGAAGTATCTTAATAATTGCAGTAATAATCATAGTAGTTTCCATGTTCTTGTCCTTCGTACCAGTTGGACTTTGGGTAACTGCATTTTTCTCTGGTGTTAAAATCAAGATATCAGAGCTTATTGGGATGAAACTTAGAAGAGTTAAACCATCAAGAATTGTTAGACCTGCTATAAAGGCAACTAAGGCTGGGCTTAATCTTGAAATAGCTAGTCTTGAAGCTCACTACCTTGCAGGTGGTAATGTCAATACTCTTGTAGATGCACTTATAGCCGCACAAAGGGCAAACATACCTCTTCAATTTGAAAGGGCAGCTGCTATTGACCTTGCAGGTAGAGATGTTCTTGAAGCAGTTCAAGTTTCTGTAAACCCCAAGGTAATTGAAACACCAAATATCTCTGCTGTTGCTCAAGATGGTATTGAAGTTATAGTTAAGGCAAAGGTAACTGTTAGGGCCAACATAGAAAGACTTGTTGGTGGTGCAGGTGAACAAACTATTATTGCAAGAGTTGGAGAAGGTATTGTAACAACAGTGGGTTCATCAAAGAGTTATAAGTCAGTTCTAGAAAACCCTGATTCAATTTCAAGAGTTGTATTAGACAAGGGACTTGACTCTGGTACAGCTTACGAAATTTTATCTATTGATATAGCAGATGTTGACGTTGCAAGAAACATTGGGGCAAGATTACAAACTGATCAAGCTGAAGCTGATAAGAGAATATCTGAAGCTAAGGCATCAGAAAGACGTGCTATGGCCCTTGCTCGTGAACAAGAAATGAAGGCTGAAGTAGAAGCCATGAGGGCAAAGGTAGTAGAAGCAGAATCTCAAGTACCAATTGCAATGGCAGAAGCTTTAAAAAGTGGAAATCTTGGAGTCTTTGATTATTATAAGATGCAAAATATAAACTCTGATACTGATATGAGAAAGTCAATTTCTAAAATCCCTGAAAAAAATCATAAAAAGGAAAATAAATAATGGGATCTATTTTTAGTCTTTTGATTGGTATTATTTCTCTCATGCCAGCCATAATATTCATTGTGATTTTCAAAGTTATTTTAACTGTTCTTAATAGGGGCAAAAAGAAAATGACAGAGGATTTTTATGAAGTTGATAGAAATAATCCAAATTCTAAAAATATTCATGGTAACATGACATCAGATTCAGAAAGTTTAATTGATGAAATCAAAAAAATAATCAAAGAAGAAAAGGAAAAAGAGAAAGAAAAAGATAAGAAGGAAACTTTAGGAAAAAGTATTAAAGAAATCTTTAAAGAAGAAAAGCATAAATCTGAGGATAAGATTAGAGAAAAAAGTGATAAAAAACTTATTAATAAAGACCCTATTCATGCTCAAAGAGAACTTAAGAGAAAACTTTTAGAAAAGAAATCTTCATCGGGTAAAGATTTAAAAATTTCAAAATCTGAAGATAACAAGGAAGTTTTAGAAGGTTCTCTTAATCTAGAGAAAATTCCCGATAAGATTTTTGAAAGTGAATTCATAAAAGAATGTGAATCAGACAGGGTTATTTATGAAGATGACGAGGGCGAAAACTTTATTGATGATTTCTTAAACTTTAATGAAGAAGATTTACCCAAAATTCAAATTTATAAAGAGATTTTTGATAAACCTTTAAGTCTTAGATAAATCAAGGCTTGCTTTCCATAATCTATGGAAAAGTAAGCCTTTTTGTGGTATTATTAAAGTCACGTTTAAGGGGGTATATTTTTGACAAAAATGGAAAAATCCATTGAAATTAATGATATAAATTTAATGTCAATTTTATTTGGCAAGCTAGATGAAAATATTGCTCTTATAGAAAAAGAACTAGGGCTTAGCATTAAATCCAAAGAAGATAAAATTTTCATAAGTGGGGAAGAGGATGCAGTTGAAGATGGGGCAGTTCTTTTATCAAACTTAGTTGAAACTGCAAAAAAACAAAATTCTCTAAGTCTATCAGATGTAAGATATGCGATTTCACTTATTAAAAATAATGAAAAGAGGCCGGTGGCAGAGCTGCTAAAGGATACTTTAGTATATACATCCATGGGTAAACCCATACGAGCAAAGACTCTTGGTCAAAAGAGATATATTGACAATATAAATAACAATGATATTGTTTTTGGGATTGGACCAGCAGGCACGGGTAAAACATATCTTGCTATGGCGGCAGCCGTACGTGCCTTTAAAGCGAAAGAAGTTAATAGAATTATTTTGACAAGACCTGCTGTAGAAGCTGGAGAAAACTTGGGCTTCCTCCCTGGGGATTTACAAAACAAAGTCGATCCTTATTTAAGGCCTCTTTATGATGCATTGTTTGAGATACTTGGACATGACACATACAATAATTTATTTGAAAAGGGACTTATTGAGGTTGCACCACTTGCTTACATGAGGGGTAGAACTCTTGATTCAGCCTTTGTTATCTTAGATGAGGCACAAAACACAACTAATGAACAAATGAAGATGTTTTTGACAAGGCTTGGCTATGGATCTAAGGCTATTGTGACTGGTGATGTCACACAAATAGACCTACCAAGAGGTAAGCAATCTGGTCTAAAGACTGTTTTGAAGATTCTTGATGGAGTAAAGGGAATAGGGATAACATATCTAAATAAAAATGATATTGTTCGTCACGCCCTTGTTCAAAGAATAATTGATGCATACGAAAAATATGAAAAGACAAATGACAAGGCCAAAAAAGTAATTGAGGCCAAAAAGTCAAAGAACTGGAGTAAATAATGGAAGTTTACTACGATGACAGGCAAGATGATATAGAAATAACTGATGAAATAAAATCATTGGTAGAAAAATCAATTGCTTCTGTTTTAAAAGTTGAAGGTCTTGATGATGAGGTTGAAGTATCTGTTTCCTTTGTTGGAGATGAAGAAATAAAAATTTTAAATAGGGATTACAGAGGAGTAGATAAATCTACCGATGTATTATCTTTTCCTATGGATGATGAATTTATTATAGACAAGAGAATTCTTGGAGATGTTATAATAAACACAAGAAGAGTAATGGAGCAAGCAGAGGAGCTTGGTCATTCTCATGAAAGAGAACTTTCTTATTTAACAGTCCATAGTATTCTCCATCTTTTAGGGTACGATCACATGGAAGAAGAAGACAAAAGAGAAATGAGAGAAAGAGAAAAGTTATCCATGAAGGAACTTGAAATTTATAGGTGATTTTATGAAAAAAGGACGCTTTATTTCATCTTTTAACTATGCGGTCCAGGGAATTATTTCTGTTCTGAAGACGGAAAGAAATATGAAATTTCATTATCTTGCTGCTCTTGGAATTATAATCCTATCGCTTTTCTTCGATATATCATCTACAGAGTTTCTCTTAATGTTATTTGCGATTACACTAGTGGTATTTGCAGAAATGATTAACACTGCAATAGAGAGGACTGTTGATTTAGTAGTACAGGAATACAACCCTATTGCAAAGTATATAAAGGACGTATCAGCTGGGGCAGTTTTAATTACAGCACTAAATGCTGTTGTTGTCGCTTACTTAGTATTTTATGACAAGTTTGCTTCTTTTGGAGACTTGCTCTTATTTAAGATAAAAAATATGCCAAATCACTTGGCTTTCGTATCCTTGCTTATAATTATTATAGCGACAGTTGGGGCTAAGCTTTTGATGGCTAAAAAAAGTGGAGGTACTTATTTCCAAGGAGGTGGCCTAAGTGGTCACTCGGCAATTTCTTTTTGTGCTGCCACAATTATAACTATGATAGCAGAAAATTCTCTTGTGACACTTTGTTCCTTTGGACTGGCTTTTCTTGTTGCAGAAAGTCGAGTAGAGGGAAAAATTCACAAGGTTTCAGAAGTTGTTGTTGGAGCCATCCTTGGAGTCTGTGTTGCAATATTTGTTTTTAAGGTAGTTGGTTAAATGGAATATAAAAAATTAATTGAACTTGCACTTGAAGCAAGAGATAATATGACATATACGCCTTACTCACACTTTAACGTGGGTTGTGCAGTTGAGATGGAAGATGGGTCAGTTTATTCTGGTGGAAACATTGAAATAGCTTCTTACTCTCCAACTAACTGTGCAGAGAGAACTGCAATATTTAAAGCAGTATCTGAAGGCAGGAGAGAGATTAAAAAGATAGCTGTAGTTGGGGACAGTGATTATACCTTCCCTTGTGGAGTTTGCAGACAAGTTATTCGCGAATTTTCAAAAAATCCTGAAATAATAATAGCAAATTCTACAGAAGATTATAAAATATTTGGAATGGAGGAAATTTTGCCTCATTCCTTTGGTCCAGAAGACCTGGATGGAGATGAAAATGACAGAAAATAATTTTAAATCGGGATATGTATCAGTAATAGGGAGGCCCAATGTTGGTAAATCAACCTTGCTCAATGCCATAATTGGAGAAAAAATTTCAGCTATTTCTTCAAAGCCTCAAACAACGAGACAAAATATTACTTTTATCCATACAGATGAAGATGCACAAATAATATTTTTAGATACACCCGGAATACAAAAACCAAAAAATAAATTGGGAGAATTCATGCTAACTGAATCAAAAGAGGGTATCGATGATTCAGATGTAATTACCTATATAGTGGACACTTCTAAAAAAATTGGTAGGGCTGAAAGATCAATTATAGATATCCTAAAAGAATATAAAGGGAAACTACCTATTATACTTTTAATAAATAAGGTTGATACAATAAGAAAAGATGAGCTTTTAGAAATTATTTCAATGTATGCAGAAGAAGAGATTTTTGATGACATAATTCCTATTTCTGCTATGAAAAATGATGGTGTTGATATCTATCTAGAAACACTTAAAAAGTTTTTAAAACCTGGACCAATGTACTATCCAGAAGATATGATTACTGACAAAAATGAGAGATTTATTGTTGCAGAAATCATAAGAGAAAAGGGCCTTATGTACTTAAATGAAGAAGTTCCCCATGGTCTTGCAATCTCAATTGAAAAATTCAAAAAAAGAGAAGATAAAAACATGTACGATATTGATGCAAATATTTATGTTGAAAGAGATTCTCACAAGGGAATTCTTATTGGGAAAAATGGTTCCATGCTTAAAAGAATTGGGACCGAAGCAAGAGAAGAAGCCGAGAGACTTTTAGATGCAAAGGTAAATCTTCAAATTTGGGTTAAGGTTGAGAAAAACTGGAGAGACAGAGATAATTTGGTAAAGAGATTTGGTTACGACAAATAATTACACTCTGGGCATAGTCTTAAATGAAATGGAGTTTGGTGAATCTTCTAAGATAATTAGGGTTTTCACCAAGGAATATGGGAAGATTTCCATTATGGTAAAGGGAGCAATGAGTCCTAAATCCAGAAATTTAAGTGTTTCACAAGTCTTTGGTTTAAATGAATACCTCTTAAAAAAAGGGCAAAGTTTTTTCTATATTAGTGATTCAAAAATTTTAGAATCGAACTTTAAAATTAGAGAAAATTACGACAATTTAATTTATGCATCCTTGCTACTTGAGATTATAGACAAATCATCTATAGGTGGTGAGGCTAACAAAAAAGCCTTTGATCTATTGAGAAAAACTTTAAATTTCTTCAATTTTACAGAGGATCCAATAGGTCTTGCTCTAGCCTTTGAATTAAAATATCTTAGTTTTATAGGTTATAGACCAAAACTTGATATTAAAGAAAAATCTTATTTCTCTATTAGAGAAGGCATAATCGATTTTCAAGATCCTTATTCTTTTTCATTAACAAGGAGAGATTTGATTTTCTTAAATGCAATTCTTTATGGCAAGCTCGAAGAATTAGAAAATATAGAAGATATTGAAAAAAGTAGAAAAAAATATCTGCATAATATTATGATAAAATATATAAAATACAATTTAGATATAAGCAGTTTTAAGTCTGACAAGCTGTTTAATTAAGGAGGAAAAAATGTATTTCCAAGATTTAATAATGACATTGGAAAATTATTGGAAGGAAAAGGGAGCAATAATTATGCAACCTTATGACATTGAAAAGGGTGCGGGAACTATGAATCCTAATACATTCTTAAGGTCTCTTGGACCAGAAGGATGGAAGGTAGTTTACGTTGAACCTTCAAGAAGGCCTGCAGATGGTAGATATGGTGAAAATCCAAATAGACTTTATCAACATCACCAATTGCAAGTTATTTTGAAACCATCTCCAGAAGATGTCCAACAACTTTATCTAGATTCCCTTTTTGCAATTGGAATCGACCCAAAAAAACACGATATTAGATTTGTTGAAGACAACTGGGAGTCTCCTACACTTGGTGCATGGGGTCTTGGTTGGGAAGTTTGGCTTGATGGGATGGAAGTAACACAATTTACTTATTTCCAACAAGTAGGTGGAGTAAACCTTGATCTTGAAAGTGCAGAGCTTACTTATGGACTCGAAAGAATTGCTATGTATCTTCAAAACGTTGAGTCAGTTTATGACATCCAATATAACGAAAACATTACTTATGGTGAAGTATTTAAGAAAAACGAATTTGAACACTCTAAATATGCCTTTGAAACAGCTGATATTGATATGTTGAGAAAACTTTTTGATATGTATGAAGCTGAAGCTAAAAGAACTATTGAAGAAGGTATTGTTATAGATGCCTATGACTACACTCTTAAGTGTTCTCATGCCTTTAACTTGCTAGACGCTAGAGGAGCTCTTTCTGTTTCTGAAAGAACAAGTTACATTCAAAGGGTAAGAAACCTTGCCAGAATTGTAGCAAAAACTCATTTAAAACACAGAGAAGAAATGGACTATCCCCTTATAAATAGAGGTGAAATAGATGAATAATTATTTACTTGAAATTGGAGTTGAAGAGTTGCCATCAAGATTTGTCAACATGGCAATAGAACAACTTAGAGAAAAATCACAAAAATTATTAGTCGAAAACGAACTTGGATTTGAAGATGTGAAAGTTTACGCGACTCCAAGAAGACTTAGTCTTATAATTGAAGGACTAGATGAAAAACAAAAAGATATAACTAAGGAAGTAAAGGGTCCTGCCCTTAAGATTGCCTATGATGATGAAAAAAATCCTACAAAACCTCTATTAGGCTTTATGAATTCTCAAAAAATCACAGAAAAAGATATTGTCATTAAAGAAGTTAAGGGTACTGACTATGTGTTTGCTCACATTTCTTCAATAGGTAGAGATTCTGCAGAAATCTTAAAAGGAATAATTCCTGGACTTATTAAAGACATTAACTTCCCAAAAAATATGCGTTGGGGTGGAAAAAATATTAGATTTGCCAGACCAATTAGATGGGTTGTTTCACTTTTAAATGATAAGGTTGTTGAATTTGATTTTGAAGGAATTCAAGTTAGTAATATAACAAAGGGCCACAGATTTTTAGGTTCATCAGAAGTAAAAATTGACAAGGTAGAAAATTACGAAAAATTACTAGAAGACAACTATGTAATTTTAGATCAAAATAAGAGACGTGAAATTATTAAATATGAATCTACAAAGATTGCCAAATCCTTAGGTGGAGAAATTCACGAAAATGAAGACCTTTTAGAAGAACTTACTTACATCGTTGAATATCCTACTCCAATAAAAGGATCTATCAAGGAAAAATACCTTAGTCTTCCAAAGGAAGTTGTAACAACAACTATGATTGACCACTTGAGATTTACTCCAATCTATTCTCAAGACGGAGGACTTTTA
Source organism: Peptoniphilus harei (assembly GCA_032560695.1). GTDB lineage: Bacteria > Bacillota > Clostridia > Tissierellales > Peptoniphilaceae > Peptoniphilus_A > Peptoniphilus_A harei_B. Next base: position 171,984 of record JAWGHR010000001.1, on the reverse strand, counting down.
CCATACTTTATAACCGTAAGAAATGGTACAAGAGATTACGAAGATATAGTTATTGCAGGAAATGAAAAAGTTCTCGGAGCTAGGCTTGAAGATGCTAAATTTTTCTACGATGATGATATTTCAAAACCTCTTGAAGACTATGTTGAAAACTTAAATGGAGTTCTTTTCCACGATAAACTAGGAACAATGCTTGAAAAAGAAAAAAGAGATGGTGTAGTTGCAAATAAAATTGCAGAATCTCTTTCTTTTGCAGATGAAGCTATTGATGCAATAAAAAGAGTAGCCCATCTTTCAAAAGCAGACTTAACTACAAAAATGGTAATTGAGTTTACAGAACTTCAAGGCGTAATTGGTGAAATCTACGCTCTAAAATCTGGAGAAAAGGAAATAGTTGCAACTGCAATTAGGGAACAATACTTACCTAAGTTTGCCGGAGATAATCTTCCAGAATCAAGCGTTGGTTCAATATTCTCTCTTGCAGATAAGATTGATACTATAGCTGGGCTTTTTGCTATTGGAGAAATTCCTACTGGTTCAGCAGATCCTTTTGCACTTAGAAGATCTGCAATTGGTGTAATCAACATTATTAGAAATAATTCTTGGAAATTTAATTTAGACGAAGCTGTGGAAGCAAGTTTATATGAATATATTAATGATCTTGGTCTCACATTTAATCATGAAGAAGTTATTGCCAACGTAAGAGATTTCTTCTTAGGAAGAATCAAGACTATGCTTCAAGATGAAGGCATAAGATACGATATTATTGATTCTATTTTAATTCCAGAAAGCGAAATCCACAGTATCTTTGATAAAGCTAAAGAATTAAATGAATGGTTTAAGGATGATAGAAGTAAATTTGTTGATGCCTATAATAGAATTAATAACTTGACTAAGAATGTTGATCTACTTGAAATAAATGAAGATTTATTAGTTGAAGAAGCAGAAAAAGATTTATATAAAAAATTTGTAGAAATTGATGGAAGCTTTAAGGAAGCTCTAGCAGAAGATAATTATATGGAAGCTATGGACTTGTTAAATGACCTTGTACCATCAATTGATAAATTCTTTGACAATGTTATGGTAATGGCTGAAGACGATAAGATAAGAGAAAATAGACTTGGACTAATCAATAGGATAGAGGAAAATATTCAAAAAATATTAAAAATCGAAAACATTGTGGAATAGGTCGGTGAGCAAATGAAATTCAGCGATAGGCAGACTGAAATAATTGAAATTGTAAAAGAAAAGGGACCTATTACTGGTGATGATATTGCAGAAATTCTTGGACTATCTAGGGCTACAATAAGATCAGACCTTTCTGTCCTAACTATGATTAATATATTGGGAGCAAGACCAAAATTTGGATATTTCTATACAGGCAAATCCATATTTTCTCAATTGTCCCAAGATCTTAAAAGGTTAAGATTAAAGGACTATATGTCTCTTCCTTTTTCCTGTGACCAAAAGACTTCTGTATATGATGTAGTAGTTGATCTTTTTATGGAAGATTTATCTTCTATGTTTATAACAGAAGATGGTTATCTTGCTGGAATTGTATCTAGAAAGGATTTAATTAGGTTTATGATAGGGGATGCTGATATAAAAAAGACCCCTGTCAGTGTAATTATGACAAGGATGCCCAATGTTTTTTATGTAAACATTGAAGATAGTGTCTATAAGGCTGCCAATTTAATTGTGACAAAGGGTATTGACTCCCTTCCTGTTGTTAAAGTAAAAAATGAGAATGATCTTGAAGTTGTAGGAAGATTTACAAAGACTAACGTAACAAGACTTTTTGTAGATGTATGCGACCAAGAAATTGTATAGGAGGAGAAATGAATAAAGACGATAATCAACTCACTATTTTTGTAATTTCTGATTCAATTGGAGAAACTGGAGAATTAATTGCAAAATCATCTGCAAGACAATTTGAAAAAGAGAATTATGAAATTATTAGATATCCTTACCACAATAGTATTGAGCAAATAAAGCCAGTTCTTGAAAAGGCATCTGAAGTTAAAAATAGTCTTATAGTTTATACAAATGTTGTTAAAGAAACTAGAGATTTTATTGAAGAAAAAACTCACGAGTTAAAACTCCACACAGTTGATGTTATGGGTGAGCCTTTACTTCAGATACAAGACATTCTAGGTTACGAACCTCTAAGAGAGCCTGGTCTTATAAGAAGGCTTGATGAAAATTATTTCAAAAAAGTTGAATGTGTTGAATTTGCAGTTAAGTATGACGACGGCAAGGATCCTCGTGGTGCAAAGAAAGCAGATATATGTTTAGTTGGAATTTCAAGAACATCTAAGACACCTCTGTCAATGTATCTTGCAAATAAATTATATAAAGTTGCAAATATTCCTCTAGTACCAGAAGTTCCTGTGCCTAGGGAAGTATATGAAAAAGATGTAGACAAGATAATAGGGCTTACAGCAAATCCAGAAAAGATTATTTCTGTTAGAGAACAAAGATTAAAATCTCTTGGTCTTACTTCTGGAGCAAAGTATGCAAACTACGATAGGATAAGAGAAGAATTAAATTATTCAAAGCAAGTTATGGAAGAACTTGGATGTTTTGTTATAGATGTATCAGATAAAGCAATAGAAGAAACTGCAGAAATTATTATTAACCATATGGAATCCAGGAAGTGATTAGATGAATCTTCGAGTTGAGAGAGAAAAACTTGAACATAAAATGTTTTTTGAATATGCAACCTTTGCAGATTCAAGCTTGGGGAGAAAAAAAGAAGAAGAAAAATGTAATCTTAGGACTGATTTTCAAAGAGATAGGGATAGGATAATCCACTCAAAGAGTTTTAGAAGACTAAAACATAAGACTCAAGTCTTTATTTCTCCTGAAGGAGACCATTTTAGAACAAGGCTCACTCATACTCTAGAAGTTAGTCAAATAGGTAGGACAATAGCAAGGTCTTTAAGGTTAAATGAAGATTTAGTAGAAGCAATTGCTCTTGGTCATGACCTAGGGCACACTCCCTTTGGTCACTCTGGTGAGGCTGTTTTAAATGAATTAAAGTCTAATGGTTTTATTCATGGTGAACAGTCTTTAAAGGTTGTAGACTTTTTGGAAAGATCAGATTCTAGAATTGGTTTAAATCTAACAGAAGAAGTACGTGATGGGATCCTAAATCATTCAGGTAGGGGTAATGCCAATACGCTTGAAGGTAAAATTATAAAATTTGCCGATAGGATTGCCTATATAAATCATGATATTGACGATGCCATTAGGGCAGGGATTATTTCTTCAGAATCACTACCTAAAGAGTTAACCAAGGTACTAGGCAATTCTTCTTCACAAAGAATAAATACAATGATAAATGCCTTAGTTGAAAAATCCTATGGCAAGGGAATTGTTGAGATGGAAGATGAAGTTTATCAAGCCACAATGGAACTTAGACAATATATGTTTAAGAATGTTTATATGGACCCTGTGGTTAAAAGTGAAGAGATAAAAATTAAGAGGCTCTTAACAGAACTTTATAAATTTTATATGGAGGACTTAAGTAGGATTCCAGAGAACCATTTAAGTCTTTATGATGATAGAAATCACAGTGATGAAGATATTGTGTCAGATTATATTGCAGGTATGACTGATACCTATGCTAAAAAACAGCTAAAAAATATTTTTATACCGAAGGGATGGAGCATTTAATTGTATGTAATAAATGACAATGTTCTTGATGAGATTAGAGATAGGGCAGATATTGTTGATTTAATTGGAGAATATGTGGACCTCAAAAGGTCCGGATCCAATTATATGGGACTCTGCCCTTTTCATTCTGAAAAAACTCCCTCTTTTTCTGTTTCACCATCTAAATCAATTTTTAAATGCTTTGGATGTGGAGTAGGTGGAGATGTAATTACTTTTGTAATGAAAAGAGAAAATCTTAGCTTTCCAGAGGCTGTAGAATTTTTAGCAGACAAGTACAATGTTAGACTAGAAGTTTATAAAGATGAAAATAAAGAAGCTCGCGAAAAAAGAAATAGATTATATGAAATTAATAGGGAAGCTGGACTTCATTTTTTAAAAAATTATCAGGCATCACAAAAAACGCAATTATACTTAAAAAATAGGATGCTAAGTGATAAGACTATAAGGTCCTATGGAATTGGTTACTCAAAAGATTCATGGACGGATCTTTACGATCACTTGACAAAAATGGGTTATAAGGAAGAAGAGCTTCTAGAACTCAATCTAATTTCAAAGAGTAAAAATGGAAATTATATTGATAGATTTCGCGACAGAGTTATGTTTCCAATCATCAATAGAAATAATAGAATAATAGGATTTGGCGCGAGAGCTTTTGGAGATGCAAAACCAAAGTACTTAAATTCAAGGGAAACCCCAATATTCCACAAGGGAAGCAACGTTTTTAATATAAACATTATCTCTAGAGAATCTACTCGAGAAAGAATAATCTTGGTAGAAGGATATATGGATGTTATTTCTCTCTACAATAGTGGTATAAATTATAGTATAGCAAGCCTTGGTACGTCACTTACAATAGACCAGGCTAATATTATAAAGAAAATGGCTAAGGATATTTACATTTGCTATGACAGTGACAACGCAGGTATTAACGCGACTTTAAGAGCCATAGATATATTTTTACAAGCTTCTGTAAATCCAAAAATAATAGAACTTGAGGGCGGTCTTGATCCCGATGATTTTATTAAAAAATACGGAGTAGAAGGCTTTGAAAATAAAATCAAGTCTGCCATATCTTATATTGAATTTAAAATAAAAAAGCTTAAGGAGAATTTTAATCTAGAAGATAGTGAAGGTCTTAGCAATTTTACCATTGAATCGGCTAAGATTCTCTCAAGTATTAAGAATCCTATTGAAAGAGATATTTTTGTAAAAAACTTTTCGAGAAAATACAATATTTCCTATACAGCAATTGAAAATTACATTAATTATTTAAATAGAAATAAGCTTAAGGAAGCGAAAAGAGAAAAATTTAAGGTAAAGAAAAATACAAATGTTGTGAAATCTAATAAGGCTAGAGCACAAGAGGAATTATTATCTTATTCTTTACTGGACAATGATATTTACAAGTATATCAAGAATAAAATTGAGGTTTTTTATTTTACTAATGCAATGACAAGAGCAGTATTTGAAGAGATACCTAGGCTTTATGAAGAAGAGATGGAAGTAAAGGATTTTCTATCACTTCTAGAATCAAACAGATTGATAGATAGAGAATTTGTGGAAAATATACTTAGTATTATTAATGAAATTCATGTTAACGATAAGATAGTGGATGAATTGATAAATACTATAAAGGGAAATTATCTCCGAGATCGAAAAAACAAAATCCTCGAAAATATTGAAAAACTTCAAGGTGAAGAGAATAAAAATCTTCTACTCGAGGCTTTAAAAGAATTGCAAGAAATTAATTTGAAGCTAAGTGAGTTGAAAGAGGAGGGCAATTATGAGTGAAAATTTAAAGAATAAAGAGTCAATTGAGGAAATAAAGGACCAGCTTTTAAAGGATGGAAAAAAAGATGGCAAACTTACCTATGAAGAAATAGGTGATGCCTTTGAAAAATATGAAATTGATTCTGATGATATAGATGAGCTATACAAGGTCTTCGAAAAAGAAGGAATAAACTTAGTTGATAAAAAAGATTCAAAAGATGATGACGATGAAGTAGATGTTACTAAAGAGGATTTATCAGTTCCTAAGGGTGTTACAGTAGATGACCCTGTTAGGATGTATCTTAAAGAGATTGGGAAAATTTCTCTTCTAACTGCTGAGGAAGAAGTTGAAATAGCAAAAAGAATGGAAGCGGGCGACGAATTAGCTAAGAAGGAACTTGCCGAAGCCAATTTAAGACTTGTAGTATCTATTGCTAAGAGATATGTAGGTAGGGGCATGAGCTTCCTTGACTTAATTCAAGAAGGAAACCTAGGACTTATGAAGGCAGTAGATAAGTTTGATTACACAAAGGGTTTTAAGTTTTCTACTTACGCTACTTGGTGGATTAGACAAGCTATTACAAGAGCCATAGCAGACCAAGCAAGGACAATTAGGATCCCAGTTCACATGGTAGAAACTATAAATAAGCTTGTAAGAGTTCAAAGACAATTAGTGCAAGATCTTGGACGTGATCCTCTTCCAGAAGAAATTGCAGCTGAAATGAACTTAGATGTTGAAAGAGTTCGTGAAATTCAAAAGATTGCTCAAGAACCAGTTTCACTTGAAACTCCAATCGGTGAAGAGGAAGATTCTCACTTGGGAGACTTTATACCAGATGATGAAATTCTTTCACCACAAGATGCTGCTACCTTTACACTTTTAAAGGAACAACTTAACACTGTTCTTGAAACCTTAACTGAGAGAGAAAAGAAGGTTCTAACACTTAGGTTTGGACTTGATGATGGTAGAGCTAGAACACTTGAAGAAGTAGGCAAAGAATTCGACGTTACTCGTGAAAGAATTAGACAGATTGAGGCCAAAGCTCTTAGAAAGCTTCGTCATCCATCTAGGTCAAAGAAATTAAAGGATTATTTAGAATGATAAAATTATCAAAGAGGCTTAATAAAATTGCAGAACTTGTTGATTTTGGAGCTTCGGTAATTGATGTGGGCACAGATCATGGATATGTGCCCAATTTTTTATGCGAAAATAAAATCTCAAGTGATATCATTGCAACGGATATATCAAAAAATTCTCTTGAAAAATCTATAGAGCTCACAAGAGAGTTAGGCAACGAGAAAGAAGTTAGAAATATTTTAGCAAATGGAATTGTAAATGAAAATAGGGACAATATAATTATTGCAGGCCTTGGAGGAATTCAAATTGCAGAAATAATTGCAAAGTCTATTGATATTGCAAAATCTTCAAAAAAATTAATTTTACAACCCATGCAAAAGACTAATATCTTGCGTCGAGAATTAAATAATATGGGTTTTGAAATTTTTGATGAAGAAATTATTTATGAAGATGATAGATACTTCGAAATAATTATAGCTAAATTTTCAAATAATAAAAATGAGAATTTAAAAGAAGAGGACTTCTATTTTTCTAAAAGATTAATTGAGAAAAAAGACGAGACTTATCTTGCTTTTTTAAAAGAGAAAAAAGATTATTTAACTACTATCATAAAAAGCTTTGATCCAGATAGTCCAAGATCAAAGAAAAGGAATCAAGAATTGAAAAGTTTACTAGATAAAGTGGAGGAGGCAATAGATGAAATATCCAGTTGATGAAATAAAAAAATTTATGGAAGCTTGGGCAAAAGATGAATACCAACTTTCTTGGGATAACTCCGGTAGCCAAGTAGAATTTAAAGAAGAAACCAACTCAGTAGTCCTTGCCATGGATGTAACTGATAAAGTTATAGATAAGGCCTTAGAGATGGATGCAAAACTAATTATAAGCCACCACCCAATATTTTTCTCTGGCTCAAAGAATATAGTTGAAGGATCTTATCTTGGCGACAACATAATAAAGCTTATAAAGAATAGTATTTCAGTTTTTTCTTATCATACTTCAATGGATATCGCTGATGATGGAGTTAATGACACCCTATTCGAAAAATTAAATTTAAAAAATAGGTCAGTGTTAACTTATGAAGAAGAAAAACCCATGGGACTTATTGGTGAATTTGAAAGAGAATTGGCGCTTACAGATTTAGATAAGTTTTTAAAAGAGAAACTTCAAGTTAATAAAATTAAATATTTTGGAAGAGAAGAAAAATGCATTAAAAAAGTTGCAATCCTTGGAGGAAGTGGATCAGACTTCATTAGAAAGGCTAAAGAGGCAGGAGTTGATGCCTATATAACTTCAGATATAAAGTATCACGACGGACAAAGAGCCTATGAAGAAGATTTAATCTTAATTGATGTGGGACATTTTTATTCTGAGAGAATAATTCTTCCAAAGATTAAGAAGAAGCTTCAAGAAAACTTTAAGGATTTAGATTTTTATATTGAAGAATCATCAAGCTTTGAACTTGATATTTAAGCTAATAAGTGGTAATATTATCTGGTAAGTAAATTGGTCAACTGCACATATGTGAGGAAAGTCCGCGCTCCACAGAGCAGGGATGCTGGCTAACGGCCAGTGGGGGTGACCCCAAGGCTAGTGCAACAGAAATATACCGCCCTAGGGTAAGGTTGGAAAGGCGAGGTAAGAGCTCACCAGGTCATTAGTGATAATGATGCTATGTAAACCCCATTCGGAGCAAAACCAAATAGGAATAACAGATGTTGCTCGCATCTGCCGGTAGGTAGGTTGCTAGAAATTATAGGTAACTATAATTCAAGATTGATAGTTGACAAAACAGAACGCGGCTTATAGATTTGCTTACTACATAAAAATAAACACAAATTTAGACAAAAGTTACAAAAAAGTTAAAATTATTTTAACTTTTTTGTAACTTTTTGTTGTTTTTTTGTAATTACTTTGTTATACTTAACTAGTAACTAAGAGTACGAATATAATTATTTTTAAAATACAAGATATAGGAGTTGTTAGTATTGGTTTCCTTTAAAAATAAATTGCCACTAGGCTTATTTGCACTTTGTGCAGTTTCAATAGTGGGCATGAAAGATACGGGAGTATTTATTAACGAACATGTACAAAAGACATACAGTGGCAATGAAATAGACTTTTCTATTGGAGAAAAAGTTGAAGTTCTTGAAAGAAAGGGTAATGACTACTTTGTTCAAAAGGGCAAGGCTAAGGTTACTATTCCACAAGATAAAATATTACTTACAGAAGTTAATGTTCCAACATATAAGGTTGTAAAGGCTAGTCCAATCTTAGATGATAATGGCAAAATTATTAGAAGCTTATTCATAGATGAATATGCAATTGGAGTTTCAGCTGATAACGACAAAACTAAGATCAAATGTAACGACGGAACTGTTGGTAATGTTGACGTAAAAGCACTTAAAAAGATTGCTGATAAAAGAAACAATGTAACTAATGTTGAAGTTAAAAACAAAACAGTAGCTACAAGTGAAAATGGAAAAAAGCTAAATTTAAATAAAGGGCAAGTTGTAAATGTTGTTGACTTTGTAGAAGGTTTCTTCGTTATTGAAGATAATGGATCTAACTACAGTGTTCCAGCTAAAGACCTTAATATTGCTTCCGGCAATAAGATAGAAAAAGTTGAAGAAAACAACGACACATTAACTGTATCTAATGACGAAAAAGAAATTCAAGAAGCTATAAAAAATAAAGAAACTATAAAAGTTAAATATGTAGAAAAGAAAGTTGCAGCACCAAATGCTTCAATAGCCGCAAAGGTAATTTCTTCTGCAGAAAATAAACTTGGATCTACATACGTATATGGAGATACTGGTAAATCTGGATTTGACTGTTCAGGTCTTGTTTATTCAATCTATAATGACGAACTTGGCATTTCAATTCCAAGATCTTCTAGAACACAATCAACTTTTGGAAAACAAGTTTCTAAGTCAGACTTGCAAGAAGGAGATTTAGTATTCTTTAATACAACAGGTAGCGGCGTTAGTCATGTTGGTATTTATGTTGGAGATGGAAAATTCATCCACGCTTCATCAGGACAAGGAAAAGTTATGACTTCTTCTTTAACTGAAGGATACTACCAAGAAAGATATGTAAATGCAACACGTGTATTATAATAAAAAATTATGAGCCCCTAAGGGCTCTTTTTTTTATGCAATAGAAAGATACATCTGTTAATAGAAGTTATCTTGCAATTTTTTGATTTGTCATATCTAAAATTCTTGGGTCAATAGTATCTAATGCAGATTTTATTTGCTTTATCATTTCCTCTTTATCAGACATATAACCCGTTACATTAATCATATTGACCATGTGGCCTGATGAGTAAAGCCTATCCCAAGGCAAGTCTAAATTTTCTAAAAGGCATATCTGCTCTTCTAAATTTTCTCTATTTGTTGACTCAACAAATTCTCCTCGCTCTCTCATATAATAGAGGGGAGAAGGTTCTATTATTGAAGTACTCATTACATAAACCCCCTTTGGTGGGTAGTAATTTAAGACTTTAGCTGTGTCTTTAGCATTTTCTATAGATTTTCCCTTGCCACCTATACCCTGCATAATAATTGCGTGGTAGTCCATGCCAGCAGCCTTCATTTTGTCTAAGCCTCTATAGTATCCATCAATATCAGTTTTCTTATTTAAGAATTTCAAAATTTCAGGATTTCCTGTTTCAACACCAAACCACAATTCATTGTAGCCTGCTTCCTTTAATTTCTTCACATCTTCAAGAGACTTATTTTCTAAATTATAAAAAGAACAGTAAGCTGTAATAGTTTTTACTTCTGGAATATATTTTTTTATTAAGTCAGAAATTTCCAAAAGTCTTTCCGTTTTTAAAACAAAGGGATCGCCATTTAAAAGGTAGATCCTTTCCATAGGCCTATAGGCCCTTGATGGTGAGCTTGCAAGTTCAATAATATCCTCTTCTACATCTTTTAGGGGAGATATACCAAAGGGTGTGTTGTTATACATGGTACAAAAAACACAATCATTGTGGGAACATCCATAAGTTACTTCTAAAAGAGGTGTGTAAGCTTCAAGAGGAGGTCTGTAAACTTCTCCAGTATAGTGCATAATTCTCCTTTAATATTCTTATTAAACATTTATAAATAAAAAGAAGCTCGACAAAATCGAGCTTCTTAAAAACTTCTTAGGCTATTATCTTAGTGATGGGCCTTGATTATAGTTTTGTCCTTCATTTCTATCGTCTCTGTTTTTAAGTTGAAATTCTTTTCTTGTCATAACGTCATCAACACGAACGTTAACTTCAACAACTTTTAAACCAGTCATTTGTCCAACTGATTGAGTAATATTTCTCTTAAGTTCTTCAAATACCTTTGGTGCGGAATGTCCATATTCAAGGATTATTGATGCGTCAATTGCAGCTTCTTCTTCTCCAACATCAGCAGAAATACCTTTTGTTAGGTTGTATCCACCAAATTGTTCAGAGATACCTGAGAAGAATCCGCCCTTCATGTCAAGAACTCCTGGTACTTCATGACAAGCAATTGCAGCAATTTTTTCGATAACTGAATCTTCAAAAGTTAATTTAGATTCGTGTTTTTCTTCTTTTTCAGCTGCATCTTTTACATTATCTTGAGCTTCTCTGAAATCTTCTTGAAGATTTTCTTTGAACTCTTCTCTTTTTTGAGCTTTTTCTCTCTTTTCTTGTTCTTTCTTGTTTACGCCTGCTAATTCGTTATATTTTGCTTCTGATGCCATTATAAATCTCTCCTTTTAAATTAATACTTATTTAATACTTTCTAAACATTTTCTCTAACCAAAATAAAATTCTAGGATCACCATCTTTAAATTTACCATAGGAATTTCCAATGAAAAATAGAATCATAATCAAGAGTGTTCTGAAAAAACCTATTGTTAAAAATAATATTGCAATGATTAAGCCAAGTAGGGTATACTTGAATTCATTCCAATGAAGACTTGTATAATTTCTAAATTTTTCTCTTAATATAGAAATATCTCTGTCCTTTTTCTTTTCAACAAAAATAATTCTTTGATCATCTTGGTCTTTTCTAGAGTTCTCATAATTATTTTGATAATCCGGAAAATTTCCATAATTATTTCTCATATGAGCCCCCTAAACAACTCTTTTACCAGAATCTTCTTTGATATTGTAGAATTCTACATCTACCTTTGTTACTGAATAACCAGTAAGCTCTTCTAAGTTAGAAGACACATCTTCCTTAATTTGTTTACCTAAGGAATTTAAATTAATGCCTTCTCTCACTCCGCAAGTTACTTTTGCGCTGATTTCATGTTTACTACCATTGTTTACTCTTACATCAACATCTGACTTTTTCACTTCATTATAATTATCAACAGTTGTTAAAATGTTATTTTCCACTGCCTTAGAAGTGATAAGCATTTCGCCGTTTTCATCCTTGTCTACAACGTAGGAGTTGAGGGAAGGAAGGACTATAACCCTAATTAAAGTAAATAGGGCAAATAGACCGGCTATTGCTGATACAGTAGTTAGGAAATAGAAAAACCATTCTTGTTTATAAAAACTTCCTAACTGTGCCGTTATTTTGCCATAATCATATAATAAAAAATACGTGCAAAATAAGGATAAGAATAAGGCGATAGAAAAAATTGCATCAATCCATTTACGCCATCTCTTCAACCTAATTCCTCCTTTAACAAGAAAATAATCAACTAGTGAATTTCTCTCTATTTTATTTATAACCAAATAAATTAAGTTTAATCTTATTTTAAAAAAACATAGGAAAAAAGATATGAACTTAAAAATTAACAATTTAAAAATTATGTAAATAAGCGATTTTATTGTTCGCAAAAAATATAATAAATTGCATAAAACTAATAATATCCTTCATCTCAAGTTTTAGTAAATTAACAAAAAACTATTAGTATCACTACAATTGAAGGGTAAAATAATATATAATATATAGAAGTTAAATTTCAATTTTATATTTATAAGGAGGAGAAATGAAAAAAAATAATTTTTTTAATTCATTAGTTTTTAAGCTAATACTTGGAATAATTATTGGTATTCTTGTTGGCAGCTTTTCTAATGAGAGTGCAATTGTTGCAATTGATTCTATAAAAAGAATTATAGGCGACTTAATAGGCTACATAGTTCCCTTAATTATTTTAGGATTTATAACACCTGCCATTGTTTCATTAAAAGAAAGTGCAGGTAAAATTTTAAGCGTGACACTTATTATTTGTTACGCATCAACAGTTGGAGCTGCTACAATGTCATTCTTGGCAGGAAAAGCAATTATACCTAAGCTTAACATAGCTTCAAATGTTGGGGGAGGTAATGTAGTACCGGAGTCCATATTTAAATTATCAATTGATCCAATTATGCCTGTTATGACAGCTCTAGTTACGTCAATCCTATTTGGTATAGCAGTTATAGTGACTAATTCTGAAACTTGGGAGAAAATGCTTATTGAATTAAATAAGATCGTCTTATCAATAGTAAACAATGTTGTTATAAAAATACTTCCAGTTTATATTGCTACTACTTTTGCAGTTTTATCTTACGAAGGTGTGATTATTTCTGAATTACCAGTATTCCTAAAGATTATATTAATTGTAATTGTGGGACATTTTATTTGGATGGCTATAATGTACTCTCTTGCAGGTTTGATTTCAAAAACTAATCCTAAAGAAGTATTTAAACACTATCTGCCAGCTTACCTAACAGCTGTAGGAACAATGTCATCAGCTGCAACTCTTCCAGTTGCAATTGAATGTGCGAGAAAGTCTACTACTCTTGATCCAAAGATAAGAGACTTTGGTATTCCACTATGTTCCAACACCCATCTTTGTGGATCAGTGTTGACAGAAGTATTTTTTGTAATGACAGTTTCACAAATTTTAACTGGTCAGCTCCCAGAGACATCTAACATGATTGTTTTTATACTTTTGTTAGGAATATTTGCCATAGCAGCTCCAGGAGTGCCTGGAGGAACAGTTGTAGCATCACTAGGACTAATTACATCAGTTCTTGGATTTAACGATACAGGAACAGCCTTAATGCTTTCAATATTTGCATTACAAGACAGCTTTGGAACAGCATGTAACGTAACAACTGATGGGGCAGTAGCATTAATGGTAACAGGTATTTTTGATAAGGTGCCTGGTAGGAATAAGGAAAGTATTTCAAATAAATAAATTTGAGAAATTAAAAGCCAGGCTGATTTATAAGCCTGGTTTTTTGATTGAGAAAAAATTTATTAGCTTATATGAAGAACTTATTAAATAAATTTTAATTCCAGTAAAATTTTAGATAATATTATATAAATCAATTATTGTTACATAAAATTTTTTAAAAAATTACAATAATCTACATAATTATAGCTTCTAAAAATATATTAAAATATATTTAATTGATAAAAGATATCAAAAATATTTTAGGAGGAAGTAAAAATGAAAAAAGTAAATGTTATATATTGGTCAGGAACAGGAAACACAGAAAGAATGGCAGAAGCCCTAGTTAGGGGAGCTGAAGGCGAAGGCGCTGAAGTTAAATTAATTCAAGTTGGATCTGCTACTGAAGATGATGTAAAAGATGTTGATAGGATAGCATTTGGTTGTCCAGCAATGGGAGCTGAAGAATTAGAAGAAACTGAAATGAGACCTTTCATGGATAAGGTAAATCCTCTTCTTTCTGGCAAAAACGTAGTTTTATTTGGTTCCTATGAATGGGCAGATGGAGAATGGATGAGACTATGGCAAGAAGAAGTTGAAGGAACTGGTGCAAAACTTCTTGCAGATGGTTTTGCAGCTTATGACGACCCTGATCAAGATGCTTTAGAAGAATGTGAAGCTTTAGGAAGGGATCTTGCGAGGTCATAATGTATGACAGGGTTCTAATTGAATTTTTATCTTATATCAATAATTTTAAGGACTTTGATTATATTTTGGCTCTTATTAAGTCAACTGTTGCACCAACTAATAATAATTTAAAGCTTGGGACTATGATGAATCTAAGAAATGCCAAAAGACCCTTAAAAGATTATTGGATGAAGAATAAATTTATATTAAAGGATGCCTTGGGACTTGATTTTTATGAGTTAAAAGAAGGGGAAGACTTTGTCTTAGTATATTTCTTTAAAAATGAGAGACTTGAAAAGAAACTTTCTCAAGTTAAGATTAAAGACTTCTTAGATTCTCATGGTTATGAATCTTGTCTAACTACAGGTGATTATTTAAATTTATTGAGGGAAAGATTTACTGAAACTTGTCCTGATGAAATTGGAATATTTTTAGGTTACCCCCTAAAAGATGTAATAGACTTCAAACATAGGGACAAAAAAGCATGTAAGTGCACTGGCTACTGGAAGTGCTTTAACAATGAAAAATCCTCCCTAGAAGCCTTTAAGAGGTTTGATGAAGTAAAGGTTATTGAAATGAAAAATATTTTACAAAGTCTTTAATAACCTGGAATTTACCTAATTAATATTAATAATAAAACTCTATACCATATTTCAATGCAAGAGGACTGAGCTAACTAGCTTGGTCCTTTAGAATTTATAAAATCATAAATTATTTCTACTATCTATCTAGATTATTTATTGTAATTATTATAAAATTTAATAAGATTTGGAAGTGTATTTTTATTATAATATTTAAATAAAAGAGGTGGGTATGGAAGAATTAGTTTTTAAATTTTTAGAAAAAAAAGATATTGATGACATTTATGATTTGACTACTGAAGTCTATGAAGGTATAGAAAACAAGGAAATTTTCTCCCAGGACTCTAAAGAAGAATTGGAAGCTCTAATAGATGGTGGAGGATCCTTTGTAGGGGTTTTTGATGGTGGAAAGCTTGTAGCTTATAGGAGTATAAAGGTGCCAAGTGATAAAGACAATCTTGCCCACGATGTTGATTTCTATATTGAACCAGAGTCTGTCATTGTCAATGATACAGTTGTAGTTTTAAAAGAGTATAGGGGAAGAAACCTACAAAATATAACTAGAGAGAAGCTTGAAGAAAGATATAAAAATTCAAAATTTACAAATAAGATGTCTACAATTTCTCCTAAGAACTACAGGTCCTATAAAAATACCTTAGATTCAGGATATATGCTTGTTTCATTAAAGAAAAAATATCCAGATGAGTTCTCAGAAGATGGCTATGACAGATTTATCCTCTTAAAATCTGAAGACTTAGATATAAGGATGACAGGTAAGGAGAGGATAATTCACTCAAGTGAGACTGATGAACTTAAAAAAGCTTTTGAAGAGAATTACTTTGGTCTAGCAGTTGACGAGGATGGATATATTCTCTTTAAAGAAGTAGAAATTTCATAATTTTAAAATATTGGTCAGAATTTTTCTGACCTTTTTTAATTGAAATTTTTGCAAAATAAAAAACCGAGATAACTCGGTTTTTTTAAAAAAGTGTTACAAATATAAAATTAATAATGAACCATATCATTTTAAATAGGAGTTCAAAAAGTGTAAAGGATATTGCGTACCAACCTACAAAGTTTATCTTTGATCTAGCAACAAATTTTTCCTTATAAAGGTTTAGTCCTATTAAAAGAGAAAGTCCAATTAAAATTAATGTTGCAAGAGGCATAGGAGTTAGGGCTTGAAGCATATTGTATTTGAAAAATCCACCAAAAGGTGAAATTAAAAATCCAACAAATAATACAGCCTTACAAATTATCCAGTTAATTAGCGCAAACTTCTTGACCTCTGAATAAGATGTATCAATAGAATCTCTGTCTGTTGCAATATTTAAAGGAATATAAAACTCCAAATAATCAAAAGCAATTTTTAAAATTAAAAATGGAATGAAAATCAATTTAAAAGTTCCACTTCCAAGAAATAGCATAATTAGATTTAATAATATTCCGATTCCAATGAGAATTTTACTTTCCTTTGAACCAAAGTAACCAATGTAATCAGATAACTTTCCTGTAAGTTTATCCAAAGAAACTAGGAGCTTATCTAAAAATTTATCAGATTTATTAGAAGCTTTGGTAACTTTTTCTGAAATATTATTTTCTAAAGACTTTTCAAGCTTAGAAGAAACTTTTTCGATATCCTTAACAGGTTTTTCTCCCTTGTCACCAAAACTGAATAGTTCTTTAAGGTTTTTCTTCTTTGGATTTTCTTTTACTGTAGATTTTTTAGAAGTATCTTTAGCATCTTTAGCTTTATCTTTAGTTTTATTTTCTGAAGTAATAACTTTATTTTCTTTTTCAGCCTTAGATTTTTCTTTTTCAGCATCTTTTATTGCATTTTCAATATCAATCTTAGGAGTGCTAAGTGTATTTTCAAAAGACCTATCAGGATCTTCAACAGATTTACTTATTTCTAAGTTCCTTGTGTCCTCTTTTTTCTTTGTGTCATCTCTAAGGTCTGCAAAGATTGAATATTCATCGTCATCTTCTTTGATAAAATTATTCCATTTTTCCTTTAAAGAAAACTTTTTAGAAGCTCCTTTAGGTTTATCTTCTTCAAAATCATTTAAAGGATTGCTAGTGTATTCATTAGAAGACTTAGTACTTTCAGAAGAAGACTTAGTAGTTTCAGATGAATTCCTATTGATATTTTTTTCATCAAAGTTTGATTTTTTTAACTCTTCTTGAACCCTACGCACTAATTCTTTTTGGCTCATTTTATTAGAAGAATCAGAATCCTTAAAATCATCTAAAATATTTTCATCAAACTTATTTGAATCTATATCCTTTGATTTATCTTTGATCTTATCTTTTTTATTATCAATAATTTTTTCTGAAGTATCTTCATGTTTTATCTTTGATTTTTTTTCTTTTTCAGAAGATTTTGCCTGGATGTTACTATTTTCATAATCCTTTATATTTTTAGAAATCTTTCTATCAACTTCAGCAATAATATTTTTTAGTTCATCAGTAGTGTCAATTGCATCTAGAGATCTTGGGTTAAAGACTCTCGTATTTTGACTAACTTTTTGCACTTTGTTAGTGTCTTCAAAGCTTTGATTATTATTTGGTGTAATATTTATTTTTACGTTTTTTAAATTGTGGCCACATGAAGCACAAAAGTTGTCATTTTTAGAAACTGGGTTTCCGCATTTTGGACAAAACAATGTAACACCTTCTTTCATTAAATTCTATAAATGTAAATTCTATAAATGTAATTATAACATATTTTTTTATCTAGATTAATCTTTTATAGCTAAATATAGAAGAATCGGAAAAGATATTTTTTAAATAAATTTATGTAAAAAAAGAAGCCCCTAAAGGCTTCTCTTAATAAGTTAAGTTAAATTATTTTGCTTGTTCTTCAGTAGCTGCTTCGTTAGTAGTAGCTTCTTCTGCTTGAGCGTTAATTTCTTCTTTAGCTTGTTCTTCTTCAGCTTTTACTTCAGCTTCTGCTTCTTTAGCGTTAGCTTCAACTTTAGCTTTGTTAGCTTCAGCTTGTTCTTCTACTGCATTGTTTTTAGCGTTAGCTGCATCTTCAGCTTTATTGTTAGCGCCTTGGCATGCTACCATACCTAGCATTAATACTGAGATCATTCCAACGCTTGCTAATTTCTTTAAATTTTTCATTTTAATAAATCCTCCTAAATTGAAACATATTGTTTCTTTGATTTGTCTATATCTTATACTTGTCATGTGAAAATTATGTGAAGATGATGTTAAATCTTTTGGAAGAGTATTTGAAGTTATTGTTCATAAATTTATAAGAAATCACTACAAATAATTAGAAATTAATTTAATATAAAAGTTTTTCATGTATAATTATTACAAGGTGAGAGAATGTATAAAGCTTTATATAGAAAGTATAGGTCAAAGACCTTTGATGAACTCTACGGCCAAGAAGCTGTGGTAGCTTCATTAAAAAATCAAGTAGAAAATAATGAAATAAGTCACGCATATATTTTTCAAGGGACTAGGGGAACAGGAAAGACATCTGCTGCAAAAATTTTATCTCGAGCAGTAAACTGTCTTCATCCAGTTGATGGCAACCCTTGTAATGAATGTGAAAACTGTAAGAGGATATTAAATGAATCTGTCTTAGATGTTGTTGAAATGGACGCAGCCAGCAACAATGGTGTAGATGATATTAGAGACTTAAAGGATAAGGTAATATATCCTCCCCAAGCTTTAAAATACAAAGTCTACATTATTGACGAGGTTCACATGCTTTCTAAGGGGGCTTTTAATGCCTTACTTAAAATACTAGAAGAACCACCGAGACATTTGATTTTTATTTTAGCGACAACAGAGATTGAAAAAATTCCAGCTACAATTCTATCAAGATCTCAAAAATTTAATTTTAAAAGAATATCAATAGAAGATATTGAGGATAACTTAAAGAGAATAACGGATCTCGAAGGGAAATCTTGCGATGAAGAAGTATTTACCTTGATAGCAAAGACAGCTGACGGCGCCATGAGAGATGCCTTATCAGTTTTGGACCAGCTTCTTACAAAGAACAAGGACCACATAAAACTAGAAGACGCTATGGAAGTCTTAGGTATATCATCTTCTGATTTATTATTTTCCCTATCAAAGGCAATTATTGAAAGAAATATTAGTGAGTCTCTTAATGTCATTGATGAAATTTATAGGGAGGGTGTGGATTTTAATACACTGTCCTCGCAAATATTAAGTCACTTTAGAGACATCTTGTTAGTAAAAACTCTAAAGGACCCTAAAAAAATAGTTTATACAACTTATTTAAAGGAATTTCAAAATCTTGCTGGGAGTTTAGAGCTTGAAGATCTATTAGACATCATTGAGATCTTAAAAGAACTGGCTCTTGAGATTAAATATGCAGATAACAAGAGAGTTGTATTCGAGATGAATGCAATAAAGATTTGCAATAGGTCTAGTAAGAATGATTTAGAGGGAAGAATTAAATTATTAGAAGATAAAATCAATAACTTAGGAAGTAGTAATATTAGTCAGCCTAAGAACAATATAGTAAATAATCCAGCAAATAGTATAGAAGATAGCTACAATAATTTCGGTGATAATTACTACAATCCCTTAGACTTTTATGAGGCAGAAACAAGGCCTAAGCTAAAAAACTTAGACAAAGGTAATGAAGAAAAGCCAAGTGAAATGACATCAGAAGCTAGTAGCTCTACAATTGAAAATTCAACGCAATCTGCTATAATTGAAAATAACGAGTCTAAAAATATTAGTAAAGAAGATAAAGCTATTAATGAGATAAGCATTGATAGGATAAAAGCTGATTGGGACAAGATTATAAATGAACTTGTTTCAAGAGGGTTTAAGGGTTTTGCTGGCTTTGTTGGTCATGCTAAACCAGAAAGTCTTCATGATAATATTTTAGAATTAGTATTTGAAGAAAAAGATAGCTTATTTTATGATTACTGCATCATGCCTGATCATAAAAATACTATGCCTGAGTTAATCAACAATATTTATGGCACAAATATTGATGTCAGAATGAAATTACAAAAAAAAGGCATAGATAAGCTAGAAGAAATTTTTGGTAAAAACAATATAGAAGAAATTTAGGAGGAAATATGGCTAGAGGTGGATTTAACGGCTTCCCTGGTGGAGGCGGAAGAAATAATATGATGAAGCAAATTGAAAAGCTTCAAAAACAAATGGAAGAAATGCAAGAAAATTTAGCAAATGAAGAGATTTCTGCTACTGCAGGTGGTGGAGCAGTTACTGCTACTGTGAATGGTAATAAGGAACTTATTTCTATTAAGCTAGATAAGGATGCAGTAGATCCTGACGATGTTGAAATGCTTGAAGACTTAATTGTTGCTGCAGTTAATGAAGCGTTGAGAAATGCTGATAGCAAGATGAGCTCTCAAATGGGTAAATTCACAGGCGGATTAAACATACCGGGGCTATAATATGACAAAAGAAATAGGACCTATTGAAGACTTAATCAAAAGATTAAATCGTCTACCGGGAATTGGTTCTAAAACTGCTCAAAGGTTAGCCTATTATATAATTGGACTTGAAGAAACTGAAGTTAGGGATTTAGCAGAGGCTTTAATTTCTGCAAAAAATAACACTGTTGAATGTTCAATTTGTTTGAACTATGCAGATAGTGACCCATGCGAAATTTGTTCCAATAAAACTAGGGATGATTCAATAATTTGTGTTGTAGAAAGTCCCAAAGATGTTGACGCAATGGAAAGATCTTTAAGTTTTCGTGGAAAGTATCACGTGCTTCACGGAGTTATTTCACCCCTAAAGGGCAAGACTCCTGAAGACGTTACTATAAAGGAATTGATCAAGAGAATTGAAGAAGGGGACATTAAAGAAGTAATAGTTGCTACTAATCCAACTGTAGATGGAGATGCAACAGCTAGGTATATTAAGAATATTTTAGAAGATTACGACATTATTGTCTCAAGAATTGGTTACGGACTTCCAGTGGGTGGCGACCTTGAGTATTATGATGAGATAACAATTCAAACGGCAATGGAAAATAGAAGAAGACTGGATTAATTTTGGGACTTGCTCCCAAATTTTTTCTTTATTCACCTTTAAGAGGGGGAAAAATTTGTCAAATAAAAATAATGATTTTAAAAAATATATTCCCACAATAATTTACGTAATTTTGGCAATCTTGATTTTTTACACAGTTGCCATAGTACTTTTGCCAAGATTAAATAAGGACTCAGAAATAAAAGAAATTGATTACGTGTCCTTTGTAAATATGGTAAATGGGAATCAAGTAAAAAAGGCAGAGGTAAGAGATAGGACAATTGCCTTTGAAGTTGAAAAAGACGGAAAGAAAACTAAATATGAAACAAATAGGATGTATGACCCTAATTTAGTTGATAGACTAGTTAATAAAAATGTAAAGTCTGCACAAGTTTATAAACCAGAGATGAATCCAGTGTTATCTTTTATCATCTCAACTGTTGCAACTTTTGCAATATTTATTGCCTTTTGGCTCCTCCTTTCCAAATTTATTTTCAAAAAAATGGGTGACGTTGGCCCAATGAATTTTGGGAAAAGTGGAGCAAAAATTTATGTTGAATCAACTGATGGAATAAAGTTTGATAATGTTGCTGGTCAAGATGAAGCTAAAGAAGCTTTATCAGAACTTGTAGACTTCCTGCACAATCCAAAGAAGTACACAGAAATTGGTGCAAAACTTCCAAAGGGAGCCCTACTTGTAGGACCTCCAGGGACTGGTAAAACTCTTTTAGCTAAGGCAGTTGCCAGTGAAGCAGAAGTACCTTTCTTTTCTATATCAGGTTCTGCCTTTGTAGAGATGTTTGTTGGACTTGGTGCTGCTAAGGTAAGAGACTTATTTAAGCAAGCAGTGGAGAAGGCTCCTTGTATTATATTTATTGATGAAATTGACACTATTGGAAAGAAAAGAGATGGGTCAGGTTTTTCTGGAAACGATGAAAGAGAACAAACTTTAAATCAACTTCTTTCAGAAATGGATGGTTTTGATGCAAAGGCTGGAGTTGTAATTTTAGCTGCAACTAATAGACCAGATTCTTTAGACCCAGCATTATTAAGACCAGGAAGGTTTGACAGAAGAATTCCAGTTGAATTGCCTGATTTAAAGGGTAGAGTTGAAATTTTAAAAGTTCACGTTAAGGATATTAAAAAAGAAGAAAACATTGATTATGAAAAAATTGGAAGGGCAACTGCTGGAGCAAGTGGAGCAGACCTTGCCAATATGGTAAATGAAGCAGCCCTACGTGCAGTTCGTCAAGGTAGAGACAAGATGAGTGAAAGAGATCTTGAAGAATCTGTTGAGGTTGTTCTAGCTGGTTATGAAAAGAAAAATGCTGTTATATCTCCTCGTGAAAAGAGGATTATAGCCTACCACGAAGTAGGACATGCTCTTGTAGCTGCAAAGCAAAAGAATTCTGCGCCAGTTCATAAGATAACAATTATCCCTAGGACATCAGGAGCTCTAGGCTACACAATGCAAGTAGATGAAGAGGAAAAATTCCTTATGACAAAGGAAGATGCGATCAATAATATCGTAACTCTAACTGGGGGAAGATCAGCAGAGGAGTTAATCTTTAACATAAGAACAAGTGGAGCTTCCAATGATATAGAAAAGGCAACTAAAATTGCCAAGGCCATGGTTACAAGATTTGGTATGACAGATGAATTTGGTTTCGTAGCACTTGAGTCCATGACTAATGCTTATCTAGGAGGCGATACTTCTCTTCAATGTTCTCCACAAACTCAATATGAAATTGACGCAGCTGTTCAAAAGATTATTGATGATGCCCACGATGAAGCAAGGAGAATCTTAAGAGAAAACATAAGAGCACTTCATGCTATATCAGAATATCTTCTTCGTCAAGAAACTATTACTGGTGAAGAGTTTATGGATATTCTAAAGAGATATGAAGAAGAGGAAACACTTTCACAAAAAAATATTGAGGATGATAGCGAAAAAAATATTAGTGACTCTTCTCTAAATTAAGGCTCGAATTACAAGTTTAAGATATATATTTATAAAAAAATAAATAATATTTATGGGAAAAAGATTTTTCTATTTTTAGAAAAGTCTTTTTTTTGATGTCAATTTAGATTAAAATAAACTTAAGCGAGGTAATAAAAAACTAGAAGGGAGAAAATATGATATTTACAAATGCAGTTGTGCTGTCAGTAATTATTTTGGCAGCCTTATGTTTAGCAAAAATTCCAGTATTTTTTGCTTTAATGATTTCAGCAATATCTGCAGGACTTATTTCAGGTATGGGAATTGCTGAAACTATGAACACCTTAATAGGTGGAATGGGAGGTAACGCTGAAACAGCCTTAAGTTATATACTATTAGGTTCTTTAGCTTACTGTATGGAAGAAACTGGTGCAGCAGGAATAATGGCTAAGAAGATTGGATCTCTAGTTAAGGGAAACAAAATCTTACTTTGTGGAATAATAATAGTAATAGCTATAATGGCTGAAACTGTTATACCAATCCACATTGCTTTTATTCCAATATTAATACCACCACTTCTTGCAGTTACAAATAAGATGAAAATGAACAGAAAAATGCTTTCTGTTTCCTTTGGATTTGGCTTGAAGGCACCTTACATTGCCTTACCACTTGGATATGGTGCGATTTTCCATGGATTAATTATTGATTCTTTTGGAAGGTCTGGACTTAATATTACAGATAAGGATGTAACAGGAACTAACTGGATTGTTGCAGCAATTATGTTCTTAGGTCTTTGTGCAGGATTAATTTTCTTTATGAAAGACAAGGAATATGAAACAAAGGATGTAGAGGGAGAAATAGTTGAAGTTCCAGATAAACTTGAAAAGAAGCATGTTTTAGTTCTTCTTTCAGGAGTCATTACTGTTGTAGTTCAACTATTAACTGATTCACTTCCTCTGGGAGCCTTAGTTGGCCTTATATTTGTCGTAGTGACAAGGGTAATAAAGTGGTCCGATATGCAAAAGACGCTTGACGGTGGTATTAACATGATGGGCTTTATTGCCTTTGTAATGTTAATTGCAGCAGGTTATGCAAATGTAGTTATAAAATCTGGAGCTATTGATGACTTAGTACAGGTTGCTCAAAATCTACTAGGTGGATCAAAACTAGTAGCTTCTTATGTAATGATTTTACTTGGACTAATGATAACCCTTGGAATAGGAACTTCTTTTGGTACAGTTCCAATTATTTCTGCAATTTATGTTCCAATTGCCATGAGTCTAGGATATTCAGTTAGAGCAACTATCCTACTTGTTACAATTGCTGCAGCTTGTGGTGATGCAGGATCACCGGCATCAGATACAACTCTTGGACCAACATCTGGTCTTTCTGTTGATGGTCAGCACGAGCACATAAAGGATACCTGTATACCACAGATGATTTTCTTTGGTTTACCATTAATTGTATTAGGTGGATTTGTCACAACATTATTATAAAATATAAAATAAAAGAGACTTACTGCGGGGTGTACAGTAAGTCTCTTTTATTTTCAAAATATAAGTAAAGGATAGTAAAATAATTCAAATATTATTTCACTAATATAATTATACCTCTAAACTAGAAAAAGTAAAGATAAATTTTGCTATACGAATACTATTCCATAATATGGAATTAATTATTTTGACATTCTGGGCAAATACCTTTTAATTCAACGAGGTGACCAATTACTTTAAAACCAGTCTCTTCTTCAGCAATTTTTTCGAAATCTGATATAGGACATTCTTTGATTGGAGAAACCTTGCCACACTTAGAGCAAACAATATAGTGTCTATGCTCAGATCCCGCGAACTCATAATAGAGAAGACCATTAGAGTATAAATTCTTTCTTATTATCCCTTTTGCTGAAAGCTCATTTAACATCCTATATAAAGAAGTTAGACTTGGAATCGTATCCTTGTCAGCAGATTCAAAAATTTCTTCTGTATTCATAGGAACTTCAGATTTATTTAATTCTTCTAAAAGGGTAAGACGACCTTTGGTTACTTTCAAATTATTTTTTTTCAAAATATCTTCAAATATTTTCATGACTTCACCGCCTTTAATAGTTTAATTATAACAAAGTATAAGTAATTTTAAAAAAATCCTTTTATTATAATAAATATCTGTTATAATTACTAATGCAAATCATTATTGTTTAGGAGGAAAAATGAAAAATATCAAAAAATTTATATTTTTATTAGCAGGAATTATTTTATTATCAGGATGCTCCAAAGGAGGAGAAGCAAAGAACTCTAGTGTCGCTAGCGATAAAGAAAATAAGCTAAAGGTTTATGCTTCTGTATATCCAATTTATGATTTTACAAAAAAAATTGCTGGAGATAAATTAGACGTTGAAATGGTTATGCCACAAGGAACTGAACCTCATGGTTGGGAACCAGATTCTAATGCAATTAAAAATCTAGAAAATGCTGATATGTTTATTTACAATGGAGCAGGTCTTGAATCATGGACTGACAAAGTTATTGGTTCACTATCAAATAAGGACCTTAAAGTTGTTGAAGCATCAGAAGGTGTTGACCTTATTAAGTCAACTCATTGCCATGATCATGAAGACGAAGATCATGACCACGACCATGACCACGAAGCAGAAGAAAACCATAACCACAATAATAATCATGAAGCTGAAGAAAATCATAATCACAATCATGAAGCTACAGAAAACAACCACGATCATGAAGATCATGACCACGAAGGACATCACCATGGACCAATGGATCCACATGTATGGATTTCACCAAAGAATGCAAAAATAGAAATGGAAAATATTAAAAATGCCTTAGTGGAACTTGATAAAGACAATGCAGATTATTATGAGTCAAATTATGAAAAATATGCTAAAATGTTAGATGAACTTGATGCTAAATACAGTAAAAGCTTAGCAAATCTTCCAAATAAAGAAATTGTTGTAAGTCACGAAGCTTATGGTTATCTTTGTAAAGATTATGGATTAACTCAAATTGGAGTTAAGGGTGTAAATGCAGAAACAGAACCAGATGCAAAGAAGATGGCAGAAATAATTTCTTATATCAAAGAAAATAATATTACAACTATTTTTACAGAAGAATTAATTGATCCTAAGGTTTCAAACATAATTGCAAGTGAAACTGGCTGCCAAGTTAAGGTACTTTCTCCAATCGAAGGTTTAAGCCAAGAGCAAGTAGATAACAAGGCAGATTATTTTAGCATCATGGAAGAAAATCTAGAAAATTTAGTAGGTGCTTTAAAATAGTGAAGGAAAAATTGTTAGAAATTAAAAATCTAAAATTCAAATATAATGATGATTTAGTTTTGGATGATATAAACTTTGATGTCTATAGGGGCGACTATATCGCCCTTATAGGATCTAATGGTGCTGGAAAGTCGACTTTAGTTAAACTTATTTTAAAACAACTTAAGCCACTGGAGGGCACTGTTTCTTTTTATACTGAAAATGGAATAGAAAACATTGGTTATGTACCACAACTTTCTGTTCCATCAAGCCTTGAGTTCCCAATTACAGTTTCAGAACTCTTGTCCCTTGCTCTTTATCCAAGAAATAAGGGATTTAGAAAATTAAAAAGTTATCATAAAGAAAAAATAACCAATGCTTTAAGTCTTGTTGGTATGAATGATTACAGAGACAGGCTTTATACAGAACTGTCTGGTGGACAAAGACAAAGAATTTTAATCGCAAAGACGCTGGTTGCAACTCCAGAGTTTTTGATTCTTGATGAACCCATGACTGGTGTAGATAAGGAGTCTAAGGAAGCTTTATTTCACCTTTTAAGTCACATAAATCAAGAACACCACATTACAATTCTTATGATAACTCACAACCTTGAAGAAATAGAAGACAATGTTAACAAGGTTTATGAGATAAAAGATAAGAAGATAAGGGAAGTGAAATAATGGAAATTTTTCAGTATTCATATATGTTAAAGGCTTTAATTGTTGGAGCGTTTTTATCAATTATAATCCCTTGCATGGGTGTTGTGGTTGTAAATAAAAAAATTTCTGTAATTGGAGATGCACTATCTCACGTTTCACTTGCAGGTGTAATGCTTGGGTTAATAACATCAACTTCTCCAGTTTTAGGCGCTCTAGTCTTGTGCGTTTTTGGATCTCTATTTTTGGAATATGTGAGGACGAAGTTTCCAGGATATCAAGAAATTTCATCTGCAATATTAATGAGTACAGGAATTGGTCTTGCGTCACTTTTTTCAGGCTTTGTTAAGACTAGTGCAAATTTTGAAGAATACTTATTTGGATCTATTATAGCGATTCCAAAGTTAGATTTTTATTTAATACTTGGAGTTTCGATTGTAGTATTTTTCTTGTTCTCATATTTATTTGTAGACTTAATGTACATTTCATTTGATGAGTCCTCTGCAAGACTTTCTGGAGTTAACGTGGATAGGATAAATTTAATTTTCATGATTCTAATAGCTGTTACTATTTCTGTTTCAGCAAGGACTGTTGGGATTTTAATAATTTCATCCCTAATGGTTGTGCCAGTAGCTTGTGCCATGCAGTTTAAAGTTGGATATCTAAAGACAACTATCTTGGCATCAATTTTTGGATTTATTTTTACAATGCTTGGATTAATATCCTCATTTTACTTAGGCTTAAAACCAGGTGGTGCTATTGTATTAATTGGAGTTTTATTTTTAACAATTTTACTAATTATAAAGAGAAAATAAATAAAAAAATTTAGCTGGAGATTAAAATTTTTTCTCCAGTATTTTTTTATTTAAAATTATAAAAAATTAGAGTCCTTTCCTTTATTTATGAGTGCCTATGATTTATGATAGAGGGAGTGAATACTTAGGGGTGTTTTATGGAAATACTAGTAAAAGAAAACTCTTATAAAATAGATATTGATTATAAAAGTGACGACAAGTTAAGAGACTTTTTAAGAGAAAGAAGCGAATCAAAATTTTTGATAATTACCGACGAAAATGTTTTTTCTTTATACGAGGAAAGAATAAAAAATATAATGAATGGCTTGGAATACTTTATTTTTAAAATTACTCCAGGAGAAGAATCAAAATCAATCGAGAATTTTGTGGAAATTAATAAGTTTCTTGTAGGAAATAATTTTAACAGGGGTGACGCAATAATTGCCTTTGGAGGAGGAGTAGTTGGAGACCTTGGTGGATATGTTGCTGCAAGTTATCTTAGGGGAATTGATTTTATTGCGGTTCCTACAACTTTACTATCAATGATTGACTCTTCTGTTGGTGGAAAAAATGGAATTAATTTTATGAACTTAAAAAATCAAATTGGATCCTTCTATTTTCCAAAGTATGTTCACATTGATTACAGTTTTTTGGAAAGTCTTGATGAGAGAAATATTAATAATGGACTGGCAGAAATTTTCAAGTATTCTGTCTTAAGGGATAGGGAATTTTTTGACTATTTAAAGTCAGCTGATGAACTCGACTATGAAAAAATTATTGACAAATCTTTAAACATAAAGCTGGACTTTGTGAGAGATGACGAAAGGGACAAGGGTAAGAGACAAAAATTAAATCTTGGACACACAATAGGTCATGGGATTGAATCCCTGTCAAACTATGAATTTAATCATGGCGAGAGCATTGGCATAGGAACAATATATATGGCAAGGGCAGCTTATAAATTGGGTCTTGCAGAAGATGACTTTTATAAAGACCTAATCGAAGCTTTTAAGAATCATAATTTACCAATAACTTATGACTTTGATACAGATGAAATTTTAGAAGTACTAAAGCATGACAAGAAGATAAAAAATAATAGGATAAACATAATTATTCCAACAAAAATTGGAGAAGTTATGAGTAAAATAATTGATTTTGATGAATTAAGGGAAATAATAGAACTTGGAAAAAATGATTAATAGACTCATTGAAAATAAAAAATTAAATGGAAAAATTTCAGGAATTACTTCAAAATCCTATGCTCATAGGGCAATCTTCTGTGCTGCTTTGGCAAGAGGTGAATCTATTTTAGAAATTGATAACTTGTCAAAAGATATAGAAGCATCCATAAATGTTGTAGAGTCTTTAGGAGTAAAAGTTTCGAGGGAAGGAAGCAAGTTCCACATTGAAACTCCAGAAGAATACAACAAAAAAACACTTATTGATGTAGGGGAAAGTGGAAGCACCTTAAGATTTATTTTGCCCATTCTAGGAGCACTTGGAATAGAAGCTGAAGTTATAAGAAGGGGAAGTCTGATAACAAGAACTAACTCTGTTTACTTCGACTTATTTCCAAAACATGGAGTTTCTATAAAAGAAGTGGGAGAAAAAATTTTCATCAGTGGAAAATTAAAAAACTATAATTTTGAAATTCCAGGAAATATTTCTTCTCAGTTTATTACTGGTTTATTGTTGGCAGCTGGAGGAATAGGACAGGACTGCACTATTAAACTAACAACTGAGACAGAATCAAGGCCCTATATTGATATGACAATAGATGTTATGGATAAATTTGGAGTAAAAGTCTTAGAAAATAAAAATATTTATTCAAGCAGGGGAAAATTTATAGGACAAGATTATATTGTTGAAAAGGACTGGTCTAACGCCCTATTCTTTTTAGGAGCTGGAGTGGAAGTTATAGGTTTAAATAAATTATCAATCCAAGGAGATATGAAAGCCTTAAAATATTTTGAGGAGCTTGGACTAGAAAACACTTCAAAAGATTCCTATAAGTTTGTAAAGAAAAATGAGGCCAAAGATAAAATCATAATAGATGCAAAAAATATTCCCGACACAATTCCAATCCTATCAGTTTTAGCTGGAATATATGGAAAAGATGTAGAGGTCATAAATATTGAAAGATTGAAATTAAAGGAAAGTGACAGGGTAGAGTCAACTATAGAAATGTTGAAAAACTTAGGAGTTAAAGTTTTTTTAAAAGAAAACTCCTTTTCCTTTAAGGGCATAAAAGAATTTAATTCATGTAAAATAAACTCCTTTAATGATCACAGGATAGCCATGTCTGCATCTATTGCTGCAGGCTTTGCCAAGGGACCAATAGAGATTATTGATAGCGAATGTGTAGAAAAATCATACAAAGAATTTTACAAGGACTTAGCTTCACTAGGAGGTGAAAATCATGTCCTATAGTTTCGGTAAAAATTTTAAAGTAACATTATTTGGTCAATCCCACTCAAGTGAAATTGGTCTAGTTATTGATGGAATTAAAGCTGGATACAAAATAAACAGAGATTTAATTGCAAAAAATCTTGATAGAAGAAGACCTGGGAGAAATGAATTTTCAACGCCTAGAAAAGAAGAGGACTATTATGAACTTGTTAGTGGAGAGGTAGACGACATAACTTGTGGGGCACCTCTTTGTGCAATAATTAAAAACAAGGACCAAAGATCCAAGGACTATGACAATCTTAGGGATATGCCTAGACCATCTCATGCTGACTATCCAGCCTATGTTAAGTATTCATCTAATAATGATATAAGAGGTGGAGGTCAGTTTTCTGGAAGGATGACAGCCCCTCTTGTAATAGGAGGGTCAATTGCTGAAGATCTTTTAATGGAAAGAGGGATAAAAATTTACTCAAGAATTAAAAGTATAGGTTTGTCTGATGATAGTGAAATAAATTTAGAGGATATAAAAGAAGAGAACTTTTATGACTTTAAAAATCAAGATTTTCCTGTTATAAATCCTTCTTCAAGAGAAAAAATGAAAGAAGAAATTTTAAAGGCAAAGAAAGAAGGAGACTCCATTGGAGGTATAGTAGAAACTTTTATTTTAAATATGCCGGTGGGAATTGGCGAGCCCTTTTTTGACTCTCTAGAGTCAGTTATTTCTCATGCAGTTTTTTCAGTTCCTGGAGTAAAGGGGATTGAATTTGGAAGTGGTTTTGAAGCTGCAAAAATGCTGGGAAGTGTCCACAATGATCCTTATTATTATGAAAATAACGAAATAAAAACTAGGACTAATAATCACGGGGGAATAATAGGTGGACTTTCAACTGGTATGCCAATTGTTTTTAGGACTGCTGTAAAGCCAACGAGTTCTATAGCTAAGGCTCAGGATACTGTTTCACTTAAGGACAAGAGTAATTCAAAGTTAAAAATTGTGGGTAGACACGACCCTTCCATTGTGCCAAGGGCTCTTGTTGCAATAGAAATGATTACGGCTATAGCCCTTCTCGACCTAGTGATGGAGGGTGAAAGATGAGAAATCTAAAAGAAGATAGGGAAATCTTAGATAAAATCGATAGTGAAATAATAAGACTTCTTGAAGAAAGAATGAAGATCATAAAAGATGTAGGTCTTTATAAGTTAAATAATAATTTAAATACAGAAGATAAAAATAGGGAAAGAGAAATAATTAAAAATTTAGAAAATGAAATATATGGAGAATTTAAAAATATCGTAGACCCTATATATACTTCAATTTTTAAAGAAAGTAAAAAACTTTCAGCAAAAATAAAAAATGAAAACTTCACTTATGGATTGATTGGGGAAAATTTATCTCACAGTAAATCTAAGGAAATTCACGAACTTTTAGCAGACTACACTTATAATTTGAGAGATATAAAAGGTAATGAATTAGATGAATTTTTTAACTTAAGAAATTTCAAAGGGATAAATGTAACTATACCCTATAAGGAAGTTTCCATGAAATATCTTGACGAGATAGATGAACTTGCTAAGAAAATTGGAGCTGTAAACACCATAGTGAATAGAAAGGGAAGACTGATTGGATATAACACAGACTACTTTGGATTTGACTATAGTTTAGATTTTTATGGAATTGATTTAAAAAATAAGAAAGTATTAATTCTAGGATCAGGTGGAGCCAGCAAGATGCTACAAAAGCTAGTAATGGATAAGGGAGCTAAGGAATCTGTAGTAATAAGTAGGTCTACCGAAAATAATTATGAAACTATAGATAAATTTGCTGATTTTGAAGTAATTATAAATGCAACACCCATTGGCATGTATCCAAACAACATGGAGTGTAAAGTGGATTTAACTAAGTTTAAGAAACTAGATGCTGTTATAGACTTGATTTACAATCCACTAAAGACTAAGTTAATACTTGATGCAGAAAAATTAAGTATTAAAACTATGTCAGGTCTTATGATGTTAGTTGCCCAAGCTTTCTTTGCCTGTGAACTTTTTCTAGATAAAAAACTAGATGAATCTTTAATTATAAAGATTTATAAAAAATTAAAATTTGATATGGAAAATATCCTTTTAATTGGAATGCCATCATGTGGCAAGACAAGTATGGGTAAGATGCTTGCAGAAAAACTTAAGAGAGACTTTTATGATACAGATAAGTTAATTGAAGTAGAAGAAGGTAAAACAATTCCAGAAATTTTTGAAGAAAAGGGCGAAATCTATTTTAGAAATCTGGAAAGTAAAATAATAAAAAAACTTAGCAAGAAGAATGGTATAGTAATAGCAACTGGTGGTGGAACACCTATTAGAGAAGAGAACAGAGATTACATCTCGCAAAATTCTCTAGTTGTATACCTTAATAGAGACTTAGAAAACTTAGAGACATCTGGAAGACCACTCTCAAAAAATTTAGAGACTCTTAAAAGACTTTACGAAGAAAGAAAAGAAATTTATGAGGGGTTAGCCAATATAGAAATAGATGTTATAGAGGATAAAATTAAAAATTTAGATTTAATTCTTAAGGAAGTAGAAAAATATGAAAATTTTAGTTATTAATGGACCTAATATAAATATGTTGGGGATAAGAGAAGTAAAGATTTATGGCAGTGATAACTATGAAAAACTCTTATATATTTTAAAAAAAACTGCTGATGAAGAGAATATTGAACTTGAACATTTCCAATCAAATCATGAGGGAGCTATAGTTGATAAAATTCAAGAAGCCTACCAAAAGTTTGATGGAATTGTTATAAACCCGGCTGGATATACTCATACCAGCGTTGCTATTCTTGATTCCTTAAAGGCAGTGAGTATTCCAACAGTTGAAGTCCATATATCAAAAGTTTCAGAGAGAGAAGACTTTAGACAAGTTAACTTTATTAGGGATTACGTTATAAAGTCCTTTGAAGGATTGGGAATATCTGGATATAAAGAGGCAATTATTTATCTGGAAAATTATTTAAAGGAGCAAGAATGAAATCACTTATAATTGATAATTACGATTCTTATACTTACAATCTTTTTCAATTAATTGGAAAAGTTTCAGGCATTGAGCCACTAGTAATTAAAAATGATGAGCTGACATATGATGAGATTTTAAATTTAGATTTTGACAATGTAATTATTTCTCCGGGTCCTGGAAGTCCAGATAAGGAAAAAGATTTTGGAGTTTGCAAGGATATAATCGAAAAATTAGATAAACCAATCTTGGGGATTTGTCTTGGACACCAAGGAATTTATTATTACCATGGTGGTAAGGTAGTAAGAGCTGAGGAGCCAATGCATGGAAGACAAAGTTCTGTTAACCACAATGGCAAGGGTTTATTCAGAGGAATAAAAAATAATTTTATTGTAACCAGATATCATTCACTCACTTGTCAGGATAAAGAATTTGATGATATTCAAATTGATGCAAGAACTCCAGAGGGTATAGTAATGGGAATTTCTCATAAAACTAAACCTATTTATGGTCTCCAATTTCATCCAGAATCCATAGCAAGTGAATGTGGAGAAGAATTAATAAAAAATTTTATAAATATTACTAGAGATTTTTATCATAAAAATCAGCTTGCATATGAAATAATTGAAAAAGATCTTGATACAGGTGAATTATATGAGAAACTTTATGCTTATGATGACAAGACTCTCTGGCTTGATAGCAGCAAGGTAGAAGAAGGTCTTTCAAGATTCTCAATTTTTGGTCTACAAGGTGAAAAAAGAGGACACATATTAAAATACGATGTTGATAAAAAATTAGTGGAAAAAACTTTTGTAGATTCGCAAGAAAAAGAAATCTTTGAAGAAAATATATTTGATTTTTTAAAGGCCAATAGACCTAGATGGGAATATGACGAAGATCTTCCCTTTGATTATCAATTAGGTTATATTGGATACTTTGGTTATGAGTTGAAAAAAGACACAGAAAATGTTTCTAATAAATACTCTTATTCTTACCCAGATGCCTATTTCAAATACTGCGATAGGGCTCTTGTCTACGATCATTTAGAAAAGAAATTGTATCTACTTTCTTACGGAGATGATCTAGACTGGAAGGAAGATATAAAAAAGATTTTAGATGAAGATTTAGAAATTAAAAAAGAAAAAGAAGAAAAAAGAGATTTTCCAAAATTAAAATTTGTAAAAGATAAAAAAACATATACAGAAGATATTTTAAAAATAAAAAATTTAATTCGTGCAGGGGAAACTTATGAAGTTTGTTTAACAAATAGACTTGATATCTTTGACAAAATCGATGGGAAGAAGTATTATATGGAGCTCAGGGATAAAAGTCCTGGACAATATAGTGCCTTCTTGCCTCTTGAGGAGCTAAAAATCGCTTCTTCATCAATGGAAAGATTTTTGAGGGTAGATAAAAATAAAATTGTATCAACTAAGCCTATTAAGGGTACTATTAAAAGAGGAGAGTCAAAGGAAGAGGATGAAAGGTTAATCGAAGAACTTAGAAGCGAAGAAAAAACTAAGTCAGAAAACCTAATGATTGTCGATCTTCTTAGGAATGACTTGGGCAAGTTCTGTGAGATTGGATCTGTTGAAGTTCCCAAACTTATGGATGTAGAGACTTATAAGACCTTACACCAACTTGTAACAACAGTCTCTGGAAAAATAAAGGAAGATGTAGATATAATAGAAGTTATTGAAAAAACTTTTCCAGGTGGTTCCATGACTGGAGCACCAAAAAAGAGGACCTTAGAGATAATTGATGAACTTGAAACTTATCCTCGAGGTGTTTATTCAGGAACAATTGGATATATATCAAATAATTCAACAATGGATTTTAATATTGTTATAAGGACGGCTCTTATCGAAGAAGATAAAGCTACAATTGGAGTTGGAGGAGCCATAATTCTTTTATCAGACGAAGAAGAAGAATTTGATGAAATTGTCTTAAAAGCTAAGGGTTCACTTCTTGCACTCCAATCTTATTACAATAATTTTGATGAAATAGATATTGAGGGAAGCAAAAATTAAAATGAGAGAAAATTTAAGCAAAGCTAAAATTGTAAAAATTAGAGACATAAATCTTGGAGACGGCAAGCCCATATTAATTGCTGGGCCATGCTCTATTGAATCACGAGACCACATATTAGAAGAAGCCAAAGACCTAAAAAGATTTGGCGTTGACATAATAAGAGGTGGGGCTTTTAAGCCTAGGACATCTCCCTTTGATTTTCAGGGTTTAGGCTTTGAAGCTGTTAAATATTTAAATGAGGCATCAAAGGAAGCTGACCTTCCAGTAATAACTGAAGTCTTAAGCGAAGACCACGTTGAACTAATTAAAGATTATGTAGATGTTTTTCAAATTGGATCTAGAAATATGTACAATTATGCTCTCTTAAAAAAGATTGGCAAGACTAATAAGCCAGTAATTTTAAAGAGAGGATTTTCTGCAACTCTAAAAGAGTGGGAAATGGCAGCAAAATATATTGAAGTTGAAGGTAATGAAAATATAATTTTCTGCGAAAGAGGAATTAGAACCTTTGAAACTGAAATGAGGAACACTCTTGATCTTGCAGGAGCTTACATGATAAAAGAAAAAACTGGTTATCCTGTAATAGTAGATCCAAGCCATGGAACAGGAAGAAGAGAACTTGTTGAACCAATGGTGAAAGCAGTCCTTGCTCTTGGACTTGATGGTGTTATGGTTGAAGTTCATCCAAACCCAGACCAAGCTAAAAGTGATGCGGCCCAAACAATAGGTTACGATACCTATGAAAAAATTGTAAAACAATTTGAGGAATTCAATGAAAATAGAATTTGATGATGGTTATTCCTTTGGAAGGGGAGCCTTTGAAACTATCAAGGTAGTGGATGGAAAGCCTCTCTTTCTTGATAAGCATTTAAGTAGACTAGAAAAATCTTTGAAATTCTTTGGAATCGAAAAAGATATTGATGAAGAAAAAATTTATGATTATATAAAATCTTCTGAAGAGAAAAATTTTGCTTTAAAGCTAATTGTTTCTGATAAAAACTTTATACTGACAAGTAGACCTGACGATTATAGAGAAGATAATAAAAATTATAAATTAATTGTTTCTGAGGTTCGGAGAAATTCATCTTCAAAAATGATTTATCATAAGAGCCTCTCCTATTATGAAAATATAATGGAGCATAGGTGGGCACAAGACCTGAGATATGATTCAGCTCTTTTTATAAATGAGAGAGAAGAAGTTTGTGAAACTTCCTTTGCGAATATATTTTTTGTAAGAGATGGAGAAATTTTCACTCCCACTACTTCTTCGGGACTTTTAAATGGCACTATGAGGGACTACATTTTGGAAACTTATAAAGTTAAAGAAGATGTGATTAGTATTAAAGATATAGATATCTTTGATGAAGCCTTTATTTCCAATTCACTAATGGGAGTTAGAAATGTCTTATCGATTAACGATGAAAAATTTAATAAAAATGAAATAACAAAAGTAATTCAAAATGATTTGAAAAAATTTGGTTTTTAAAAAAGCTGGCAATGAGCCGGTTTTTTTATTGGAGAAATTTATTTTAAAATATAATCAAAAAGTTTTAAATAGATGAAGAAAAAAATTTTTTGTTGTAAAATTAAAATAGATGAAAAGGTGATTTTATGAAAAAAACTAATGCAATGAGAATTCTAGAAAGTGAAAATATAAATTTTGAAATAATTGAATACTCCACTAAGGATGGAATAGGTGGAGTAGATGTGGCTGAAAAATTAGGAGAAGATAAAGACAGGGTTTTTAAAACTCTTGTAACAGAAGCTAAAGAAGGAGAACATTTCGTATTTGTTGTTCCTGTGTCATCAGAACTTGACTTAAAAAAAGCTGCAAAGGTATCAGGTTCAAAAAAAGTTGAAATGATTCCACAAAAAAAGTTATTGCCACTAACTGGTTACGTCCATGGAGGTTGTTCACCAGTTGGAATGAAAAAAGAATTTAAAACTTTTGTGGATTTTTCGGCAGAAGATTTTGATTTCTTCTATGTCAGTGGTGGAAAAGTTGGAATGCAAATAAAATTAAATCCCAAGGAACTAGTTGGTCTAATTGGTGGAGAATTTGCTGATATAAAAAAGGAGTAAGTATGTATAGAGATATTTATGAAGAGTGGCTTAGAAGTGATAAAGTAAGCCAAGACTTAAAAAAAGAACTATTAAAAATGAAAGATAATGAAGAAGAAATAGAAGATAGTTTTTACAAAGATCTTGAATTTGGTACAGCTGGCCTTCGTGGAATTCTTGGACCAGGAACAAATAGGATGAATTATTTGACTGTAGGTAAGACTGCCCTTGCCCTTGCTGAATTAGTAGATGAACTTGGAGAAGATGCAAAAAATAGGGGAGTTGTAATTGGCCGTGATATAAGACATGGGTCTTATGAATTTTCTATTCTGACTGCAAAAATATTGGCTGATAGGGGTATAAAAGTTTATTTATTTCCAGGAATTTGCCCAACTCCACTTTTAGCTTATGCTATAAGATATTTAAAGACAATTTCTGGAATAATGATTACTGCATCACACAATCCAAAAAATTATAATGGATTTAAATTATATTGGGAAAAGGGATCCCAAATTCTAAATGATATTGCAGAGGCAATTGAAGAAAAATCAAAAAATATAAATATTTTAGATTTTGACTTCAACAGTCTAAAAAATTTAAGTGAGTATAAAGAGATTAAATTTTTAGGAGAAAAAGTAATAAATTCTTTTTATAAAGACACTCTAAGTCTATCCTTAACAAATGATATAGATAAAGATATTAAAATTGTTTACACTCCACTAAGTGGTTGCGGTAATAAATATGTTAGGAAGGTCTTAGCAAAAAGAGGATTTAATAATGTTTATGTTGTTCCTGAACAAGAAAATCCTGATGGAGACTTTATTAATGTATCTAATCCAAATCCAGAAGATATAAGAGCTTTCGACAAGGCCATAGAACTTGCAAAAAAAGAAGATGCAGATATAATTATTGCAACTGATCCAGACTCCGATAGGGTTGCGGTTCTTGAAATGGGAGATGAAATTTTAAGAATTAGCGGCAACCAAATGGGATTTATATTAGGAAACTTCTTACTTGAAATGAATATTCAAAAAAACATTGAGAATTCTGCCTTTGTCAAGACAGTGGTAAGTGCTGACCTAATTAAAAAGATTGCTAAAGACTACGATGTTGAAGTTTTTGAAACTTTAACAGGATTTAAAAATATTTGTAACTTGCCAAATATTTGGGATGAAAGTAAAGAGCATAACTTTATCTTTGGATATGAAGAATCCATTGGTTATGTAATTGGGAACCACATTAGAGACAAGGATGCCGTAGGAACTTCTATGATAATTGCAGAGATGGCAGGATATCTAAAGAAGAGAAATCTTAAAATCAAAGATTACATTGAAGAGATTTACAAAAAGTATGGATATTTTGAAGAATATCTTGACTCAGTTTATTTTGAAGGAAAAGATGGAAGTGCTACAATGAAAAAAATTATGGAAAGTTTCAGAGAGCTGGATTCCTTTGAAAAAATTGGCGATTTAAAGAAAAAAGATGACTTTATAAAGGATGAAGAAAACCCACAAGACCTTCTGAAATTTTATTTTGATGAAGAAACTTGGTTTGCCCTTAGACCTTCAGGTACTGAACCAAAGTTAAAAATTTATGCTTACGTTGTATCTGATGATAAGTATGAAGCAAAGGAAAAAATAAATATTATGAAAGAAGAGATAATGGAAAAAATTCATACAAGTAGGTGAAAAAATGATTCTTTATTGTGACTTTAATCCAAAAATTGTTAGAGAATTTAATTTAAAGGATGATTCAGATAGTATTATTGAGTCCTCAAAGATTTATCCTAGCGGGCATGGAATATATATGTCTCTCTTTGCAAAAAAACTTGGCATAGACTCAGAAGTTTTTATGCTAAAAGGCAATAAGAGAGGCAGAGAAATTGCATTATCATTGAGTCAATTGGGGATAGATGTTAACTATACAGGACTTAAGGATGAAAATGTAGAGGAAGTGCTAATAAAATCGAAAGATTCTAAAAAAACTTATAGGACTGAAGATCCCAGAATAACCATGGAGGACAGGTCTGACATATTAAACTCCTTTGAAAGGTCTCTTTACAATAAAAAGATAGTTGTTATTCCTAAAATTGATTTAAAGGGTTTAGATGATGATATTTATGAAAAACTCGTAAAGATTTGTTACCAAAACAATGTTAAGGTTGCTGTAAACCCAAGAAATCTTGAAAAAATAGAAAAGACTAATCCTTATATTCTTATGTTTGATAAAAAGGATATAGAGAAAGACAAAAAAATAAATTATACTGGAGAAGTAATTGAATTTAACAAAAATTTTATAAAGTCTGGAACTAAAATTGTTTTTGTTAATAGTAAAAGGGCAACAATTATCTCTACAGAAGAAAAAAATTATAGGGCTTATATAAATAAAGAAAAGTTAGAATATAAAATTTTAACCGAAAAGTTTGACACAAGTTTATGTCTCTCTGGTCTTGCTATAGCTCTTGATAGGGATTATGACTTTATAACTTCAATAAAACTTGCAATCTCTTGTGGAGTGTGGGAAAATTTTGTAGAAAAAGATAAAATTGAAATGAGCTCTATTAAAAAAATAATGAATAGTGTAGAAGTAGAAGAAATTTCATAAGTCAGGAGGAATAATGAAAAATTTCAAATTAAATAGAGATGATGTTGTTTTTACATTTATAGACATTCAAGATAAACTCTTAAAGGCAATGTACAACAGAGATGAGATAGTAAAAAACTCAACTGTATTGGCAAAGTTAGCAAGTACTATTGGTGCTGAAGCAATTTATACAGTTCAATATCCAAAGGGACTAGGATTTACTAATGAAGAAGTTAAGGCTCCTCTTAAGGATAAAAAAGAGTTTGACAAGCTAACTTTTAATTCCTATGGAGATGAAGAAATAAAAGAAGAATTTGACAGACTTGGCAAAAAGCAAGTTGTACTATGTGGAATGGAAACTCATATTTGTGTATTCCAAACTGTTAGAGCTTTACTTGAAGCAGGATTTGAAGTTTTCATAGCAGCAGACGCAGTGGGATCAAGAAGTGAAGAGAACTCTAAAAATGGAATGGAACTCCTTCGTGAAATGGGAGCAGTTATTTCTAATACAGAAACAATTTTGTTTGACCTTGCAGGTATTGCAGGAACAGATGAATTCAAAACCTTGCAAAAATTAATAATTTAATAAAATTTTTCACAAGAGAGCGTTCGCCAGGATGCTCTTTTTTGCTCTTAATCTGTGATATAATTATTTTGGTGATTAGATGAAAATTATTCACACTGGTGACTTACATTTAAAAAAATTTTATAAGGGAAGGCTCCCTCTAGATGTTTCAAATAAACTTTTAGAGGATTCTTGGCGTGCTCTCTTTGAAGTTTTTGAATTTTCAAATGAAGTTCAGGCAGATATTATTTTAATTGCTGGTGATTTATTTGAAAGAGAATTTTTTAATTTAAGAGATTTAGATAGATTTTTAGACTTAGTGAAAAGAGTTAAGGCTAAAGTTTTTATAGCCTTTGGAAATCACGACTACCTCTCTGATGACAACTTATTTTTAAAGGTAAACTTGCCAGAGAATTTATATATTTTTAAGAATGAACTCGATTATTTTGAGTTAAGTGAATTAAAGACAAGAATTTATGGAATTTCTTACGACTCCTTTGCTTTTAATAAAGATTTTGACGACATTAGATTAGACGAAAATTTCATAAATATTGGACTCTTTCATTCTGACTTAAAAGATGAAAGATACTTGCCATTAAGCAAAGAATTTGTAGAAAAGTTCAACTATGTTGCCCTTGGCCATATCCACAAGAGAGGGAAGGTCTTTGAAAATACTTATTACTCTGGTTCATTAACTCCACTTTCCTTTAAGGATCAAGGCAAAAGGGGGATAATTTTTTTAGATGATAAAAAAAAATCCATTGAGTTCAAGGACTTTTCCAGAAGAGAATTCGTGAATCTTGAAATAAAACTAAAAAAAGAAATGACATATAGAGAGATCTTAAATTTAATTCAAGATCAAATTGAAAAAGACAATCTTTACAGGATAAGACTCAAAGGAGAAACAAGAAACGGAGGAGACTTAGAAAACTTCTTGAGAGAAAATTTGTCAGCATTTTATTTTGAAATTCAGAATGATTTAGTTGATTTTTTTGAAGAATATGAGATAAAGGACAAGTATATAATGGATCTCTTAGACAGTTTTGATTCTAGCCCTATAGAAACAGAGGCAAGAGAACTTTCTAAAAAATATATTTTGGAGCAATACTATGATAATTAAAGAATTAGGACTTTTAAATTTTGGGAAATTTGAAGATAAAAAAATTGAGCTCCAAGAAGGAATAAATTTAATTTACGGTAGGAATGAAGAG
The DNA here is from genome assembly GCA_032560695.1 of Peptoniphilus harei. Classification (GTDB taxonomy): domain Bacteria; phylum Bacillota; class Clostridia; order Tissierellales; family Peptoniphilaceae; genus Peptoniphilus_A; species Peptoniphilus_A harei_B. The sequence continues at coordinate 130,520 of JAWGHR010000001.1, read as the reverse complement.
GGTAAGTCTACAATCGTAAACTTTATAGATGGAATTTTTTACGGTTTTAGTCGTGACTCCTTAGCTAGAAAGTTTCGTGACGAACTTTTTGAAAAATCAAGGCCTTGGACTTCTAATTTATATAGGGGTTACATTATTTTAAAAGATGGTGAAGAGGACTATAGAATAAGCAGAGACTTTGACAAGGATGAAGTTTCAATCTTAAATCTAAAAACTGGCGATAACATATCAGATGACCAAAGAAATTTTATGTATTCTAGGATTTCTCAGCCAGGAGCTTTATTTTTTGACTTAAATAGGAAAATTTATAAATCGAGTTTTTTTATTGGTCAAAGATTGAGTCAACTTGATAGTGATGCCAGTAGGGAGTTACAAAATAGAATTAATAATTTTTCTGTTTCTGAAGATGAAAATATAGATCTAAGCAAGGTCATAGAAAAAATGAAAGATGACCTCTATAACATCGGAACAAAAAAAAGAAAATCATCAGAAATTGGAAGGTTTAACGAAGAATTAGAAAATATTTCAAAAGATAAGGTTAACTTCATAAGTCTTAAAGAAACTTATAAAAAATCAATTGATAAATATAAGAGTTCTAAGGACAGATTAGTGGATTTAGAAGACAAGCTTAGGGGACGAAAGCTCTTTGAACTTGAAATCTTGAAAGGGAAACTAAAGGAAGGTCAGACTAGAGATAGAGAAAATGATGAAAACTTTAATTTTTCTGATCTTGAAAAGGCCATTGAAATTAATAGAAGCCTTGGAATGTATTCTGGTAAGCTTGATGATTTATTATCAGCTGAGAGAGAGAACTTTGATGTTGACCTTGATTTGGAAGAAGATTATAAAAGATTTAAAGAAATAAATAGAGAAATACAGAGCTTAAACGAAAATAATTATTCTAAAGAAAGAGAAATAATTTCTTGGGATATAAAAAATATAGAAAGAGAAGTTTTTAAATATGTTTTAAAATTTCTTTCAACCTTTATAGGTGGAATTGCAATAATCTTCCTTTCCTTTTATTTTAAAAAATATTTTATTTCTATCTTATCTCTTCTGTTTTTTACTTATTCCTATTTCAGGATAGTAAAATTTAGAGAAAACAAAGACTTGTTAGATAGATTAAAAAACAAATATCAAGATTACAAAAATAAATCTCAGGAAAAAACTTTAATAAAGAAAAAATTTGACAAAGAAATAGACGAGATTTTAATTAGATATAATGCTAGAGATAAAAAAGAACTTAGTGAGATATTTGATGCTAGAATTGAAGAAAATTTAAAAAATATTTCTAAGAATGAATACAATAGAGAATGGATGGAAAAAAATTCTCAAGAAATAGAAGAGACTAAGAGTAATATATTAAATCTTGAAAAAGAACTACAAAATATTTTTCAACAATATGAAGTTGAAAATATCAAGGGATTGAAAAATCTATTTTATGAAAAGAAGGAAGAAAATAGAATAAGTGAATTCAAGTATAGAATTAAAGAACTTGAAAAAGAAAACCTTAGGGGAGATCTTTACAGGGAAGAATCTATTGATGAAATCCAAGAAAAAATAGATAGAGAAAAAAATAATATTTTAAATTTAGAAGGAAGCTTAAAAACTCTTGAAGACTCCTTAGAAAGATTAAGAATTCTAGAAGAAAGATCTTTTGAATTAAATGAAAAACTAAAGAAGCTAGAATATAAGAAGGAACTGTTAAAACTATCAATTGGAAAATTAGAAGATTTTGTTAAGGCAAGAAGAATAGATAATCTCCCCCTTCTAAAGAAAGAGATTTCAAAATATTTGGGTTCTATGACTTCTGGAAAATATAATGAAATTTTAATTGATGACAGCTTTGGCATAAGGGTTTATGATAGAGACATAGAAGATTATATTGAATTAGATAGCTTGAGCATGGGTACTATTGACCAGATTTATATAGCTTTTAGACTATCCATATCAAAAATTGTTAGTGACAAAGAAATACCATTAGTGCTTGACAGCCATTTTGATTCTTATGATGATTTCAGACTTAAAGAAGCTCTGGAAATTTTACAAAACAATGAACAAGTTCTAATTTTTACAAGCACAAATAGGGAAAAAGAAATTTTAGATAAATATAGCATGACATATAATTTAATAAAAATTTGAGGTGTATATGATATTCGCAATTGGAGATCTTCACTTCGACTACACAGAAGAAAAACCTATGGATATATTTGGAGATAACTGGGAAAATCATGAAGAGAAAATAATTGAGAACTGGAAAGAAGTTGTCAATAATGATGACTTAGTTCTTTTACCAGGAGATATTTCTTGGGCTCTCAAACTAGAAACAGCCGCTTATGATCTAAAGAGAATAGACGAGCTTCCCGGAATAAAAATAATTTCCAAGGGAAACCACGACTATTGGTGGTCTTCATTAAATAAGATGAATAATCTTGGCTACAAAACCATACATTTTTTGCACAACAACTCCTTTGAATACAAAGATTATTCCATATGTGGTACTAGGGGATGGGCTGCTAGAGATTCCTTTGAGTTTTCTGAAAATGATGAAAAAATTTATTTGAGGGAAGTTCAAAGATTAAAGAACTCTCTGGATTCATGTGTTAATAAAAAAATAATAGCCATGATCCATTATCCACCCTTTAACCAAGATTTGGGAGTCAATGAATTTTCACAAACCTTAAGTGATTATAAGGTGGAAAAATGTGTCTATGGACACCTTCATGGAAAGGGGCATAAATTTTCTTATGAAGGAGACCTAGAGGGAGTTGACTATCACTTTGTAGCAAGTGACTTTTTAGATTTTAAATTAAAGATGATTGAGGAGGACTAATGGAAAGAGAGATTGAGGTAAAACTTCTTGATATAGATGTAGAAGAATTTGAAGAAAAAATAAAAAAAATTGGTGGAAAATTTGTTAAAGAGGAAAATCAAACAAATATTACTATTAATTCTACAGCCCACAAGATTTACAAAAAGAAGGGCTATTTGAGAATTAGGATTTCTGAAGCCCCAGATGGGGAGAAAAAGTATTTTACCTTTAAAGAAAATGTTTCTGATTTTAAAGTTAGGGACAATATAGAACACACTACCGAAATTACCAGTGTAGATGATCTCATTAATATTTTGAAGTGTCTTGGATACGACATCTATCACACAGGATACAAGCATAGAAAAAAATATTCCTATAAAAAATTTATAATTGACATAGATACTTGGGATAAGGATACTTATCCCAAACCCTATGTTGAGATAGAAGCACTAAGTATGGAAGATATTTATCACTTGGTAGATAAATTAGAAATACCTAGAGAGCATGTTTCTACAATGTCTATTGATGAACTTAGAAAATCTTTAAAAAAGTAGTATGACATATATAATAAATGTGTTATAATATTTTTTAGAAAACAAGGAGGAATTATGTCTAAGTATAATTATATTAAATGGTTTGATGAAATCGGTAAAGAAGATGTAGGAATTGTCGGAGGAAAGGGAGCTAACCTTGGTGAGTTAACTAATTTTGGTCTACCAGTGCCTCCAGGATTTTGTGTAACAGCAGAAGCTTACACTAAATTTATTAAATACGCAGAACTTGATGAGGTTGTTAAATTTTTAATGGAAGCTGTAGACGTTGAAAATGTTGATGACCTTACAAATGCTTCAAAGGAAATTCAAACTAAGATTAAAGAAAAAGACTTTGATCCTGAACTTGAAGAAGAAATCTTAAGAGCTTACAGAGAATTTTCTGAAACCATTGGAGTTAAAGACCCAGAAGTTGCAGTTAGATCATCTGCTACTGCAGAAGACCTACCAGACGCATCCTTTGCAGGACAACAAGATACTTACTTACACATTAGTGGGGAAGAAGAACTTTTAAACCACATTAGAGATTGCTTTGCATCCCTATGGACATCTAGAGCAATCTATTACAGAGAAAAACAAAACTATGATCACTTTGACGTAGCTCTTTCTGTTGTAATTCAAAAAATGGTTAACTCAGAAAAATCTGGGGTTATGTTCACAGCAAACCCAATTAATAATTCAAAAGATGAAATGATGATTAACGCATCTTATGGACTTGGAGAAGCTGTTGTTTCAGGTATAGTTACTCCTGACGAATATATTATTGATAAGAACACAAAAAAAGTTATTGAAAAAAGTATTTCTGAAAAAGAATACATGGTAATTAAAAACGAAAATGGTGTTGGAACTAGAACAGTTAATGTAAAAGATGTTTTAGGAGAAGATGCTATAAAGGCAGAAGCTTTATCACCAGAAGAACTTGATACTCTTATTGAAAGAGGACTTAAGGTTGAAAAACTTTATGGTTCAGTACAAGATACTGAATGGGGATTTGATACTGATACAAAAGAATTTTATTTCCTACAATCAAGACCTATAACTACTCTTGAAGAAAAGAAGGAAGAAAAATTAGTTACACTTTGTAAAGGTCTACCAGCTTCTCCAGGAATTGGAAGAGGTAAGGTAAAACTTATTAAGGATATCTCTGAAATCAACCTTGTTGAAGAAGACGATGTTCTTGTAACTGCAATGACAAACCCTGACATGGTACCTGCTATGAGAAAGTGTGCTGGTGTAGTTACTGACGAAGGTGGAAGAACTTGTCACGCAGCAATTGTATCAAGAGAATTACAAATTCCTTGTATAGTTGGTGCTAAAAATGCAACAAAATCTCTTAAGACAGGGGACACTGTTACAGTTGATGCTGTAAGAGGTATTGTTTACGAAGGCGAAGTCCTAAAAGAAAAAGAAGAAAAGAAAACTGAAAGCCAATCTTCGGGAGCAAGCCTTGGAAATATTGACGAACTTAGAAACATCTTTGCCCCAACAACTGCTACTAAGATTTATATGAACCTTGGCGAACCAGGACTAATCGATAAATATAAAAACCTACCAATGGATGGTATTGGCCTAATGAGGACAGAATTTATCTTCACTAACATGATTGGCGCTCACCCAATGTATCTTGTAAAGACTGGCCAAGGAGACCTAATGGTAGATAAACTTGCTGAAGGTATCTCTAAAGTCGCCCAAGCAATTTATCCTAAAAACCTAGTTGTAAGAACTAGTGACTTTAGAACAAATGAATTTAGAGGTCTAAAGGGTGGAGACGAAGTAGAACCAATTGAAGCAAACCCAATGATTGGTTGGAGAGGTGTTTCAAGATATATTTCTCCAGAATACGAAAAGGGATTTAGACTAGAATGTCAAGCAATCAAAAAAGTTAGAGAAGAGTACGGACTTACTAACGTAATTGTTATGCTACCATTTGTTAGAACTCCAGAAGAACTTAAGGTAGTTAAGGGAATTATGGCCGAAGAAGGTCTAGTTCAATCAAAGAACTTTAAGATTTGGATCATGGCAGAAGTTCCTGCAGTAGTTCTTCAAGCTGAAGAATTTGCAGAATTAGTTGATGGATTCTCAATTGGATCTAACGACTTAACACAACTTGTTATGGGAGCTGACAGAGACTCCGGAATCCTTAATAACATGGGATACTTTGATGAAAGAAATGACGCAGTTAAAATTGCCCTTAAGACAATAATAGATGCAGCAAACAAAAAGGGGATTACTTGCTCAATCTGTGGTCAAGGACCAAGTCAATACCCAGAACTTGCAGAGTTCCTTGTTGAGTGTGGTATAACTTCCATGTCAGTTAACCCTGATACAGTTGACTATACTAGAAGACTTGTTGCAAGTGTTGAACAAAAAATAATTCTTAAAAAACTTAGACAAATGTAAATAAAATTAAATTTTATAAAAGAAATAACCTCATGAAATTAATCGTGAGGTTATTTTTAATGTTAACTTTCATATTAAATTAGTTTTTTATAATCTAAAAAATTTGCCGCTAGACCTTTTGTGAGAGGTAAGTTGAGAAGTTCTATGTTACATATATCGTCAATAAAGAAAAGTTCTTTATCTATAAATACCTCAACATTATTAGCTTCATAAATATTATACTTTTTATCTTTTCTTTTAGATTGTCCTAGATATACATCAGAAGATGGAAGACCACTGCCACAACAAGATTTACTAGTAATCTTATCTATAGTAATGATTGTAGCTTCCTTTTCTCTTAGATATTCTAAAACGTCGTCTGATAAATGAATTTTCATATTATTCACTCTTTTTGATTAAGGTAACAAAAAATTCACTGGATTTAACAGCTTCAATAGAAATATAATTTTCGCCATCAAACTTTAAAACCTTACCTGGTTCAAAATCTCTATCTTCTTCATCATTTAAAAGTACTTTAATTTCACCCTTAACAATAGTTACAAGTACAGTAAAGCCAGGGTGGTTGTGTTTTTCAATAGTTTCTCCAGAGGCTAAAACTTTTTTTACAAGAGTAAATTCTTTTTCGTTAAAAACTTTTCCAGGCATACTTCCTACATAACCAATCATTTTATATATCCTTTCTTAAAAATTATTCGTCAAACCTATCTAAATCTTTAAAAGAATCTAAATTTAAATTAGATTTAATGAGATCTTTATCTCTTGAAGTGTTTTTCGCATCATCAAGATTCTTTTTTATAATCTGATCATCTTCCATTGTAGATTCTTTTTCTGTTTTGATTTCCTCACCCTTCTCAATAGAATTAATTAGATTTTCTGAAGACTTCAAATCTTCAATCTTATATCCAGGCATTTTATCCAAGAAAGTGGAAAGATTAATAGTTTCACTTTCATAGAGCCTTCTAATAATTTCATCAATGTTTTGGGAATTTTTGCGAACTAATTCAGATCTAATTTCATTTAAAATATTAATTTTTTCAATGCTATAGCTTTCAGAAAATCTTTCTAAATCTTCATAAATAATATCTGTAATAGTTGGGTTAATCCTAGAACTATTAAGTGAAAAAGTTAAAGGTCCTCGTTCAATAGACTTATTAATAGACATCAAAGATTTAGACAAGATGTCAAACCTTTGATAAACCATTTTTCTTGAAACAGCTCTTTTTTCTAAGGCTTCGTTAACTTCGAAGTCTTCAGTAGCTATTAAGACATAGTCATAACCCATAAACATAAAATCTTTATCAACTTCATGTTCCTTTAGTTTAATTTTTCCTTGGGACTTTTCGGCGATATTTACAATATTTGTTGTAAAGGAATCTCCAATCATATATATTTCTGCTTCTGAATCAATGACAGACTTTAAGGCAGAGTAGGCAAGATAACCGCCTCCCAAAATTAGGATTTTCTTGTCGAGAGTATCTAAGCTCACTGGCATGTATCGCATCTTATCACTCCTTTAAAATTTTTTTGCATTAGTGTATGTATCACTTAGCTTAATTATACCAAATAAATACTAAGTTTATTCAAGTTATTGACTTAATTGGGACTTTTCCTTATTAATTTAATGAAATTTTAATAAATTCTAAACTTCATAAAAGTATATTTATGTTATAATGATTAAAAGATGTAGAAAGAAAATGGAGGTTTTATTATGAAATCCAATAATTTAAAGAGAGCAGCTGCTCTTGGACTTGCTGCATTAATGCTAGCTCCAAGTGCAACTTTTGCAAAAGAGTTCAAAGATGTTAAGAAAAAGAACAATAGGTACTCTTGGGCATACGATGCAATTGATGTGTTAAGTGACAATGACATAATTAGTGGACACCCTGATGGAGAGTTTAAACCAGGAGAATCTGTTTCTCTAGAAGAGCTTTTACAATTAATCAAACAGGTTTTAAGACCAAGTGATGAAGAGATAAAAACTGCTAAAGAAAAATATTCAAAACTTGCCAAAGACAACGGTGTTAACTCTTGGTCACAAGAAGCGATTTGTCTAGCACTCCACAGAGGATATCTAGATGAAAATTCTTTGAAAAAAGCTAATGAAAGAGGTTTCTTTAAAATAAGTGGTAGAGAGTACCCAAGTAGAGGAGACATAGCAATTTTCTTTGCAAGAGCACTACAACTTAGCCCTAATGGAAACACAAGTCTTTTAAAACACGATGACAAGGATAAGATGAGCGAAACTCTTAAGGGTTATTTATCTTCTCTTGTTGAGGCAAAAATCTTTACATCAACTGGTTCTGATGGAAACTTTGAAGGTGACAGACCAATAACTCGTGCTGAAACTGCAATAATTACAAAAGCTTCTTTTGATTATGCAGAAAAAAATAAAATTGAAGCAAAAACTGAAAAATTAAAGGGTACAGTTATTCTTTCATCTAAACTTAACAATGTTAATGTTGTTATTATAGAAACTAAGGATACAAAGTATTCCTTCGATATTGATAGCAACACTAAGTACAAACTAAAAGACAAAGATATTAAGCTTGAAGATATTAAAGCTGGTCAAGAAGTTGAAATTGAATATATTAAAGCTAAGGCTGGTGAAAGAGAAGGAACTGCAAAGACAATAACAGTTACAAATGCAATGCTTGATATGGTTGGATATGTAAACTCAAAGGGCAACAATCAAATCACTCTTAGATACAGAGAAAATTCTGATTCTATAAACTTTAGAACTACTTCAAAAATTTCAACATCAGATACAAAAACTTTTGATTTAGATAAGAATGTAAAAATCAAAGCTTACGGTAAAGACTTAAAATTAGAAGACATCGCAGTAGATGACTTAGTTGAATTTAAGACTAATGCTGAAAATAAAATAACAGAAATCACAGTTTTCCCTAAAGAAGCCTATGTAAAAGGTCAAATTGTTTCTATAGAAAACTCTAATAAGGATAAGGCTTCAATAAAACTAAAGTTAAGCGATGGAAAAATTTATGAATTTTACATTACTAATGAAACAAAAAGATTAAACGATGTTTCTTTAAATGATAATGTTACTTTTTATGTTAAATACAAAGTCCTTATAGGAAGATCAGATGGTGAAGATAATGGCATAGCTATGGGTAAGGTTAGAAGAGCATCTTTATATGAGACAACATTTGATTATCAAAGAAGAAATTCAGATCCTTATATTGAACTAGAACTTAACAGTGGAGGATATAAAACATATTCCTTAGTTAATGATCCTATTATAAGAGAAGGTGGTATTAGAGTACACTCTGTTACAGAGGATTTTCTTGTAGGAAAGAGCGTTAATTTAAAACTTAATGATTATGGTAAAGTTGAAGAAATTAATATTGTAAACAAAGATTTACAATTTAATACAATGTTCCAAGTATTAAGAGCAAATAAAACATCTAATCAATTTAACACTTATGCTGTTACTTTAAAAGTTATACAATCAGACAACAATAGGATAAAACCAGGTGAAACAATTAATATTTCATTAGAAGGTAATGTTTTATTAAATGATGTCTTTCTAGCTAATGGATATCTTGATGAAAGATCAAATATACAACAACTTAATATAGAAGAAGTTGTGGGAAATACTGGTTACTATGAGTTAGACCAAGTTAATAGTATAAGAGAAAGAAGAAATTTCTATACATTTAAGGAATTAGAAAGAAATTCTTCAAGAAACACTTATAACTCATCAATGAACGGTAATATTTCAACATATTGATAAACTTTAATTTAAAAGGAGCCCTTGAGGCTTCTTTTTTATTGGATTTAATTAAGTTAATAATTTTTAAATACTTAATTTTATGCTATAATTTACTCTGGAGTGATATTATGAAAAAGAAAATTATAGTAATAAATTTAGTTCTATCGATTTTATTAGCACCAGCAAGTATTTTCGCAAAATCCTTTACAGATGTTAAGAATAGTGGTAAGACAGAATGGGTTTACAAATACGTGGAAGAACTTTCTAACAAAAATATTCTAAATGGATATGAAGATGGAACATTTAAACCAAATAATCCTGTTAGTTTTTTGGAAACAATGCAAATTATTAAAACTATTTCAAATCCTAGTAATGATGATATGAGATTAGCTAGAGAGGCTTACATGGAGATGGTAAACGCTAATGGAGTTATAGACTGGGCAAAAGATGCAATTTGTTTTAACTTGTACCATGGCACAATTACTGAAAAGACATTAACAAATGCTCGTGAAAGAGGATTTTTAGATAATAAGCTTTATCCAAATAGAAATACAATAGCAGTTTATTTTGCCAGAGCTTTAAGTATCGATAAAAGTCAAGATACAAGCAACTTAAAGTATAATGATATTAAAAAAATTCATCCTCTAACTATTGAGTATCTTCCAAATCTTGTAAATGCAAATATTTTTACAAGCACAGGCTCAGAAGGTAATTTTAATGGAAATCTTGCAATAAGAAGAAGTGAAATTGCAGTGTTAACTTCCAAATCTCTTGAGTATTATAATAGTAATTTAGATAATACCGAGAAGCAAAAAGAAGTTGAAGCTGATGATTTATTAGATAATCATGAAGAAAAGAATTTAGAAAAGGAAAGTAATACTGAGAATAATTCTTCAATTCTAGATAATAATTCATTATTGGCAAATGAGAATTTTAATAATAAGTCAAAAGATGATAAAGAAAACTTGGAAGCTGCGGAAGCTAACATACCAATTAATTTTAAAGGCCAAGTTATTGAAATTATAGACAGTAAAAATGTTAGTTTCATTAGGATTAAACTAACTGAATCCGATTCCGATAGATTTGGTCCTGGACAAGTAGTGACTGTAAATACTTTCAGAAAACATAATATAAATGACACTGTTGAGGGTAGTGGTATCCTTGGCGAAAATAGTCTAACAAACATAAAACTAAAATAATCTTAAAAGGGCTGTTCATTTGACGGCCCTTTCAAATTGGAGGAAAAGTGGAATTTTTAAGTAGAATTGAGAGAATGATTCCAAAAGAGGATATCATGAAAATAAATGATAAGTCCGTTATTGTATTTGGACTTGGTGGAGTCGGTGGATCCTGTGTTGAAGCCTTAGTAAGAGCAGGAATAGGAGAGATAGGCCTTGTTGATGGGGATGAATACGAAGTTACAAATTTAAATAGACAAGTATTTGCCACTACCAAGACTTTGGGAATGAGAAAAGTTGACGCATGTGAAGAAAGACTTCTTGAAATCAATCCAAAATTAAAGATAAAAAAATATGATTTATTTGTAAATGAAGAAAATATTGGAGATATTGATTTTGAAAATTATGATTATGTTGTGGATGCAATTGACACAATTACATCTAAGCTTTTGATTATTAGAGAAGCATATGATAGAGATATAAAAATAATTTCTGCGATGGGGGCAGGTAATAGATTGGATCCTACAAAGTTCCAAGTTATAGATATTGAAAAGACACAAAATGATCCTGTAGCAAGAATTATGAGAAAAAAATTAAAAGAGATGGGAATTAAAAAACTAAAGGTGGTTTGTTCAAGTGAGCTTCCAATAAAAACTGGAGATAGAACGCCTGGATCAATCTCTTTTGTTCCACCAGTTTGTGGCATGGTACTAGCTTCTCAAGTCATAAGGGACATCTTAATAAGTTGAAAATAAGAGCAAAAAAACATATAATATTTAGCAGTAAGGAGAAGTCATGGATATAAATACATTAAATGATAAACAGAAGGAAGCCCTTTTGGCAACGGATGGTCCTTTACTTATTCTAGCAGGAGCTGGAAGTGGTAAAACAAAGGTAGTAACTTCTAAAATTGCATATTTAATCGAAGAGTTACAAGTTCCATCATGGAAGATTTTGGCAATTACCTTTACTAATAAGGCTGCTAATGAGATGAGAGATAGAGTTTCAAAATTAATCGAAGAAGACATCTCCTCAATGTGGATTGGAACTTTCCATTCAATTTGCGTTAGAATACTTAGGAAAAATATAGATAAAATTGGTTATAGCTCAAGCTTTACTATCTATGACAGAGATGATCAAATTACTGTTGTTAAAGAAGCTATAGCAGAACTAGGTTTAGATAAAGATATTTATAAACCAAGAACTCTAGTTAACGATATTTCAAATATAAAAAGCGAAGGATTAAGTCCAAAAGAATACTTAGATTTAAATAAAAGTAACTTTTTCAAAGAAAATCTTGGCAAAATTTATGAAATTTATGAAAAAAAACTAGTAGGCAATAACGCTTTGGATTTTGATGATCTATTAATAAAGACAGTTGATATTTTAAGAGATTACGAAGATGTCAGAGAATTTTATAGGAATAAGTTTGAATACATTTTTGTTGATGAATATCAAGATACCAATAAAATACAATATGAATTTATTAAACTTGTTGCAGGAAAGGAACCAAACCTCACAGTAGTTGGAGATAACGACCAATCTATTTATAAGTGGCGTGGTGCTGATATTAATAATATCTTAAACTTCCATAAAGATTTTCCAGGTGCAAAAATCGTAAAGCTAGAACAGAATTATAGGTCAACTCAAAAAATTCTTGAAGTAGCAAATAAGGTCATAGAAAACAATACTACTAGGATAGATAAAAATCTTTGGACTTCAAGAAATGAAGGTAAACCAGTTGTTTATAGAGAGTTTCCTCACTCAAATGAGGAAGAATATGGAGTAATAAATAAAATAATAGGTCTTCACTATAAGGGTGAAGAATTTAAAGATATGGCTATTTTATATAGAACCAATGCCCAGTCCAGAGGTTTTGAAGAGGCTCTTGTGAGGGAGAGCATACCCTACAAAATAGTGGGTGGACTTAAATTCTATGATAGGATGGAAGTAAAGGATGTTTTAGCTTACCTGAGAGCCTTAAATAATACTGATGATAATGTAAGTTTATCTAGGATAATAAATAGACCAAAGCGAGGAATAGGCGATACATCCTTAGCTGATTTAATGGATTATGCCGATAAAAATGGACTATCTCTTTATGATCTTGTTACAAATATTGACAAGTTTGAGGATTTAAACATCAGAGCAAGAAAAAATGTTAGAGATTTTGGAAGTATCTTAAAGATTTTAAAAGATAGGTCTGAAAAACTTTCAATTGGAAAGCTTTTCGAAGAGGTATTATACGAAAGTGGTTATATAGAAGATTTAAAAAATCAAAATACAATTGAAGCCAAGACAAGGATTGAAAATATTGAAGAACTTCACTCTAATATAATGGAATATGATAGAGAAGGAGTAGAACTTGCCGAATATTTAAATACCCTATCTCTTTTATCTGATGTTGATAAGACTTCCGAAGAAAGTGGAGTCAATCTTATGACTATGCACGCTGCCAAAGGTTTGGAATTTTCCACAGTATTTTTAGTAGGATTTGAAGAAGGATTATTCCCATCTAACAGGTCTATTGAAAGCGAAGAAGAGGTTGAAGAAGAGAGAAGACTTTGTTATGTAGGAGTTACTCGAGCCTGCGACAATCTTTTTATTTCATCTTCAAGGACTAGGTCAATGTATGGCAAATTAACTCCGGCAAAAAGGAGTAGATTTATTCATGAAATGGGCGACACAATAGAAATAATTGAAGATAAGAGTAGAGAACTTTTAGAAATTAGCGATTACAATGAAGGAAATAAATCTTCGGTTAATAGAAAAACTAAATTCTTTGGAATAGAAAAGAAGTCTGAATCTAGCAAGAGTGCCAATAAAATAACTGTTAAGAATATTAATGTTGGTGATAAAGTTAAACATAAGATATTTGGCAAAGGTATGGTAGTCCAAAAGAAAGAAAAAGATGGAGACTATGAAGTTGTTATTTCCTTTGATAAAAAGGGTTTAAAAAGATTAATGTTATCTGTTGCTCCTATTAAATTAATTGATTAGTTGGTGACTTATGAACGATAAATTAAAAGAAATTGAAAATTTAATCAAGGAAATTGATAAATTAAACTACCATTATTATACTCTTGATGACCCACTTCTTTCTGATGCTGAGTATGACAAACTTTATGACAAGTTAGTCAACTTAGAAAATGAAAGTGGAACAGTTCTACCGTATTCACCTACAAGTAGAGTAGGGGGTGCTGTCCTTAGCAAATTTGAAAAACATATTCATCTTGCTAGACTCTACTCCATGGATAAGGCTCAGGGAGATGATGCTCTTCTTGGATGGTATAATAGAATAGAAAAATTTGTAAGTGATTATAATCAAGCTAATGTAAATAAATTGCCGGAACCAGAGTTTATAGTTGAGCTTAAGTTTGATGGACTTACAATTAATCTAACATATGAAAATCAAAATCTTGTTATGGCATCAACTAGGGGAAATGGGATAATTGGTGAAGAAATCCTAGAGCAAGTAAAGACTATTTATTCTGTTCCTTTAAGAATTTCTTATCCAGGAAAAATTGAAATTCAGGGAGAAGGCTTGATGCCTCTATCTGAACTGGAAAAATATAACCAAGAAAATGATGAGAAATTAAAAAATGCTAGGAATGCAGCAGCAGGAGCCTTAAGAAACTTGGATCCCAAGGTTACTAAAAAAAGAAACTTAACAGCTTTCTTTTATAATGTTGGATATATTGAAGAAGATATATTTAAATCAGATGATGATATTAAAAATTTCTTAAGAGAAAATAATTTTAAAGTTTCAAAATATAATTTTAAAGTCAAAAAATTCTCAGACATAATACAAAAAATAAAGGAAATTGGCGAGAATAGAAATAAGTTAGACGTATTAATTGATGGTGTAACTATAAAGGTAAATGATATGGAAACTAGAAGAGCCCTTGGCTATACAAATAAGTTTCCTCGTTGGGCAGTTGCTTATAAATTTGAAGCAGAAGAAATTTCCACTACTCTTCTTGATGTAGTTTGGAATGTTGGAAGGACTGCAAAAGTTACTCCTTCAGCAATTCTTGAGCCAGTAGATATTGGTGGAGTAACAGTTCAAAGAGCTACCTTAAATAATTACGATGATATACTTAGGAAAAAGGTTAGGATAGGTTCAAGAGTTTTAATAAGAAGGTCTAACGATGTTATACCAGAAATTTTAGGGACTCTTCCAAGTGAAAATGAAACAAGAGAAATAGAAAAACCAAAAACTTGCCCATATTGTGGATCTCACCTTTATCAAGATGGAGTCCATATATTTTGTCCTAATACCTTATCCTGTGTACCACAATTAGTGTCAAGACTTACACATTTTGCATCAAGAGATGCTATGGATATTGAGGGTTTTAGTGAGAAGACTATAGAAAAATTGATGTCAACGATTGGATTAAAAGAAATCCCGGATATTTACAAGCTTAAATATGAAGATATAATTAAAATAGAAGGTTTTAAAGAGAAGAGGACTAATAATCTTTTAAATGCAATTGAGAACTCTAAAAAACCACATTTATCAAACTTTATATATGCCCTTGGAATACCTAACGTTGGTATAAAAACTGCTAGAGACTTAGCTGATCATTTTAAATCCTTTGATAAATTAAAAAATTCTAAGGAAGAAGAACTTGTCTCTATAGGAGACATTGGAAACATTACAGCAAAAGAAATTGTAGAATTCTTCCACGATGATAGAATCATTGGGGCAGTGGATGAGTTGTTTGACTTAGGTTTAAAGCCAATATATGAAGATGATAATAATGGCCCTAAGCCACTTGATAAAAAAACTTTTGTGTTAACAGGCACTTTAGAAATTCCTAGGAAAAAATTGGAAGAGAAATTAATATCTTTAGGCGCTAAAGTAACAGGATCAGTAAGTAAAAACACAGATTATGTTGTTGTTGGAGAGAACCCAGGATCTAAGTATGAAAAAGCAAGGTCCTTAGATATAAAAATTTTGAGTTTAGAAGAACTTGAAGATTTAGTAGGAGGTTTAGATGAATAAAGAAGACATAAGGCATATTGCAAATATTGCTCAAATAGATTTTACTGATGAAGAGCTAGATAAATTTGCTCCAAGTTTTGAAGAAAATATTGAACTTGTGAATAAAATAAAAGAAATTGACACTGATGGTGTTGAAATGGTATTTCAAGTTAACGGAACAGAAAATAATATTCGTGAAGATAAAACGGGAGAGTCTCTTTCTCAAGAAGAGGCACTAGAAAATGCCACTACTAAAAAATACGGTTATTTTAAACTTATTAAGTTTGTAGAATAGGAGGGACTCATGACTTTTAGCAAATTAAAGGCTTGGGAGATAGCTCAAGGTTATAGAAACAGAGATTTTTCTTGCGAAGAAGTAACAAAAGAATTTTTAGACAATATTAAAGAAAAAGATGAAGAAATTAATGCATATATTACAGTTACAGAAGAACTGGCTTTAGAAAAAGCAAAAGGAGTGGATGAAAAATTTCACAATAGAGAAGAAATGTCTCCTCTTGCAGGGATCCCTATTTCTATTAAAGACAATATCTCTGTAAAAAATGTAAAAATGACTTGTGGATCTAGGATGCTTGAAAATTACATTTCACCCTATGATGCAACACTAGTAAAAAAAATAAAGGATAATGACGTAGTTATCTTAGGTAAAGTAAACTTAGATGAATTTGCCATGGGAGCATCAACTAGAACTTCATACTTTGGTGTAACAAAAAACCCACTTGATACTACAAGAGTTTCTGGTGGTTCATCAGGTGGATCAGCTGCATCTGTCAGTGCTAATATGGCAGCCATTTCTATAGGATCTGATACTGGTGGATCTGTTAGGCAACCTTCAAGCTTCTGTAAGACTGTTGGTATGAAACCAACTTATGGTTCTATTTCCAGGTTTGGTATGTCCACAATGGCTAACACATTTGACCAACCAGGCGTTATTGCAAATGATGTTAGAGATCTTACAATGATGTTTAATGTAATAGAAGGTAGGGATGAAAGAGATGCAACTTCTGTAGGAAATCCTGGATTAAATTTTGACTTTGACTTTTCAGATGATGCAATTAAAAATCTTCAAGGTAAAAAATTTGCTATCCCTAAAACATATTTAAAAATGGATTTAAATGAAAGAGTAAGAAGAGAATTTGAAAAGGCAATTGAAATTTTAAAAGACAATGGTGCACAAGTAGAAGAATACGACATTGAATCATTAAACCACACTATAGAAACATATAACATCTTAGTTAATGGTGAAATCGCATCAAACATGGCTCGTTTTGACTCTATTAGATATGGACACAGAACAGACAAAAACTTTGAAACAATTGAAGAAATGTATCGTGCTTCAAGAAGCGAAGGTTTTGGAGATGAAGTTAAAAGAAGGATTATGATAGGTACGAATATACTATCTATGGATAATGCCGAAGAATTTTATTACAAGGCTTTAAAGGTTAGAGGTTTAATAAAAAGAGATATGGATAGAATGTTTAAGGATTATGACTTTATGCTTTGTCCAACATTCCCAGTTCTTCCTTTTAAAATTGATAATCATTTAAGCCCAGTTGAAGCATATCAAGCAGACTTATTTACAATTCCTGCTAATATGATTGGTTCCCCTTCGATTTCACTACCAATGCCAGCAGGTGAAGATGGACTATCAATTGGTATTGAATTTACTGGTAAGAGATTTAAGGACAAGGACCTACTCCAAGCGTCTTTAGCATTTGAAAGGAGCTTAAACAAATGAGATATAAAACAATTGTAGGATTGGAAATTCACGTAGAACTTTCCACAGAAACAAAAGCCTTTTGTTCATGTAAAAACTCATTTGGTGATGAGCCTAACACGAATGTATGTCCAGTATGCTTGGCACTACCTGGTGGGATGCCAGTTCTAAATAGGAATGCTGTTAATTATACTATAATGGCAGGAACTGCATTTAACTGTAAGATTAATAATAAATCAAAATTTGATAGAAAAAATTATTTTTACCCAGACTTAACAAAAGGTTTCCAAATTACTCAAAATGATAAGCCAATTTGCACTGAGGGCTATCTTGAAATAGACACAGAAGATGGAAAGAAAAAGATTGGACTTTTCCAAATTCAAATGGAAGAGGATACAGCAAAAAGTCTTCATACAGAAGACAACGAAACGCTAATGGATTACAACAGATGTGGTGTTCCTCTAATAGAAATTGTTACTAAACCAGATATTTCTAGTGGTAAAGAAGCTCGTGACTTTCTAGAAAAATTAAAGTCAACTCTAAGATTTTTGGATATTTCTGACTGTAAGATGGAAGAAGGATCCCTTAGATGTGACGTTAACGTAAACGTCAAGGATATGGAAACAGGCGAAAAAACTGCTATCACAGAAGTTAAAAACCTTAACTCCTTTAGGGGTGTTGAAAAAGCAATTGATTTCGAAGTAGAAAGACACATAAGGCTTCTTGAAAACCATGAAGATGAAATCAAGACAACTAGAAGATGGGACGATGCAAAAAATGAAACTGTCTTAATGAGAGTTAAATACACTGCAAATGACTATAGGTTTGCACCAGAAGGTGACCTTCCAATAGTTCATATAACAGATGAAGAAATAAAAGAAGTAGTAGATAGAATGCCAGAACTCCCAGAGCAAATGATTGAAAGATTTGTAAAGGAATATGACATAACATTTGAAGATGCACAAGTATTAACTTCTTCAAGAGAACTTGCAAGATTTTTTGAAGAACTTGCAAAAGACTTTAAAGATTACACTCTTTTATCAAACTGGATTCAAACAGAAATTTTAAGAAGAGTTGAAATTTCTGATGATGAAGAATTTAAACTACCTTTTGAAAACAAAGAGTTTATTGAACTTTTAAATTCCATTAAGAGTGAAAAGATTAGCAACAATGCTGGTAAAAAAGTTTTAAGAGAAATGTTTGAAACCGGTGACGGAGCAAAGGAAATAATTGAAAGACTTGGTCTTGTACAAATGACGGATCTTTCAGCAATAGAAAAAATTGTAGACGAAGTTCTAGATGAAAATGAGCAATCAATTATTGACTTCAAAGAAGGAAAAGACAGAGCTCTCGGATATTTAGTTGGACAAGTAATGAAAAAATCAAGAGGCAAGGCTAATCCAAAAGTTTCTAATGAAATGCTTGTTAAGAAATTAAATGAGAGATAAGACAATAAAATAAACAAACATAATTAAACCCTAGGTTAAATTACCTAGGGTTTTTGTAATATCTAAAATAATAAATTTATTCTTGAGGAAAGCTATTGTTAATTCTATTGCTTTTATAATTCCTGATCAATTCTCTTATTATTCTTACAATACCTTGAGACAAAACTATTCCTAAGGCAAGAGCAGAAGTTGTTAATGTTGTTTTTATAAGATGCTCTCTCATTACAACATAATTAGACTCTATAAAATAATACATGATATAGTACATTCCAGCTCCTGGTACTAGAGGCACTAGGCAGGGAAGAGTAAAAACTGTTGCAGGTTTTTTAAAATAAACTGCAAAAGATTCTGAACAAACTCCTATTAAAAAAGAAGACAACAAATAAGAAATCATATAGTTATCACTGAAGGAAAAGAGGAGTTCATACACAACCCAAATAAAACCTGATAGAGCTGATGTTATTATCCTGACTCTTTTTGGAAGTTTAAAATAAATAGTGAAACCGTAAGTAGCAAGAGTTGCTAAGAGAAATTGACCAATATTTTTTTCAATCATATTATAAACCTCATTATCTTAAGTCCAACACCAACTCCAAAAGCTATGGCTAATGCTATAAAAAATGCTTTGATCATTGTGATAGCTCCAGTTATAAACTCTCCACTCATAATATCTCTAACAGAGTTTGTTATGGCCACACCAGGTACTAAAAGCATAATTACACCAATTATAATCATGTCTATATTAGAACCGAGTCCAAAGTGAACGCAAATAATTGCAAGAATTGATGTGATAAAGGCACAAATAATATTATTTATAAAAAATGAAAGTTTTAAATAAGACAACTTTTCTAAAACAAGGGAAATAAGTATCCCTATAAAAAAGCTAGCTGCAAAGTCTTTGACATCTCCACCAAATAAAACTGAAAAGAAAGATGCTGCAATTCCACCACCAATGTAAATTTTTTTGGGATTTTCTTCTGTTCCATCAATTTGAAAAAGTCTGTCATAGGCTTCTTTTATAGAAAGGTCACGAGAAACAAACTCCCTTGAAAAGGAATTGACCCTGTCGATTTTATATAAATTTGTATCAGAAATTGTAATTTTTCTAAAATTGCTAAGAGTTTCTCCCTCAAACTCCATTGAAATAAAAATAGCAGAGGGGAGTGCATAAGCTGATACATTAGAGATGTTTGAAACTGATTTACAAATTCTTTCAATTGTATCTTCTGCCCTATAAGATTCTGCTCCATTTTGAATTAAAAGAGCTCCTGTATAGAGAGATAAATTCATTAAGTCCTTAGCATCTTTTATATTATTTAAGACTTTAGCCATTATATCACCAAAATCATTATACTATGGAGTTTTTTTAATCTCAACGTAATTAGTAAATTGAATAAAATAATCTCCTTTGATATAATAACTAAGATAGGGGTGATTATATGGAAATGCCCATAATTTCAATAATTGGCAGACCAAATGTAGGCAAATCTACGCTGTTTAATAAAATAGTTGGCAGGAAGGTATCAATAACTGAAGATACTCCAGGTGTAACTAGAGACAGAATTTATCAGCCTGCAACTTGGCTTAATTATAAATTTTTATTAGTTGATACTGGTGGACTAGATCTTAAAGATGAAGATATTTTCATGTCCAGCATAAAAGCACAAATTGATATAGCCTTAGAAACATCAGATGTTGTAATATTTGTAGTTGATGGTGCTGAAGGTGTTAATCCAACAGACAGGGAAATTTCTAATTTTCTAAGAAAGACAAAAACAAAGGTTGTACTCGCAGTAAACAAGTACGATTCTAAAAAAACAAAAGATAATATATATGACTTTTATGAATTAGGTCTTGGTGAACCTATTGGCATAAGTGCGGAACAAGGTACAGGAGTAGGAGATCTTCTAGACGAAGTTGTAGATGGTCTTACACCAGTTGATGACTTAGAAGAAGATGACAACATAAGAGTAACTTTAATAGGTAAGCCAAATGTAGGGAAGTCTTCTTTACTAAACTATTTAACAGGAGAGAATAGGTCTATTGTAACTAACATTCCTGGTACAACACGTGACTCAATTGACTCTCTTATAAAGTATAAGGGAAATGAATATATATTTGTAGATACGGCAGGTTTAAGAAAGAAAAAGAAAATTGTGCCTGGTGTGGAAAGATATTCAGTAATAAGAACTTTGACAGCTATCGAAAGATCTAATGTATGTGTTCTTATGATTGATGCACTAGAGGGTGTAACTGAGCAGGATTCTAAAATAGTTGGATATGCCCATGATAACAATAAGGCGATTATAATTGCTGTAAATAAATGGGATGCACTTGAAAAAGAAACTAAGACAATGAGAAACTTTGAAAAGAAAATTAGGGAAGAGCTTCCTTTTGTAACCTATGCTCCAATTGTTTTTATATCTGCTAAGACAGGACAAAGAGTAAATGATTTTTTAGACATGATAGAGTTAGTTAATAACAACTACAACCATAGAATTCAAACTGGTGTCTTAAATGATATTTTAAACAAGGCTGTTTTAATGAATCAACCACCTTCAGACAAGGGTAAGAGAGGAAAATTATATTATGGTTCACAGGTTAGCGTTAGACCACCAAAATTCTTATTATCAGTAAATGATAAAGAACTTTTCCACTTCTCATACCTAAGATATATTGAGAATCAAATAAGGGATACTTATTCCTTTGACGGAACACCAATAATCTTGGAGTTAAAAAATAGAATAAGCCCAAGAGCAGATAAGGGACCAAAAAGATGAACCATATCTTAACTTTATTAATATCTTATTTTGTGGGAACTATTTCTGGCTCCTACATAATTGGAAATATTTTTTTAAATAAGGATATAAGAAATTACGGTTCAGGAAATGCAGGAACTACTAATGCTATGAGAGTTCTTGGAAAAAAAGCAGGTGTCCTTACCTTTGCAATAGATTTTTTAAAAGGGGCTTTGGTTACTATTCTTATAAGGAAATTATTTGGAAATGAGTTTGTTCCATTGGGAATATTTGGAGCAGTTCTTGGCCATGATTTTCCATTTTATATGAAGTTTAAAGGTGGCAAGGGAGTAGCGACTACTTTGGGTGCCCTAGCCTTATTTAATTTTCCATTGACTTTAATATGTTATATTGTTTGGGTCTTGGGAACTGTATTAACAAAAATGGTTTCAGTAGGTTCAATATTATTTTTTATTTCGATTATTATTGTTTATAGTTTCATGTCTAGTTTATCAATATCTAATATTGTAATCATTGATATTGTTTCTATTATTGGAATAATAAGACATAAGGACAATATTAAGAGAATTATCTCAGGAAATGAGAATAAAATAGGAGGAAAGAAATGAAGATTACTCTTTGTGGTGGTGGAAGTTGGGGAACTGCAATAGCGAGACTTTTATCTAATAAGGGACATGAATTAAATTTCTATATTAGAAATAAAGATGTAATTGAAGACATTAGAAAAAATAAAGAAAACACAAGATATCTTCCTGGAGCTAAGTTTGAAAGAGAAATTAATCTAACAAATAATCTGGATAGTGTACTTGACGATATTGATGTATTTATAATTGCAGTACCAACATCAAGCATAAGAGAAGTTCTAACTAGTATTAAAGATAAAATATCAAAGAAAACTATTATAGTTAACCTTTCCAAAGGTATTGAAGTAGAAAGCTTAGATAGAATATCAGAAATTTCATCTGAAATATTAAAAGATAATCCTTTTGTTGCTCTTTCAGGGCCTTCTCATGCTGAAGAAGTGGGGAAGGATATACCTACAACTCTTGTTGCATCTTCTGAAAATCTAAAAGTTGCACAAACTATTCAACACGAGTTCTCAACTCCAATTTTTAGAATTTATACAAATCCAGACCTTGTAGGTGTGGAAATGGGTGGGGCTTTAAAAAATATTATCGCCCTAGCAGCTGGTATGAATGATGGCCTAGCTTATGGAGATAATTCTAAGGCAGCACTTATGACTCGTGGTATTTATGAAATGAGTAAACTTGGCATTTCATTGGGTGCAAAGCCTCACACTTTTAATGGCTTATCTGGGATTGGTGACTTAATTGTTACTTGTACTAGTATGCACTCTAGAAATAGAAGAGCAGGTATCCTAATTGGAGAAGGCAAGTCTATGGAAGAAGCTTGCAAAGAGGTTGGTCAAGTTGTTGAAGGCGTAAAAACAGTTAAATCAGCTTATAAGCTTGCAAAATTAAAAAATATAGAAATGCCAATAACAAATGCTCTATATAAAGTCCTTTATGAAGGATATGATCCAAATAAGGCTGTTTATGAGCTTATGACTAGGAAAAATAAGGACGAAATAGAGCAAATCTTTTTCGAATAATATCTTATTATGGGACTTTATGATATAATAATTTGGTAAATAGGTGGTTTTTTGAGCAATTTAAAAAATAAAAACAAATATATAAAAAGAAGAATTTTTGCTCTTTTTATTATTTTATTTTTGCTAATGGTTTTTGGAAAGTTAATAAGGGGAAATCGAGTAAATGATTATAAAACAATTTTTCCAACTTTAACCACTTTTGAAAAAGATATTGACACAACAATATACAATCTTTTTGAAGAAAAAGCTTATTTTGCAAATGGAGATGGTGTTGTTGTTTTTCACGCTAGCGAGGGTCAAAAAGTTCCTTCTGGATATGAAGTTGCTAGTCTAAATCTAATGGGTGATGTATCTTCTTTAAAAGATGAATTAGTTAAGGTAAATGCAGCTATTAAGATTAAAAAAGGAATTGAACCTCTTGAAAAAGAAAATTCAAAAACTTTTACAAAGAATTTACAAGAACAAATTAAAAATAAAAATTTTGCCAGTGTTTATTATGATATCAATTCCTCAGATAATGGAATTGGTGAAAATATAAACACAGCGGAACTAAAAGAGTATCTAGAAATGTCTGAAGCAGCTCTAAATCATAAGAAAGAAGAATTAGAAAAAGAAATATCTAAATATAATTTTTCTTATAAGTCAGAATTTAGTGGCATTGTATCATATAAAATTGATGGAAATGAAGAATATTTTAATATTAATGACCTCGATAAGTTTACATACAAGTACTTAAACAGAAATTATAACTTTAAGAATCTTGAAATGGAAACAAGGGTTAGAAATGGAGAACCACTTTTTAAAATTATAAATAATTTAAATTGGAAAGTAGCCTGTACGATTTCAAATACATCGAACATTGCAAACTACAACATAGGTGATTCTGTAAAAATTCAAATACCTGAGATAGAAGATATATATGGTGTGGTTGAAAAAATAAATAAAGATGAAAACCATGCAGTTATTATTGTTAGCTTAGATAGATATTTTGAAAACATGTACTCAAACAGAGTTCATGATGGTAAAATAATTGTAAATAAAACTAAGGGTTTTGAAATTCCAAAGTCTACTTTGATTGAAAGAAATGATCTTACAGGAGTTTATGTACAAGAAATTAAAGGACTTGTAAAGTTTGTACCAGTAGATATTGTAAGTGAATCAAATGATACAGTATTTATTAACAGAGGTAATAAGCAATCAGTCTTTAGCATAGGGGAGAAATCCTACAAGACTTTGACTGTTAATGATGCAATAGTAATTAATCCAAAGACAGTTGATGAATCAAGGATATTAAACTGAGGTGATAAGTTGGATTTAAAAGATAATTTAAAGAAACTTTATGAAGATATAGAAATAGCCAAGGACAAGTCTAACTTTAATAGAGATGTTAAGCTAATAGCTGTTTCTAAGACTCACCCTGTTGAAATGATTGATGAATTCAACAAACTTGGAGTCAAAGATTTTGGTGAGAATAAAGTACAAGAACTTGTTTCTAAAATTGAAAATGAAAGAATCGAAGAAAGTTTAAAAAATAATGAATTAAATTTTCATTTAATTGGAAATTTACAGACTAATAAAGTAAAATATATTTATAATAAAGTCAAATTAATTCAATCTCTTGATAGGATTAAGCTGGCAAAAGAAATTGATAAAAGAGCAAAAAAAGATGACATTATTGTGGACTGCTTAGTTCAAATTAACATTGGAGATGAAGATAGTAAGTTTGGAATAAAGTACGATGAAACTGAAGACTTTATATATGAACTTCTTGAATACAAAAATATAAAAATCAAAGGTCTTATGGCTATTGCGCCAAATACTGAAGATGAACTTCTACTAAGAAAATTATTTGAGAAAATGAATAATAAGTTTGAGGAAATTTCATCAAAAGCTTATGAAGGTGTAGAAATGAAATACCTTTCAATGGGAATGAGTCATGATTTTAAATTGGCTATAGAAGAAGGTTCCAACATGATTAGAGTTGGTTCTAAACTTTTTGGAAATAGAAATTATAATTAGGAGGATATTATGGCAGAAAAAACAATGGATAAACTAAAGAAAATCTTTGGTTTTGCAGACGAATATGAGTATGAAGATTTTGATGATGAGTTTGAAAATGAGGTTAGTGAAAGTGAAGCTGTAGAACCAGCTTATACTCCTAAGCCAGCTAGCCACAAGTCAGCAGCAAAAGCTAGGGTATCAGCAAGCAACATGATAATCACAGTTCATGAACCACTATCTTATGATGAATCACCACTTATTGTTGATGATCTAAGAGATTTTAAGGCAGTAGTTCTTAACTTTGAACAACTTGATGTTGATGTTAAAAGACAAATATTTGATTTTGTTAGTGGAGCTCTTTATGCGCTTGATGGCAAGATGCAAAAGGTAAACAAAGACATCTTTATTCTTGCACCAAACAATGTTGAAATTGATGGATTAAAGGAACAACTTAAGAACAACGGAATGTTCCCTTGGTAAATTTAAACAGAATAGATTTAATTAATCATATTAACAGACCCGAAGAAAAGATTTCTATTAGAAGAGTAATCGACAAAATGGAATCTGTAATGAATAGTCACATTTCGACTTCAACAGATTTCCTAAATCCTCACGAGATTAATTTATCTATTTCCATATTGAATAGGTTTAAAGACAACATTTCTTATGAAGTTGATGGGGGATATGAAGATAGTGAATCTAGCATTATCTACATATACCCCTCTTATATGTATGAAAATGAAGATGATGATCTTGTCCTATTTAAGTTTGAAACTAATAATAAAATTAAACATGGGGATATACTAGGATCCATATTAGGTCTTAGTATAGACAGAGGAAAAATAGGTGATATTTTAATTGGAGAAAAATACACTTATTTTTTTGTTAAAAGAGAAATTGCAAATTTTGTAGAAATTAATCTTACAAAGGTATCACGATATAATATATTACTTTCAAGAGAAGATGATACCAGTGGTCTGCCTAAGAAAGAGTACGATTATAAAAAGATAATTGTATCTTCTTTTAGGTTGGATAATCTAATTGCAAAAGTTTTTAATCTTTCAAGGTCAAAAGTCAAGGAAATGATAAAATCTGAGCTTGTTAAGGTAAACTTCGCAAAGGAGAAAAGACCTCATCTAGAATTAGAACTAGGCGACTTAGTTTCTCTTAGGCATTATGGAAGATTTAGGATTTTTAATATAGAAGGAAACACCAAAAAGGGAAATTTTGTATTAATCGTGAGATTAAACAAATGAGGAGATATTTATGTTTGTTGCTATTTTTAGCATTATTTTAATTATTATAGACCAATTCACAAAATTCTTAGCTGCTACTTACTTAGCTAATGAAGATTCTGTTGTATTAATAGATAATTTTTTAAGGCTTTATTACATAGAGAATAGAGGGGCGGCCTTTGGAATTCTTCAAGGATTTAGATCTTTATTTGCTGTTATAACAGTAGCAGTTTTAATTATTTTAATTGTATTTTTATTTAAAAATTATAATAAAGTTCCTTTTATATACCTACTTAGCTTCAGTTTATTAATTGGTGGAACAATTGGTAATTTTATTGACAGAATAAGACTTCACTATGTTATAGATTTTATAAGTATGAGATTTTTTGGATATGATTTTGCCATTTTTAATTTTGCTGATGTATTCATAGTTGTGGGAACCATTTTGATCTCCATAGGAATACTGCTTCACGATAACAAAAGGTGATTTATGTACCAAAACACTTTCAATGTAGATAAGGAGTCAGTAGGACTAAGGTTAGATAAGTTTTTAGAAGAAAATCTTGAAATAAATAGGTCACAAATTAAAAAGAATATTGTAGACGGAAATATTCTATTGAATAAAAATAAAGTTAAAGCTGGTTACAGCTTAAAATTAAATGATGAGATAACTGTAGAATATGAAGATGATTTTAGTTTGTCACCTGAAAAAATTGATTTTGATGTTTTATATGAAGATGATTACCTTGCTGTAATATCAAAACCACAAGACCTCGTTGTTCATCCAGGAGCTGGAAATAAAAGTGGAACTTTAGTGAATGGACTTTTGTATAAATTTAAAGAAATATCAAATCCTATAGATAATGATAGACCAGGTATCGTTCACAGGTTAGACAAGGATACATCTGGTCTAATGCTTATTGCAAAAAAAGATGAAGCCTATTACAAATTAGTTGAAATGTTTAAAAATAGACAGATAGATAAGCACTATCTTGCAATTTGTCATGGAAACATTTATGAAGATTTTGATGTTAAGGCCCCTATAGGAAGAGATCCTAATAATAGGATTAAGATGAAGGTCATTGATGAAAATTCTAAGGAAGCCTACACTAGCTTTAAAGTTTTAGAAAACTTTAATAAGTATACTCTTTTAGATGTTCACCTCCACACAGGAAGAACTCATCAAATTAGAGTTCACTTGGCTTATGTAAATCACCCAGTGGTTGGTGATGAGGTTTATGGAATAAAAAACAAGTTTAAAATAAATAAACAGCTTTTACATGCTTATATACTTAAATTCAATCACCCAATAAGTGGAGAAGAATTAGAAATAAGGGATAATTTTCCAAAAAGATTTGAAGATTTTATAAATAAATTTAGTTAGGAGATATTAAATGAAAGACTATGATGTAATAATTGTAGGAGCAGGTGCTTCTGGTGTATTTGCTTCCTATGAATTTAAAAAACTAAATTCTGACCTAAAGGTTCTAGTAATAGATAAGGGAAATTCAATTTACAGAAGGCAGTGCCCGATAAAAACTGGCAAGGTTGAGACTTGTATCTCCTGCGAACCTTGCAACATTATGAATGGTTATGGTGGAGCTGGAACTTTATCTGACGGAAAATATAACATTACGACAAATTTTGGTGGACAAATGCATGACTTTCTTGGAAAAGAGGATTCCATAGAGCTCATGGAATATGTTGATAAAGTTCTTTGTGACTTTGATGGAGGAAATTCTAAACTATATGAGACAAAATCTTCTAATCTAAAGACTCTTGCACTAAAACATGACTTACATCTTCTTGATGCCAAGGTAAGGCACTTTGGTACAGATAGAAATCTTAAAATTCTTGAAAAAGTTTATGAATGGACAAAGGATAAAGTTGAAATGATTTTTAACACAACTATTGTTGATGTTGAAAAGAAAGACAAATTTATCCTAACTAGTGATAAGGGAGAAAGCTTTTCTTGTGATAAGTTAGTTCTCGCTTCAGGTAGAAGTGGATCTAAATGGATTTCTGAAATTTGTAAAAAATTTAATATTAAATTATTTTCCAACCAAGTTGATATTGGTGTTAGGGTGGAACTACCAGCAGAGGTCTTTAAGCATATAACAGATGCTGTTTATGAATCAAAAATAGTATACCAAACAAAAATGTACAATGATTTAGTAAGGACATTCTGCATGAATCCCTATGGGCAAGTTGTAGCTGAAAATACTAATGGGATAATCACTGTAAATGGTCACTCTTATGCTGATCCAAAACTTCAATCAGAAAACACTAATTTTGCTCTTCTTGTTAGCAATAAATTTACTGAACCTTTTAAGGATTCTAATGAATATGGTGAATCAATTGCCAAGTTATCTAATATGCTAGGTGGAGGAGTTCTTCTTCAAAGATTTGGTGATTTAGTAAAAGGTAGAAGATCTGATGAGAGAAGAATGCAAAAGTGTTTTACAGAACCTACTCTTAAGGCTACACCAGGAGACTTGTCTCTAGTAATTCCTAAGAGACAACTGGATTCTATCATCGAGATGATTTATGCACTTGATAAAATCGCTCCTGGTACTGCCAATGACGACACACTTTTATACGGAGTGGAAGTCAAATTCTATAATTCAAGGGTAGAAACGGACAGCAATTTTGAAACTTCAGTTGATGGATTATTTGTTGTAGGCGATGGTGGAGGTGCAACTCATTCACTTTCACAAGCCTCTGCTTGCGGCGTTTACGTTGCTAGATATTTAAATAATATATTATCTTAAGAGTATGTTCATGCATACTCTTTTCTTGATAAAGTGGCTATTTTTCAGTTATAATATAAAGATATGAAATGAGGATGTATTATGGAAAATAAAGAATTAATAAATGATATAAATAACAATGTAAATGAATATATTAGAAAGATTAAAGAAAGCGTTGAGGAGAAGAAGGCACTTGTTATAACTCATGGATGTCAAATGAACGAGCACGATTCAGAGAAAATAACTTGGCTTCTTGAAAAAATGGGATATAGCTTTGCAAATGAAATTGATGAAGCTGATTTTATTATTTTAAACACCTGCTCAGTTAGACATTCTGCTGAAGATAAGGTTTATGGTCAACTGGGAAATTTAAAGAACTTAAAATCAAAGAAGAAAAATATTAAAATTGCAGTTTGTGGATGCATGATGCAAAGGGATGAGTCTAGGAACTATGTTATAGAAAAATTTCCAAATGTAGATATAATTTTTGGAACAAATAATATTTGGAAATTACCTGAACTCCTAACTGCGTCATATAATGGAACAAAGCTTGCAATGGATATTGAAGAAAATGCACTTAGTATTGATGATAAGCTTGGAGCTAATAGACTTTATAACTTTAAGTCCTATGTTAATATTATGTACGGTTGCAATAACTTCTGCTCATATTGTATAGTTCCTTATACAAGAGGCCGAGAAACTAGCAGAAGACCTGGTGAAATCATAAGAGAAATAGAAGATTTAGCAAGGCATGGAACTAAAGAAGTAACACTACTAGGACAGAATGTAAATTCCTATGGAAAAACACTTGATGAGAAATTTTCATTTGCTAATCTTTTAGAAGAAATTAACGATATAAAAGGTATTGAGAGAATCAGATTTATGACTTCACACCCTAAGGATATTTCAGATGAGCTTATTTATTCTTTTAAAAATCTTGACAAACTGTGTAATTTTCTACACTTACCTGTTCAAGCAGGTTCATCAAGAGTCCTTAAGATGATGAATAGAAAGTATACTAAGGAAGATTATCTTAGAAAAATTGATAAAGTTAAAAGCGTTAATCCAAATATAGCACTTTCAACAGATATTATGGTTGGTTTTCCAGGAGAGAGTGAGGAAGATTTTCTTGATACTTTAGATCTGGTGAAAAAAGTCGAGTACGATACAGCTTTTACCTTTATTTATTCTGTAAGAGAAAATACTCCAGCTGCTAATAGGACAGACCAAGTTCCAGATAAAGTTAAACATGACAGGTTTGAAAGACTACTTGATGTTCTTTATCCAATTCAAGAAAGAAAGAACAAGGCATTCATTGGTAAAGATGTGGATGTTCTTGTAGAAGATATTTCTAAGAAAAACGAAAGCAAGGTAAGTGGTAGAACTGATGAATTTAAATTAGTTAATTTCAAAGGCGATAAAAACGATGTTGGAAATATTGTAAAAGTTAGGATAAAAGATGCAAATAGTTTTTCTCTAGTAGGTGAAAAGATTGAATCGTGAAAAATTAACTCCAATGATGCAGCAATATCTTGCTGTTAAGGATGACAACCCAGACTCCATTCTATTTTTTAGACTTGGGGACTTTTATGAGATGTTCTTTGATGATGCCCTATTGGCATCAAGAGAACTTGAAATAACTCTTACTAGAAGAGATGCTGGATTAGAAGAAAAAGCTCCCATGTGTGGTGTCCCTTACCACGTAGCATCTTCTTATATTTCGAAATTAATAGATAAGGGTTACAAGGTTGCAATTTGTGACCAAGTAGAAGATCCAAAATTAGCGAAGGGTATTGTAAAGAGAGAAGTTACGCAAATTATTACACCAGGGACCTTTACGGATACAGAATATTTAAAGAGTGATCTAAATAATTATCTATTATCCATTTATATTCAAGGATATTTTTTAAACTTAACTTATTCAGACTATTCCACAGGAGAAATTTATTTTACTGATAAGACTTTTTTATCTAAGACAGATCTATTTAGATTCCTTCAAGACCAAATAGATAGGATTAGTCCCAATGAAATTCTAATTAATGAAGATGCCTTATCTACTTTAAAAAAAGAAATAAAAAAGAATAATATTTTTTTAAACCCTTACATTTCTGAAAATCTAAAAGAAAGTAATATATTTAAGGATTTTGGCAATTATTTTAGTGATAATTTTAAAAACAATTTAAAAGACTTCCTATCTGATAATAAGATAGCTGATTATACATCGCTAAAAAAGATTTTACAGTATTTAGTTGTAACTCAAAAGATAAACTTAAAACACATAAATAATATTTCTTATTACAATAATTATGATTTTTTACTTTTGGACGAAAGCTCAAAGAGAACACTTGAAGTAGTTAAGGGTTTAAACACCTTTACTAAAAAGGGATCACTTTTAAATGTATTAGACAAGTGCAGTACTTCTATGGGTTCAAGAAAATTAAAAAAATGGGTGGAAAGTCCATTAGTTGATTTAAATAAAATTGAGGAAAGACAAAATATTATCGAATCTTTTACAAGGGATTTATTGTTGCAAGATAAAATAGAAAAGATTTTAAGAGAAGTTTATGATATTGAAAGACTAGTTGTGAAAATATCAAATGAAAGCATAAATCCTCGTGAGCTATACTCTCTTAAATCTACAATCGAAAATGCAAATAAAATAAAAGTAATTTTAGAAAATCAAGATAATAATTATTTAAAATTACTTTCTAAAGAATTTATTAATCTATCGGATGTTTACGATGAAATAGATAAAGTTTTAATAGAAAATCCGCCTGTTGTAATTGAAGAAAATAGGATTATTAAAGAGGGGTATTCTTCTGAATTAGATGATCTCTTTAAAATTGCTACAGAAGGTAAAAATTGGTTGCTTGATTTTGAAGAAAAGGAAAGAAATAGGACAGGAATAAAAAAATTAAAGGTAAAACACAACAAAATTTTAGGATATTTTATTGAAGTTACAAAGTCCTTCCTAGATCAAGTGCCAGAGGATTACATTAGAAAGCAAACTTTGGTAGGTTCAGAAAGGTTCTTTTCCATGGAATTAAAGGATATGGAAGGAAAATTACTTGGATCCAAAGAGAGAGCCTTGTCTATGCAGTCTGAAATTTATAATAATTTAAAGGATTTTATAGGTAAAGAAATTTATAGAATACAAATTCTTGCAGATAAGCTTTCAAAACTTGATTCTCTTTTATCTCTGGCTAAGGTTTCAAATTTAAATAACTATGTTAGGCCAAAGTTTAACAATGAGGGCTATATCGAGATAAAAGCAGGAAGACATCCAATAGTGGAGTCTTATATGAAAGATGAATTCTTTGTGCCAAATGACACCTATATAGATACTAAGAACAATATGATTCATATAATTACTGGTCCAAATATGGCAGGTAAGTCAACATATATGAGGCAAGTTGCTCTTATTACTATTATGGCACATATTGGTTGCTTTGTGCCTTGTGACTCTTGTAACATTTCACTTGTAGACAGGATTTTTACAAGAATAGGTGCTAGTGATAACTTGGCTATGGGTCAATCAACTTTTATGGTTGAGATGCAAGAAGTTGCCGATATAATACAAAATGCATCTTCTAGCTCACTTTTAATACTGGATGAAGTGGGAAGAGGTACAAGCACCTTTGACGGACTTGCAATAGCAAATGCAATAATAGAATATATTGCAGAAAATATTAAGGCAAAAACACTTTTCGCAACCCATTATCATGAATTGGTCCACCTTGAAGATAAATATGATTCAATTGAAAACCTAACTATAGCCGTAGATAGGCAAGAAGATGATATTATCTTTTTAAGAAAAATAATAAAGGGATTCACAAATAATTCTTATGGAATTGATGTAGCAAAACTTGCAGGCATTGATGATAGAATAATTAATAGGGCCAAGGATGTTCTAGCTCTTATTGAGAAAGAAAATGAAGGACTTAATATTGATCTAAATAAGGAATATGTAAGAGAAGAAAAAACCAGCCCAGAGCTTGATAATTTTATCAATAAATTAAAGGACATAAACATACTTGAGATAAGTCCTATGGAGGCCTTTAATTTATTAGATGAAATAGTTAAAAAATCTAAGGAGTTAAAATGATAAGACTTTTAGATGAACAAACAATATCAAAAATTGCAGCAGGGGAAATAATTGAAAACTCTGCTTCTATAGTAAAAGAATTAGTGGAGAACTCCATTGATGCTGGAGCAGATGATATTTTAGTTGAATTAAGAGGGGAGAGCACTAATTATATAAAGGTTTCTGACAATGGGTCAGGCTTTTCTGAAGAAGATCTTGAGCTAGCATTTTTACGTCACTCTACGTCTAAACTTCAAGTAATTGAAGACCTTGAAGAAATTAGGACTCTTGGCTTCCGTGGCGAAGCACTTGCAAGTATTTCAAATATTTCTAAGATAAAACTAATGACGAAAAGGGAAAATGATTTGGCTGGTAACTCTCTTGTCATAGAAAATGGAAAGATTATAAAGAAGAATAAGGTTGGAATGCCAAAAGGAACAACTTTTATTATTAATGATGTTTTTTATAATACACCTGTGAGGAAGAAGTTTCTTAGAAAAGATTCTACTGAAATTAGTAATATAATTGATATTGTTCAAAAAATTGCCTTATCAAATAATAGTATTAAGTTCACTTTGATAAGGGATGGAAAGACTATTCTTAATACGGGAAATGATAAAGATCCTATTAATAGAATATTTTCTATTTTAGGTTCAGAAATAGCATCTTCATTAAATGAAGGAAGTTTTGAATCGGAAAATTATAAAATTAGAGGATTTTTCTCTGATAATAAGCTATTTAGATCTAATAGAGATAGCCAATATATTTTTGTAAACGGAAGGTTTATAAGAGATATAAATATTTCAAGAGCTGTAGAAAAAAATTACAATTCTTTGATTCCTTTAAACAGGTACCCTGTATTTATTTTATATATAGACATAGATCCCAAATTAATTGACGTTAACATTCATCCAAAGAAAAATGAAATAAAAATTTCAAATGAAAATATTTTAATGGCTCTTCTGTCTGAAGTTGTAGAAGAAGTTATTTATCCTAACAGGTCTATAAGGGAAATAGAATTTGAAGACAAAAAAGAGAATATAAATGTATTTGATATTTTTGATGAAGATGGATCTGAAGAAGCTATCGATTCTACTGACACATTAAAGTCAGAAGAAAATAATAGTCTAAAAAGTTTATGGGATATAGAAAGAGATACTGAAGGATCAGAGATAGAAAAGGATCAAGTCGTTAATGAAGAAGCCTTGCTATATAGAGAAGAGTATAAAAGTGATTTAAATTCTTCTAAATATCAAGAAGAACACATAGAAAAAAACTTTTTATTAAATAGCGAGGCTAGTCAAATTGATGAAGGACTCTTAAACACACGAATTAGTGGAGTCCTATTTAAGACATATATTTTGTTGGAAAATCAAAGAGATGGCAAGGTTTTTGTAGTTGATCAGCATGCGGCTCATGAAAGAGTTAACTACGAAAAATTTCTAAATATGTACCTTAACAGCGAAATATCTTCACAAATTTTAATCAAACCAGAAATAATTGAATTAAACCAATTAGAGTACGATAAAATTCTTACTTATCTTGATTTATTTACTAAGCTAGGATTTAAAATTGAGGATTTTGGAGATAGATCTGTTGTCCTAAGAGAAGTTCCAATGATTTTTGGACTGCCAACTTATGTAAATTTTATTAGAGATATAATTGACTCTCTCGATAAAGAAATTTCATCAAATTATGAAGCAGATCTTTATAAAATCATGAGAAAAGCTTGTAAGGCTTCTGTGAAAGCAGGAGATGACTTGTCAGATATTGAAATAGAAGCTTTGATAAGAGATATGAAAAACTGTGAAAATCCATACACTTGTCCTCACGGAAGGCCAACAATAGTGGAAGTTTCAAAACACACAATTTCAAAGCTATTTTTGAGGGAATAAATGGAAAATTTATTAATAATTACTGGACCAACTGGAATAGGTAAAACGGAGCTTTCTTTAAAACTTGCTAAAAAGTATAAAGGAGAAATAATTTCCAGTGATTCCATGCAAATTTATAAAAAGCTAGATATTGGTACAGCCAAGGTTGACCTAGACAACACTGAAATACCACATCATATGGTGGACATAATTGAAGCTAGTGAAAACTTTTCTGTTGCAGACTTTAAACAAAGGGCTGAAGAAATTATTTGTGAAATTAACAAGAGGGGAGGGCTGCCACTTGTAGTTGGTGGTACAGGTTTATATATAAATTCTCTTGTTTATAATCTTGATTTCACAGAAACAGAAGCAGACTATGTTTATAGAGAAAAATTAAACAAACTACTTCAAGATAAAGGCAGTGAATTTCTTTATAATAAGCTTTATGAACTCAATAAAGATATGGCAGAACAAATTCATCCAAACAATGGTCAAAGAATTATTAGAGCCTTAGAAATTTTAGAAAGTGGAAATGAAAAGGGGAATAATTTTCGCCAAGAGAATGAAGGCTATAATTTAATATTCATTGGATTAAATATGGATAGAGAAAGGCTCTATGAAAGAATAAATTATAGAGTAGACAAGATGATAGAGCTTGGTCTTGTAGAAGAAGTAAAAAACCTATTAGATGAAGGTTTAGATAGAGATTCACAATCCCTTAAAGCTATTGGATATAAGGAAGTTATTTCGTATCTCGATGGTAAAATTGATTATGATGAAATGATTGAACTTATAAAAAAGAATTCTAGACACTATGCTAAGAGACAATTGACCTGGTTTAGAAGAGATAATCGAATACAATGGTTTGACAGGGAGTCAGATAATTTATTAGAAGAAATTGAAAATTACATCGATAGTAAATTAGACGGAGAGTTTAGGAGAAAAGATGACAATATACGATAACTTATTTAAAGAAAAATACAATATAGATAAGAAAATAATTGAATTTGTAAATAAAATTGAAGATAAACTACAAGATAGGTTCAAAGAATTTAGTGATATAGCCCAATATAACCAAGTTAAAATTTTAAAAGCCATGCAAGAAGAAGGACTTAAGGCAACAGATTTTAATTGGACAACAGGATATGGTTATGGAGATATAGGAAGAGATAAGGTTGAATCTATTTATACAAGAATTTTTAATGTAGAGGACAGTCTTGTAAGATCTAACATTGTATCAGGTACTCATGCTATTACACTTGCAATAAAGGCAATTTTAAAGCCAGGAGACCACTTTCTTTCTGTCACTTCAACGCCCTATGATACCTTACAAAAGGTAATAGGTTTAAGGGGAGACAGTCTTGATTCTTTAATAAATTCTGGATATGAGTATTCTGAAGTTCCTTTAGTGAACAATATGATAGATATAGAAAGTATAAAAGAATATATTCAAGATAATACTAGCTTAGTCATTATGCAAAGATCAACAGGTTATTCTAATAGACGAGCTTTTACAGTTTCTGAACTTAAGGAAGCTGTTGATGAAGTTAAAAGAATAAATAAGGATATAAAAATTTTTGTAGACAATTGTTACGGAGAATTTACAGAATTAATTGAGCCTAGCGAAATTGGAATAGATATAATGGCGGGATCCTTAATCAAAAATCCAGGAGGAGGACTTTGTTATACTGGTGGATATGTTGCAGGTAAAGAAGAACTTGTTGAAAGGGCAGCTAATATTTTGACTGCTCCTGGAATAGGCAAGGACTGTGGACTAACTTTTGGAATGACTAGGCAAATATTACAAGGACTTTTTATGTCCCCTAAAATTGTTGAAGATGCAATAAAGGGAGCTACCTTATTTTCAAGGTCTTTTGAAGAATTAGGATTCAGGACAATACCAACAAGCACTGACCCAAGAAGTGATATTGTTACGGCAATAGAACTAAAAAAACCAGAAATTTTGAAAATATTTTGTAAATACATTCAATTTTCTTCTCCAGTTGACTCAGAATTCACACCAATCCCATGGGACATGCCAGGATATGACGACAAAGTAATAATGGCTGCGGGAGACTTTATAGAAGGTTCTTCTATTGAATTATCGGCTGATGGTCCCATGAGAGAACCTTATT
This sequence comes from Peptoniphilus harei, assembly GCA_032560695.1. Lineage (GTDB taxonomy): Bacteria > Bacillota > Clostridia > Tissierellales > Peptoniphilaceae > Peptoniphilus_A > Peptoniphilus_A harei_B. Next base: position 93,229 of record JAWGHR010000001.1, on the reverse strand, counting down.
ATGTATATTTCCAAGGAGGTCTCTCTTATTATCATATAAAATTTGCGTTAATTAATCTTTTAAATGCACTTTATAAAGAAAATCTAATTTCATTTTAAATTTATTAAAAATTATAAAATAAAATGCTATTATATATTAATTTAAAAGAACCCTACTGTTTTATTACAGTAGGGTTCCTTATTTGTTTTAATTAAATCTTCTATATAGTCCAACAATTTTACCAAGTATGTCAATTTTATCAAAGTATAGGGGTTCCATATTATCATTTTCAGGTTGCAATCTAAATCTATTTTCTTCCTTGTAATATGTTTTAATTGTTGCTTCATCCTCAATTAAAGCTAAAACTTTTTCACCATTTCTTGCACAATTTGATTTTTCAATAATTACATAGTCACCATCAAAAATTCCTACATTGATCATACTTTCGCCAGAAACTTTTAATATAAATAGTTCTTTATCTGAGACGAAGTCAACAGGTAAAGGCATAGTATCTTCAATGTTTTGGACAGCGAGTATTGGAGCACCAGCAGTTACTCTTCCAAGAACAGGGACATCAACAGTTTTCTTTTTAAGCATTAAAATGTCATCGTCTTGAGGAACAATTTCTATGGCCCTTGTTTTTGATGCGTCCTTTCTTATATAATTCGTAGTCTCTAATTTTTCAAGTGCATAATAAACAGTTGAAGTTGATTTTATATTGCAGCCTGCACAAATTTCACGAACAGTAGGTGGGTAGGACTTTGATTCGATAAATCTTTTAATAAAAAATAAAATTTCAAGTTCTCTTTGGTTTAAGTCTTCGTACATGGAATTACCTCCTATTTTTATTAAATTAATAATATCATATTTGAACAAGCATTTCAAACTCTAGTTTAAAAAACTTGTTCTTTTTAGTTGACAAAAAAGAACATAAGATGTAACATATGTTTAGAACTTTTATTTGATACAGTTGTTTGATACAATAGTTTAAACTACAGTTGGAACATAATTTTGAGGTGATAAGATGAAACGTACTATTATTATAAGAAAACAAAAAGTTTTATTATTTTTATTATTAATTTTTATTTTTAACTCAGGTTTGATTTTAAAAAACGAATCGGAACTAAACTTTAAAGAAAAAGAAGTTTTTTACGATGTTTATACAGTGAAAAGTGGGGATACAATTTGGTCCATATCCGATAACTATGAATATAAGAATAAAATGAAGTTTGTAATGGATATAGAGAAGGCAAATAGCATTTCATCTTATGACATTAAGCCTGGATATAAATTAGCTATTCCTATATATAAAAGTAAATAGATTGAGCTTATATACACGCTTTTCTGTTTGACTTATGCTTTTAAAAGATATACAATTATTTTAAGGCTTGTGCCTTAATAATGATTTTAAAATTTGAAACATGAAAACTAAATAGGAGGTGTGTAAAATGGGTTTTAGTAGTACTTTAATATCTATTGTTATCGGTATTATTGGCTTAGCTGTAGGCTATACTGTTAGAAAATATATTTCTGAAGGTAAACTTAAAAATGCTGAAGAATTATCTAAAAAGATAATATACGATGCTGAAAATCAAGCACAAACGCAAAAGAAGGTTTTGCTTGTTGAAGCCAAAGAAGAGATTCAAAAGTTAAGATCTGAGCAAGAAAATGAAGCTAAGATAAGAAGAGCTGAAATTAAAGAATTAGAGGACAGGGTTTTATCTAAAGAAAAGCTTTTAGATAAAAAATCTTCTCAAGTTGAAAGAAAAGATGAAAAACTTAGTAAGAAATTAGAAGGCTTGAGAGAAAAAGAAGAACAAGCTGATGATCTTGTTAAACAAAGAGAAGAGGAACTTCAAAAAGTTGCTGGACTTACCAAAGAAGAAGGTAAAGAAATTCTTTTAAATGAACTTAAGAAAGAAATAACTAATGAATCTGCACTTATTATTAAAGAAAATGAAAACAGGATTAAAGAAGAATCTGGAAAATATGCTAGAAATGTTATTGCTCAAGCTATTCAAAGATGTGCAGCTGATCAAGTTGCAGAATCTACTGTTGCTGTTGTAAATCTTCCGAATGATGAAATGAAGGGAAGAATAATAGGCCGTGAAGGTAGAAATATTAGGGCCATAGAGTCAATAACAGGAGTAGATTTAATTATTGATGATACTCCAGAAGCAGTTGTTCTATCTTGCTTCGATCCAATTAGGAGAGAGATAGCTAGAGTAGCTCTAGAAAAGCTTGTTAATGATGGTAGAATTCATCCAACAAAAATCGAAGAAACGGTTGAAAAAGCTAAAAATGAAGTTGAAACAATAATTAAGGAATCTGGTGAGCAAGCAGCTTATGATGCTGGAGTTCACGGTCTACATCCAGAAATTATAAAGTATTTAGGTAGACTAAAATACAGAACTAGTTATGGACAAAATAACCTTAAACACTCGGTAGAAGTTGCTGAAATTGCAGGTATTTTAGCTGGTGAAATTGGAGCTGATGTTAAACTTGCTAAGAGAGGCGGATTACTTCACGACTTAGGAAAGTCAGTTGATAGAAATCTCGACGCTCCTCATGTTGATATTGGTGTTGAAATTGCAAGAAAATATCATGAATCTGAGTTTGTTATTAATGCAATTCAGTCTCATCATGGAGATGTTGAACCTAATTGCGTGGAATCTGTCTTAGTTCAAGCAGCAGATGCTATATCTGCAGCAAGGCCAGGAGCTAGACGTGAAACAGTTGAATCTTACATTCAAAGACTTGAAAAACTTGAAGAAATCGCTAATGAATTTGATGGAATTGAAAAGTCTTATGCTGTTCAAGCTGGACGTGAAATACGTATAATAGTAAAACCTGAAAAAATTTCTGAAGCAGAAATTACTATTACTGCTAGAGAGATTGTTAAGAGAATTGAATCTGAACTAGATTTCCCTGGACAAATTAAAGTTAATGTCATTAGAGAGACTAGAGCAGTTGAATACGCAAAATAATTAAGAACCTGACATTTGTCAGGTTTTTATTTTTATAGGAGGTGATGATTTGATTAATTCAAACTTAATAGATGATTTTTTAGATTACATGAAATCAACTAAGGGTGCATCTGATAATACTGTTAAAGAGTATTACTATGATCTTCGGATGTTTGCTAGATTTATAAAAAGGCGAAAGGGCCTTGTAGACTCTAGTATTAAATTTGACAATATTACAATTGAAGATCTAAGCCCAGAGCTTCTTGAAAGTGTTACCAAACAAGATATTTATGCTTATAATGCATTTTTAGAAAGAGAAAGAAAAATCTCAAATAGGTCTAAATTTAGAAAAATTTCGTCAATTAGGAGTTTTTACAACTATCTTCATGCAAAGATTGATATAATAAAGATAAATCCAGTAATTGATATAGACATGCCAAAGGTGGAAAAGACTCTTCCAGTTTATTTGACCTTAGATCAAAGTTTAAATTTATTAAAAACCATAGAGGAATCAAAGATTAAACCTCTTTATAAAAAAAGAGATTATGCAATTGTCACCTTGTTTTTGAATTGTGGTATGAGGCTTTCTGAACTTGCTGGTATAGATATATCTCATTTGCAGGAAGATAATACATTAAAAGTTATTGGTAAGGGTAATAAGGAAAGAGTCATCTATTTAAATGAAGCGTCCTTGTATGCTATTGAAGAGTATCTAAAAGTTAGGCCACAAATAAAGGATGATGCCTTATTTTTGTCAATGAGACAACAAAGGATGAGCAATAGATCTATACAACATATGATAGAGAAGCATATGAAAAATTCAGGCCTGGACACAAATATTTACTCGGTTCATAAGTTGAGACATACTGCTGCAACTCTCTTGTACGAATATGGAAATGCTGATATAAGGGCACTTCAAGAGATACTTGGTCATGAATCAGTTAACACTACTGAGATATATACTCATGTTAACAAAAAAGCTTTAAGAAAGATGGTGGACTCCAATCCACTTTCAAAACTCAATAATTATACAAATAATAAAGATGTTAATAACGATTAAAGGAGAGATTATGAAATATATAAAAAAATTAGTAGGAATTGGAATAATGTCTATTGTTTTAAGTACATCTGTTTTTGCAGCTGGTAAGCTACCAAAAGAAGCGGCTGATAAAGATATTAATATTTATATCAACAATAACGTACAAAATATTCCAGAAGACATGGGTAAGGCTTATCTTGATAAGACTAATGATAGGGTAATGGTTCCAGTTAGATATATAACAGAAAATCTTGGCGCTAATATAAACTTTTATCAAAGGAAAGATACTAATACTAGCGGTATTCTCATTGGCGCAATAGATGTATTGGTTGAGTTAGATATCAATTCGACAAAGGCCAAGGTAAATAATGGGGGGAATGAAAATATAGTTAATCTTGATTCTCCAGCAATACTTTTCGATGGAAGGACTTATGTTCCTATTAGATTTATTTCTGAAACTCTAGGGCTTAATGTGGACTGGAAGAATGATTCAGTTTATATTTCAGGAAACTTTAAAACTAAGGGTAAGAGATATAACTATGAAGAAGATAACAAAAGCTCAGATAAAAAAGAAAATGAACTTAAAGAGTTAAACAAGGAAGAACATAAGGATTTAAAAGACATAAAAGATAATTCTACAAAAAAAGAAAACAATAACTCATTATTCGATTTTTAATTTAAAAATTGTGAATAATAATTTAGTTTAGCAAAATAATCTTATTTTGTTTGTTTTAATAAAAGTAGGGAACTAAAAATATCATAAAAACTACTATAAAAAAGAACATAAAAGAAGAAGAATTTAGTCACAAAATAATAATTTTGTGACTAAATTTGTATTTTTTTTAGTTATTTTTATATTTTCTTAAGTTTGTTTTAATATCCTTAAATACCTATACTCATTAGCTTTAAAAGGTATTTTAAACTATTATTACTATCCTGCATATAAAATACTTCTTACATATAAAATACTTCTTATTTTATTTATAATTTTCTCAAAACTTTTCATTATTTAAATATTTTTATAAGATCTTTAGATCTTATTCTTAGCTATTATTATTTTATTTTTCTATATATTTGTTTTATACACTCTTATTCATATCTTTTTACAATTGCTTAAATCCATATACAAAGCTTAGCGTTTTATAAATTTAAGAATTTTCACTACAAGAAATAAAAAATTTTATAATTTAGCGTGATCCTTATTTATAAAGAAATTTATAAAGGATTCCTTAATTTCTTATTGTTAATATCTATATGTTTACTCCTCTCATTTCAGACTTCATTTTTTTCCATATATTTGGTCCTAAATTTTGAATTTAATCCTATTACCAATACAAATGTTCTAAACTCTTGTTTCTACTTTTTACTAAATTGATTTTATAATATATGTTATAATAATTTCCAGGTGATAAAATGTCATTAGATGGTACAGTAGTAAAAAATTTAGTATATGAAATAAATAATCGTGTCAATGGTGGTAGAATAGATAAAATTTACCAAAGCGACAACAATGATCTTCTAATAAATATAAGAGCTAATGGTAAAAGAGAGCGACTCTTTATTTCTATTTCTGGAAGTCCTAGGATGTATTTTAGTGAAGAGATTTTTGATAGTCCACAGAATCCCCCTGCTTTTTGCATGCTTCTTAGAAAGCACCTTGAGAACAATCAAATTTTAAGTGTGGGCCAATATAAGATGGATAGGATTGTAGAAATACATGTCAAGTCTCGAGATGAACTTGGATTATATAGTGAAAAGTCACTTATAATTGAACTTATGGGCAAGCATTCAAATGTCATATTAATTGATAATGAAAGCAAGAAAATTATAGACTCACTGAAGAGAGTTAATTTTAATCTTTCAAGCGTTAGAGAAATCCTTCCAGGCCTTATTTATAATGAAGAAGACATTTCTCAAGGCCTAGATCCTTGTGAAACAGACTCTATTATAGATTTAATAAAAAATTGCGAAGAAAATTTCAACTTAAAATCTTTCTTTTTAAAAACTTTTACAGGCATAAGTCCTCAGATGTGTGAAGAGATTGAATATAGGACTAATATTGACTTTAAAAAGAATATACTTTCACTTAATGATCAAGAAATTGATATATTAAATAAAGTATTTTTGGATATCTTTCTAGACATAAAAGGAAATAAATTTGTACCAATAAAAATTTATAAAGAAGAAATATTTAAAGACTTTTATTCTATAGATTTAAAAGAATTGAGTGAGAAAGAAAAAGTAAAAACCGATAGTATCTCTTCCCTACTGGAAGAGTTTTATAATTCAAAATTTTTACGTGATTCTCTCGGATCCAAGAGTAAAGAGCTTAGAAGGGCTGTTAAGAAGCATATTGATAAAATTAATAGGAAGATATCAAACCAATCAAATGAACTCAATCTGGCCCTAAATAGAGAGAAATATAAAGTTTACGCTGATCTAATTTCTTCAAATTTTCATAGAATAGAAAAAGGTTCTGATAATGTTACAGTTGAGAACTTTTATAATGAAATGGAAGAAATAGTAATTCCACTTGATTCGAAATTAGATGGACCTGGAAATGCTTCAAAGTATTACAAAAAATATTCTAAACTAAAAAACGCAGCTGTATATTTAGAAGAACAAATAAATATAGGAAAATCAGAAGTTGAATACCTGGAATCAATATTATTAAATATAGATTTTGCAGAGACACCTGACGAAATTGATGATTTATATGAAGAGCTAGAAAAAGAAGGTTATTTAAAAAAACGTAGTAAAAATAATAAAAAGAAAAGAAAAGACTCACAAGAAAATTATATTAAATTAAAAACAGAAGACGGGTTTGATATTTATATAGGTAGGAACAATAGACAAAATGACTATTTGACCCTAAAAAAAGCTAAAAAAAATGACCTGTGGTTTCATGTTAAGGATGCACCAGGTTCTCATGTAATCTTAAAAAATGATAATAGAGATTTTTCAAACACTGCAATGATGACTGCAGCGAAGCTAGCAGCTAAGTATAGTTCATTATCAAAGTCACAAAACATTCCTGTTGATTATACCTTTAAGATGTATGTAAAAAGGCATCCGGCGAAAAAGCCTGGATTAGTAACTTATACAAATTATAAAACTATAAATGTAAACATATAAAAAAGAATAAGGAATTCCTTATTCTTTTTCTTCGTCTTCATCTATAAAATTTAATCTTTGTAAAACAAGTTTATATCCATCAGAGCCGTAGTTTAAAGATCTATTAATTCTAGAAATAGTAGCTGTTGAAGCTCCAGTTTCACTTTCAATTTCATGGTAAGTTTTATTTTTAACTAGTAACTTAACAACTTGTAGTCTTTGTGCAATTGCTTGCAACTCCTTAACGGTACAAATGTCTTCAAAAAATCTATAACATTCTTCTAAATTTTCAAGTAAAAGAATAGCTTCGAATAACCCATCGACATCTTTATTCTTTAATTTTGAGTCGTAAATCATTATATATCCTCCTGTCTTAAAGTTTAATATTAATATAATACATAAACGCTCTATATGTTCATTAATATACTAACAATTTTACTTGCTAAAGTCAAGAAAATATTACTCTTGATAAGGGCTTACTTCACTAATTCCCTTCTTATTTTTAACTTGAAAAGCCTTATCAGAAATTTGAGATAAATGAGGATTGTGTGTTACCATTATAATTTGCCTGTTGAAAATATTTGATGATTGTTTTAAAAACTCCCCAAGGTTAAAAATATAATCATTGCTCACATGCTTACCTGGCTCATCTAATATCAATGGACCAGATAATATTGGTTGGTTTTGTTGCAAGAAAGCAATTCTAAGGGCAAGAGAAATGATATCCACAACTCCCCCACCTCTAGCTATCTCGGGCTTGGTCTTTATGCTATAGCCTTCATAATAGTTTGATTGAACAAAAAAGTCTGCAATAGGGACAGATCTTGCTTCTGATAATTCTATTAAAAATTCTATATCTGTTTCAAAAATAAACTGAAGACACTTAGTTACAGTATCTTCAATTTGCCTTTTTGATTGTTCTCTAGCAAATTCAGAAGTCTTTTGAAAAAGTAGTGACACTTGAGTAAGGACTTCGCTATATTTTTCTTTATCCTCAAGATTTTTTTCTATTTTTTTCAATTGATTATTTAAAATCTCAATTTTACCTTCATCGCTTAAAATTTTATTATTTAATTTGCTTAAGTTTTGATCTAATTCTTTAAGATCCAAGTAATCACAACCTTGGCATTAAGTCATTGGCTTCAGCAAAAAGCCTATCTATTTCGCTCTTTAAATTTGATATTTCATTTTCAAGATCTTCAGGTTTAATACCTAATTTTTCGATTTCATTTAAAATATCTTTCTTTTGAGCATTAAGTTGCTCAAGTCTAGCTTCAGACTTATACTTCATATTTTTTAACCTGTCTAGTTGTTCTTTTAAATTTTTTAAGTTTTCTTCGTAATTCATTTAATCATTCCTCAAATGGTATTTTATATGTTCAATGGAGTCATTATTTATTTCGCTATAGCAGAAGGGACAAACCCCAATTTCTAGAATAGTTTTTTCGTATGACTCAGTATAAATTTTCAAATTACTTTTAATTTCAGCAAGCTCTTTATTCTCTAGCATATAATTATTCTGTAGCTCTTTTAATTTTTTATGAAAATCTCCTAGAATAATCAAAGACCTTATCTTATTCTCCAATTTCTCAGAAATATTTTCTATAGCATCATTATTGCTAAAGTTTTTTATATAATCATTGCCATAATTTAACTTGTCATTAATTGCTAAAAGATTTTCCTTTGCTGAAAATATTTTAGTATATAGACTTATCCTTTCATCTAAAGAGTTATTTATACATGCAATCCTATCGCTATTTCTAAATAAATTTAAATCTTTTTTTGTTTCATTAATTAGGTCAGTGTTAATTCTATATTGTTGAAAAAGTTTTGAATAAGAATCGAGTTTTTTTTCTATAATCTCAATGTCTTTAGCTTTCTCGTATATAGAATCAATATTCTTTAAATTATCTAAAGTATTAGAGATATTTAAAATCTCAGATTCTGTTCGATCTAATCTAGCAATGTATGATTCGTAAGTGTTTCTTTTAATTAGATTACCTTCTATTATAGGAATAATTGAATCAATCTTATTTAAATTCTTAAAGTTTTCCAGTAGATTATTAATTTTTTCTAGCTCAAAATTGCATTGATCATATTGTTCTTTTAAGCTAGATACTAGGTTTAATCTTTGGTTTAATTCCTTTATTTTATCTCTAATATTAGAAAGTTTTTGGAATTTATCTTTATAATCTTTAAGATAGTCAAATTCTTTTAATTGTTCTTTAACTTCATCTTTACTAGCTCTGAGATTGTCAATTTCTTGATTAATTCTCTTATTATCTCTTACAACAGTCCTAAGAGCATCATCTACATAATTAACTCCAATAAGTCTTCCAATAGCAGAAGCTCTCATAGATGCTTGATCATTTAACAAGAAAGGTCCATCTAGTTGCTCTGCAATATTTAGAATGACTTTGTTATTAGAATTATCTAATGAAACTTTATACATCTGGATAGCATCAGTTATTTCTTTTGGAACATCTAATCCAAATCCTTCGAAACGCATTTCTTGACCTTCGGCATCAAGAAGATAATAGGAGTTTTTAGATGGAGTCCTTGATCTTTCAACTACTACACCATTAGAGAAAGTAACTTTTACAGATACATCCCTCTCCCCTTGCCTGATAAAATAATCACCTTTTGGTTCATTGAATAGTGCCCATTTTATTGCCCTTAAAATTGCAGTTTTACCAGCATCAGAATTACCGAGGATAACATTAAGGCCTCGGTCAAATTCTATTTCTGTATGATTGTGAGATTGGAAATTTATAAGTTCTACATTTTTTATATAAATCATGAGTATCTAACCTCATTAATTTGGGCTTCTTCTACTCTCTTTAGAGCTTCGCTTTTAACTTCCTCACTAATATTTTCACTTTTAGAAATTCTTAAGAGCAAATCAAAAATATCGAGACTCTTATAGTTTGCAGAAGCTTCTATACTCTCCTTAAATTCTGCCATCTTAATTCCCTTAAATTGATGTCTTTCCATTTCTGACCTGTCTAGCACTTCTTCTCCTGATTTAGCAGATTTTAAATATCTTTCTTCTATATGAATATCTTCATCTAAGCTAATAATATCAACCTTAGGTCTTCTCTTCATTTCAATTTTTGAATTAGAAATCCTTATTAAGGCACCAGGATTTACGAAGAACTTATTATCGAGTTCAACAGTTTTAAATCCAAAGTGGTAATGTCCCCCTAGAGTAATATCAGCTTTTGTATCTCTAATATCTTCTATTAAAGTATGATTAACTTCTTTAATAAAAGGTTTGTCAATTAAAAATCCATGAGTCATATGGATGGAATATTTACATGACTCATCAACTTCTGCTACCTTATAGTTATCTCTATTGGTAATTTCATCCATTGAATAAATATAAGGAGATCCTGTAAGTTGAACTCTTAAATCATCTTTCTCTAGAATAATTTTTTTATAGTTCACAAGATGCATAATTCCAAGATTACATAAAAGACCAAGCATCGTTCTATCTAAGGTGTCTGGGTTGTGACCAAATATATCATGATTGCCACTTATTATATATATAGGGACCCCAAAGGATTGAAAAATTTGTGCAAATTCCGAGACTATACTGACAGACACATCAGGTCTGTCAAATAAGTCTCCTCCATGCAAAACAAAATCAATATTCTCTTCTTTAACTATATTTGAAATTTCTTTTAATTTTTCTTTTAAAGTTTCACAATAATCATCTAATCTGTTTTTGGGGCTAGTACCTCTTATGTGAGTATCTGTTAAATAAAGTAATTTCAATAAATCACGCCTTATTCTTCATTATTAGCTGTGTTTTCTTCCTCATTGCCTTCTATGTTTTCATCATCTTCAAGAAGATTGTAGTGAAGCCTAACCTTGTGGTCAATTTCCTTTAGTAGTTCAGGATTTTCTTCCAAAAAGTCTTTGGCATTTTCTCTACCTTGACCTAGTCTTTCTTCACCATAAGAGTACCAGGCTCCTGCTTTTTTTACAATGTCAGCTTCAGCTGCAACATCAAGTATATTACCAACGCTAGAGATTCCTTTACCGTACATAATATCAAACTCTGCTTGCCTAAAAGGTGGAGCTATTTTATTTTTAACAACTTTTACCCTAACTCTGTTACCAATAATTTCATCACCTTTTTTGATGTTTTCAGACTTTCTAATATCAAGCCTTACAGATGAATAAAACTTAAGAGCTCTACCTCCTGTAGTAGTTTCTGGATTACCAAACATGATACCAACTTTTTCTCTAAGTTGGTTAATAAATACAACTGTACATTTTGATTTATTAATTGCCCCAGTTAATTTTCTAAGAGCTTGAGACATAAGTCTAGCTTGAAGACCTATTTGTGCAGCGCCCATGTCACCATCAATTTCCGCTTTTGGAACAAGTGCAGCAACTGAGTCTATAATAATTAAATCTACTGCGTTAGATCTTACAAGAGCTTCAGTTATTTCTAAGGCTTGTTCACCAGTATCAGGTTGAGAAATAATTAGATTTTCTACATCAACTCCAAGGTTTTTTGCGTAGCCAGCATCAAGAGCATGTTCAGCGTCTACAAAAGCCCCTGTTCCACCAATTTTTTGTGCTTCAGCTAACATATGCAAAGCCAAAGTAGTTTTACCTGATGATTCTGGTCCATATATTTCTATAATTCTTCCCTTAGGAATACCACCAATTCCAAGGGCAATATCAAGAGCAAGTGAGCCAGTAGGTATAGATTCAATGTCTAATTTAACATCTTCACCAAGGATCATCACAGATCCTTCACCGTATTGTTTTTCAATTTTTGATATGACGTTGTGAAGAGCTTCTTGTTTTTCTTTACTTAAATTGCTTTCTTTCATAATTACTCCTTAAAATTTTTTCTAAGTAAATAAAGAATGTGAGATAAAACTCTATTTACAGTGCTTCTGCGTATTTTATTTCTATCTCCTGAAAAGAAATAATGTTTTGTATAATAATTATCTTCACCAAAATAAATACAGGTAAAGACATTTCCAACTTCTGTTTCTGATGAATTTGGCCCAGCTTCCCCCGTTGTTGAAACTCCAATATCAGCTAGGGACTTTTCTTTTACTCCCTTGGCCATTTCACAAGCAGTATTCTCACTTATTGCACCAAATTCCTTAAGTGTATCATTAGATACCTTTAAATTTTTATTTTTAGAATCATTGGAATAAGTAACATAGGAGATCTCAATAACGTTAGATGCTCCACTTATATCAGTGATGGCTGATGCTAGCATTCCACCAGTTATAGATTCTGCAAAAGAAATTTTTAAATTATTTTTTCTTAAAATATCTACAATTTGTTTTGCAACATCTTCATTATTTTCTGAATAAATATGAGTCTTAAATTCTTTGTATAGAGAATTAACTGTATCTTCGATAGAAGATATAAGTTTATCTTTGTCAGAATTTTTTCCAATAATTTTAACTTCGGTATGAGTTCCGTGGGCAAAAGTATTAATAGAAATATCTTTTTCTTGGAAGTTCATTTTTCTTATTCTGTCTTCAATAATAGACTCACCAAGTCCAATTATATCAATAGATTTTATAATTATATTGTCTTTAGTAAAAGACTTGTTAGCAAAATAATAATCTAACATTGGTTCCATTTCATTTGGAGGTCCTGGTAATAAGATAATTTTTTTATCATTGAACTCTATGAACTCCCCGAGAGCGACTCCCCATTTATTATCAATTTTTTCAGATCCTTCTATAAGCATAACTTGCTTAAGATTGTTTGGAGTCATTGTTCTTCCAAATCTATTAAACCTGACTTCCAATTTTCTTTTTTCATCTTCGTCGAGATAAACTCTTCTATTTAAGAATTTTGCTACCGCATCTCTCGTTAAATCGTCTTCAGTAGGTCCGAGGCCTCCACATACTACTATTAAATCAGATAATTTAGAAATGTAGTTTAGTTCTTCAACAATTTCATCTAAACCATCATCTACTGAGACTTGTCTTATAACATCTATTCCCATATCAGTTAATTTTTTTGAAATATACTTTGAGTTTGTGTTTAAAATTGATCCAATTAGAATTTCTTTACCTATTGTTAGAATACTTGCTTTCATAATTCTCCTTAAATATTTTCTAAGTCTAAAACTTTTTTGTTCTTAATAAGGTAATCAGCACCAGAAATAATAGTAAATACTACAGCTAAATAAAATATAATCATTCCAATGCTTCTAAGACTCTCTAATCCTGTCAAAAGCAAAATATTTGAAATCAGTTGTGTAACTGTCTTAAATTTTCCTAAGGGACTTGCAGCAATAGTTATATTTTCAGATGCTGCTATTATTCTAAATCCAGTAATTGTAAACTCTCTTGCAATAATTATGATTACAGCCCATGCTGGCATTTCGCCAGTACTAACTAACATTATCATTGCAGAGCATACTAATATTTTATCTGCAAGGGGATCAGCAAATTTACCAAAATTAGTAACAAGATTATCCCTTCTTGCTATATGGCCATCTAAAAAATCAGTAAAAGAAGCTGCTGCGAAGATAGCTGTTGCAATTAACCTAGAATTATTAAAATCTAAATACATACAAAGGATAAATATTGGAACCATTAGGGTTCTCATTAAGGTTAGTTTGTTTGGAGTATTCATATAATTTCACCTACTAAGTCATAATCTAAACTATCAACTATATCTACTTGGACAAATGTACCAATGTCGAGATCTTTATTTGAATGAACATAAGTAACACCATCAATCTCTGGAGAATCCATATAGGTTCTACCAACATAGTTTTCTTCATCAACCTGTTCTTCAATTAGAACCTCTAGTCTTTTTCCTATATTATTTGAGAGGATTTCAGCAGAAATCTCACTTTGGATAGCCATTATTTCGTTTTTTCTTTCTTCTTTTATTGAATTTGGAATTTGTTCATCTAATGAAGCTGCCCTTGTACCCTCTTCTTTAGAGTATTCAAAGACGCCTAGTTTATCGAATTTTATATCTTCAATAAAATCAACTAATTGATTAAAATCATCATCATTCTCTCCAGGAAAACCAACTATAAAAGTAGTTCTGATGACAATATCAGGTACAGATTGTCTTAAATTTTTTAGAGTTTTTATAATGTGGTCCTTGCTTGTCTTTCTATTCATTCTTTTCAGTACATCGTCTGAGATGTGTTGAAGTGGCATATCGACATAATTTACAAGTTTCTCATTGTTTTTAAACTCTTCAATTAAATCCTTTGTGAAGTGATCGGGATATAAGTATAAAACTCTAATCCATTTTAAATCTTCTATTTTTGAAATTTCTTTTATTAAATTTGCTAAAGAATATTTAGAATATAAGTCAATCCCATAGTCTGTAGTATTTTGAGCAATTAATATAATCTCCCTTGCACCTTTACTTACAAGGTATTCCACTTCACTATAAATATCTTCAATTTTTCTAGACCTATTTTTCCCACGTAGTGAAGGAATTATACAGTAGGAACAATTATTATTGCACCCTTCAGAAATCTTAACATATTCTGTAGTATTAACTACTTCTTTTCTAATTCCCTCTATATAGGCTGAGTTTAAATTATCAGTCTTTACGAATAAATCTCCAGCAAGACTCCTATCTAAAAGTTCATTAATATAATCAATGTTACCTGTTCCAATAATTCCGTCAATTTCAGGTATTTCTTTGATAAGTTCTTCTGGGTATCTCTGAGCAAGGCATCCAGATAATAGAACTTTTTTACATCTGCCTTCATTTTTATATTCTACTGATTCAAGTATTGTGTCAATGGATTCTTCTTTTGCTGCGTCTATGAAACCACATGTGTTTACGATTAAAATATCAGCTTGACTTGGTTCATTAACCATTTGATATTTATTTTTATCTAATAGTGAGTACATCATAGAAGAATCCACGTCGTTTTTCGAGCACCCAAGGGTAACTATGTGAACATTATTCATCTTCTTCACCTAAAATCATATCCAATTCTTCCTTTGTTTTTAAAAGTTTACGAGGTTTTGAACCTTCGTGAGGACCTATTATGCCCATTTCTTCCATTTGATCAACAATTCGACCTGCTCTTGAATATCCAACTTTTAGCTTTCGTTGTATATAGGATATAGAAGCTTGTTCATCATTAACTACAAGTTCAACTGCTTCTTTAAAAAGAGGGTCTTTTTCGTTGTCGATCTTTACTTTTTTGTCTTCTATTGCTTGTTCAATTTTTGATTCAACATTATTCTTAATTTCATTGTTGCTTTTTACAAAATCAACTAATCTTTCTACTTCCCCATCGCTAATAAAAGCACCTTGAATTCTCTTTGGCTTAGGGTATTTACTTGGATAGAATAGCATATCGCCTTTACCTAGCAATTTTTCAGCGCCACCCATATCAAGTATAGTCCTAGAGTCTACAGAAGATGCTACTGCAAAAGCAATACGAGATGGAACATTGGCCTTAATAGTTCCAGTAATAACGTCAACAGAAGGTCTTTGAGTTGCAAGTATTAAGTGCATACCAGCAGCTCTTGCCTTTTGAGCAAGCCTTGCTATATATTCTTCAATTTCTTTAGAAGCAACCATCATAAGATCAGCCAACTCATCTACGATTATTAAAATTTTTGGAAGTTTTTCATCTTCTTTTCCTCCTGCCATCATTTTTTTATTGTAGCCTTTTAAATCTCTTACATGATTTTCAGCAAAGGCTTCATATCTTTTTTCCATTTCATCTACAGCCCAATTAAGAGCAAAGGCTGCTTTCTTAGGATTAGTAACTACATCTATTAAAAGATGAGGGATTCCGTTATAAACGCTAAGTTCAACCACCTTAGGATCTATTAGCATTAATTTAACGTCTTTAGGAGATGATTTATATATTACACTAGTTATAATCGAATTTATACAAACCGATTTACCTGAACCTGTTGCACCTGCAATTAAAAGATGTGGCATGTCTTCCATTCCAGAAATTAAAATATTTCCTTCTACATCTTTGCCTAGGGTAAGAGGAATATCAGATTTACTATTTTTAAATTCTTGAGACTCAATAAGCTCTTTAAGTGCAACTGAATCCTTTTCCTTATTTGGTACTTCAATGCCTACTACTGTTTTGCCAGGTATTGGAGCTTCAATACGTAAATCAGAGCTTGCTAGTGCCATTGCAATATTATCACTTAATCCAACAATTCTAGATAATTTTATTCCTGGAGCAGGCTTTAACTCATAAGAAGTTATTACTGGACCTCTATTTATAGCTACAACTTTAGAATCAATTCCAAAATTTTTCATAGTATTTTCAATGATTTTGCCTTTTTCAAGAACTTCATCTTTAGAAAAATTACCCTTTGAAGGAATCCTATCTAAAAGAGCAGTGTCTGGATAAGTGTATACAAACTCTTCTTCTTTTTTGTGTTCAATGTCATCCTTTATAGTATCGATAACTTCTTCATCATCATCTTCTCGATTTTCGATAACAGAATCATCATTGATTTCAGATATTTCAGTATCAGCTATATTATCAAAATCATTTTCATCAGTTATATTTTCTTCAGAATAATCTTTTATTACTAAGCTGTCAGACAAATCTTCATTTTTATCTAACTCTATTTCTTCAACTTTTTGAATTTCTTTCTTTTTGCTTTCTTTTAATTCTTTTTTCTTCTCTTTCTCTTCAAGTTTCAATTTTTTTTCAGCCTTTTTTTCTTCACGAGCTAGTTTTTTGTCTTCAAAATATTCGTCCAAATCTTCAAAAGCCATAATTATATGCTCGATATTAGGTCTTATCATGAAATAAATTGAAGCAATTATTACTAGACTTAAGATTATATAGGTACCAAGTGAACCTAAGAGTTTATAAGAAAAGAATCCAAAGATTGCACCTATAATTCCACCACTTCTTGTGATATCCATATACTCAGTTGACTTTATTATTCTTTCGATTAAAGTCATATCCATTTCTTTAGATCCGTCTAAGAAAACTAATATGCATAAAAGAATTACTAAAGAAAAAGTTATATAGCGTCCCATATGTATCTTGGTCGCTTGAATATTAAAAAGTATTCCCCAAAAAATTAAAAGTAGTGGTATAAGAAAGTTTGCAGAACCAGCTAAAACTGAGAACAACTTATATATTAACGATCCAACAATACCCATTCTCTGACTGTAAAGGCAAATAAAGAAGACTATTCCAATAACTATTAAAAATAGTCCCATTATTTCTTGTCCGCTACCTATTTCTGAGTATCTTTTTTTTCTATTAACTTTTGTATTATTCTTCTTATTTGTAGGTTTTTTATTTGTTTTTATTTTTCTTTTCAAGAGCTAGCACCTCATTAATATTATAACAATTTGTGCTCTTAAAGACCAGTGTGACCGAAGCCTCCATCACTTCTTTCTGTATCACTAATCTCTTCTACTTCAACTAATTCAGGAGTTTCAATTTTCATAAATACAACTTGTGCAATCCTATCACCGTCTTCTATTACTACGTCTTCCCTACTCATGTTTATTAAAATAACTTTTAACTCTCCTCTGTAGTCTGAGTCAATTGTACCTATACCATTAGGCAGTCCTAAACCTTTTTTTAAGGCTAATCCAGACCTTGCCCTTACTTGTGCCTCATAGCCTTTTTCAAATTCAAAATAAAGGCCTGTAGGAACTAATACCCTGTCAAGAGGTTTCAAAATTAAATTTTCTTCTAAGTTGGCTCTTAAGTCCATTCCAGATGAACCTTCAGTTTCATACTTTGGTAGTGGGTGTTTACTTTTATTAATAACGTGTAATTTCATAATTTCTCCTTTAAAAAAGTCGCATTAAAATAAATTCTAATGCGACTAAAATTTTTCTTATTTATTTTCTTCTTTCTTTGGACTATCTTCTCTTTCAATTAGAGCTTTTCTAGAAAGTGAAATCTTACCTGTATCTTTAGCTATATCAATTACCTTAACTTCTATTGAATCGCCAACTTTTAAT
The DNA here is from genome assembly GCA_032560695.1 of Peptoniphilus harei. Lineage (GTDB taxonomy): Bacteria > Bacillota > Clostridia > Tissierellales > Peptoniphilaceae > Peptoniphilus_A > Peptoniphilus_A harei_B. Next base: position 75,178 of record JAWGHR010000001.1, on the reverse strand, counting down.
ACATCTTCAACGTTGTTTGTTCTTTCATGTGCAATTTCAGAGATGTGAAGAAGACCTTCTGTTCCCTTTTTAAGCTCTACAAAAGCACCAAACTTAACAATTTTTTTAACCTTACCAAGGTAAACTTCTCCGACTTCAATTTCTTTAACAATGTCTTCAATTATTGCAATTGCTTCTTTAGCTTTTTCATCATTATCAGATAAAATAGAAATCTTACCATCGTCATCAATATCGATTTTTACACCAGTTTGTTCAATAATTTTATTAATTATTTTTCCACCAGCACCAATTACTTCTCCAATTCTTTCAGGATCAATAGTAATCATGTGGATTATTGGAGCATATTTAGAAAGTTCTTCTCTTGGTTTTTCAATAGTTGTTGCTATATGATCTAGGATTTCAAATCTAGCATCCTTTGCTCTATCAAGTGCAGTTTCAAGAATTTCTTTTTTGATTCCTTCAACTTTAATATCCATTTGAATAGCTGTGATACCTTTCCTAGTACCTGCAACCTTAAAGTCCATATCTCCAAAGTGGTCTTCTAAGCCTTGAATATCAGTTAGAATTTTAATAACACCATCTTCTTCAATAAGTCCCATAGCTATACCAGCTACTGGTGCTTTAATAGGAACACCTGCGTCCATAAGAGCAAGTGTAGATCCACAAATAGATGCTTGAGATGAAGATCCATTAGATGATAAAACTTCAGAAACGACTCTAATAGTATATGGGAATTCTTCAGAATCCGGAATAACTGGAATTAAAGCTCTTTCAGCAAGAGCGCCATGACCTATTTCACGTCTACCAGGAGATCTTGATGGTTTTGTATCCCCAACACAGAATCCTGGGAAGTTATAGTGGTGTATATATCTCTTAGGTTTGTCGTCTCCTAGCCCATCGATAACTTGCTCTTCAGAAATCGCTCCAAGAGTTGCTATAGAAAGTACTTGAGTTTGACCTCTAGTAAATAGGCCTGAACCGTGAGTTCTTGGTAGAACACCAACTTCTGAAGAAAGATGTCTAATCTCAGTTAACTTCCTATCATCAGGTCTTCTTTCTTCTTCGATAATGCCACGTCTTATTTCATTAACTTCAATTTCATCAATTGCAGCTGAAATATCTTTTGCGTGTTCTTCCATAAGGTCTTCAAAGTGTTCTTTAATAGTTTCCTTAGCTTTCTCGGTGTTTGCTTCCCTAACTACTTTATCTTTTTCTCTAATAGCATTAACAAGTAAATCTTGACCGAATTCTTTTACTTTAGAAACAATTTCTTCATCGGCTTTAAATACCTCGTATTCGGCCTTATCTTTTCCAATTTCTTTAGCAATTTCATCTATAAAATCACAAATCTCTTTAATAACTTCATGACCTTCTAGGATAGCTTCAAGCATTTCTGCTTCACTTACTTCTTGGGCACCAGCCTCTACCATCATAATGGCAGTCTTTGTACCAGCAAGAGATAAATTTATTCTAGAATTGTTTCTTTCTTCTTCATTTGGATTAATTATATATTTTTCGTCAATGTATCCAACTTCAACTGAACCTGTAGGTCCATCAAAAGGAATATCAGAAATAGAAAGAGCAATAGAAGAACCTATCATGGCAACAATTTCTGGTGAATGATCTTGATCAACACTTAAAACAGTTGCTACTATGTGTACATCATTTCTATAACCTTCTGGGAAAAGAGGTCTTAGTGGTCTATCAATTAGTCTAGCTGATAGGGTAGCTTTTTCGCTAGGTCTTCCTTCCCTCTTGATAAAACCGCCAGGGATTTTACCAACAGCATACATTTTTTCTTCATAATCTACACTTAGAGGAAAAAAATCGATTCCCTCTCTTGGCTTAGAAGATGATGTTGCTGTAACAAGTACAACGGTATCTCCATATTGTACTAAACAAGCACCATTTGCTTGCTCAGCAACTTTTCCAATTGTTACTTTTAACTGAGAACCTGCAAGATCCATAGTATAAGTTTTTTCCATTATTTCCTCCTTCTAATAAGAAAGAGCGGGATTACCGCTCCTATTATCCTCTTATTTGTAGTTTTTTAATAAGTGTACGATATCTTTCTATATCACTATTTTTTAAATATCTTAATAAGTTTCTTCTCTTACCTACCATTTTAAGAAGTCCTCTTCTTGAGTGGTGGTCTTTTTTGTGAATTCTTAAGTGTTCGTTTAAATCGTTAATTCTTCTAGTAAGAATAGCAATTTGTACTTCTGGTGATCCTGTGTCACCTTCATGAGTTTTAAATTCGTCAATAATAATTTGTTTGATGTTTGTGTCTAACATATTTTCCTCCTAAATTTTTTTGATAAAGCTAATCGAAGTAGGCGTCGAGGAGCGACCAACTGCGAATAGCTATTTAACCTTATATATCTTAACATATAATAACTTACTTGTAAAGTCATCTATTCCTTGTAACTAAAACATCTTTAGCAATTTGTTCGAATAGTTCTTCTATAGAATCAAACTTTAATTCTGGTCTTACAAAATCTAAAAGTTCGAGCTCTACAATTTCGCCATAAATATCTCTATTAAAATCAAGTATATGAGCTTCTATTTTTATTCCATCATGCTCAACTGTTGGGTTAGTGCCAATATTGGTTGAGGCTCTAAACCTCTCGCCATTTATTATAATATCTGTATCATAAACACCATATTTAGGAATTACAAAATTATCTATTAGTTTTAAGTTCGCAGTAGGATATCCCATTTTTTTTCCCAAGCCTTTGGCGTGAATGATTTCTCCGATTAATTTATAGGGTCTTGATAGAAGCTCATTTGTTTCTTTAATCTTGCCATCTTCAATTAAGCTTCTTATAAGAGTTGATGAAATTTTTACTCCATGGGAAGAGATTTGATCTATAACATCTACACTTTTAAATAGACTTTTATTTTTATTTAAGAACTCAACATCTCCTGATTTTTTATAGCCATAGGTATAGTCATAGCCTACAACTACACCTTTTATTTTTAAATTATCAGCTAGAAAATCTTTTAAGAACATGATAGGTGTGTAAGCCATAAATTCTCTTGTAAAGTTTATAAGATATATAATATCTACTCCTAAATCTTCAATAATTTCAAATTTTGTTTGGTTAGTTGTAATAATATCTTTTTTTCCAACTTTAACTAGATTATCAGTATGCTCATTAAAAAGTAATAAACTTGATTTAATATTTAATTTTTTAGCATTTTTAACTGCCCTATTTATTAACTCCATATGTCCCTTGTGGACTCCATCAAAATTTCCAAGGGCAATAACTGAATCCTCATCTGCCATATAATTTAAGTCAATTTCAATTATTTTCATAAATCACCTATTAATTTCTTCTTCATTTTTAAGTAGACCTCATTATCAATGTATCTAATTTCACCAAGTCCTAAAAATAAATTATCGCAGTATACTCTATAATCTTCGTCTTCTAAACTATCTTTAACTTTATAAAATTGCCCATTGAGAAATTTTTTATAAAAACTTTTATCTATTTCAATTCTTTTAAAATTACTTAAAGCCATATCCATAGGTAAGATTTTTTCTTTTATTTCATCAAGAGACATTTCTTGAAAGGAAGAAGTTTTTATAGAATCTTCGATTTTAAAATCTCCAGTCCTAGTTCTCCTTAGCTCAGTTAATGTTCCATAAGTTCCAAGAAATTCTCCAATATCATTAGCAAGAGATCTAATATAGGTACCTTTGGATACCTTTACTCGAATTAGAAACTCATCACTTCCATTGAAATCTAAGAGTTCATTCTTATAGATTTCGATATTTCTTTTCTTTATTTCAACATCTTTTCCTTCTCTTGCATATTCATAAAGTTTCTTACCCTTTACTTTTAAAGCAGAATATATTGGGGGCTTTTGAGTCATTTTTCCTGTGAAGTGTTCAAGTGCTTTTGAGATTTCATCTCGTGTAAAAGCTACCTTTTCTTCTTTTAAAATTTCACCAGTAATGTCGTAAGAGTCTGTAAGAACTCCAAGTTTTATTCTAGCTTCATATTCCTTGTCACTAGAAATAATATACTCACTTGTCTTTGTAGCCTTACCAATAGATATAACTATGACACCTGTTGCCATTGGATCAAGCGTGCCAGTATGTCCTACTTTTTTTATACCTAACTTATGTCTAACTTTATATACTAAGTCGTGAGAAGTAATCCCCTTCTCCTTGTCAAATATTAGTAGTCCATCCATCATAATTCTTCTTCAGCCACTTTTATTAAGTCTTTTTTAGCTTTAATAATGTCGGTGTGGTTAATTGTTCCACCTGAAGCCCTAATGTGACCACCGCCATTAAATTTTGAAGCTATTTTAGTGCAGTCTACATAAGATTTTGACCTTAAAGATAATCTTATACAATCATCTTTTTCTTTAAGAAGTACAGCCAACTCCACTGAATCGATATCTCGAACAAACTCAACAATCCCATCAGCATCCGATTTCGCAGCTTTAGTATTTACCATATCTTCTTTAGTTACAATTACTACAGCAATTTTATCTCCATCAAAGTATTCAATAGAGTTCATAGCTCTAATTAAAAGGTCAGTTTTCTGTCTAGATCTACTTTGATAAACATTTTGTGTAACTTCATTGATATCAATATTATATTTAAATAAATATGAAGCTATTTCAAAGGTTTTTGAAGTGACTGAGCTATATTTAAAAGATCCTGTATCAGTTGAAAGACCAGTAAATAATGAAGTTGCTATTTCTTTATTTAAGTCAAGTTCAAGACTTTTAAATATCCTAGCCAGTACTTCACAAGTTGCTGGTGATTTTTCATCTACTATATTCAAATCGGCATAATTTTTATTGCTAAAGTGATGGTCAATATTAACAGTTTTCTCGGATTTATTAAAGATTTCCTTTACTCTATCTCCCATCCTATCTTCATCTGATGAGTCAAGTGCAATAAACAAATCAAAACTTGTGTCAATATCATCAGGACTTTTTGAAAAGGAAAGGTTAGGTAAAAAATTAAAGGTCGATGGTATAAGGTCGTCCAGAACAAAAACTGGTTTTTTACCAAGCTTATTAAGCATGCCAATCATTGCAGTTACGGATCCCAAATTATCACCATCTGGATTTAAGTGGGACGCAACTGCAATATTTTGGCTGCTATCTATTAAATTTTTTAATTCAGAGGATACTTCCTTTAAATTAATCATTTTTTCGATTTACCTCTTCTATAAGTTTATCTAGTTCCATAGCTTTTTCTATAGAGTCATCTTTTATGAAAATTAATTCAGGCATTGACCTAAGCTTAACTCTATGAGCCAATTCTTTTTTTATAAAACCCTTAGCAGAATTCAGTCCCTCAACTGCTTCGTCCCTATCATAATCGTCTCCTAGGACAGAAACATAAACTTTTGCAAAGGAAAGGTCATTAGTAACATCAACGTGGGATATACTTGTAATAGAAGGTATTCTAGGATCTTTTAATTCATTTTGAACTATATTAGAAATAGTTTTTCTTACCTCTTCAGAGATTCTGTTAATTCTTTTATTATTCATTATGATCTCTCAACTTCCTTCATGATATATGATTCAAGAAGGTCGCCCTCTTTTATATCATTAAATCCATCGATAACAAGTCCACCTTCAAAACCTGTTGCAAGCTCTTTCGCGTCATCTTTAAATCTCTTAAGTGAAGCAATGTCGCCTTCATGTATAACAACGTCATCTCTTAGGACTTTAACTTTAGAATTTCTTAAGATTTTACCACTTAGTACATAAACTCCTGCAACCATTTGATTGTTAGGTAATTTAAAGGTTTGTCTAATTTCACATCTACCAAGTATTTCTTCAACAATGTCAGGATCAAGCATACCCTTAGCAGCTTGTTCAATGTCATTTATAATTTCATAAATAACTCTATAAGTTCTTATTTCGACATCTTCTGTTTTTGCAAGTTCGATAGCATTGATATTAGGTCTAACGTTAAATCCTATAACAATTGCATTTGATGCAGAAGCTAATGTTACGTCAGATTCATTAATTCCACCAACTCCAGAGTGAATTACAGAAATTTTAACTTCTTCAGTGGAAAGTTTTAATAGTGATTGGTTAAGTGCTTCAACAGAACCCTTCACATCACCCTTAACAACAATGTTTAATTCCTTAACATCCTCTTCAGAGATTTTTTCAAATAAGTTGTCAAGGCTAATTTTAGTTGTTTGACTTAGTCTCTTTTCCCTAGAAATTTCTGTATTCTTGTCAGCAATAGCCTTAGCAGTCTTATCGTCATTTACTGCATATATTGTATCTCCTGCATTAGGGACATCATTGAGTCCTAGAATTACAACTGGCATAGAAGGACCGGCTTTTTTTACTCTTTTACCTTTATCATCTTCCATTGCCCTGATTCTACCTGAACAAGTACCTGACACTATAGCGTCACCAAATCTTAAAGTACCATTTTTAATAAGGATGGTTGCCATAGGTCCCTTGGCCTTATCAAGATTTGCCTCGATAATAGTTCCAACAGCACGCCTGTTAGGGTTTGCCTTTAGTTCTTTCATTTCAGCAACTAGAAGAATCATTTCGAGCAATTCATCAATACCTTCTCCTGATTTAGAAGAAACACCAACAACAATTGTATCTCCTCCCCATTCTTCAGGAACAAGGTTTTCGTTCATCAATTCTTGCTTAACTCTTTCAGGATTTCCTTCAGGCTTATCAATCTTTGTAATTGCTACAATTATTGGTACATCTGCAGATCTTGCGTGAGAAATAGCTTCAATAGTTTGTGGCATCACTCCGTCGTCTGCTGCTACAACAAGTATAGCTATATCTGTAGTTTGAGCTCCTCTCAATCTCATAGAAGTGAAAGCTTCGTGACCTGGAGTATCAAGGAAAGTAATTTTCTTTCCTGAAAGATTAACAGTGTAAGCTCCTATATGTTGAGTAATTCCGCCAGCTTCTGATTGTGTAACGTGAGTTTTCTTAATTGAATCTAGTAAAGAAGTTTTACCATGGTCAACGTGGCCCATAACTGTTACAACAGGTGGTCTTGGTTTAAGGTCTCTCTCCTTATCTTCTTTCAAAAGACCATATTCTTCTTCAACAGATTGGTCAAGATCTGGAGCTTCTATTTCAATTTCGATACCAAGTTCATCTGCTAGTAAGATACAAGTATCTTCATCAATGCTTTGGTTTTGATTTGCCATAACCCCTAGTCCTATTAGCTTTGTTATAACTGTTGAAACAGATACGCCTAATTGGTTAGCAAAATCTTTTACTGTAATAGGTGCAATCACTATTATAGAATCATCTCCCTTATCTTCCTCTTCAACTCTATGTCTTGATTTAACTTTTTTCTTTGGTTTTTTCTTAGTTAAATCTCTTTTAAAGGAGTTGTTTTTATCATTTTTATTATCTTTATTTTTAGAATTATTCTTCTTGTTATGTTTTAGATTAGGTGAATTTTCATCGTCCTTTTCTTTATTATTAAAATCTTTTTTAGAATTTTTGTTGTTATTATCTTTCTTGCTTTTTTTATTATCTAAATTTTTTACGTTTTGTTTTTCCTTATTAGGATTGTTTTTCTTTCTATTATCTCTCTTCTTTTCTGAATTTTCATTCTTTACAGGAGATTCGTTTTTAGAAGAACTTTTATTGTACAATTTTCTTACTTTTTCTTCTTCAGCACTATCTAGTGTTGACATGTGATTTTTTACTGATATTTCAAGTTCATTTAACTTTAAAATTAGTTCTTTACTTGTAATACCAATTTCTTTTGCCAACGCATGTACTCTAATTTTTGACAAATTGAACACCTCCTAAAAAGAAGCTTAATCTACAGAATCAATTAGTTTTTCATAAACTTCCTCACTGATTTCTGTTGTAAATGCTCTATTTAAAGCTTTTGACTTTATCGCTTTCTCTAAACAACTTTTGTCATTACATAAATAAGCTCCTCTTCCATTTGCCTTTCCAGTTTTATCAATAAAGATTTCATCTTCTTTGTTTTTTACAACTCTGATTAAATCTTTTTTTGCTTTTTGTTCTCTACATCCTATACAAGTACGCATAGGTATCTTCCTAATTTTAGTCATTATTTACTCCGTTAAATTAAGAATTTTATATTTCAGTTTCTTCAACAGAAGATTCTTCATCAGTACTTTCTAAATTATCAGAAGTTTCAATCTCTATGTTGTCATCTTTTATATCTTGTTCTTCAGGAAAAGAAACATCTTCTGATATTTCTTCTGTAATATCTTTAACTGAATTTTCATACTCTTCAATTAAGTCTTCTTCTGTTATATTTCTTTCTTCAAGATACTCTTCAAATTGAAGATTTGACTTAATATCTATCTTCCATCCTGTTAACTTTGCAGCAAGTCTAACATTTTGACCTTCTTTACCAATTGCAAGAGAAAGTTGATAATCAGGAACTATAGCAAGTGCTGATTTTTCTGCTTCATTAACAAAAACTTTCTCAACTTTAGATGGACTCAAGGAATTTGCAATAAATTTATCAATTTCTTTTTCATAAATTACAATATCAATTTTTTCATTGTCAATTTCATCTACAATTGCATTAACCCTTTGACCCTTATAGCCAACACAAGCCCCAAGTGGATCAACTTCAGGATCTCTCGAAAATACAGCTATCTTGGTCCTTGAACCAGCTTCTCTTGAAATAGAGTAGATTTCAACTATTCCTTCGCTAACTTCTGGGATTTCTAATTCGAAAAGTCTCTTTATTAAGTCTGGATGAGATCTTGAAAGAACAATTTGAGGACCTTTTGTGGACTTTTCTACTGATAAAATTAGCATCTTATATCTATCACCGTGATTGTAAGTTTCACCGTTAATTTGTTCACTATAAGGAAGTATTGCCTCAGTAGAACCTAAATCTACATAAACATTATTGTAGGACTTTCTTTGAACAAGTCCTGTTATAATTTCTTTTTCTCTTTCAACGTACTCATCAAATACGATATCTCTTTCAGCATCTTTAATTCTTTGAATTACAACTTGTTTAGCTGTTTGAGCAGCTATCCTTCCGAAATTTTTAGGATGAATTTCTTGGTTATATACATCCCCAATTTCATAGTTTGGATTAATTTTTTTTGCTTCATCAAGGGACATTTCAAGTTGAGGGTCTTCAACTTCTTCCACAATATCTTTTGAAGCAAATAATTTTATTTCTCCAGTTTCTCTATCCATGTTCACAATTACATTCTCGGATGTTCCATAGTTTTTTCTATAGCTAGAAACTAAAGCTGATTCCAAAGCTTCAAAGACGATTTCTTTAGAAATTCCTTTTTCTTTTTCGATTTCACTTAAAGCGTCTATAAACTCTTGATTCATTTATTCCTCCATTAAAATTTAATAGTTTGTTTCATAGATGAAATAGACTTAATTGGTATCGCAAATTCTTTTTCATCAAGAGTACAATACACATTTTCATCATCATACTTATCTAAAACAAAACTAAATTCTTTTTTTCCGTCTATTGGAGCATAAAGTTTAACATCTACTTCATTTCCAATATTTCTTCTATAGTCATCTTGTGTTTTTAAAGGCCTATCAAGTCCCGGCGAAGAAATCTCAAGATAATAAGGATTTTTTAAAATTTCTAAATTGTCTAGTTTTTTTTCTAGACTTCTACTCATATCAGTGCAGTCATTTAAATCAATTCCTTCTTTTTTATAAATAAAAATTGATAATAAATCGTGCTTTGATCCATTTTGAAATTCAATGTCTACAATTTCGTAGCCAAGTTCTTCTGCTACCTCTTCAGCTAGTGGGTAAATTTCTCTTTTTAATTCTTTTTTATTCACTTAACACCTCACTACTAAAAAACAAAGAGTGGGCTCACCCACTCTTTACTAAAAATATCTTTCTTAATTAAGATTATATCATAAAATGCTATAAATACAAGTTTTTCAAAAATTAAATAATGAAATTTGGTTTGTTTCATCTAGGTCTTCAAGCATTCCATTTTTTTGTAAAATTGTTATAACAGAATTTCCTGCACCAGTTCTTTTTGAGAAATCTTCAATAGATAGATACTTTGATTTTTGAGATTCTCTTTCTATCTTATTAGCGCAGTTTTCTCCGATTCCAGGTACTGCTCTTATAGGCATTCTAATTTTTCCATCTTCTATAGTGAACTTAGAAGCTTTTGATTTATAAATGTCTGCTTTCAAGAATTCAAATCCTCTAGCATACATCTCAAGCGCCACTTCAGACACTCTTATTTCACCCTTATCTTTGGCAGTTGGTTTTTCAATATCTTTTAGCATCTTAATCCTATTCTTCAAAAAGTTTGGTCCTTCAATAATATTTTCTCCGTTAAAGTCAGTTAACTTAATTGTAAAGAAAGTTGCATAAAATGCTAAAGGATAGTTTAATTTATAATATGCAATTCTAAAGGAAAGCATAACATAGGCCACTGCGTGGGCTTTAGGGAACATATACTTAATTTTTTTACAAGAATCAATATACCACTCAGGTAAGTCTAAGTTCTTCATAATATTTTCTTGTTCTTCAGTAAGTCCCTTCCCCTTTCTAACCTTTTCCATTGTGTCAAAGGCCATTTTATTTTCAGCACCAGCATTTATTAGATAAACCATAATATCTTCTCTAGTGGCTATTACGTCTTTAAGTTCAGCTCTGCCAGAGTCAACTAACTCTTGTGCATTAGAAATCCATACATCGGTACCATGAGATAGACCAGAAATCCTGACTAGGTCTGCAAAGTTTTTCGGATTTGTTTCTAATAGCATTGATATAACAAAGGAAGTTCCAAACTCAGGTATGCCAAGAGTTCCTGTCTTACAAGAGAAAACTTCTTCATCCATATTAAAGGCATCTGCACTGTTAAAGATTGATAGAGTTTCTTGATCATCAAGTCTTATTGTATTGGAATCAATTCCTGTAAAGTCTTCTAGCATTTTTATAATTGTCGGACCATCGTGGCCAAGTATATCCAGTTTTAAAATCTTTCCATGAATAAAATTATAATCAAAGTGAGTAGTAATTACCCCAGAACTTGGATCATCTGCAGGATATTGGATTGGAGTAAAATCAAAAATTGAATTTGTTTTAGGAACAATCATTACGCCGCCTGGGTGTTGTCCACTAGTTCTTTTTCCATCAGTTATGGCTCTTGATAGTCTGTCAATTTCAATAGGAGAAATATGTTTATTTTCAAAATATTTCTTTACATAACCATAAGCAGTCTTATCTGCGATTTTTCCAATAGTTCCTGCTCTAAATACATAACCTTCTCCGAACAATTCTTCAGTGTACTTGTGTGCCCTTGGTTGATATTCACCTGCGAAATTTAAATCAATATCTGGCTCCTTATCGCCATAAAAACCTAAGAAAACTTCAAAAGGAATATTGTGTCCATCCTTTTTAAGAGGAGTGCCACACTTAGGACAAACTTTGTCTGGCATATCAACTCCACTGCCATAAGTTAAATCTTCTGTAAATTCAGAATACTTACAATTAGGACAAATATAATGTGGTGGAAGTGGATTTACTTCAGTTATATCTGCCATTGTTGCAACAAAAGATGAACCAACAGAACCCCTTGATCCTACTAAGAAACCATCATCGTTAGATTTTTTTACAAGTTTTTGAGCAATTATATAGAGGACAGAATAACCATTTGAAATAATTGACTTGAGTTCTTTTTCTAATCTATCCTCAACAATTTTTGGAAGCTCATCTCCATAAATATCGTGTGCTTTTTTATATGTCATTTCCCTTAGACTATCATCAGAACCTTCAATAACAGGAGGATAAGTCCCATCGGGAATAGGCTTAATATCTTTTATTGAATTCTTTAATTTATTAGTATTAGTTACTACAACTTCATAAGCCTTGTCCTGTCCTAAGTATGAGAACTCATCCAGCATTTCTTCGGTAGTTTTAAAATAAAATTTTTGGCTTCTGCTAGCTCTAGGATCTGGTCTTCCTGGTTTACCGTTGAGCACAATTCTTCTCAGAACATCTTCAGATTCTTCAAGATAATAAGTATCGGAATCAGCAACAACAGGTATATTTAATTCTTCTCCTATAGAAACTATCTTTTTATTTATTTCTCTTATATCGTCAACAGTATATTTACCATCTTCAATTGCAAGAATATTATCACTTGCTGGTTGGATTTCTAAGAAGTCATAATATTTTGCTATCTCAAGCAATTCATTTTGAGGACACATCCTGTATATAGCATCAAATAATTCTGAATTAGCATTACCCGATCCCACTAATATTCCTTCACGGTACTTATCCAAAAGGTTTCTAGGTACTTTAGCAACAAAATTAAAATATTTCATGTGAGAATCAGAAATCAACATATATAAATTTTTTAAACCAATTTCATTTTGGACTAATAATAACAATGATGACTCGAATAAACGTTTAGAATCTATGTTTACTATTTCTTTATTTAAATTTTCAAAATTAAATTCTTCTTCTCTCTTTAATTTTTCAATTAACTTAATAAATACTTCTGCCGTTGCTTCAGCATCATTTACTGCTCTGTGTGCTCCTACAAGGGATACTCCAAGATTTTTACAAAGAGTTCCTAGATTAAATCTTTTCATGTCGGTCATTGTTGCCCTTGCAAGTACAAGAGTATCTAAAATAGGATGATTAAATTCTAGATTGTTGTTCGCATACTCTCGTCTTATAAAAGAAATATCAAATTTCGCATTGTGAGCCACAAGGACTGCATCTTTAGCAAAGTCATGAAACTTAGGAATTACTTCTTCTATAGTAGGTTCATTTTCAACCATAGAATTGCTAATTCCTGTTAAATCAACTACAACTTGTGGGATTTCTTTTTCAGGATTAATGAGCTGTGAAAACCTATCTACTATTATTCCATTTTTAATCTTAACGGCTCCAATCTCTGTGATTTTATCATTTCTTGAAGAAAGGCCTGTGGTTTCTATATCAAAAACCACATAAGTATCACAAGTTTTTCCATCTTCATAATTTGTAACAATTTTTTCTTTGTCATCAACAAAGTTAATATCAGTACCGTATAAAATTTTTAAACCAGTTTTCTCAGCAGCCTCCATAGCTTCTGGGAAACCTTGCACATCATTTGTATCGGCTATACCTATTGAATCGTGTCCCCAAAGTTTTGCTCTATTAGCAAAATCAGTAAAGGAGGTTACACCTGACATTTGAGACATCTTAGAGTGGATTCTTAATTCTGTTCTCTTATCATCTGAATAATCCATTCGAATGACCTTGTCTCTCTTTTCAATATATCTGATCATGATAGTTTCACATCTAGAAAAATTATCATAAGAAACATTTCCTGTTATAACTACATGGTCCCCTTTATTAAAACTTTCAAGAAATTCTTCAGCTTTTTCAGGCTTCAAAAAAATTTTTGCTAAAGTAGAAGATGTGTAGTCTGTAATAGAAAGTGAAATTAAGAAGTTACCATTTTTTAATTCTTTGCTTTCAATATTGAATATATCCACTTCAACGCTAACTTTTTGGGAGTTTACATTTACATCGATTAATCTTTCGATTGACCCAAGGTCCTTTTTGCCATAGGAGTCTGATTTTTTAGTACTTTTTTGTTTTGATTTTTTTTCGATTTTGGTCTTAACTTCTATCTCATGCTTTGTGGATATTACTTCTTCAGCTTCTTCAATTTGACATATAAAGTCTTCAATACTATCTTCCTCAAATTCATTTTTAACAAAATCAAATTTAATATTAAAATCTCCAAATACTTTTAATTCTTTTTGAAGATAGCTAGCGAATCCATTTTGACTTAAGCTATAAAAGGCTTCTTCACTAGGTAGAGTTATATCAATTGTTCCTATTTTTTCATTTTTATTTATTTTAATATCTTCTATCCAAATTTTTGAAGATGGATTGTATTTCAAAATTTCTGCACAAATTAAATCATCTTCACTTTTGAATAGAGAAGATGATTTAAAGTCAATATAAATTTTATATTCATCTAGATTTTTGGAAAAGATATCTTTAATTTCATTTTTAAAAGTTATTTCTAAATCTCTTTTTGAACTAATTACAAAAAAAACTTCATTAGCATTTTTATTTCTTTTAATAGATTCAATAAAAATCTCTTCAGAAATACTGTCATATGAAGTATTTAATTTTTGTAAAATATCCTTTAATAAAATCAAATTATCACCCAATTTTTTCTATTTCAGATAAAAGTTCAGATAATAGCTTATCTTCTGGAACTTTTTTAATTATTTCTCCCTTGCTAAATATTAATCCTTCACCATGGCCACAAGCAATTCCAATATCAGCTTCTCTTGCCTCACCAGGTCCGTTAACAGGGCAGCCCATAATCGCTACCTTTAAGTTTTTGTCAATAGAATAAAGCTTTTCTTCAGCCTTATTAACTATCTCAATTAAATCAACCTTAGTCCTTGCACAAGTTGGACAAGAAATTAAGTCTATACCATCTCTTCTTAAGTCTAAAGCTTTTAAGATATCCTTGCCAGCTATTACTTCATCAAGAGGATCTGAAGTTAGAGAAACTCTTATTGTATCCCCTATCCCCTCTGCTAGAAGTGTTCCTATACCAATGGCTGATTTTACAATTCCCTTTTTTGGACTTCCTGCTTCAGTAACTCCTAAATGTAGAGGATAATTTGACATTTCAGAAAATTTTCTATAACTTTCAATAGTTAGGTTTACGCTTGATGCTTTTAGAGATACAGCTATATCATAAAAATTATTTTTTTCTAATAATTCAATTTCTTCCAGTGCACTGTAACAAATCGAAGATGCGTTAACTCCATTAAATTTATCTAAAAATTCTTGTTTTACAGATCCTGAGTTAACACCAACTCTTATAGGAATTTTATGAAGCTTACAAGCTTCAACAACTTCTTTTACCTTCCACGGAGCTCCTATATTTCCTGGATTAAGTCTTATTGCATCAGATTCATTCTCACAAGCAGCAAGAGCAAGCTTATAATCAAATTGTATATCTGAAATTATTGGTATATTAATTTCATTTTTAATTTCCCTTAGAGCAGCTGCATCTTCTAGATCATTAACTGCCATTCTTATAATGTCGCATCCTGCATTTTCAAGTTTTTTTATTTGAGAAACAGTAGATTTTATATCTTTAGTGTTGGTGTTTGTCATTGATTGGATAGAAATAAAAGAATCTCCTCCAATTGGAACATTACCAACATAAACTTTTTTAGTTTCTTTTCTATTTATCATTTATTAAACAACCTTCCAATATCATTAAAAATAGTTACGTATATCATTAGGGAAAATAGGAGACTTATACCTATCAGGGATAGTCCTTGTTCAATCTTTTCATCAATTGGTTTACCTCTTAGAGCTTCAATTAACAAAAACAAAAATTTCCCTCCATCAAGTGCTGGAATAGGGAGCAAATTAAATACACCAAGATTTACTGAAATTAATCCTAAGATTTGTAAAAAATTTAAAAAACCCTTTGATGATTCTGATCCAATTAACTGAACTACCCCAACCGGTCCTGATAAGTATTCCATTTTAAAAGATCCAGTAAACATCATCTTAATACTTTGAATAATCATTTTTGACATTTGTACAGTTCTATCAGCTCCTAGACTTACTGATTTTAAAAATGAATGATCAATTTTTGATGTAATGCCAATAAGATACATCTTATTTTCTTCAGAAAACTCTGGTTTTATGTTAAATTTTAATACTTCTCCATTTCTATCAATTAGAAAATTCATTTCCTTATCATTGTTTTTAGAAATGATAGAATTTATATCATATATATCTCTAGTAGTTGAATCATTAATTATAATAATTTTATCTCCAGGTCTAAGACCAGAAGTCATAGCCGGGGAATTTTCCATAACTTTATCTATTTCATTAGAGCCATATCCTACTATAGAAAAAATAATAGTAAATGCAAAAAAAGCTAAAACAAAATTCATAAAAGCTCCGGCCAAAACAACTGCCATCCTCTTTAAAATATGGACATTATTAAAGGCTCTAGGGTCATTTGAATTATCTTCTTCCCCTTCCATAGCTACATAACCTCCTACTGGAAGTAATCTTAGACTATAAAAAGTTTCACCTTTTTCCTTTTGATAAATTTTTGGACCCATTCCAATGGAAAATTCATTTACTTTAATACCAGATAACTTTGCAACTGTAAAATGACCTAGTTCATGTAGCATAACTACAAGTAAAAATACAAGTAATGAACTTATTAAGGTAATCATTTATCCTCCTTAAATAAAGTGGTACAAAATAAAAACTAGAGGACTTATAAAAATTAGACTGTCAAATCTATCGAGTATCCCTCCATGTCCTGGCAAAATTTGTGCATAGTCTTTTATTCCTGTATATCTTTTTATTTTAGATGCAAATAAATCGCCAATTTGACCAGCAATAGATGCAAGTAAAATAATAAGGATTACAAGTAGATTAATATCGTAAATATAATTGTACTTATTTAACATTGTGAAATAGACAGAAGTTAAAACTATAGCAAAAAATGTTCCACCAAGAGCTCCTTCAACAGATTTATTTGGACTTACTCTTTCAATTAACTTGTGTTTTCCAAAAGTTGATCCTACAAAGTAAGCAAAGGTATCAGTAGAGAAGGCAATTACAAAAGCTGAAATAATTATGTAAATATCATTTAGACTACCAAGTAAATTTAGAAAAAACACAAGATAGAAATAAGCCATATTTGTAAAGGAGTAATTGCTCAGAGTATAGTCTTTTGAAACAACATACAATGAAGAATTAAATATAAAGTATAATACTAGAGCAAAAGTTAAATTTTTATCTAGAATAGAAAATAAAAAGGTCACCAATGCTCCAAAAAGTAAACTTGGTAAATAAAGTTTTATCCCTTTATTAATAAGAGCGTTGTAAAGTTCTCTTATTGCTTCTATTGTTATAACAAAAATTGAAAATTTAATGGCATTTAAACCTAAATAAAAAATTAAAATTAATATAGCTATACCCACTATACCTGTGGAAACTCTTTTTTGTAAGTCTGTCAAGATTATAATCCTCCGTACCTTCTATTGCGATTTTGAAAATCGCAAATGGCCTTATAAAATTCTTCTTCATGAAAGTCTGGCCACAATATATTTGAAAAATAAAACTCACTATAGGCTAACTGATAAAGTAAAAAGTTTGAAACTCTAAGCTCGCCACTTGGTCTTATAAGTAAATCTAAGTCCTCTTGCCCTCTTGTATATAAATAATCTTTGAAAGATTTAGTATTTATTTCATCTAGAGAAATGTTACCAGCAATAAAGTCTTCGCAGATCATTTTGCTAGCTCTTACAATTTCACTTTGACCACCATAGTTTAGACCAATATTTAATATCATTTTATCATTTGATTTTGTTTCCTGCAACGCAGTGTCTATTAGCTTTACGATTTTATCAGGAAAGACTCTATAGTCTCCTAAAACTTTTATTCTAATATTATTTTTCTTTATTTTTTCAAGTTGACTTTTTATATAAAAAGCGAGTAAATCCATTAGTTTAGATATTTCTTCCTCTGGTCTCTTCCAGTTTTCAGTTGAAAAAGCATAAAGAGTAAGAGATTTAACATTAATCTTATAAGCGGCTTCAACAATCTCTATAACTCTTTCTGTTCCTTCTTTATGACCAAAGGATCTTGGCATTTTTCTATTCTTTGCCCATCTACCATTTCCATCCATAATAATACCTACATGTTTTGGTATATTGTTTAGGTCTAATTGATCGTAATAATTCATAAAACTCCTTAAAAAAAGAGCCTTAGAATAATCTAAGGCTAAAAATTAAATCTCCATAAGTTCTTTTTCTTTTTCTGCTGCTACGCCATCAACATCTTTGATGTATTTATCTGTTAACTTTTGAATATCTTCTTCATATGTTTTTCTATCATCCTCAGATATTTCTTTAGCTTTTTCTGCTTTTTTAATATCTTCCATAGCGTCTCTTCTAATGTTCCTAATTGAAACCTTAGCTTCTTCAGCATATTTTCCTACTAACTTCGTAAGATCTTTTCTTCTTTCTTCAGTTAGTTGAGGTATAACAAGTCTGATAATTTTTCCATCATTTGAAGGAGTTATTCCTAGATCAGATTTTTGAATTGCTTTTTCAATTTCAGGAATTAAAGTTGCATCCCAAGGTTGAATTGCAAGAAGTCTAGCTTCTGGTGCAGAAAGACTCGCAACTTGATTAAGTGGAGATTGTTGTCCATAATAATCAACATAAATTCTATCTAGTAAACTTGTATTAGCACGTCCTGCTCTTATTGACTGAAGTGATTCAGTAAGTGAGTCAACAGATTTTGACATTCTTGACTCAGTATTTTTCTTAAGATCAGATATCATAATATCCTCCTATTTAACATTAGTACCAATGTCTTCGCCACAAACAACTTTATACATTGCATCTTCCTCATCTATTCCAAAAACTTGAAGTGGAATATTGTTGTCCATACAAAGTGTAGTTGCTGTGCCATCCATAATTTTTAAGTTTTTATTTAAAATTTCCCTATAAGTTAAGTTATCAAATTTCTTAGCATCAGAATTAATGTTAGGATCAGAATCATAGATTCCATCTACACCCTTCTTAGCTAATAAAATTATATCAGCATCAATTTCTGCTGCTCTAAGTGCAGCTGCTGTGTCTGTTGAGAAGTATGGATTACCAACTCCTGCTGAGAATATAACTACACGACCCTTTTCCAAGTGCCTTATAGCACGTCTTCTAATATAGGGTTCAGCAACTTGCTTCATTTCGATAGCAGTTTGCACTCGAGTAATAACGCCTAATTTTTCTAAAGAATCCTGCAATGCCAAAGCATTCATTACAGTACCTAGCATACCCATATAATCAGATGTAGCACGGTCTATATTGTTTTCGTCTCGTCCTCTCCAAAAGTTTCCACCACCAACAACAATACCAGTTTCTACTCCTGAATCATAAATTTTTTTAACTTGCTTAGCAATTAAATTAACATAATCCATGTCAATACCAACGGTATTTGATCCTGCTAATGCTTCTCCACTGAGTTTTAAAACAATTCTCTTATATTTTGGCATTTACTCCTCCAATTTGTTATCCTATTTGTTTTGCTACTTCTTCTGCAAAGTCCTCTTCTCTTTTTTCAAGACCTTCGCCAACTTCATATCTAACAAATCTTCTGATTTTAATGTTTTCGCCTATTTTTGCAATTAGATCATTTAGAATGTCTCTAATTTTCTTGTCTGAATCTTTAATGAAATCTTGGTCAAGTAGACAAATTTCTTCATAGAATTTTTCAAGTCTTCCTTCAACCATTTTTTCAATAATGTGTTCAGGTTTATTTTCGCCTCTTGCTTGTTCAGTTAAAATATTTTTTTCGTGTTCAACTTCTTCAGCAGGAACTTCTTCACGACTTACGTATTTTGGAGCAACTGCTGCGATTTGCATTGCAATGTCTTTAACAAAGTTTTGGAATTCTTCGTTTTTAGCTACGAAGTCAGTTTCTGAGTTAACTTCAACTAGAACTCCGATTCTTCCACCGTGTACATAAGATTCAACAATACCTTCAGAAGCAATTCTTGAAGATTTCTTTGCAACAGAAGCTAGTCCCTTTTCTCTTAGAAAGTCTACTGCCTTATCCATATCACCATTTGTTTCTGTTAAAGCTTTCTTGCAGTCCATCATACCTGCGCCAGATTTTTCTCTTAATTCTTTAACCATTGCTGCTGTAATAGCCATTTTAATTCACTCCTTATTTATTTTAAAAAAAGAGAGTTATAAAGGATTACTTTAGAACTCTCGAAATATCTTTACTCTTCTATAGCTGACTTTTCATCCTCAACTGCTTCTTCTTCAGAAACTTCTTGAGTGGATTCATCATAATCTGTATCTTCAATTTGACTGCCTTGTTTTCCTTCGATAACTGCATTAGCAATTGTTTCAGTAATAAGTTTTACTGCTCTAATAGCATCATCGTTTCCAGGAATTGGAATATCAACTTCCTCAGGATCACAGTTTGTATCTACAATACCGATAACAGGAATTCCTAAAATATGTGCTTCTTTAACTGCAATATTTTCTTTTTTAGGGTCTACTACAAATAGAGCTTGAGGCATACCCTTCATTTCCTTAATTCCACCTAGGAATTTTTCAAGCTTTTCTCTTTCGTGAAGTAATTGAGCAACTTCTTTTTTAGGAAGAACATCAAAAGTTCCATTTTCTTCCATTTCATAAAGTTTGTAAAGTCTTTCAATTCTATTCTTGATAGTTTTGTAGTTAGTTAAAAGTCCACCTAACCATCTTTGGTTAATGTATGGCATACCGCATTTAGTAGCTTCTTTTTCTATTGCATCTTGAGCTTGTTTTTTTGTACCTACAAAAAGAACTTCTCCACCATTAGCTGCAACTTCTCTTACAAAATCGTAAGCTTCTTCTACTTTTTTAACTGTTTTTTGAAGGTCGATTATATAGATACCATTTCTTTCGGTAAATATAAATCTCTTCATTTTAGGGTTCCATCTTCTAGTTTGGTGTCCAAAGTGCACACCAGCTTCTAATAAGCTTTTCATTGAAATTACTGACATTTAAGCCACCTCCGTGTTTTTTTCCTCCATTTTCATCTATTATCTTAGGGACCAAATTGGCAACTCCATCGATATCAGAAAATGTGTGTATTTCTTACCGGATAAAAGTATACCATAGACAATTAAAATTATCAATATTTTGTTTAGCTTATATTATGTTTTATTTCGAGTTAAATTAATTTCTAAAATTAATATATAATTTTCTTAAAACAATAATCTTTACATAAAAATATATAAATTAAGGAGAATCTACTAAAAATGAAAAAAATAAATTATGAATACAGTAAAGATAAGATGCTTTTAATTTATTTTTCAGGAACTGGCAATACAAAGTTAGTGGCTAATAGGATTGCTAAATTTTTAAACGTTGAAATAAAGAGTATTGAAGATGATTGTAATTTTAAAAATCTATTACTTGAAAAAGAAACAATATTAATTATGTATCCTGTCTATTACTCTACTCCCCCTATAATAATGAGAGATTTTTTAGAGAAATATAAAAAGAATTTAGAGATGAAAAATATTATGAGTATAGTGACTCAAATGTGCTTCTCTGGTGATGGAGCTTATATTTTAAAAGATTATATTCCGAAAAATGCTGATTTAATCTATTCAAGGCATATCAATATGCCAAGTAATATCTCAAATATACCTGTAATATCTTTTTGGGAAAATTTTTTCTCCAACTTAAAGATTAAGCACGCCCTAAAAAAGGCCGATAAAATATCTAATGAAATTATAAATAATAATTTAAAAACTCAAGGTAACACAAAATTTTGGAATAAAATTGGACTTTCACAAAGAAGTGGAGGATTAGAGAAAGAAAATTCCAAGCGATCAAATGTTTGGATTGATGATTCTTGCATTGCTTGTGGTATTTGTGAGAAAAATTGTCCGGTTAATAATTTAGTTATAAAAGATAAAAAAGTTGTGACTCAGAATAAATGTATTTTTTGTACAAGATGCGAGAATACTTGTCCCCAAAAATCAATTCGGATTTTGATAAATAAGAAAGTAAGAAATCAATATAGAGTCCCAAAAAATTTCTAAGTAAATATAATGAGAGAGGAATAAAATAACTCCTCTCTTATTCTTATTAAAAAAAAATCTCCCCATAAAATGGAGAGACTTTCTTTAACAAAAATTAGTAAGCAACAAATTTGCTTCCTGCGCATCCACAGATTGGACATTTATCTTCTTCTTCAAAAGTAATATATCCACATACTGGGCATAGGTAGATGTTTTCAACATCTAAATCTTTTCCAGCATCAACAGCTTCTTTAGCTGTTGCAAATCTTTTAGCGTGTACTTCTTCAGCTGCTGTAGCATATTTCATTGCTCTAACAGCTTCTTTTTCACCTTGCATTTCTGCAACTGCGATAAAAGCAGGATACATTTGAGTTGATTCAAAAATTTCTCCACCTCTAGCTGCTTCAAGGTTTTCAGCAGTTGAGTTAATTCCAAATCCTGCCATTGATGTTACAGCAAAATCACCTGAGACATCTTTCATAGCCTTGAAGTGAAGTGTAGCGTGAATTTTTTCTGCATCAGAAGTTGCATCAAAAAGTCTTCTTACGTTTTTGAAACCGTCTTTTTCTGCTGCTTCGCCCCAGATGTTGTATCTAGTACGTGCTTGAGATTCTCCGCCGAATGCTGATCTTAAATTGTCACTTGTCATTTGATTCATAATATTACCCCCATATTAATTAATAATAAAACTACCAACATTATTATAGAATAATATTAATGAAAAATCAAATAAAGCATTAAAAATATACTAATTAAATATTTTAACTTTAGGAAATCTTTTCAATTTTTTGTGTCTGATCATAAGTTATAAGAGCATCAATTATTTCATCTAAGTCACCATCATTTATGGCATCAATTCTGTGAGATGTTAAGTTGATTCTGTGATCAGTGACCCTTCCCTGTGGATAGTTATAGGTTCTAATTCTTTCAGACCTATCCCCAGTTCCTATTTGAGAAGACCTTTCCATGGATTCTTTTTCACTTTGCTCTTGTAGTTTTAGATCATAGAGTTTTGATCTTAAGAGTTTCATAGCTTTTTCCTTGTTTCTTAGTTGAGATTTTTCATCTTGGCATGAGATAACTATTCCAGTTGGAATATGTGTAAGTCTAACTGCTGAGTCAGTCGTGTTAACACATTGTCCACCATTTCCAGATGCACGGAAAACATCAAACTTTATTTGAGTTGGATCAATTTCAATATCAACATCTTCAGCTTCAGGTAAAACTGCAACTGTAGCAGTAGAAGTGTGAATTCTTCCTCCACTTTCCGTTTCAGGAACTCTTTGAACTCTGTGTACTCCCGATTCATACTTTAGTCTTGAGTATGCTCCGTTTCCAATTATCATAAAGACAATTTCCTTGTAGCCTCCAATCCCTATTTCATTTGATGATATTGTTTCAACCTTAAAACCGGATCTTTCTGCATATCTAACATATTGTCTGTAAAGAACACCAGCAAATAGAGCAGCTTCGTCTCCACCTGCTCCAGCTCTGATTTCTACCATTACATTCTTGCTGTCATTTTTATCCTTTGGAATTAAAAGAATTTTTAGCTCATTTTCAAGTTCTTCAACTTTTTTGCTGGCTTCGTTGATTTCTTCTCTAACCAAATCTTTGAAATCGTCATCTAATTTTTCTTTTATTAATTCTTTATTTTCATTTAGTGAATTTAAAGTATCTTTATAAGCTCTATACTTTGCTACAATAGGTTCAATCTCAGCATGTTCAATTGCCTTTTGTTGATAAAGTTTTGAGTCATTGATAACTTCAACATTACTAAGGTCTTTTTCTAATTCTATTAATTTATCTTCAAAAACCGAAAGTTTTTCGTACATAATTACCCCTATATTTTTAACTGTCCAACTACTACCCTATTTAAGTTATTTAAGTCTTTATAAACTTCAACATCAAAATTACTTTTCATTAAATTATAAATTTCTTCTGCCTCATCATGACCTATTTCAAAAACCAAAAACCCCTTACTATTTAAAAATTCAGGAGAGGATTTTATTATGTTTCTATAAAATAAAAGTCCATCCTTTCCTCCATCAAGAGCAAGCCTTGGCTCGTAATTTCTTACTTCAACTTGTAGTTTTTCTATATCACTCGATTTTATATAAGGAGGGTTAGAGTATATTAAATCAAATTTATCTCTAACTTCGGAAAATAAATCACTTTTAATTATTTTTATTTTTGAATTTAATAATTCTTTATTAATTCTAGTATTTTTTATGGCACTTTCACTTATATCAACAGCTGTAACTTCAATCTCTGTTTCAAGATCAACACTAATGCTAACTATACCAGTACCACAACCAATTTCCAACATATTATTTATAGGATTGTTTTCTATTATATTTAAGAGTTTTTCCACTGATATTTCTGTATCCTGTCTTGGTATAAGAACACCTTCAAAGACTTTAAAAGTTCGCCCATAAAAATCTTCTTCACCTAAAATATATTGAAGTGGAATTCCTATTTTCCTTTTTTCTAAAATTTCGAAGTATTTATTTTCTATCTTTGAATCTAATAAGTCATCGTTATGAGATACTAAATAGGATAAGTCCTTATTTAATAAATCACTTAAGATTCTTCTAGTTTCATAAATTGGATCAGTGTATTCTAGTTCTTTTAAATATTCTCTGCCTTTTACTAAGGATTCTTTAATTTTCATAAATTTAAGTAATAAAAAAGGTTAGCAACGCTAACCTCATTGTCATTTATTTCTCTTATATCTGCTGTTGAATTTCTCAATTCTTCCGCCGTGATCAGAGAGTTTTTGCTTTCCTGTAAAGAAAGGATGACAAGCTGAACAAATTTCAACTTTTAAATCTTCTTTAACGGATCCTGTTTTAAAAGTGTTGCCACAAGCACAAGTTACTGTAGCTTCTTTATAATCTGGATGAATTCCTTTTTTCATTGTTTAGCCCCCTTAAACTTATTTTATAACTCAATTTTAACATTATAACACAATTTTCACTCTAGTGCAAACACAACTATTTGCTTAATTATTATACAATATTCCAATTGATTTATCAAGATTATGGCAAATAAAATCTTGATTTAACATTACTTACTTAAAAACTCTTTGTTACTTTTTGTTTTTGAAAGTTTATCTAAAAACTTTTCAGTCACTTCCTCTATATTTTCTTGACCTAATTTATTTCTAAAATCATAGTTAAATTCTAACTCATCTTTATTCAATAGAAGTTCTTCTTTTCTAGTTCCTGACTTTAAGATATCAATTGCAGGGAATATTCTTTTTTCAGATAAGCTTCTATTGAGATGGAGTTCCATATTTCCAGTGCCCTTAAACTCCTCAAAGATTACATCGTCCATCCTGGAACCTGTATCAACAAGTGCTGTAGCAAGTATAGTCAGACTTCCACCCTCTTCTATATTTCTCGCAGCTCCAAAAAATCTTTTCGGTTTGTGTAGTGATAAGGGATCAAGTCCACCTGATAAAGTTTTTCCACTTGCAGGAGTAATTAAATTATAAGCTCTTGATAGTCTTGTTAATGAGTCAAGCAAAATTACAACATCTTCTTTGTTCTCTACTAACCTCTTAGCCCTATCAATTACCATCTCTGCGACCCTAGTATGATTTTTTGGGTTTTCATCAAAGGTTGAATAAACAACTTCTCCCTTAACAGATCTCTTCATATCCGTGACTTCTTCAGGTCTTTCATCAACTAGTAATACTATAAGATGAAGATCTGGATAGTTGGCGTTTATAGACTTAGATATCTTCTTTAGCAGAGTTGTTTTACCAGACTTTGGTTGTGATACAATAAGTCCTCTTTGACCAAGACCAACTGGAGCTAAGAGATCTATTACCCTCATAGCAGTATCCTCAGTTTCTAAATCTAGTTTCTTTTTAGGATAGATTGGTGTCAAATTATCAAAGAAGGGTCTGTTAATAATCTTAGAAGGATGAAGTCCATTTACAGATTTAATATATAAAAGAGCGTTGAAGTTTTCTCCATCTTTTGGTGGCGATTTAACTCCAAGAACTTCGTCTCCATTTCTAAGCCTGAACTTTCGTATTTGTGATGGAGATACATAGATATCATCCTCGCTTGGTAGATAGTTTACTCTTCTTAAAAAACCAAATCCATCTTGGTGAAGCTCTAGAATTCCCTTAACATAGTCTTTATCATCAAGGTTTTTTAAAGTCTTTGCTGCATTATCTGATAAATCCAATTCTTCAATTTTCTTAGATTCTCTTTTTTCTTTAATAACTTCTATAAGTTGATCTTTTTTTAAAGAGTAAGATTTTTCAATATCAAATTCTTTTGCTAGGTCTCTAAGTTCTGAAACCTTAAGTCTGTTTAAGTCCTCATCACTTAGTGACTTGTTTGGTAGCCTACCCTTCTCAATAAAGTGTTTTAATTCTTCAATATTATAATTATCCGAATTTTTAAGTCCCAGAGAAGAAGAAATTTTTCTTAAGTCTTCAATTGATTTGTTATTTAATTCATTATTGTTTGCCATGATTAGAATTATTTAGCGTAATCTGGTTTTAAATCAAGTGAGTGAACTGATTTAATAAATCTTTGAGTTCCACTTGGAAGTCTTAATACAAGAGTATCTGTCTTAGCCTTGTTATCACCATAGTACTTAACTCCATCAAGAATTTCTCCTGAAGTAATACCTGTTACTGAAAATATAACTTCATTCCCCTTTACAAGATCATCAATTGAATAAATTTTCTTTAAATCAGAATGAAGATCTCTACACCTAGCCTCTTGCTTTTCATCAGTTGGATGTAGTCTTCCTTGGAAATCACCACCTAAGCACTTTAGAGCTGCTGCAGCTATAACGCCTTCTGGTGCTCCACCTCTACCAATTACTAAATCTATTCCAGAATCTTCGTAACAAGTTTCAATGGCAGTTACGATATCACCGTCAGAAACTTTTTTAACTCTTGCTCCAACAGCAATGATTTCTTTTATGATTTCTTCATGTCTTGGTCTATCAAGAACTGCAACTGTTATTTCTTCTATATTTTTGTTAAGTGCCTTAGCAACTCTTTTAACATTTTCAGATGGAGAATCATCTAGTTTGATTGCACCTTTAGCTTTTGGACCACAAGCAATTTTATCCATATAAATATCTGGTGCATTTAAAAGACATCCCTTAGGTGCAACTGCAAGTACAGCAATAGAATTATCAGTTCCATTTGCTATGGAGTTTGTACCATCGATTGGGTCTACAGCAATATCAACTTGCTCTTCCCCTTCTTTTGTACCAATTTTTTCTCCGATATAAAGCATAGGAGCTTCGTCAATTTCTCCTTCACCAATAACTACAGTCCCATCAATATCAACTGTGTCAAACATTCTTCTCATTGCATCCACTGCAGCGCCATCTGCTGCATTCTTGTCACCTTTTCCAAGCCATTTACCAGCTGAAAGTGCGGCTGCTTCTGTTACTCTTGCTAAGTTTAATGCTAAATTTCTGTCCATCTTACTTCTCCTTTGTCTTTACGTCTTTAAAATCTTCTAAGAATTTTTCTAAACCCTTGTCTGTTAACTCATGCTTAATCATTTCCTTAAATATCTTATAAGGAATGGTACCAATGTCTGCACCAGTTTTTGCTACATCTTCTACATGATTAATATGTCTAATACTTGCGGCAATGATTTGCGTTTCATATCCATATTCTTTAAAAATGTAAGCAATATCTGCGACGAGATCTAAACCAGACTCTCCAATGTCATCAAGTCTTCCTATAAAAGGGCTTACATAAGTAGCTCCTGCATTTGCTGCAAGAAGTGCCTGTGAAACTGAAAATATAAGAGTTACATTAGTCCTTATATCTTCCTTACTAAGAATGCTTACAGCTTTAAGACCTTCTTCAATCATTGGAATTTTGATAACAATATTTTTTGAAATCTTTGCCAGTTCTCTTGCTTCCTTAAGCATTCCATCTAGGTCTGTAGAAATAACTTCAGCGGATATATCACCATCAACAATTTCAGTTATTTCTTCAATTACATCTTCAAAAACTCCCCCATTTTTTGCAATTAAGCTAGGGTTTGTTGTGACTCCTGACAGGACTCCCCAGGAGTTGATTTCTTTAATTTCCTCAATATTAGCAGTATCGATAAAAAACTTCATTTTATTTAATCATCCCTTTCTAGTAACACAACAGCTTGCGAAGATATTCCTTCTCCTCTTCCAACAAAGCCAAGTTTTTCTGTGGTCGTTGCTTTTATAGAAATATTTTCTATATCTGTCTTTAATATATCTGCTATTGTCTTTCTCATTTCGTCAATATGACCTGCAAGTTTTGGTGCTTGACAGGCAACAACAGAATCTATATTTCCAATTTTATAATTTTTTGATTTCATTATTTCATAAACTCTATTTAATAAAACTTTTGAATCAATATCCTTATATTCATTGTCATTATCTGGGAAGTGATATCCAATGTCTCTTAGAGCAAGAGCACCTAAGATAGCATCCATAATTGCGTGAATAAGTACATCTGCATCAGAATGACCTAGTAGTCCTTTTTCATAATCTAACTCAATTCCACCAATTATAAGTTTCCTATCTTCAACTAGTTTATGAACATCATAACCAATTCCAATTCTCATATTTTCACCTTCTTAACAAGTATCTGTGCAATAGATAAATCTTCTCTTGTTGTAATTTTTATGTTGTCATAGGAGTTATAAATTAATTTAACTTTAACCCCTGTCTTTTCAACTAAGGAACAGTCATCAGTACCATAATAACCTTCTGAATAGGCCTGATTGTACGCTTTTGTTATAATTTCCTTTTTAAAGACTTGAGGGGTTTGCACCTGCCAAAGTCTATCCCTGTTTGGAGTGTAGTCCACTGTTTCTCCATCAGTAGAAACTTTGATTGTGTCTTTAACAGGATTTGCAAGAACGCAAGCACCAGTATTCATTACGTTTTCAATGGCTTCGTCTATCTTATGAACTGAAACAAAAGGCCTAGCTCCATCATGAGTTAGGACTATATCAGTTTCATGTGGCATGTTTAATAGTCCATTGTTAATTGAGTCTTGCCTCTCCTTACCCCCATAAACTATTTTATAATCCATATTAATTTTATATTCACTTATTATGTCATCTACATATCTCATGTCGCTTTCTTTTACAATGAGAATTAAAAAGTCAACGTATTTGGATTTTTCAATTTTTTTAATTGTGTGGGCAAGAATTGGAATACCATCAATTGTTAAAAATTGTTTGTTAATTCCCATTTTCATTCTTTTTCCCATACCTGCTGCTGCAACTATAGCAGTAACAAATTTTTCCTTAAACACAAAATCACTCTTCTTCAAGTTGTAAATTATTAATAGCGTACTTTAAAAGTTCTCCAGCAATAGGAGCTGCTGCTTGAGATCCATAGTCTTTAACATTAGGAATAACTACTGATATTGCCACTTGTGGATCATCTGCTGGTGCAAAACCAACAAACCAAGCGTTGTTAGTTCCTTCTTTGAGGTCAAGTTGAGCCGTACCAGTTTTACCTGCTACCTTTAGCCCTGATACATAGGCTTCTGTACCAGTACCATTATTTACAACATTAACCATGTATTTTGTAATTTGATCTGCATTTTCTTTTGACGTGACTTCACTTAAGACTGTTGGAGTATTTCTCATTACATTCTTGCCGTCAGAAGAATCAATTTTCTTTACAATGTGTGGCTGCATCATAACTCCATCATTTGCTATAGTAGATGCTATCATACACATTTCAAGAGGTGTTACTAGTATAGTATCATGACCTATTCCACCTGCAGCAAGTGCAGTTCTATCAAATCCATTTCTCTTGAAAGTCCAAGTAGAAGTTTCTAAAGGAAGTTCAAATTCTACTTTTTTATTAATCATATACTTTTCAGAAACTTGTCCCATAATGTCAATTCCCATATCAACAGATTTTCTTACAAAGTATGTGTTAAGAGAATTTGTAAAGGCCTTTCTAAGATCTACTCTACCGTAGGTTTTATTCCCAGCATTCTTAAACTCTCTACCATTATCAATCTTTTCTACTCCCTCATCAGTATATTTTTGAGAAATTCCTGACTCAAGAATAGCAGTTGTAGTTACTATTTTATAAACCGAACCGGGCGCAAATTTACCCTTTGTAGAACTATTAAAAAGTGCACCATTGTTGGCTTCATTTATTTTCTGCATGTCTTTAGCAATATTTTGAGAATTGAAGTCTGGTAAAGATACCATTGAAAGAACTTCACCTGTCTTTGGATTCATTATTACAACAGAACCCTTATCTGAATTCGCAGATAAAACTGACCTAGTTTTTTCTTGCAAGTCTGTATCAGTAGTAAGAGTAATATCATCTCCAGTGTAGGGGTCGTAATTTTTATTTATAATTGACTTGAAGGTTTTTAAAATTTTAGAACCTTCCTTGCCAACTAAATAATCATTTAATTCCTTTTCAAGTCCATACTTGTCAACTATCTTGTCTGAATAACCTATTATATGAGAATAAATTATCGGCTGATTATAAATTCTGTGATAATTATATTTTTCTCCGTTGGAGTAGGCTAAAACTTCATGATTTCTATCATAGAAAGTTCCTCTTTTTACAGAGTTTTCTCTTAGTTCACTTCTCCTATTGGCAGGATGCTTTACAATATCGTCTGCCTTGAATACAGTAAAATAAGTTAAATATATAATTGGAGCAACTAATAAAAACATTAAAAAAACAAGTAAGACTAAAATTCTCTTATTATCTTTACTATTCATTGTCTACTCCTTTTTCGTATTTATATGATAAATCTTCACTTGTAACCTGTAATATTCCCAGGGCAACAAAGCTTGATATCAAAGAACTTCCTCCATAAGAAATAAAAGGTAAAGTTAAACCAGTCATAGGAATAAGCTTTATTACACCACCAATATTTAAGAAGGCTTGTACAGTGAAAAGAATTGCTACTGATAAGGCAAGAATTCTATAAAATAAATATTCTTGATTAAGAGCAATCTTAATGGCCCTATAAACTAGAAGCATATAGAGCATTATAATTCCTATTCCAGTTAATACTCCCATCTCTTCACAAATTGCAGAGAAAATCACATCAGAGTAAGCAAGGGTAATTTGTTTTGGATAGCCAAGGCCAATTCCTTGACCCAAAAATCCGCCTTCACTTATTCCAAATAGTGATTGTACAATTTGTCTAGCATCATTCACAACCTTATCAGCTGTCCATGGATTTAGCCATATATCCACTCTTTTCCTAACATGAGAGAATAAAAAGTAACCAACGACTGAACCAATTAACATTAGTACAATATTTACTAAAATTGAAACCCTGTCCTCGTCATAAATATACTGAAGGAGTGTGTAGATAGCTATGAATATAGCAGCAGTTCCCAAGTCTCTCTGAATAAATAAAAAGCCCACAAAAATATATATTACCCCCATCAAGTAATATGAAGTGTAATTATAATTTAATTTTTTAAGTCTATTTTGGAATGTTGTATAAAAAGAAGCTATTAAAAATATTACTAAAATTTTAGTAAATTCGGACAACTGAATTGTTATACCCTCAGAAATTTCTATCCAGTTTTTAGCACCATATTTAGGTGGAGCTAGAATAATAGTTAATAAGAAAAATAAAATTGAAAGTCCTAAATAAAGACCTGTCATGTACTCTAGTCTTCTCATTGCCCTTATTATAAAATAAGTCAAATAAAAAACTAAAATACCTGCTAAAACCCAAATAAGCTGCCTTAGGCCTAGTTTTGGCGACAACCTGTAAATGGTTATTATCCCAAGACTCAAAAGCATTGAGACTATTAAAAATATATAATTATCCCCAGAAGAAACTTTACCAAGGACTAAATTTGAAATATAAACAATTAAAATTAGACCTAAAAATAAAATTACTATGTACCTATCAATATTATTGTTGTTAAAAGTAAATAATAATAAGATACTTAAAATTTCAAAAATTAATAGTAGGTTTCTAGGTTTTCTCTGTTTAAAAATTTTATCTAACACAATTTCACCTTTTATTTACAAAAATAAATTGAATGAATCCAACTCCAATTTTGTCATTATTTTGAAGTTCAATAAGCTCATTAGGATCAATTTTCACACCATTTAAAAAAGTTCCATTGGCAGAGCCCAAGTCTTCTAAATAATATCTTTGGTTCTTTTCACGGATTAATAAATGATTTTTACTTACGAATTTATCTTTTATAACAACATCATTTCTTGAACTTCTACCAAGACTCATGTCGCCTTCTATGACATAGTACTCCTGCATCTTAAAGTTTAGAGAATCAAGTCTATTTACTACTTTTAGATAAGCGTCATCAAGAGAGCCACCACCACTTGTTATGCTCTTAACATCGAGATACATTAGTCTTAAAATACTAAAAATAAAAAGATAAATTAAGATAATAAATACATACCTCAACACTTGCGAGATTAACTCAAACATTTTACACCTCTCAGTCTTAAACTCTATCTAATTATATACTTTTTAACCTTAATTTTCCAATATTTTATTAAACAAGATGAATTGGGGAATCTCGCGATTTATGATAAAATATATCTGGTGATAAAATGATTATTTCTAATATAAGTTTTGAAAAGAAGAAATTTCTTGTTAGCTTTGATAGTGGAGAAGAGATAAAAATTTCTGAAGACACACTTGTGAACTTTGGACTTTATAAGGGCCAAGAAGTTGAAGAAGAGTTCGTTGAGAACCTGAAGTTTGAAGATGAGAAGTCTGAAGCCCTCCTTTTATCTTACAAGTTTTTGCAAAGGAACAAGACTAAACACCAACTAGTTGATTATTTATATAAAAATAAAATTCAAAGGGACATAATTGATATCGTGTTACCTATTCTTGAAGAAAAAAAGTATTTAAATGATGAAGACTACGCCAGGAGATATCTTAATGATGCATTAAGTATAAAGAAATACGGCAAGATTAAGACTAGATACATGCTAATGTCAAAGGGTATTGATAAAAAAATAATAGAAAAAGTTATGGAAAATTATGATTATGAATTAGAATACATGAACGCTCTTGAGCTTATTAAAAAAAGAATTTCAAAAGATGAGTCTGATCCTAAAAAAATCTACTCTGCCAAGAACTACCTTCAAGGTCGTGGATTTGAGTTCGAAATAATAAACTTTACAGTTGACGATTATCTAAGCGGTGAGTAAATGGCATCCTACGTTTATATTTTAAAATGTGCTGATGAAAGCCTCTATGCTGGCTACACAGTAAATCTCGAAAAGAGATTAAAGACTCATAATGATGGAAAAGCTTCTAAGTATACAGCTTCAAGATTACCTGTGAAGATGGTATTTAGTGAAGAGTGCCTAGACAAATCTGACGCATTAAAAAAAGAATATTTTATAAAAACTCTAACACGAGAAGGCAAAGTAAAATTAATTAAAAACAAAGCATCACTTCAAGAACTTTACGATACTTACTTAATAAAAAAATCAAAAAAATAAAGACTTAAGTTTAAATACAAACCTAAGTCTTTATTTTTATTTTATCTTATACATTTCCGTTAAAAAGTTTGTTTCTTTTTCTATTAATTCAATTTCACACAACTTATCTAAATTGTTCTTAAACTCATCATAGGACAAGTTTTTACCAGATTTTTTATTGTAATTCATAAGTGCTCCATTTAGGTTGGATGTATCTATGGGAAGCAAATCTTTTATATCTAAAAAGAACTTTTCATAAACTTCATTGTCGTGAGCTGTCAGTTCGTCAAAAGGATTTTCTGTGTGAGGAGATACTGTATTGGCTGCCCTAATTCTCACAAAGGAAGTCCTACCCTTCTTTGCTGAAGAAATGAAAACATCCCCTGAACTCAAATAAGGAAGTCTCTTTGTCTCATCTGATGACAGGTCAGTCTCTTCCCTAATGGTATCAATGTCTGATGCTCTTACTGTTCTGAAAATTAATTTAGTATTTAACTGAGCTGTTATAGTTTCATCTAAAAGCGTTGGCCTTTGAGTTGCAAGAATTAAAAACACGCCATACTTTCTTCCCTCTTGAGAAATTTCACGCAAGATAGATTTTGAAGGTGTATCAAAGCCCTTGGGTGCAAAGTTATGGGCTTCGTCAGTAATAATAATAAAAGGTGGGAAGTAATCTACCTTAACATTATTTCTATAAAGTTCGTCTCTGTATTCCTTTCTCAAGTAATATAATTTTGCCAATAGATAAGTAGAGAATACATTTATCATCCTTGTGGAGCCCTGAAGGACAACTAGCTTTCTTCTCTTTAATAGGTCCAAGAGTTCGTCAATATTGTGTGAAAAGATTCCTTCACCTTGTAGAGTCATTAGCCTCCACAAGACACCACGCACACTCATGGAGTTACAAGTCTTGTCATATCTTTCATAAATATCTAAGACTTCTTCAAGTCTATCCCTTCTAGTTTGGTCCTCTTCAATTGCTATCTCTGATAAAATTTTATCTCTTGATCCAATTTCTTGTCCTTCTAATAATAAGTCCAATTTATTCTTAAAAGAATCAAAGCTTGAACCCTTTGAAAGCATAACATCAATTACATTGTTCATGGAATCAGTTAAGGGTGATGCTGCATTTAAAAGATTTTTTAAATCTCTTTTTTGTAGCTCCTGAAATTTTATTCCCGTGTGAATTCCAATTTCTAAACACTTAAATTTGTCAGTATAGTCCTTATTAGAAATTTCAGAATTATTTGTAAAGTCCATTTCATAATGAGGGTCCATTACAATTGCTGGCACACCCATTTCCATAAGCTCTTCTAAAACAACTCTTAGCCCAAAGGACTTACCACTTCCTGATCCACCAAAAACTCCTATGTGAGGATACTGGTGCATAGACTTATAATCAAATAAATAAGGAAGTTCCCTTTGCTTTATAAATTCTTTATTTTGAAAAGTTGAAAATAAATCCCTATAAACATCATCCATTCCTTCTGCTATGTTATCTGTGTTTTTTATTGAACCAAGAATAAGCGATTCCTTAGGAAGAGTATCAATTAATAAATTTTTTATTTCATCAAAGACTGGAGCTCTTAAGTCACTACCTGTTAATGGCGGATATAAAAGTTCTTCAAAGAACCTTAGCTTGGCTACATAAACTGTTTCATCTCCAACATCATATCCCATTGATCCAAGAGATGATAAAACGTCACTATCAACAAAGTCACCACCAATATCAAGAGGAATGAATCGGTTAAAAGTTTGTGAGTCCACAACTTCGCCAATAATATCGCCTTGAACTGGATCTTCAACTATTAAAAATTCATTGTTCCTAAAGTTTTTATCTTTAGATCCAATATATACTTCTCTTGTTGTTGTTACTCCAAGTACTTTCATATTTCCTCCTATAGGGTTCTCTTATCTCTTTCAGAAATAAAGAATCTTTCATAGACATCTCTATCTAGGTATTCCTCCAAAAGAGTTGTTAAGATCTCGTCAGTTATCTTTACATCTTTGTCTACTATATCTAACCATAGGGGTACTCCCCTTGATGACATTGGTGTTAGAGTGTATATGAGGTTAGATATTTCTTCCAAATATTTTTCTTGTGTGTCTAAGATATCAAGACCAACAGCGCCAGGGAACTTTGATGTTCTCATAAAGGCTGATGAAAATCCTTCCCCTAGTCCATCCTTAATAAATTTTTTATTAATTTCATTGCGAATTAAAACTGCTTCACCAGTCTTAAGTCTATTAAATAAAATTTCTCTGTCATAAATACTCTCGTCTATCTCAAGACTTCTTGCAATGACATTTGTCTTTAAATCCTTTATTACTCCAAAAAGTATTATATTTTTAGCTTCACAAGTTTCTCTAAGCTCTGTAAATAAATCAAGACAGTTAATCTTATATCTTATAAAGCCTCCATCCATCATTAAGTAGTCAAAATCAAATTTATTTATATATTCAAGG
Organism: Peptoniphilus harei; assembly: GCA_032560695.1. Taxonomy (GTDB): domain Bacteria; phylum Bacillota; class Clostridia; order Tissierellales; family Peptoniphilaceae; genus Peptoniphilus_A; species Peptoniphilus_A harei_B. Next base: position 39,657 of record JAWGHR010000001.1, on the reverse strand, counting down.
GCAGTTTCAATTTCAATTGTTGCAAGATATTTTTGCGATAGATTTTTATCCTCATAAATATCATTTAAAGTAGGTGTGTAGACCTTGTTTTTATAAACTTCATTGCCATCAGTTGACTTTGCCAGTCCCTGAAAGATTTCTATAAAATGAGGAAAGGCGCCACCAGACCTATTGTTAGATCCATCTACACCAACAGTTCTCTTATACTTTGAAAGTTTTTCCTTAGGAAATTTTTCCATTTTAATAAGTCTTCCAACATTTTCTGTAAGCTCTTTTCTAAATGCTTCATGGTCTAGGTTAAATATAAAATCATACTTATCCTTTAAATTCTTGTTTACTTCTCTAAGTTGACCCTCAAGATCTTGTAAATTAATCATAGGTCCAAACTCTCCTTATAAACATCATTTTTGGGAAGATTGTATTTTTTTGAAACTTCTTTTACAGCTTGAGACTTTTTCTTTCCTGACTTTAGTTCTTCTTCGAGAAGACTTTTTATGTCATAAAATTTTTCTTCAGTATTTCCTTCGAGAACAATAACAAATTCTCCCTTTTCCACAATATCTTTTTTTAATATTTCTGACGTTGTAGACCTAATAGTTTCCTCAAAGACTTTGGTAATTTCTCTTGATATAGAAATCCTTCTTTCTCCGAAAACTTCATAGACATCTTGTAAAAAGTCCTTAATCCTGTGAGGTGCCTCATAAAAAATCAAAGTGAATTTTAAATCTTTAAGATTTTCAAATTCTTTTTTTCTACTATTAGATTTACTCCCAGTAAAGCCATAAAAAGTAAAATGATCTGTGTCAAGACCTGATAAAACCAATGCCGTTAAAGCAGCATTAGCTCCTGGCAAAACCCTAAAGTCAATATTTTCTTCAATTAGTTTTTTAACTAAGACTGAACCTGGATCACTTATTCCAGGCATGCCTGCATCAGTTACCAAGGCAATATCCTTGTCGTCTAAATGTTCAATAATTTTTTCAGACATTTCTGCTTCATTAAACTTATGATAAGTTCTAAGTTCCTTATTAATATCATAATGATTTAAGAGTTTTACTGTCACTCTCTTATCTTCTGCATAAATTATATCTACTGACTTTAAAATTTCTATGGTCCTAAGACTTATGTCTCCTAGGTTGCCTATAGGAGTTGGGCAAAAATAAATCACAAGATTACCTCATTTCTATAAACTCTTTTCATCTCGTCTGTATAGTCTTCTCCTTGTCTTATGTAAAAATCTCTAAAGTCATTGCCAAAATTTCCTTGCTTTCTTGCAATAACAATAGAATTCTTTGGAGCCTTGTTTAAGTTACCATGGATATTGATTATATGTTTTACTCTTAATCCAGCTAGATTGATCTTATGAATAAGTTCAGCCAACCTATAAGTTGGATAAATTATATAAAGATTTCCAGAGTTTTTTAAGAGATAGTTGACTATGTAAAGGCTCTTTTCAATATCAAAAAAATGCTTTGCTGGAATTGTTTCAAATTTTATATTTTTATAATCATAATAGGGTGGATTGAAGACTATAGAATCAAAATAATTTGTTTCATAAATTTCTTTTAAAGCAAAAATATCTTTTTCTAATATTTTTATCTTATCTTCTAATTTATTTACTCTTACAGATTCCTTAAAGTTCTCTAAAACTATTTTGTTAATATCAACAGAATGAATTTCCCCAAACCTATTAGCTATCCTGAAAGACAAGATTCCATTGCCACAGCCTAAGTCAAGACCCCTCTTCCCTTTCTTGACAAAGGAAGAGAGTATAAGAGAATCTGTGGTGTATTTAAACTCATTTTCATCCTGAAAAATTAAAAAATCCGTACCTGGTACTTTGTCCTTCTTCATATTTCACCTTGTAAAACCCCAAGGGCTTCCTTGTATTTTTTATCAGCAGCATTTTGTAAGTTAGAATCCGTCACTTCGCTTAATTTTCCACCAGGAATAATATCTTGAAGTTTAACCAAATCATAGTTCAGTTTTCCATTTGCCCTGTACCTATTGACATAAGTTGCTTGTACTTCATAGGATTTTAAACTAGTTACTCCACTTATATTGTCCTTTTCAATTTCTAGTTTCACAAGGGCACCTGTGTCAACTCCAGATTTCTTTAAATTCTCTATTCTTTGGTTGGATAGGGCATTTCCCATTGAAAAAATTGTGAATAGTTTTTTTCCATTAATTTCTTCTACTTCATATCTTTGTAAGACATGAGGATGAGATCCTAAAATAATATCTGCTCCATACTCATGGAGTTTTTCCTTTAGATAAATCTGTCTTTCACTTGGGTGGTAATGGTATTCATTTCCCCAATGAGGATAAACTATGACAATATCCGACTTGTCTTTTATATTTTTTATATCTCCAGCAACATCTTGCGAAAAAGTATTAACTGAATACTCTTTATTTCTCATTAGTGAGTCCATGCCATTTAGGGTATCTGTAAAAGAAATTAATCCAATTTTTATTCCATTTTTTTCAACAACAATACCCTTTTCAAGGTCTTCTGTTAAAGTCCCAAAGGACTCCATACCACTTTCTTTAATGTGGCTTAGGGTTTCAGCTACTCCATCAAGACCTGTGTCAAGAGCATGGTTGTTGGCAGTAGATAAAATATCAAATCCAGCATTCTTTAAAGAATAGATTGTCTCCTTTGGAAAATTAAAGAGAGGAAAACCAGATAATTTTCTATTTGAGTTTACTGATCCTTCAAAGTTTGCAATGGCAAGGTCTGCTCCATTAATATCTTCTGATATGTTTGTAAAAATAGGTGTAAAGTCATAAGTTTCGCCAGTCCTGTAGTTCTTAACAATAGGTTGATGAAAAATCATGTCGCCCATGGCAAGAATTTTCACTTGAGTCTTGTCTTCTTTTAACTCTTCTGCATCTTTATTTTTTTCAATTTTCTCATTACTTGAAGCATTTAAATTTTCAAATTTAAAATCAGTTTTGTATGCAACAAATAAGCTCAAGCTTAAAAAGAAAACAAGAGAAATAATAAAAATATTTTTAAAATTTTTCAATCTTCACTCCTTGAAAATTCACAACCGCAATAATCTTGCCTATACATATTAAACTTATCTGTTAACTCAACAGACCTTTTAAAACCATTCTTTTTCTTAAAATCTGAGAATAAATATTTAACCTTGTATTCCTTGGATAAAAAGTCTCCCAACCTATTTAATATTTGAGAATCCTTGTGAGGAGAAATAGAAAGTGTTGTTGTAAAATAATCATACTTATTTTCTGCAGCATATTCTGCTGCCTTCTCCATTCTCTGCCTATAGCATTTGAAGCACCTAGGCCCACCTTCTTGGTATTTTTCAAAACCCTTAATATAATTTAGAAACTCATCATGATCATACTTGATAACTTTTACCTGGATTTCATCTTCGAGTTCCAGATCTTTTACAAGTTCCACCTGCTCCTCTGCTCTTCGATAAAATTCTTCTTCCCTATCAATGTTTGGATTGTAATAAAATACATCTATATCAAAGTATTCATTAATTCTCTCCAGGATTGCAGAAGAACATGGACCGCAACAAGAGTGCAAAAGTAACCTTGGCTTATAATTTTTGTCTATAGTTTTTATTACTTTTTCCATTTCCAAATTGTAATTAATCTTATTCAAAATACCACCTATAAAATTAGACTAGTTTCCTAGTCTAATAAATCATTTATTCTTTTGTCTACTTTTTGCTATAAATCTTATGGCAAGTCCAAAGATAACAATTCCAAGACTCACAAGTTGTGAAACTCGAAAGTCACCGATATAGAGAGAATCAGTTCTCATTCCCTCAATAAAGAATCTTGCAATTCCATAAAATATTAAATAAAAAGATATTAATTGTCCTTCAAACTTTTGCTTCTTTGAAAGATAAAAATATAAAAATAAAAATATTAAAAAGTTTACGAAGGATTCATAAAAAAATGTTGGGTGAACCCTTTGTCCATCAACTAAAATTGCCCATGGAACATTGGTAACTCCACCGTGAGCTTCTCCATTAATGTAGTTGCCCCACCTGCCAATTGATTGTGCAAGGGCAAGACCTGGAGCAATACAATCTGTCAAAGTCCAAAAATTTACTTTTTTTGCTCTTGTGAATAGATAAATTGTAAGACCACCAGCAATAATGCCTCCATAAATTGCCAGCCCACCATTTCTTATTGCAAAAATTTCGTCTAAGTGTTGACTATAGTAGTCCCACTCAAATATTACATAATAAAGCCTTGCTCCCAAGACTCCAATAATTACTGCAAATAGAGAAACATCATTTCCTATATCTTTATAGAGTCCATTTTTATAAGATTTCTTCTTTGCCATGGATTCTATTATGAGAATTGCCAAGAAAACTCCAAGAGCAATTAAAATTCCGTACCATTTAACCTCTAGCCCAAAAATTGTAAAGGCAACGGGATTTATATTCATAGTGACTTGCTTTCTTTATAAATATTAACTCCAGCAGAAACACCAAGTCTGTCGGCTCCCTTGTCAATCATTTCTAGGGATTTCTTTAAGTCTCTAATGCCTCCACTAGCTTTAACCTTCACTCTTTCTGATACAGATTTTCTCATCAAGGCAACGTCCTCTGAGTCTGCCCCTGAAGTTGAAAATCCAGTAGATGTTTTAACAAAATCTGCTCCAGCTTCATCTGAAAGTTCACAAGCCTTAACAATTTCATCCTTAGTTAGAAGACAATTTTCAAGTATAACCTTTAGAAGAGCACCATTATCATGACAAACTTTTGCAATTTCTTGGATTTCTTCTTTTACTAAGTCATATTTTTTTGACTTAAGAAGCCCAATGTTTATTACCATGTCAATTTCATTGGCGCCATTTTTTATAGCATTTTCTGTTTCAAAAACTTTTACTTCTTTTGTGTTAGCACCTAATGGGAAGCCAATAACAGTACAAACTTTAACATCAGTACCCTTTAAACTTTCAGCACATTTTTTAACCCATACTGGGTTTACACAAACTGAGAAAAAATTATATTCTTTAGCTTCTTCTAGGAGTTTTTCAATTTGCTCTTCTGTAGATTCTGGCTTTAATAAAGTGTGATCAATAATTCTATTAATTTCCATTAGTCTCTCTCCCATGAAGTAAATACATCTGTTACATCATCGTTATCTTCTAGGGCATCGATTAACTTTTCCATGTTCTTAATATCATCTTCATCATCTAAAGCAGTTTCAGTTTGAGGAATGTAAGTTATATCAGACTCAATGAAGGAGTGACCTTCATCTTCTAGTGCCTTTCTTACATTGTGATAGTCTTCTGGTTCAGTAATAATTTCAAAGGCTTCTCCCCTATCAACTACGTCTTCTGCTCCAGCGTCAATTGCAATTAAAGTAAACTCATCTTCATCAAGGCCTTCTTTTAATACACCTAGAGATCCCTTTTTATCAAACATAAAGGATACACAACCTGGTTGACCTAGATTACCTGCATACTTATCAAAAATATGTCTTACTTCTGGTGCAGTTCTATTTCTATTATCTGTTAAGCAGTGAACCATAACAGCAACTCCACCTGGACCATAACCTTCGTAAACAATTTCTTCGAAGTTGTCATCGTTGTCGCCGCCACCAGCTTTGGCAATGGCCCTATCAATATTATCGTTGGGCATGTTTTCAGCCTTAGCCTTATCTATTGCAACCTTAAGAGATGGATTGTAATCTGGATCAAGTCCACCTTCCTTAGCTGCTACAGTTATTTGTCTTGCAAGTTTTGTAAATATCTTACCTCTTCTTGCGTCTTCTTTACCTTTTTTATTTTTAATATTATTCCATTTAGAATGTCCTGACATCTAATCACCTTTCTATATAAATCGATTTTTAAGCATATTGAATATTATATTACATAAGTTTAGTAATCGTCAATATTATGGGTATAAGATGATGCTTCTTAGTAGATTATTTTAAATCAAAAATAAAAGACACACTTACAGCTTGATCATAATTTTCTATTTTCATCACGCCCTTATGGAGCTTACAAATTTGTTTTGATACAAATAAGCCCATTCCATGTCTTTGAACATCTGATAAATTTTCTTCATCTAGCCTATTTATAATACTTTCATCAATAGGTATTCCCTCATTCTTAATGGATATAAGTAAGCTGTCTTGTAAAATTTCATAATTTATAAAAATTTTTCCATCTCCATATTTAATGCTGTTATTTAAAATATTTTCCAGCATCCTATAAAATAAATGATTGTCCATTTTTATTTTTATTTCTTTATTTATTTTATTCTCAAAAATAATTTCCTTATTAGGATTTTCATTTAAACTATTTACAAGTAACTTTCTTATGACAGAGATTGGATCCTTACACTCAAAATGTTTATCACTAAGGTTCTCAAGACTATTTGTTAAATTTAAGTCCTCAATAATTCTACTTATTTTTAAAATTTGATCTTCAATTCTTTTGACTTCGTCTAAATTTTCTTTTGTCTTAATCCCCTCCATTTCCCAAGAAATTTTTGTGAGAGGAGTCCTTACGTCGTGGCTAATCCCTCTAAGCCAACTTGCTTGACTTTTTTTAAGATTTGTAAACTTCTCATTTGCTTCATTGATTGTTTTAGAAATTTCTTTTAATTCTCCCACTTCTTCTAGTTCATTATAATCTTCATCGAAAATATTATTGATAGCTTCTTGAAGTGGGTTTAATTTCCTAAAAATACTTTTAACTTCATAAACATAAAAAACATAAACGAGCAAGGCAAAGAAGAAAATGCTAACAAGCAAAATAAAAAAATTTATTTTTGCTAAGTCGTAGGAATAATAATTAAAGGGAAACTTGTCTAAAGAATTTTTTGGATAAGCAAGAACTAATACTCCACCTTCTATGACGAAAGTAAAGACTGGATAATCATTTAAGTAATACCTTGTAAACCTTACAACATCACTTATTTCAAATTTATTTTTAACTTCATGAGGCTTGTTAAAGCTTTCAATTACTTCTCCATTTTTATCAATTCTTATTGCCCAAATATTTTTATCTTCTAAGTATTTCTTATTCTCCTCTGTAAAATAAATATCTTTAGCCTTATTGTCCTCTTTATTCTTTTCCACGAATTCATATACCTTGCTTGGCTCAATATATTTTTTTGAAAATTTAAAACTTGAATAAAAAATTCCAACTAAACTCGAGATCAATAAGACCAATAAAATTAGTATAAATAAAACAAATTTCTTTAGTTTTTTAAAAAAATAATTTAGCATTCTTTATTATCTCCAAGTAACTTATAGCCCAATCCCTTAACTGTAATAAGAGTTTTAGGATTTGCCGGATCCTCTTCTAGCTTGTCTCTTAGCCTATATATGTGGGTTATTAAAGTGTTTTCGTAACCAAAACTATCTTCCCAACACTTGTCTAATATTTGATCTATTGAAACAATTTTATTTATATTAGTGGCAAGATAATCTAAAATTTTAAATTGCTTTGCCGTCAATTGTATTTCCTCGTCATCCTTTATTAACATTGCCCTCTCTCTATCAAAAACAATTCCTCCTGATAAGATTATTTTTTCATTTTTATTTTGATAGGTTCTCCTAAGGACTGCCTCTATTCTCCACAAGAGGTCTTCAGGTAAAAAAGGCTTAACAATATAGTCGTCAACTTCTAAATCAAAGCCTTCTTTTTTGTCATCAATACCACTTAGGGCTGACAGGATAATTACAGGTAGGCTTGACTTCTTTCTAAGGTCTTTTAATAAGTCAAAGCCACTCCCATCTGTTAGCATTATATCCAATATCATTAAATCCACTTTATTGTTGTTAAGTTTGAATCTTGCTTCTGCAATATTTTTTGCTGTCAAAATCTTTTGGTATCCCTTGTTCTTTAAAAACTTGTACATACTATCTATCAAATAGGACTCATCATCAACTAATAAAATACTTGCATCTCTAAAAATATTCATTTCTTTCTCCTTTAAAACAATTTTATCACATAAGAATTTGAATTTTTAAAATGTGATGTAAAAGTAATCTACATAAAATCTCCAAGTTATTTCCATTTTTTATAATTATTTTGAACTTGAGAAAGGAGAATATCATGACAAATATATTAAAAATTGAGAATCTTACAAAATCCTATGATAAAAACACAGTATTAAAGAATGTTAACTTAGAGATCCAAGAGGGAAGTATATTTGGACTTATTGGTCCTAATGGTGCTGGCAAGTCAACCCTTATGAAGTCTATTCTTGGTTTAGTTAAAAAAGATTCTGGCAAAATAACTTTGTATGGAAAAGAAGTAAATGAAAAAAATCAAAAGGAAACAAATAAGAATTTGGGTTCCTTAATCGAAGCCCCATCCTTCTATGACCATCTCACTGCCTATGATAACTTAGACCTTATCTGTGACATGAAAAATATAAAAAAAGACAAGATTGATAAAACGCTAAGAGATGTTGGACTAATAAAAAGTAAAGACAAGAAAGTCAGAGAGTTTTCACTGGGTATGAAACAAAGACTTGGCATCGCCATAGCCCTTATTGGAAATCCAAAATTTTTAATCTTAGATGAGCCTATTAATGGACTTGACCCCTATGGTATTGAAGAGATGAGAGACTTGTTCAAAAGTATCGTAAAAAATTCTAATACTAGCATTTTAATTTCTTCACATATCTTGGATGAAATTGAAAAAATATCGACTCACATTGGCATTCTAAAAAATGGAGCCTTATCTTACACTGGTTCATTAAAAGACTATAGGGACCTTCATCCACCAGTAATTGTTTTAAAAACTTCAGATAATCTTAAGGCTTCAAAGCTACTAGACCTTCCTGAGTCAAATATTATTGAGGACTATTTAGTTCTTGGAAACAAGAGTAAAGAAGAAGTTGCAAGAATAATAAAAAGTCTTGTCAATGACATTGATATTTATAGAGTTGAAAAAAGGAAAGACAGTCTTGAAAAATTATTTATTAAAGAAACAAGTGCAAGGTGATCTCATGAAAAATCTAGAAATAAAAAAGAATAAGGGACTAAAATTAAATTTCACTCTTTTAATTTTATTTGCCATACATTTATTTTCTATCCTTATAGCCTTCAAGACAAAAGACTTTCAAGTTAATAAATATCCCCTTGCAAGGATATTAGATTCTTATTTAGCAATCTCTTTATTTTTTAATCCCATAGCCCTATCATCACTTGTTAAAAAAGTAATAGAGATTGAAGAAAAAAATAATATGTGGCAAATGCAAATAAGTCTTGGCTTAAAAGTTCAGAAAATTTTATTGGATAAAATTAAAAACTTGTCCATAAAAATTTTCTTACTCCAAATTATTGAATGGTTGATAATAGTATTTTTAGCAAGTAAAAATATAAACTTTGACTTAGATGTGGAGATAATAAAAAGAATAATAATTTACTTTTTAACAACTCTATCAATTAACATTTCAATGCTATTGATCTTCACAATAATTGAGATTAAAAGTAAAAAGATTTACTTCTCCCTTTTCTTTTCAATTGTTGGAGCAATGTCTGGAATAATTACCATGCTAACATCAAAATTTTTATCACAAATAAATCCCTTTGGACTCTTTGCTACTATCTTAAATATAAATTATGTAAAAGATGGACAAGTATATACACAGACTATAAATAATATAAATTATATCACATTGCTTGTAAGCTTAATTTATATCATCCTCAGTCTAATTTACATCACAAGACTTAATAAATTTACACTCTCTAAGGACATATAGGAGGCATTCATGTTAAAAATAGAATTTAAAAAATTAAAACTATTTTCGCTCTTAACTACAGTATTAATAATTCCCTTACTCGCAAATACTTTTGGGACTATAAACTATTTACTAAATCAAGAAGTCTTAAAAAACAAATGGGAAAGTCTTTGGACGCAAACATCCTTATTCTACTTTATGTTTTTTATAATCCCTCTAATATCGATAATAGTTTCAAGTCTTTGGTCAGTTGAACACAAGGCAGGCTTAAAATTAATAAGAACAAGTCCAATAAAAAATATAAATTTCATCATAGCAAAATCTTTTATTGCCTTTATAATAATAGCCTTCACTCAAATTTATTTTTTATTATTATTTGTATTAAGTGGTAAATTTATATGTGGCTTTAAGATTGAAGGACTGGGTCTATACTCTTATTATATCGTAATAAGTATCCTATCCTCCCTTCCAATAATAGCTATAATGAATTATCTAAGTTTAAAAATTAAATCTTTAGGCTTAATAGTTCTTATTTCAGTCTTAATTTCAATTTTTGGCTTCGCCCTTGTAGCACAAAATATATTTCCACTATTTCAAAATATTATAGCTTCAAGCAAGCTCGCTATAGCAACAAATCACTTTGACTTAATAAATAGATCTGATGGAATAAAAATGTTTTTGTTTTCATTAATTGAAATCTTAATTTTTACAAAAAAATCAAATAATCTATTGAAGTATGAATAATAGAAAATATTTTTAAAATTAAATTTTTTAAAATATCCTTGACAAAAATATTTTATGTATTTATAATCTCAATCATAGACTTTGAAGAGGAGAGTACATTGTAAAAGTTTTTACAGAGAGATTTCGTTTGGTGAAAGAAATCAAAATGGATACTTTGGAACATGGCCTTGGAGTTATCGCACCGAGACAAGAGTTTAGGCTGCGACAGGTACGCCTGTTATAGCGTTCGGAGTATGTTGGTACTCTATGAGGTTATTTTAGCGATAAAATAATAAAAAAAGGTGGTAACACGAAGCTCAAGCTTTCGTCCTTTATGGGACGGGAGCTTTTTTTATTTTATAAAAGCTTTAACTATATATTATTTCCTTTTGAGCTGCCGACAAGTTTATAAAATCTAGGAGGATAAAATGACAAAGAAAAATTTAGGAACCTTATGTGTGCAAGCAGGATATAAACCAAAAAATGGTGAACCAAGAGTTGTGCCAATTGTACAATCAACAACTTTTAAATACGATTCATCTCAGCAAATGGCAAATCTCTTTGACCTAAAGGAAGCAGGCTATTTTTATACAAGGCTTGCCAACCCAACAAACGATGCAGTGGCAAATAAAATCACAGCTCTTGAAGGTGGCGTTGCTGGAATATTAACATCATCGGGACAAGCAGCAAACTTCTATGCCCTACTTAACATTGTAAGTGCAGGCGACCACATAGTAGCATCATCAGCAATCTATGGTGGGACTTATAACCTAATTGCCAACACAATGAAAAATCTTGGCATTGAAGCAACTTTTGTTGAACCAGATGTTAGCCTTGAAGAATTAAATAAGGCCTTTAAAGAAAATACAAAGGCTGTCTTTGGAGAAACTCTTTCCAACCCATCACTAAGTGTTTTAGATATTGAAACCTTTGCAAAAGCTGCTCACGACCATGGAGTGCCACTTATTGTAGATAACACCTTCCCTACACCAATTTTCTTAAGACCAATTGAATGGGGTGCTGATATTGTTACTCACTCTACAACAAAGTACATGAATGGATTTGCCAACTCTGTTGGAGGTGTGGTTGTCGACTCAGGTAACTTCGACTGGTCAAAACACAAGGATAAATACCCTGGACTAACAGAGCCGGATGAAACCTATCACGGAGTTGTCTTTACAGAAAGCTTTGGCAAGGGAGCATATATAACTAAGATGACTACAACCTTAATGAGAGACTTAGGAAGTATTCCTTCCCCACAAAACTCTTTTTACTTGAGTATTGGCCTTGAAACTCTACACCTAAGAATGCCAAGGCACTATGAAAATGCCCTTGCTCTTGCAAAGTATTTGAAAGAACAAGACAAAATTTCATGGGTTTCCTTCTCTGGTCTTGAAGGCGACTCACAATATGAACTAGCACAAAAATACTTGCCAAATGGATCTTGTGGAGTAATTGCCTTTGGCATCAAGGGAGGAAGAGAAGCTGCAACAAAATTCATGGACAACTTAAAACTCGCAGCAGTTGTAACTCACGTTGCTGATTCAAGAACTTGCGTCCTTCACCCTGCATCAACAACACATAGACAAATGAATGACGAGGAACTTGCTCACGCTGGCATTAGCCCTGACCTAATAAGAATGTCAGTGGGTATAGAAGATGCTGAGGACATCATTAAAGACGTGGAACAAGCCCTAGCAAACTTATAATAAATAATTATAACAATAGAAAACTCTTTTAAAATTCTCACAACAAAACTTCCCCATAGGACTAATCTCTTATGGGGAAGTTTTTTCATAAAATAAAAAGAGAAAGCCTGAGCCTTCTCTTAAATCTCTTACGCAACATCTGCGTAATAATTAATTTCTTTTATTATATTTAGAATAGAATTTAAATCATTTCTATTTTCATCGAAAATCTTACTTATTGATCCCAGACTCTTGAAGGGTTCATTTTGAAAATCTCTAAGGTCCAAGTAACCATTCTTCATAATATAGTCCATAACAGTTGAAAGGAACCTTGATTGAATATAATTCAAATTTGTTGACTTGTGAAAGTCTGCAAAAGCTTGACGGACAGCTTCCTCATCAAGTCCATTTATCTTCCTAATGAGTTTTAAGATCTTCATGTCCCCAAATTCTTTTTCATAATCTTCCCTAGTACCTAAGTCCTGCCAAAGAATTTTTTCAATACTAGCAATATCATCGTGACTTAATTTTTCATTCCTATATATTTTTTGTAAAACCTTATCGTCTTTAACTGATAGCTTAATATAATTTTCTACCTTTTCCTTGTATGATGACAAGTCATTGGCAAAAAATTCCGTTCCATGTTCCTCAATAGAAAGAATTGTGTCCTCAAAGTCCACAAAATATTTAGACTTAGGACCACCCTCAATAATTGGAAGTAAATCTCTGATTCGCAATCTCATGTCTTCAAGCTTAATAAGGTTAATATCCTTCCAGTATTCTTCACCTGCTACATCAAGAATAAGATTCTTTTCTTGATCCACTGCAGGTATGCTTCCATGCTTAGCAAGCTCCTGGCAAGATTCTCTTATTATTCTTATAAGTCCAGTGTTAGTTCCTCCTTCAAGTATAGCTAGCCCTAGACTTAAAACATATACATCAAACCTCTGAGTCAACTCGTGATCCTTAGATGGAATAATTAGAGGCGCCACTTCGTCTTCAAGTAAACTTATGTCCTCATTATTTAAGCTAGTCCAAGATTCTATCTTTTTATATTTCACAACAGACTCAATATGTTTTCTAACTCTAAAGGACTTAGTATTCAATACCCTAATCTCATTAAGAAGTTCACCTACGAAGTCACTTCTAAGTTCCTTGTAAGCTTCTTCTTGGTATTTTAAATTTTGAAGTTCCTTCACAATCTTAGACTTAGTTGTAAAGATTCTCTCAGTAAGTGACTTCATTAGGGGTGGATTTATTAGAGGAGCATCATTAGTAAATCTTTCAAAGTTTCCACCATAATCAAAAATTAAAAAGTCCTTCTTATCAAGTCCAGGACCAAATAAGTCCTTGCATAGTCTTGTTCCCCTGCCAATCATTTGCATGAACATAATCTTTGAGAACATGTCCTTAAAGAAAACTAGGTTTACAACTTCTGGCACATCTATACCAGTGTCAAGCATGTTAACAGAGATGGCAATTTGTGGTAGCTTATCCTTCACTGAAAACCTATCAATGAGGTCTTGTGCATAGGTCACAGTGTGAGTTATGACCTCAGCATATTCTGGTCCCTTCTCAGGATATAAGATGTCAAACCTCTCCTTAATTAAGTCTGCATGTATTTGGTTCTTGGCAAAGACAATAGTCTTACCAATCTCGTTGCCAGAGGAATCCCTAATTCCCCTTTCCATAAAGTGGTTGATAACAAGGTCAATAGTTGATTGGCTAAAGACCCACTTGTTAATAGCAGATCCAGAAATGTCTAATCCTTCTGACTCAGGTCCAAAAATTTGATTGAACCTCTCCTTCTCTTCTGGAGACAAACTGCCATAATCAATTCCTTCGCTTGGAAACTCTAAAACAGCTTCAATTCGATTGTAAGGAACTAAATAACCATCCCTAACTGCCTCTTCATACTCATAGGCATAAGTAGGTGCATTGTCCTCCAAATGAAAAATCTCATAAGTATTCCTATCAATATCATCTCTTGGCGTTGCAGTAAGACCAATAACCTTAGCATCAAAATAATCAAAGACATCCTTGTACCTTTGATAAATTGACCTGTGGGCCTCGTCAATAATAATTAAATCAAAATGGCCAACAGTAAAGAGCCTATCTCCCTTGTCATCAAGAACATTGTCAATGGAATTAATCATAGTTTGGTAAGTTGAAAAAATCATCCTACTAGTTTTTATGTCCTTGCTATTCTTCTTAGCCTCAGTTAAGTTTGCAAGACTTAAATCAGGCAAGAGTGAATTAAAATTTCTCATGGCCTGGTTGACAAGAGCAGTCCTATCAGCCAAGAATAAAATATTTGTAACAGCATTGGCTCTAGTGAGGATATCCACTATAGAGATAGCAGTCCTAGTCTTGCCAGTTCCCGTTGCCATAACAAGAAGAGCTGACCTCCTCTTATTCCTAATAGCCTCAACAGTAGCGTCAACTGCATCCCTTTGATAATACCTGTTTGTAATATCATCATTGATAAAATAAGTAGCAAGAGACCTAGCCAAGTGTCTCCTATCCATAAGTCTTTGCAAGTCATCTTGACTATAAAAACCAGAAACGATCCTTTGGCTCTCGTCATCAGTAAACCAAGTTACAAAACCATTGGTGTTAAAGTAAAAGGGCCTTCTTCCATATTTTTTCTCCAAGCACTCTGCATAGAGAAGGGCTTGATGGGCACCAACCTTTGGGTCCACAGAAGTCTTCTTTGCCTCAACAAGAGCAAGAGGAAGACCGTCCTTGCCATAGAGGACATAATCAACATAACCCTTGCCAGAAGTATTTGGCATACCATCTATCTCAACTTCAAAAAGGACATTTTTGTTAATTTGCCAGCCAGCAAGTTCAAGGTCTACATCAATAAATTCCTTGCGAGTGAGGGCCTCTGTCCTTGGATCAATCTTGTAAGTAAGGTTGACGTCCTTTTGGTTTTTATTTTTATTATCTACTAATTTCTCTTGAAGATCATCAGGAGTTTCTTCACGTTGGTCCACAAGAGCCTTGTCAACTTCCTCTTCCCTCTTGCGTGCAAGTTCTTCTGTCTCTGACTTATTAATTTTCTCCCTTACACTGTCAAGGCTTGGGATAAGACCTTCATTATAAGTTCTTTCAACATAGGCATCCCCATAGCAGTAGTCAATCCAGTCCACAAAGGCAAAGAGGTTCCTAAGAGAAGCCACAGCCTTTTGCTTGTCGATTTTCTTATTAGTATGAGTTGCAAGATTCCCTAGTTTTATAATATAAAGGATTAGCTCATCAAGTCCTGGGTCAATAATATCTACGAAGTCCTTGTGTCTTGTGAGAGAGGATAAGTTATCCCTGTAGGGCAAGCTAAGGTCGGTGTCAACCTTGTAGACCCACTTAACAGCAAGCTCCAGGGCACGTCTTGTGGCAGAAGCAGCATTGACTGTAGAAATAATAAGAGATCTCTCGGCATCAACGCAAGCCTCTGCAAAGTCCTTGTAGTTTTTGTTATTTAATAAAAAATCAAAATTGCCCACGTCTACCTCCCTTCTCATTCCTTAAATAAATTTCCAGAAAAAGCATCCTCCATTAAGGCGTCAAAAAGACTTTCTAACTCAAGAAGAGATTCATTTAACTTTTTCTTTTCCTCTTCTATCTTTAAAACATAGTCAGCAAATTTATTTTGCAATTCTACATCTATTGTCGGAATTAAAACTTTCTTCAAACTTTTTATTGGTAATTGAGGCTGTGCAGAACCACTTTTTGCTTTCACTAATATATCTGTTTTTCTAATTAAAACTTCAAAAAATTTTGGGTTTATTTCTAGTTTTCTTCTCAAAATAACCATTCCAGAATTAATTCTTATATTTTTAAAGTCTATGTCTTTGTCTATATAAGCTATATTACCTACAGTACCTCTAGTAGTTAATATGAAGTCTCCTATTTTTGTTCTTCCTTTTCTAAGTTTATTGTCTTTCTCTTCTGTTATAAATTCTAGTTGTTCAAATTTAAAACCTGTTTTTGTAACATTCTTTGTATTTAAAAATAAGCAATACCCTTCTTCTAATAAATCATTTTTCTTTGGATAATTTTTTCCTCTGTCTCCATCAATAATTTCAAACATATCATCAAAAGATATTTCTTTTATAAAAGACTTGTTAAGTATTTCAAAAAATAAACTCTCAATTAAATCATCATAATCTTGAATTTGTTCTTTTCTGATTTTTATTAAATTTCTTAAACCATCCAATAAATCTACTGTTTCTTTCTGCATGCTAAGAGTTGGTATCTCTACTTCGGTCTTTTTTAAATAGTCATTTAATTGTAGATTAATTATACCAGTGGTTTTATTTTGATACTTTAAAACCACTTTTCTTTTGTGTAAGTAGTATAGCAGATAAAATAAATATTTCGAGTCAGCGTTGTTTATGGTTCTCAAGGCAGCAGTAAAATTATTTGTAAAAAATTTTTTTCCTTTCTTATTAAAATAAACAACTCTACCAACTGGATTGTCAGGAGTTCCTCCTGATTTTTCAATAATTATATCGCCCAGTTTTAAAAATTTATTTTCCTTTTTTATAGGGTCTATATCTCTATAGGCTAAATCATCATAATTAATTTCGCCAATATTTGTAAAGTTTGTAGTTCTAATTACTGGGAACCCAATTATTCCATCCTCAAGTTCTTTGCCCCATTCGCCCGAGATTGGTTTTTCGAATAAATCTTTTAAAAAATATTTATTCATCACATATCACCTAGGATCATCTTTAAGTTTTCAAGCCCATCTTGGATTTCTCTTTCCATGGACTCTATCCTTCCTATAATAACTTGAGGTGGGTCGTAGTCCACTTCTTCATATTCTATTTCCTTGTACTTGTTAATAGAAAGGTCGTAGTCATTTTCTGCTATCTCTTCCTTGTCTACCATAAAGGACTTACCTGTGCGAGGCTTGCCTTCTTGGTCACTTAGATTTTCAAAGCAGTCGATAATATCTGGAATGTCGTTATCTTCTATTGGAGTCCTGTTGTCGTTAAGTGAATAACCATCAGCCTCCATGTCGTAGAACCAAACTTTTTTTGTGCCTCCAACCTTATTTGTCTTTACGAAAATCAAAATTGCAGTGGAAACTCCTGCATAGGGTTTGAAGACTCCACTTGGCATGGAGATGACACCCTTAAGATCGTTGTTCTCTACTAATTCCTTCCTCAAGTCCTTGTGAGCCTTTGATGAACCAAATAGGACTCCATCGGGAACTATAACTGCTGCCCTTCCTCCAGCCTTTAGCATGTTTAATATTAATTCTACAAAGAGTAGCTCAGTCTTCTTGGTCTTTATATTAGCTAAGAGGTCATTGGCAACTGATTCATAGTCAAGTGATCCCTTGAAGGGTGGGTTGGCAAGTATAAGTGAATACTTTGCCCTGTCTCCATTGTCTTCTGAGAGAGAATCTTGGTATTTGATTTGTGGGTTGTCTACATTGTGAAGCATCATATTCATGGCTGAAATCCTAAGCATGGTGTTGTCCATGTCATATCCATAGAACATGTCGTTGTGGAAGTGGTGGGACTTAGCTTGGTCAAACATGAAGTCCTTGTCATTGTCACGCAAGTATTCTGACGCAGCCACCAAGAAACCCGAAGTTCCACAAGCAGGATCACATATCACATCTTCAGAATTTGGTTTCACTAGGTTCACCATCATCTTTATTATGTGTCTTGGGGTACGAAACTGTCCGTTAGTGCCAGATGTTTGTAACTTTGATAAAAGGTATTCGTATATGTCGCCCTTGATGTCGTTGTCTTCTGTGGGAAGTTCGTCTATGGCTGTGACAACTTTTTGCAAGGTTTGTGGTTTATTAATTTGGAAGTTTGCTTCCTTCATGTATCTTGAGAAGGATGTGTCTCCATCTTCTCCTTGTAGGTTCTTTATAAAGGGAAAGATTTCTCCTTGCATGAGCTGGTACATTTCTGTAGCTGACCCAAGGTTTTTGAAGACGTGCCACCTGTAGTTTGGCTTGTCTTTTGGGAAGATTGTCTCAAAGTCTAGTCCCAAGATGTTTGCATCTTCTTCTTTTTGAAGTTGGAGTTGGTCTAGTCCCTTCATAAATAATAAGTAAGTAATTTGTTCTATATTTGTAAGTGGATTTGTTGAGCCTTCTGTCCATAAAGTTGTCCAGATTGCATCCACCTTGTTTCTCAATTCACCTGTTAGCATAGTAACTCCTTTCCTATAATCTTATTATAACAAAATTGTTAGAAAATTCTCTCTTGTAGTGAATTTCTTTTGATTTTAAATTTTTATTTTTAAATTCTTCCTAAGTTATGACTTTTGTTTTTCTTGTAGAAATTTGCTAAGTCGTCGATTTGTATTATCTTGTAAGAGTTTATAAAGTATTAAACTCTTTTGATCCTATAAGAGTTTATAGAGTCATGAATTCTTTTAATGTCATGAAAGCTTATAGCCTTGTAAATTTTTTAATGCTATAAAAATTTATGGAGTCATAAGAATTTTTTAATATAAAAAAAGAACTTAGCTCTTAACTAAGTTCTTAAAAAGATTTTATTTATTTAAGTTTATTTCCACTGTCTTATTGACGCCATCCCATTCGATGTTTTGGTCTATGCCGTCTTTTGTGTTTCCATTTGTAAGTCCAAAGACATTGGCAACGTTAGAAATTGGAAGTAATATTCTTCCATTGATGTTTAATGGTTTAGAGTCCATCTTGATGACTTTGCCATTGGAAAGAACAATTTCATTTCCATCTATTTGGATTTTTGCAACTAGGCCCTTGTTTGTAAAGCTTGCTGTCCTAGTTTGTGGATCCCACTCAACTTTTGCTCCAATCATTTCTGCAATATTTCTAAGTGGAAGTATAAGTCTGTCATTTTTTATTTGTGGCATGACATCCATTTTTCTATTTTGTCTTACACCATCTTTGATGACTTGGTAGTTGCCACTCATTACGTCAATGATGTATCTTGCTTCTTCTCTTTGCTTCTTATTTATGTTTTTATTTTCTACTTGAGTCTTAACTTTTGTTGCCTTTGTAGTGTGGTTTTTGAATCTTAGACCAAAGTAATTATTTTCTTTTTTGTTTTGCTTATTTTTTTCTTTTTGATTTGTTCCTGGATTTGGAAGTGGTTTCTTATCAGGTTTTACTTCTGGATTTGGCATAGGTCTTGGGTCTGGCTTTTTATTTTCTTTTGCCTTTTCAGAAACAATGACTTCTTTCTTTGCAGATTCTTTTTTACCCTTTTCTATTTGAGTAATTGAAATTTTTTCATTTTTCTTTAAGTTTTTATTGATTTTAACTTCCCACTTCATGTTTGGTCTTACAGTAGTTTCTAAAGAAGTATTATCTTCAAAAGTTATTATAATTTTTGCTCCAACTTGGCCTTGCCCCTTGATGGTTTTGTCTAATTCAGATATTTTTTCAACTTCTGGTTCAGCTGATTTAGCTTGAGATCTCTTCCAAGTTCCAATAAGTTTCTCATCCTTAGATGCACTTGGGATTCCTGTTTGATTCCATCCAGCAAAGGTCCATTCGTATACTTTTGTAACTTGTCCCTCTTTGTCTTTGATGATTTCAGTGAAGTTTTGGGGTTTTGTTGGGTTAAAACTCTTTCCCTTTTCAACCCAAGCTTCTTCTGGCTTTTTATCTTTTAATGCTTTGACTAGTGATTCAGCATCAATGTCTTTACTTGTATCAAGATCAAGTCCTTGAAATTCAAAAGTTACCTTGTATCTTTTAATAGCCTTTGCAGTAAAAACTTTGTTGTTATCCCTTACTACAAAATTATTCGGTTCCCAACGTACATTAGAGTAGGAATCATCTAATGGTTTAGCAAAAATATTATCAAACACATTTTGATTAGTCGGTAAATTATATTTAGATAAATCTGTGCCTGGTTTTACCTTATATGTCTTATAAACTGTTGGGTGGTCTGCATCTCCTTCTGTTACTTTGGAACCTTCCACAACCTTAGTTCCTTCTCCTAAAAAGAAGTTTGTGATTATAGCATCTTTTGGTGCCTTGTCATAAGTTGAAGCTGTTACATGTGGAAAGACATATATTTTTTGGCCTTCAACTTCAATAAAGGAATTATCAGAAAAAGTTACTTTAATCTTTCCTTCCTCTCCTGAAGTTCTCTGGTTATTTGAATTTCTACCATCACCTTCAAAACTTGCTTCATTAAAAGCTTTTTTGAGCTCAGGGTCAGTAACACTTGTGTCAAGTCCAACTCCATCTTTCCAATTTATTGTGTCGCCCATCCATACAGAAATATCGGCTGCATATAGACCATTTTTTGTAATTCTTTCTGCAATAGTCCTTTCTTGCTTAGAATTTTGATTAGAAAGATCTTTTATGTTTGCTGTTAATGTTATGTCTTCTGTGACAACACTATCTTCATTAAAACTATTAGGTGCTATAGTCCAAGGAGAATCTTTGTCTATTTCATGTTTTGTAGGATCTAATGCTACAACATTTATATTTTTGCCAACTTCATTTAATTTCACACCAATGGATTTATACACATAAAAGCTAATTTCACTTTTCCCAATATTTTCATTTTCGAACTTAGCTTTTGTTGTATCCACCTTATATGTTACTGTTACATATCCTTGTGGTTTTCCATTTGGTGATTGGTCACTGGCAATAATACCTGGCGTGTGGCCCTCTGGTATTTGATTACCTTTATTTTGATAATTCTCCAATAATTTTTCATCCCTATCAAAGAGCTTACCTTTAAAATCTTGTGCAGTAAACTCTTTTGGATTGTTTACTTCCAAATGGTTTGCCTTTTCTAAATTATTTGGTAAAGCAAAGGTGTTAACCGGAACTGAAACTCCAAATATTAAAGTAGCCATAGTAGTCGCTAAAACTTTTTTCATGTTTTCCTCCATAAATTTTATGATTTGTATCTTTCACAAATTAAATACATGTCTTATATTAAATCAAAGACAATAAAATACTTGAATTTATGGAATTAATATAAATTGCCTACTACTTTATATTAACTTACATAAATAATAAATATTTAAAATTAATTAACTAAATGTAATGATACGAAAATAATTTTAGCATAGGAATCCCTTTTGATAAATAAAAAATATTTTTCTCAAATAAAAATTTAACACTTCTTTGACATTGAAACTATAAATTTAATTTATACATAAGCATCTTTTTTAATAAGTTATAAATTCTTTTAAAGACAAAAAGTAACCCCGATTATGTATCAGGGTTATTATCAATCATCAAATAATAAATTCATCATTCTTTCAGGATCATCTAAGAAGGTTTTAGTCACACTATAGGATTCAGTTTCTTTATAAGACTTCTTCTCTAGACCAGCTTCATTAAATTCATAAATATCTGCATTGGGATAAGCAAGTATAATTGGCGAGTGACTAGCAATTATAAATTGGGAATCTTTTTTTACCAATTCATCTATTATGCAGAGTAGCGACATCTGTGACGTTGGAGAAAGTGCAGCTTCAGGTTCATCGAGTAGGTAGATTCCTCTGGGTCTAAACCTATTTAGGATGAGGGACCTAAAACTCTCACCGTGGGATTGTTCATGAAGTGACTTGCCTCCATAGGAGTCATAAAAACTTTCAAAGCCAGAGCTTTCGAGTTCCTCAACTTCTGTTGCAAGATTGTAAAAGGACTCAGCTCTAAGAAAAAATCCATCTTCTTCTCTTCTTGGTCCTCTAGCAATTTCTAAGAGCTTACCAAGTTCTGAATGAGTTTCTTTTGTAGCAAAGTTAAAATTTTTGGATCCCCCTTCTGGGTTGAGGCCTAAGGCAACAGCTATGGCTTCAAGAAGAGTTGACTTCCCACTTCCATTTTCTCCAACAAAAAAAGTTACTGGCTTTTCTATTTTTATTCCCTGAAAATTTTTTAAGGCAGGAATATTTCTTAGGTATGAATATTCTTCAAAGTCTTCCCTATTTATTTTATAAATTTCTTTTAAGTATTCCACAATATGACCTCACAATCTTTGAATCAATTATATCATTTTTAAAAATTTATTTTATCAAGTCTTTTCTTTGCTATAATAATCTTAGATTACAAAGCTACTAAGGAGGCTCTTATGGATAAAATTTTAATTGGAAAGGGTAAGTTTGAAAATTATATTCTTCTTAATAAGGTGAACAGGCATGGACTTATTAGTGGGGCAACAGGAACTGGAAAGACTGTTACTCTAAAGGTCCTAACCGAAGGTCTGTCTGATGCTGGCGTCCCAAGCATTCTTGCTGATGTCAAGGGAGATCTTGTAAATATTTCTAATCCTGGAGAGATAAATGACAATCTAAGGTCAAGACTTGATGAACTGGGTTTAGCTGATTTTGATTTTAAGCCCTATCCTCTTAACATTTGGGATGTCTATCAAGAAGGAGGAATTCCTCTTAGGGTAACTATTTCTGAAATGGGTCCTCTCATGCTTTCAAATATCTTGGACCTCAATGACACGCAAATGGGAGTTTTAAATATTGTCTTTAAGGTTGCCGACAGCGAAGGCCTCCTCTTAATTGATTTAAAAGACTTAAAGGAAGTTATAAATTATGTAAGTGATAACCGTGAGGACGTTAGCAAAAATTTTGGAAACGTAGCTAGCCAAAGCTTGTCTGCTATTTCAAGAAAATTGCTCTTCCTAGAAGATGCTGGTGGTGACTTGTTCTTTGGAGAGCCAGCGATTGACATTAATGACTTAATTAAAACTGATTCTAATGGCAGAGGTCTTGTAAATATTTTAAAGGCAGATAAGCTTATTACAAATCCACTTCTCTATTCAATGTTACTACTATATCTTCTATCGGAAATTTATGAAAACTTCCCAGAAGTTGGTGACTTGGATAAACCTAAATTGGTTTTCTTCTTTGACGAAGCCCACTTACTTTTCAAGAATACACCAAATGTTTTAAAGGATAAAATAATTCAAGTAGTAAGGCTTGTTCGTAGTAAGGGTGTTGGAGTATTTTTCATAACACAAAACCCTTTAGATATTCCTGAAGAAGTTTCTTCTCAACTCTCCAACAGGATTATCCATCAGCTAAGAGCTTACTCCCCTAAAGAATTAAAAACTATTAAGGCTGTTGCTGATACCTTTAGACAAGATGAGTCAATAGATTTAAAAGAAGAAATTATAAATTTAAGAACTGGAGAGGCGATAGTATCCTTCCCTGATGAAGCTGGTGCACCAAGCTTTGCAGACAGAGCTTTAATCTTGCCACCTCACTCCTCCTTCTCAAATCTTAATGATATGGAACTAAGGTCAATAGTTGAGTCTTCTTCCCTTTACTCTAAATATAAAACTTCTATTGATAGAGAATCGGCTTATGAAGTTCTTAAAGATAGGATTGAGAGAGAAAAGATTGACAAGGCTCGCGAAGAAGAATATGAACTTAAAAGAAAAGAACTGGAGAAAGAAAGGAAGTCTTCTCGCAAGCAAAAGTCCTACATCGACAAGGGAATAGACTCCATGTTAGGAACAATAACAAGATCTATTGGCCGTGAAATAGCTAGAGGTATTCTTGGTTCAATGAAAAAGAGAAGATAAATTAAATTATCAAATTAAAAAAGACTGGATGAAGTTTATAAACTCTCCAGTCTTTATTTTAATTATCGTTTTCTTCTTCCATCTCTTCTTCTATTTCTTCTTCTACAGCCTCTTTAATCTTATCGTCATCGATAATAGATGCCTCTGCCAGCCTATCTAATTTTTGTTCATCTTTTCTACTAAATTCTTCATCATCGTCTAGTTTTTTTCTTGTGAGTTCTTCTATCTGGTCACGTTTTTTGCTTTCAGATTTTATTGAGTCTCTCTCTTTAAACCAGGCGACAATTAAAATTATAATTAGCGCAGTTCCTAAAAAACCAAGTATAGGATAAAGAATTGCCATTAGTTTTTTGAATCCCATAAAAGAAAGTCCAAATCCTAGTAGGGTGAAAATTACTAGATTTCTTTTGAATTTTTCTTCTGTAAGAGAAAGTCTTCTTGCTGCTGAGTAGAACAATGAAATTGCTGTATTAAATATCATTCCAAAGATTACTAAGGACATAGCAAGTCCCAAGTATGGATTAATGTTATTTAGTATTATTTGCATTGGAATGTCTGCATCCATAACGTCATTAAGGCCTAAAAATATTGTGATTCCAACTAGCCCTGTTAATATTGCAACAAGACTACCACCTAGCATTCCCCCAACTCTTGCTTGAGATGAGTCTGTCCTAGTACCACCTAGTACAAAGGCCATAGAAATACTTGAAATCATACAAAGTCCAAAATAGTTTATAGTTGAAATGGCAACATTGGGTAAAGATGATGGTATTGATTTGCCAAGGGCATCTAAGGCATTAAAATCTGGGTTTGCATTTATTATTGTGTGAAATCCTCCTATTAAAGTAAAAACTAAAATTAGTGGAGTAAAAACTCCAATTACCTTAGTTACCTTTTCAAAGTCCATCATTCCCACTACAATAATTAATATTGTGCAAATTAGTGATCCAACCCAAGTTGCTAGTCCAAATTGTTGATTTAAATTGGAGCCAGCTCCTGCTATCATTACAAATCCCATTAAAAAACAATTTAGAAGCAAGGCAAAATCCATAAACTTTGTTACGAATTTTTCTGAAACTTCTTCTAAAACGTCTATGTGACTTTCAGCTATAAAGTGGCTTCCCAGTTGAAGTATAATTCCACCCACAAAAATGTGAAGTATTCCAATTGCTACTAGGCCAAAAAGACCTGGCTTACCAAAGGAAATAAAGTACTGCATAATTTCTTGACCACTGGCAAGGCCTGCTCCTGTAAGTACGCCAACATAGGCCAGTATTATGCTTATGGTTTTCTTATTCATTTGTTCTCCTTAATCTTCTTTCAATTTATTAACCCTTATATATTACCACAATGATATTATATTTCAAATTTACTAGTTTTATGAAGCTTTATATTTCCCTGCTTACTTTAAAATTCTCATAAATAATTAAATGTAAAGTCTCCAAAATAAAGACATACTATTATTTTAGGCCATAAAAGGCAAAAAATCTCTCGGCTTTTATAAACCAAGAGATTTTTATGAATTTTAAATTATGAATGAAAAATAGACTTCAAATTTTTTTTGACAACTTTTAAAAGTTCTTCTGTTAATTTGTGGACCTCTTCTCCTAAGATAATTCCGTGAGGATATTTGAAGGAGTCATTCCAAATATAATTAAAGGTTTTAGTATCAATGTGTGAGATTTTACCTATTTGAATTGCATAAATTTCTACGTCTTCGTTCACTAACTTTTTAACAATTTCTTTTGTTGCTCCAGGAAAAGTGGAGGCACCATCAGTTATTTCAAAAATTATTTTATATTCTTTTTTAGATTTTATTCTTCTTTTTTGCTCAGGGCTTATATTTTTATAGATTTCTCTAAGACAGGATCCGTCATCTGTTGTCCCATCACTTGCATCAACCTTGACAATGGAAGAAATTATTTTACTTTTTTCTAAATCATTGGTATCGTCAAAATCCTTAATTTTATAATGACTTTTCCCAAAGAACCAAGACTCTGTTAAAACTTCAATTTTTTGGTTAGTCTTTCCTGCTTCAATTTGCAAGTATCTATTAAAATCTTGGATAGATAAAAGACTAACTGCTAGAGTTTTTCTAGTTGCTTCAATTTTTTCTTTATTCATTGAACCAGAGTTGTCTATTAGGAATGAAATTTCTATTTTTTCTGGTAATAATTTATTTTGTGACTCTAAGAAGTTTTTATCAAAAATTTTAAGATTCTTATAATTTCCTCTTTGCTCTGCCTCAACAAAGTCTGGAAAACTATAAATTAAATCATTTACATTGATCTTCCCTTTTGCTTGTCTATTCTTTTCTACATTTATTTCTTTTTTTGCTGATCCAATTAATTTTTTCCAAAACTTACGCATCTCTTCTCTCTGTGTTTTTGTTTTGTTTAGGTAAAAATTATATAGATCAATTTCATCTTCACTTATTCCATAGGACTTTAAGTCAGATTCATCAAATTCATCAAGAGAAGATATATTTTTAGGTTCTTGATTTATAAGTTCTTTTAAACTTTCTTCTACATCTTCCCTACTAGACTCAAGTTTACTTCCTTGAGATTCATCTTGACTTTCTTCAAAGAACTTTTCTCCATTATTTTCGCCATCGCTAGACCTAGTTGTCATGGAATCAATTTCTTCTAACCAAAATTTTTTAAAACTTGGATATATAAAAGCTTTTATTAGAGGATCTCTTTCTACTATTCCTTGATCCTCATTAATTTCTTTTATAAGTTCCTTTTTTAAAAATTCATAAATAGATTTAGATAAGACTTTTGAATCAAATTTTTCTAATATTTTAGATTTATAATTTTCATCGTCCTTGTAGAGACTATAGAATAAAAAACTCTTGGAAAATCCATGATGGTTTAGGTCGGAAAATAATTCTTCCTTATCTTTTGTCTCTTTCATATAATTTAAGATTTTTCCCTTTTCTTCTTCATCTCTATACTGAGGACAAGATTCAAGAACTCTTAAAAACCTTGTGTATTTATCAATTTCAAATAAAAAATCTAAAATTTCTTTTTTTACATACTCTCTCAAGTATTTTTTCTCGATTTTATTGTCTTCTTCTAAAAGCTCATTAACTTTTATATATATATAAAAAGTCATTTGGTCTATTTCATTTTTCCAAGCTTTTTCTCTTTCTAAATATAAAATCGCATTTTTCTTCCAATCTGGATAAAGGGCCAATTCATAGTAGATATGCCACAATACTTCATTGTTATCTAGATCCTCTTCAATAAAAACTGATAAAGGTAGATAAAGTACTCCTTCCTTGGGCTTAAAAGAGAATTTTTCTAGTTTTTCTAATCCAATGTACCTAAGTCCTGGTTCTCTTGTAAAGGTAGAGAGAGATTGCTTTTGTTTTTCTATAAAACTTTTGAGATTTTCTTGGGATTCTTTTTTTAATTTTCCTTCATCTAAGGATTCCTTATTAATTCCAAACATTTATCTCCCTCCCTTTAGAATAATTCTAGATTATATAATTTTTTAATTGAATCCAAGTGGTCTATTTTAATATTTGAAAAATTACCATAAATATCAAGGCTCAAATAAGATGATGAATCTTTTGCTATTATATTTACAATAAAAAGGTCAGATTTCCTTAAGTCCTTATTTAACTCCCATTCTCCCATTTTTTCTTCAAGAATATATACAAGTCCGTCTTCACTTAAGAAGATACTAGTTCCATTCTTGCTTTTTATTTCAAAAAGCTTTCCCACAATTTTTTCACTCTTTAATTTTATAATTTTATTTTTTTTGAAATTAAAGAGAGCAAAGTTTCCATCATTTCCTAAACAAGCACAATATTCTTTTTGAAGATTGAAATTTTCTAAAATCCATAATTTATTAAGAGGTCCCTCAAAGATTTTTATCTTTTCCTTCACGCTAATATGATCTGTTTTGTATTCTCCTTCTAAGAGGAAGCCCTCTCTAGTTCCCATTAAAAATTTTGAGTCTCCTATTCCCACTAAAGAAGATATTTCATCTTCTTCTATGGAAATCTCCTCCTCAATAATAAGATTAAAGTCAGAATAGTCTTCATTAAATTCTAATACTGTAAGGTCACTTTTCAAAGACTGTAATAAAAATTTATTATTTCCTAATTCAATCACATTTTCAAATCCCTTAAAATATGTTTTAAATTTATATATCTTTATGCTATTAATATTCTCAAAAACATTGTCAATATCTTCATAGCTTAAGATATAAATTCCCCCACTTATGGAAAAAGCTAAAATTTTATTATCATTAATTTTTTTCATATAAATAATAAGGTCTTCAAAGTTTTTAACAGCTTGACTTAATTCTATTCTTTCAACGCCTTCATCAAGTATCCTAGCAAAATGAAGTTTTTGGTTTATATAGGAAAATAAAAATATCTTTTCATCAATTTTTAAAGAGGATTTTAAATAAGATTCAGAGTTAAAAGAACCTTCTAACTTTATTGGAGTGATTTCAATCTTACTTTTATAGATATTGTCACTATAAGTCCTATAATAGGACAGTAGTTCTTTCTCCATTTCCTCTTGCTTTTTTTCGAGCTCAAATAATTCATCTTCGAAATCATCACTTACTTTCTTGCCTTTTAGTAAACTATTATTTAATTCTTCTCTTAATTTTATTAAATTTTCTTCAAATTCTTTTGTATTAATAGAGAACTTCATTTTCCTTCTTTTCCTAAGTCTATTAAATAATCTAAGAGAAATTTAGAGTGTTCTAACTTATTTAATCTTTTATTTAAATCTTCATACTCTTCAATAGAAATATTATCTTTATCCTTGATATCATTAATAAAATCTTTAAAATAATCTGGTAATTTTTCCCTTTTTGGTTGAGGACCAAATAAAATCCTGATTAAGTCAAGGTATGATAAAGATTCAGTTTCCCCTCTTGTATATTCATAAGGCCTAGTTCTTATCTCATCATATCCTAAAGTTACTTTTCCAAGATTTTGGTTTTTAATTGTCCATCCTTCAGATTCTTTAAAGAAACCAAATCGCACAGCTTGAGATAGGATATAGGCTTGATCTTGTGGACTTGTTATAGAACTAATGAATCCATCCCATAAGGCCAGACTCAAGTCTTTTTCTTCTCCAAGATTCCAATTATCTAAAACTCTTAAAATATTTCTAAGTGATAAAACTGATTCTTTAAGTTCAGGAATATCTTCTGATGAGTTTTCACTTTCTTCGGATATTAGTTTTCCCATAAATACTTCTTGTGTCACTCTTGAAAGTTGTGAGAGTCTAAATATTTCTTCTAAGGTCCTTCTAGGAGTTGGGAGATGGAGGTTTCCATTGTTATCTGCAAGTCTCACAAGTAATATTCTGAATAATTCATTTTTCTTATTGTCACTTTGATTTTTTAAGGAACCAATAGTATTCTGATTTACATAATTATATTCTATTGTTTGGAAACGAGATTTAAAAGCTGGATTTAGTTCATTTGTTCCTTCATAGCTTACAGATTCTGTTGATAGGTTTCCTGTTCCTATGAGACCAAATCCTTTTTTTATTTTCACTGGACCAATACCTGTAACATAGGCCTTAGATCCAATTTTACTTTGAAGGATGTCATTAAGACCAATTAAGTTTTGCATGGCAATAGTGTTAAGTTCATCTATAATAACAGGTCTCCCATTTTTAACTGCCAACAAAATTTCTCTTTCAATCTTCTTAACTACAGTTCCGTAAGTTGTGTTTCTAGCTATAAAAATATCAGAAATACTATCCCAAAGTTTAGACTTAATAAGGTCTTGTTTTTCAGAATCTAGATTTTCTAAGTCTCTACCATGAGCTTTAGTCCAGCTAAAGTATTGGTCAACAACTTCATCAATTAGTTCCAAATTACTTTCACTTGAAGAAGCTTTCTCAAGAGAAAGTGTCTTTTCAACAAACATATCTTCATAAGTTAGGTTGTAGGATCCAGAAATAAAGTATGGATAGATTGCCTCTACTTCTTCACGATTACCTTCTCTTAAAAGATTTTTATAGTGCTTAAGTTTAACTTTTCTTAGTTCTTTAAATTTTTCGATAGCCTCTTCTTCATTAGCATTAGTATTTTTTAAAAACCAATTTTCTAAATCTTCTTCTAATTCTTTTTGGATAATATTTCCTAGTGTAAATTCAATAGCTGCTTCTCTTGCTATTTGAGTCTTACCACTGCCTAGATGACCAATTATATATACAGGGGTGCCTTGCTTCAAAGAACTTATAATTTTTTTCTTTGCGTCAACCACATACTTAACCTCTACAAGACCCTTGTTGTAACCAGTCTCAATATCTTCCATTAGTTGTCTATGATTATAAAACTCCCAAGCATCAGGTGATGAGTTTATAATCTCTTTTAATTTTCTCTCATATTCTTTTATTTTATTTACCCTGTATCTAGTGGCTGGTGTGCTTCCGAAAAAATTACTATTATATAATTCCTTACTCTTATTTCTCTCCAACTCCAAGAAAAACTTTTCATATTCAATTAAGTTTTCAAGTTCTTCTATTATTTTTCTTTGTTTATTTCTCTCTTCTTTAAAAAAATCTTGGTATTTCTTTATTAAGTGATTTTCCTGTCTTATACTATCTGATTTTTCTTCATATTTTCTAAAGTTTTTAAAAAATTCTCCTGATTCTACTTTAGAAAATTCTTCTTCAGTCCCACCTTCTCTTAAGACATCTTCGTATAATCTTTGAATTTCTTCTAAAGTAGGTATAGCTTGCTTATCCAAGTTGTTATTCTTCATGAGAATCCTCCCTAATATTCAAGTTAAAAAAAGGGCGATTTTAAACCGCCCCAAATTTTTAACTTTTTATAATCTATTATTAATAATTAGATTATATTAAATTCTTTTAACATTTCTTCTATATCTGTACCTTTAATAAGTTTTGCAACTTTCATCTTTTGTAGTGGTGAAAGTGGAAGATGTGGTTTTTCACCATCTGATAATGCAACCATTCCGTTTAGAAGGTATCTTAAATCATATCTTGATGCGAAAACTTCTGGAACAGCCTTTTCTACTCCACAAAGCACATAAACTGCTTCCATTGCTGTTCTACCAGAATATTCTGTTGTGAATACTGTATCTCTTCCTGGATCATCTAGAGTTTCTGCAAATTGTCCTAAGAAAGCAAAGTTAACTCCACCCTTTGGAACTACATAAGGTCTATCGCCTGCTTTCCTTGGCATAAATTGAGCTGTGATATATGGCATCATTACAGGTACTGCTGTACATGTTTCAGCAAGGGCATCAATTTCATTTACAGGTACGCCAATGTGGTATAGCCATTCTTTTGTAATTTCCTTACCAGTACAATCTCTCATTTTCTTCTTGATGTAGTCACCTTCAACATCTGTGAATAAACCGTAAACCCAAACACATACATCATTTTCAGGTTGTTCTGGATATTGGCCTTGTCTATTAATTGTCCAAGACATTAACCAGCTTGAGTCAACACATGTTACAATACCACCTGTTACAGTTTTTCCACCATAAGGGCTTCTCTTTGTAATCTTTTCAATATATTTTGGAACTGATTCATCGTGGCAAGTTACTGTACAAGACTCCCAGTTACTCTTTTCTACATCTGAGCAGAATACTTCAGGGTTACCAAAGTCATCGGATTTTTTAGCAATGTTTTTCCACATTTCCCAGCAACCAGTTTGTTCGTCACTAAGTTCTGCTGGTGTGTTGTCATCACCATAAGATGAGTTTTCTGTCATAGATCCGTTAGTTATAAATAAAAGATCATTTTCTGTTAAGTCAATAGACTTGTCATTTCCATCTTTATCTTCAGCTATGATTTTTGTTGCTACTTTTCTATTTTCTGAAATATCAAAGTCAACATCAGTAACCTTAATGTTGTATTGGAATTTACATCCGTGATTTTCAAGATATTTAACCATTGGTTTTACAATTGAATTGTATTGGTCATATCTTGTAAATCTAAGGGCAGATAAATTTGTAAGTCCTCCAACGTGGTGCATAAAACGATTTAGATATAATTTCATTTCTAGAGCAGAATGCCAATTTTCAAAGGCAAACATTGTTCTCCAATAAGTCCAGAAGTCTGAGTTTAAAAGTCCATCTGAGAAAATATCTTCTATAGCCTTATCTTCAAGTAGTTCATCCTTAGTCATGCAAAGTTCTGCAATTTCTTTAACTTGATCTTGAGTTAGGTTAAATTTACCATCGTCATAACGTTCACCTTGTTTATGAGTGATACGACAATTACTAAAGTTTGGATCGTCGTAGTTAGTGTAGAAATAAGAGTCAAGAATACTTATTTCTGGGTCTTCTAAGCTTGGGATTGAACTCCAAATATCCCATAGACATTCGAAGTGAGCTCCAGTTTCTCTACCACCACGAGCAACATATCCTCTAGTATCCATGTATTCACCGTCAAGTGAACCACCAGGGATATCTAATTGTTCTAAGAAAGTAATTTTTTTACCTTCCATGTGAGCATCTCTAATTAAGAAACAAGCTGCAGTAAGTGATGCAATTCCTGTTCCTACTAAGTAAGCAGATTTTTCTTCAATACCAGCTGGCTTTCTAGCCTTAACTAACCTTTGAAAATCTCCATTAGTAAGTTGTAATCTTTTATCATGAGTTTTAAGTTCCATAATTTCCTCCTTAAATAATTCTTTATCATTTCTTCTGTATTTATTAAATCATTATTTTGATAAAGTATCATCTCCCAAAAGAGGATTCTTGGGTAACTTTTACTCAATTTCAAGAGATTGGGTAAGTTTTTCTAATTTTTCACTGCGTTTTAAAGACTCTAATATATTCCCATCCATTAACTTTCCTAACCTGCGTGTAACAAGTTTAGGATCTGTCTTCATATCAGTCGCCACCCACTCAACTAAAGATGAACTGAGAGCACATTGATAAAAATAAGCAATAAGTTTTATATCAATTTCTTGAGCTTTTGTATCCTTGGCAACTCTTCTCACATATTTTCTCATTATCTCGCCTGAAATAGAAAAAATATATTTTTCAAGTTCAACCTTATAATCAGACTCATACATATGCTTTACAACTTTTTTATTTTCTAGGATAAATTTTGCAGCAGAGATAAAACTCTCTTCCCAAGATAGGGTTTCATTAAACTCTTTGATTACATCTTCAAGTTCTTCATCAAAAATTTCTTTAACAAGTTGTGGTAAATTTTCATAATGATAATAAAAAGTTTTTCTTTCTATTTTGCATTGTTTTGCTATTTCAGTCACAGTAATATTATGTAAACTCTTTTTATTCAAAAGTTTTATAAATTCTTGCTTTATTAGATTTTTTGTATAATTATTCGCCATAAAAGGACCCCTTTCCAATTAAGTCATATATTATATAGTTTCCCATTTTATTAATTATTAAATAAATAAATTAGAATATAAATATTAAAATCCCACTCATAGTCTTTTAACATCTATTATAATATAATCTTAAGTATATAAATGAAATTTACTATATACTATAATCCTTGGAAAAAATAATAAATTAATAAAATTAAAAAATTAAGAGATTAAATAAATTTTAACTAATTTCTTAAAAAATAAATATTACAGAAATATAAGGAGGAAATTTTATTGGAGAAGATTAATAGGATGAGAGGTTTGTTCTTTGCATCATTTGGTGCAATGAGCTGGGGTTTATCAGGCGTAAGCAGTCAGTATCTTTTTATGAACTATGAACTAGATTCAGCTTGGTTAACAGCTATTCGAATGCTTCTATCAGGAATAGTTCTTTTAATTATATCTGCTATTAAGAATAAAGAAGGAAAAGATAATATTCTAAAAATTTGGACTCAACCAAAGGACCTTTCGTGGCTTCTTGCCTTTGCGATCCTTGGACTTCTAATGTGTCAGTACACCTTTGTCAGCGCTATAAAATATTCTGACTCTGCAACAGCAACAGTATTACAAAGTCTTAACGTGGTCATAATGATTGTCTTTATGTCCATAGTGACAAAAACTAAAATGAAAATTTCACAAGTAATCGCAGTTTTTCTTGCAGTTTTTGGAACCTATTTAATCTCAACTGGCGGCAATCCTAAAAACATGACTATATCTCCTGCAGGACTTATTTTTGGATTACTTTCAGCAGTTGGAGTAATAACATACACACTTTTTTCTCGACCAATCATTTCTAAATGGGGCAATATACTTGTAACTGGTTGGGGAATGTTAATAGGTGGCCTAGTCATATCTTTAATAACTAAAGCTTGGATCATACCTAAGAATCTCGACTTCACAGCTTGGTTTATGATTGCAATAATAATTATAGTTGGTACAGCTGGCGCTTTCTCTGCCTTTCTTGAAGGAGTTAAACATATTGGCCCAGTTAAGGCAACCCTAATAGGATGTCTGGAACCAGCTTCAGCTACGCTACTAGCATCTATATTTTTAGGAATGAGGTTTACATTAGTAGAGTTAACAGGTTTTTTCTGTATACTCTTGACTGTCTTTTTATCAGTTAAAGACAAAGAAGCAGAAAATTAAGCTAGATTTTATAAAAATTTTTATAAGGCCTTTCAAGTTATTTTATAAGTATCAAAATGTAATTATTATTTTGTAACAAGACAAAAGCATCTAGCTTTATGGTGACCACATAAGGATAGATGCTTTCTTAATTCAATTATTTTTTCTTCTATACCATGGTATTATTCTATTTACTTCATTTAAATATATTTCATATTCTTTCCCAAATTCATTTTTTAACCATCTTTCTTCTGTAATTTTCATCAATATTGTTAGAAAGGCCCAGAAGACAAAGGGCAGTATTAATAAAATATAGTTTACTGTAAGTAAAAGAATGCCTGTAAAGATAAATATAAATGCTGAATACACAGGATTTCTTACAAATCCGTAGACTCCACTTGTAATCAACTTTTTCTCTTTAACTTTTCTATTTATTTTTTGAACTATTACTGCCTCTATCCATAAATATAAGCCAGATAGTATTAGGAGAATTCCAAAAACAATAAAATATATTTTCCCATTGGTAAATTCACCTGCATATAAGTATCCTTTAATATGTAGATATACTCCTAACATTGTTAAAAATAAACAGGTTAGGACATAAATTGGTCCGACCCCAAAAGCTGGCATTTTAAATTCTTTAGATTTCATTTTCAACCCTCAGTGATTATTATAAATTTAATATTTTCATTTGTTCCACTATGTAAATTGATATTAACGAAGTAAAACTTCTCTAAAAAATCGTTTATTAAATCATTCCCTATCGCCAGTTATAAAGTAATCACAACATTCTCCTCCCTTTGCTATGGTATCTTTTCTGTGAAGCACCCCATGTTGAAGACTTATCATAAGCTCATCCAATTCACAGAATAGAGGCATTAATTCAGCTACTCCTAGTTTATTTGTGTAGGTACAAATTGGACAACGAGTAATTCTATAATAGCAGGCTCCCTCATAGGGTTCTCCCTCAAAATCAACTTTAAAGGATGTAGGATATAGCTTTTCTTTTTCCTCAGTGTACCACTTGTAATACTTGAGTATAATTTTCTTATTTGCCCTTTTGCCTCTTTTAGTATTAAGATCAGTTAAGGAGAAAAACCATCTAAGTGAATAAAGGGCCCTTCTCATCATTTCTTGTACTATTTCAGGAGGAATCCTTTTCTCACTTGCTATATAAGGAGCAACAAAGGCAAGGGCGAACATCTCATTGTATGCCATGGGATTGTCATCGCCTATATCATCAGCCTCTTCTATTAATTTTCGATAAGCTATTTTACTTTTTTTGATTATTTCTCTAGCATAATCATGTCCATAATTTTCCAGCAAAACTTTTTTCATAGGATATTTAAATAGATTGAAATAAAAACTATGATATTTCATAATTTATCCCTTGCACCTTTCTTCAAATTATTTACTTTGTTGCAATAAATAAGATTTGTTCCTTTTTATCTAAATAATACTCACATTTAAATCCCACATCTGTAAGCATTTTTGTCAAATCCTTTGGTGTGTAAACTTTGAGATTAATAACTCTCGATAGTTTCCTAACATCTCTTCTTTTCATAGAAGAAACTTCATTACATATTAAAAATTTTCCATCTTTCTTTAGCACTCTATGAATTTCCTTAAAGCATTCCTCTATATCACTCCAGAAATAAATAGTTTCAAAAGCTGTAACAGCATCTATGGATTCATCTTCAAAGGGAAGGCTTTTTACATCTCCTAATAAAATTTTACATCTTCCAGACTCTATTGCCTCTTTATTTCTCTCACTTGTCATTTTTACACTTGCTTCTGAGTGATCAAGGCCATAAACTTTATCAGCTTTTGTCAAAAAATATTCTATGTTATGTCCTCCACCACATCCCAAATCTAGAACAGTATAATCCTCAGAAATATTTAAGTAAGACCTACCCCATTTTGCTAATTTTTCATGTCCCTTATTCATACTCATTAACATAAATCTTCCACCAAAATTATCTTTTGGCTTTCTAAAATTTTCTAAGAAACTCTTAAACATTTCCACCTCCGATTGATATTGGTTATCAACTGTATTATATCACTTATTATTATTTTAAATACAAATTTATTTTAACTTATTAAATATGTAAATAAAAAAAGGCTCTAAGATTTCTTTAAAATCTTAAAAGCCATTAACTTTAACTATTATATAAAATTTTGCCTTATTTTCATGAAATCAATACCATACTCTCTACCGTGAATCTTGCCAATCGAAGCTTCCCTATTAGTCGCTTTTCTTTGAGATTCTTGCAATGAGACCTACCTCTACTGCTACTTCGATTCGCTTTGTTAATCTCCTACTAATATGCCTAAAGCTTCCACGTGTCTTGAGTAGTCAGTTTAGATAAAACTTGTAATTTTTAAAGGCTTCGTCTGTGAGAATATATTCATAACTTATAGGTGTTTATTATAAATCTAAACTATCTATATCCAATAAAAAGTCGAATAAATTAATAATGAGTATTCCATTTTCATCTAAAAACGGCTTTATTCGATCTTTCACGATAATTATTTTCTTAAAAGAGTCATCAATATTTAACAAGGAGGCTTTTTCTTGATTTGTTTTTTCGATTGATGGAATCCTATATGCAGATTGAATATAATATCTTTTGCTTCCAAGGTTGGCTATGAAATCAACTTCCAGCTGTTTCTTTATATCTTTATTATTAACATTTTCCCTTTTAATGACCATTCCTACATCGACCATATAGCCACGATATCTTAATTCGTTATAAATGATATTTTCCATTAGATGGGTTTGTTCTATCTGTCTAAAGTTTAATCTTGCATTTCTCAACCCTACATCTTCAAAGTATATTTTATAAGGCGTTCCTATATATTTTCTCCCTTTAACATCATATCTATAGACTCTTTTTAAAATAAAAGAATCTTCAAAGTAGCCTATAAACTTATCAATTGTATTTGCAGAAATTTTAGATTTTTTTATGGACTTAAAAGTTGAAGCTATTTTACTTGGATTCGTAAGACTTGAAATTCCTGATGCTAAAATATTAAGTAAGTCTTCTAGTTCAGAAGTTAAGCGTATGTCATACCTATGAACAATATCTCGCAAATATACATTTTCGAGTTGCCCCTTTAGATAATTCATCTTATCTTCATCCCTTTTCATTAAAGCTCCAGCTGGTAAACCTCCGTAAACTTGATATTCAGCAAAAGCATCTTCTTTGTCGCCATCATAAGTTTGAAGAAATTCAGAAAATACAAGGGGCATAATATGAATCTCGTCACCCCTACCTGCAAATTCAGTAATGACATCTTTAGATAGAAATTTAGAATTACTCCCAGTAACATAAACATCAAAATTGTCTTGACGCAAAAATCCATTTAAGACTTGCTCAAAAGATTTAAGCAATTGAACTTCATCTAAGAGAATATAAAATTTTTCCTTGTCATTAGTTTTGCTCATGATATAGTCTAAAAACTTTTTTGGATTTACTAATCTTTCACCACTTAGTACATCTAAATCCATTAAATCTTCATTAATTTTTAATAAATCACTACCTGAATCAAAGGCAAATTTTATAATATGTTTATTATCTACTCCATTTTCAAGCAAATGATTATAAAATATATTATTAAGCAAGTAAGATTTACCGCTCCTTCTAATTCCTGTAATAATCTTAATGAACCCATTGTCTTTTTTTCGTATTAATTTATCTAAATAATAATCACGCTTTATTTCCATAAACCTACACCTCTATCTATTTAGAATTATTTCCGTTTAGGAACTTAATCTAAGTATATTATAAGCTGTAAAATCATATAATTCAAATCTATTTAGAAATAATTCCATATCGGATATATTTTTAAATTAGTATTTAACCTTTCAATTCACGTATTTGTCCAGTTTTTATTTGAGCATTTGGCACTATTCTATATTTAGATTTTTATGGTGTAATTACTAATGAACAAGAACTGAGTATACGCAGTGGAGCTATTTTTGCAATTAAAAGACCCGATATACACCGCTTTAAGGGGTATGCCGGGTTCTGTTGATTTTATTAAATATTTAGTTTTTATTCTTGTCAATTTTCTATTTCAACTTGAACTGAAGATTTAAATATTACTTTAAACTTTTTTCATAAATGACTATCTTCTCTACTAGTTTTCTTACCAATTCTTCATTATAGCGTTCTATTTCTAATTCCTGATTTTCTAAAAACGCTTATTTTACTGTTTCTTAAATGATTCCCTTATTTTGTTTGTCTATATACTAGGTCTTATTTATTTAGGATATTCTAAATAGGTGAAGATATTTTCTTTATTTTCCAAACTTTCTTTTACTTTTGGATATTTCCCTGACCATAAGGCTATTTGACTAAGATCCAATAGATAAAATGGTATGTCTCCTGTTCACTACAGAAAACATACCATTGAAAAGATATTTTTTATTTATATTTATACGTAAATAAGGCTATACATATGTTTATTACTAATAATATCACAATTGGTAGGAAAAAAAGCAACAATTCATCACCATTTGTACTGCCCATGGCTACACCAACAAATGATATGAATGAGCTAATTATAAATAGGCCTATAACAAATAGATATAAATATATATTTTTGTAAAAAGCAAATGCAAAAAACATAAGGGTTAGCATTATATAGGGTCCTGCAATAAATGGTCCTTTGGAAAAGACTTCAAAAATAATATTTCCTGTTGGAAAAAACAAAAGACCTAACAATATAATTAAAATCATCACTCCATAATATAGTCTGCTTTGTTTAAATTTTAAATAAAAATTTTTTAATCTATCTTCTCTTTTTAATTTTTTGTTCATAGTTCATCACCACACAAAATTAGAATAACATATTTTCCAGGAATGTTTAATTTTATCCTAAGCCAATTTTCCAATTGGAATAATGAGATTTATTTTTTTATGCATATTGAAGTCCTTAATTCAACCTAATTAATATTATATCATTTTTATTATATGATAAGCAGTCTTATATTATCCATCCTGTTCACTCCATCTAAAATATCCATAGTGTCTACACACCCTGCAATAATCTACACTTGAACTGTTCCCACAAGGTGTTTTTCTAATAGAAAAATGGCTTTAAGGTTTCTTTCAACAATCCTAAAAGCCATTGATACAACAGTCTTGTAACATCTTATCCTATTCTCTTGACATCAATACTACACTCTCAGCCGTCGAATCTTGCCAATCAAAGCTCCTTTATTAGTCGCTTTTCTTGGAGATTCTTGGCATGAGACCTACCTCTATCGCTACTTCGATTCTCTGTGCGAATCTCGTACCAATAGGG
This sequence comes from Peptoniphilus harei, assembly GCA_032560695.1. Taxonomy (GTDB): domain Bacteria; phylum Bacillota; class Clostridia; order Tissierellales; family Peptoniphilaceae; genus Peptoniphilus_A; species Peptoniphilus_A harei_B. The sequence continues at coordinate 216 of JAWGHR010000001.1, read as the reverse complement.
TTAGGGTTTCAACGTGGCTCGAGTGGTCAGTATGGATAAAATTTAATATTTTAAGTAAGCGTAGTATGTGAGAATATATCTATGATATAAATTCCTTCTCTCATTGCATAATATACAATTAATAAGCAAAGAAAAATAGCCCTATATCACCTTTACTTTATAATGGAAAATCTGCCCTTATCTACAAGTCGATTATCTTAAAAAATCTTCTAATAA